>JALFNS010000028.1 GCA_022773945.1 Clostridiales bacterium
CCGTGAGAGACTATCACGTTGATAGGTCGGAGGTGTAAGTGCAGTAATGTATTAAGCTGACCGATACTAATAGGTCGAATACTTGACCAGAGAGGTTTTCAAGGATAGAAGCACAAATTATATTCAGTTTTGAGTGTTCACTAGATGAATACTTAGAAAATATGCGGTGACTATAGCAAGGAGGGCACACCTGTTCCCATACCGAACACAGAAGTTAAGCTCCTTAGCGCTGATGATACTTGGTGGGCGACCGCCTGGGAAAGCAAGACGTTGCCGCTTATTTTGGTCCTATGGTCAAGCGGTCAAGACACCGCCCTTTCACGGCGGTAACCCGGGTTCGATTCCCGGTAGGATCACCACGGATGAAGTCCGGAACATAAGTTGTTCCGGACTTTTTAGTTGCAGATTTTGAGGTGACTTTGACAATACATGCAAATCTATATTATAATCATCACAGTACTGTAAGCGATTCAAGATAGTTGGAGGTATCAAATGATATTTTACAGGGACAGATATGTTGAACGACTTGCATCAATGCGTTGGAACGGGTTGGTGAAAGTTATCACCGGCACACGACGTGCAGGAAAGTCATACCTCTTAAATGAGCTGTTCTATAGATTCCTTCTACGAGAAGGTGTGCCAAAGGAAAGAATAATTCGTTTTGCATTTGATTCGGATGAAGATATAGATAGACTTGATGCATTTGCTGATGGAGAAGCTGTCAAAATCAAAGACAGAAGAAACGGATACTTTATCAATGCGAAAGTATTCAGGAGATATATAGCATCTTTGATCAATGAAGAGGAATCTTTTTATTTGTTCCTGGATGAAGTGCAAATGCTGGAGAATTTTGTCGGGACACTTAACAGCTATTTACGGCATCATAATCTGGACGTATATGCTACGGGTTTAAATTCGAAATTTTTGTCTTCAGATATAGCTACGGAGTTTAAGGGCAGGAGCTGCGAATTACATGTACAGCCGCTGACATTTTCCGAATATGTGAATGGCAGAGGGGAAGATATTCACAAGGCATGGGCTGATTATATCGTGACAGGCGGAATCCCTCTTGTTGCGGCGATGCAGGATGAAGAGCAGCGTATTCAATATCTGAAGAACCTTACGACTGAAACCTATCTTAAGGATATCATTCAAAGAAATGAAGTTCGCAAGAAACAGGAATTATCAGATACATTTGATATTCTGGCGTCGACCATAAGTTCACCGGTAAACCCGAACAAAATTGCCAATACATTCAAAAGCCTCGGGCATGGGGACATATCTTCAGAAACAATCTCCCGGTTTATTGATCATTTCTGTGATGCTTTTGTTATCAGGTGTGCAGGAAAGTATAATATAAAAGGCAGGAAATATATAGACTCACCATTCAAAATATATTTTGAGGATATCGGTGTGCGCAATGCGAGACTGAATTTTAGGCAAATAGAGGAAACGCACATAATGGAAAATATTTTGTATAATGAATTGCGATATAGAGGCTTCAACGTTGATGTCGGAGAAATGAACATAACTGAGGATACAGGAAGAAAGGATAAAAATAATCATGCAATATATGCCAGGAAGTCTTTAGAAGTTGATTTCATAGCAACTCTTGGCAGTAGAAAGTATTATCTTCAGTCTGCTCTTTCAATGGATCTTCCGGAGAAGCAGATGCAGGAAAAGAAGTCCCTGTATTATATAGATGATTCGTTTAAGAAAATCGTGGTTACCAGAAATGGACTTAAGGTAATGAGAGACGAAAAAGGCATAATGACGATTGACTTGTTTGATTTCCTGATGAATGATGACAGTCTGGATTATTAGGTTATAATAGACATATGCCCATAACTCGTGTATACTATAACCATCAGCTAAAGTAATATTGCCGAAGGAGTGTTAATGATGGCCAGACCGATGAAATGCAGGAAGGTATGTCACTTCCCTGCAACTCTGGAGTTTTCACCGATCAGAGACGAGTCAGATAAGGCGAATGATCAGATGAAGGAGCCTGTAATTCTGGCTGTCGACGAGTACGAGACAATCCGGCTTATCGACAAGGAGGGCCTGGATCAGAAGGCATGCGCCGAATTCATGCAGATCGCCAGAACCAGTGTCCAGCGCATCTACGACAGCGCCAGGAGGAAGCTGGCCGAGTCCATAGTCGAAGGCCGCCCCTTAAGGATAGAAGGCGGCAACTTCTGGCTTTGCAACGGGCAGAGTGAAACCTGCGGGAAGCGAAGCTGCTTCAAACGCACCTACAGCCGGCAATATGATAAACCGAAGGGAGAAAGTATCATGAGAATAGCAGTAACTTACGAGAATGAAGAGGTTTTTCAGCATTTCGGACATACGGAACAGTTCAAGATATATGACGTGGAGGACGGGAAGATTGTCGCCTCCGAAGTGGTCGGAACCGAGGGCAGCGGCCACGGCGCTCTGGCAGATGTTCTCAGCGCCCTGAAGGTTGACGTTCTGATATGCGGCGGAATCGGCGGCGGAGCGAAGATGGCTCTGGCGGCAGCCGGCATCAAGATTTACGGCGGAGTATCCGGCAAGGCGGATGATGCCGCAAAGGCCTTTGCCGAAGGTAAGCTGAACTTCAACCCGGATGTTCAGTGTGACAGCCACGAGCACCATGCCGAAGGTCAGGCCTGCGGAATACACGGCTGCGGCAACGGCCACTGCGGACACTAACAGGTCTGCACGAGAAGGGTTGATTAAAGGAAAACAAGAATTGATTGTCCAATTTAGTTAAAATCACGCTCTGTGGACAAACCGCTGTCCATTTAATTTGTTCTTTCTATGAATGGACAAACATAAGGGGAATAATTGCCATATATTGACAGTTATTCCCCCCTTTTTTTTTATGAAATAGTGAGAAAAGGGCAAAAACAAAAGCAACTATTGTCCATATCAGTAACAACGCTATCAGTTGGACAAGAAATTGTCCATTATTCTCAATCTTAACAAAAATGGACAACCTTCATTATATTGCACCGTAATCCTTTTTTCACATATCCAATCTACATCTCTGTAACCTGAACCTTATCTCCGATCTTGACGCGGCCGCCCTTGAGTACTCTCACGAATATTCCCTCTCTAGGCATTACGCAGTCACCGGCCAGCTCTCTGATGGCGCAGCCCTGGTGGCACTCCTTGCCGATCTGGGTTACCTCGGCCTCGGCATCGCCGATGGTCATCTTTGTTCCAACAGGCAGGGTGTAGAGCTCGATTCCCTCTGTGAGGATGTTTTCGGCGAAATCACCGGCCTTAAGCTCGAAGTTGAGAGCCTTCTGAACCTTGGCCACACTCTCCACGGCAAGAAGGCTTACCTGTCTGTGCCACTTGCCTGCGTGAGCGTCTCCGTCGATACCGTGTTCCTCAACGAGGACGGCTTCGCCGATGTCGTGCTTCTGCTCACCCTTCTCCTCGCTGATGCAGACCGCCTTCACGACTCCGTGAGGGAGATGAATCGTCGCACAGTCCGCCTTCGGGCCCTGAAGCATGTCTGCAGCGTGAGCGAGAGGCTCGATAACGGCCTCCAGACACTCTGAGGCGGCTTTTTTGCTGCCCGGAAGGTTAACTATCAGTGTGTTGCCCCGAATGCCCGCAGCGGAGCGTGAGAGCATTCCCATGGGTGTTATCCTGACGCTGGCGGCCCTCATTGCCTCCGGGATTCCGGGAACCACTCTGTCCACAACGGCCAGAGTCGCCTCCGGTGTGACATCTCTCGGCGAGAATCCCGTTCCTCCCGTGGTGATTATGAGAGCAGGATTCAGTCTGTCGGCACAGTCTGCCAGTTCTTTTTCTATCATATCCCGTTCATCGGGAATCATAGTTCTGTAGATAATATCCCAGCCGTTCTCCTCCAGCATGCGCACCACCGTGTCGCCGGCGGTATCCTCTCTGAGACCCTGGGAACCCTTGTCGCTCATAGTTATTACAGCTGCTTTGTATTCCATAATTCCTCCTGATTTATATCTCCGCTCTTGCCCCCGGACTTGTGGAGAAGACAGATGCGGTCAATTACCATATCCTTCTGAACGGCTTTGCACATATCGTAGACGGTGAGAGCCGCAGTCGACACTGCAGTCAGCGCCTCCATCTCAACGCCCGTAACGCCGCGGCATTTGACTGTGGCGCGAATCTCCACGGCCAGATCCTCCTCATTGAGGTTGAAATCCATATCCACTCCCGTAATCATGAGAGGGTGGCACATAGGAACAAGCTCCGAGGTCTTCTTGGCCGCCATAATCCCTGCCACCTGAGCCGTGCCCAGCACGTCGCCCTTCTTCATGCCCCCTGTGGCAATCAGCTCGAAGGTCTCCCGGTTAACGAGAACTCGTCCCGCCGCCGTGGCCCTGCGCTCCGTGACCTCCTTGCCGCCCACATCGACCATTCTGCCACGTCCCGAATCGTCAAAATGCGTGAAATCGCTCATATTCAGCCTCCTATCATATTCATGTCACGTCCGGCTCTGCTCGGATTATCCGCGTCAAGCCGGCTCCTCGTTTCCGGTTTTTCGAGAATTGCGCTGCGAATGACATCCTCCAGCTCGCCGGGGCCTTTGCCCCTCAGGGAAATCTCCCGGTCCGAGTGTAGACACGGTTTAAGCATCCCGTCGGCGGTGAGTCGAATCTTGTTGCAGCTGTCGCAGAACTCGCAGCTGATTGGGCGTATGAGCCCGACGCGACCCTTCGCGCCCGGCAGCCGGTAAATGTTCGCCACACCGTCGCTCATCTCCAGGGATTCCAGTTCCGGCACACGCTCGAGTACATGACGGCAGCTGATGAAATTCTCCGGATCGAATCCGATGCCGCCGCCGATAGGCATGAGCTCGATGAAGCGCACTTCCAGATCCCTGTCACGGGTCAGAGCGACGAAATCCTCAATCTCATCATCGTTGAAGCCGCCGGTGAGCACGTTGTTAATCTTGATGCCCGTGAACCCTGCCTCAAAAGCCGCGTCGATTCCCGCCAGCGCCTCGTCCAGATTGCCCAGACGGGTGATGTAGCGGTACTTCTCCGGGTTCAGAGTGTCCAGGCTTATATTCAGTCTGTCCACGCCGGCCTCACGCAACTCCCGCGCAAAATCCACAAGCAGAGTTCCGTTGGTTGTTATGCACAGCTCCTCAATGCCCTCAATGGAGGCAAGCTCTCTGCAGAGGGCCACGATGCCCCGGCACACGAGAGGTTCGCCGCCTGTGATTCTCAGCTTCCTGATTCCCAGATGTGCGGCAGCCTCCGCGGCGCTGACAATCTCCTCGAAGGACATGATATCCTTATGGGACCGCTTGGCCACGCCCTCCTCCGGCATGCAGTAGCGGCAGCGGAGATTGCAGAGCTCCGTAACCGAAATTCGCATGTAATCAATATTTCTTCCGTAATTATCTATCATATTCTTAATATAACAAATTTGGCGGCAGAAAATGTTGTTATAACAACATTCTGCGGCTAAGAGAGGAGTATAATTAAAACACTGATTTTACTCAAAGGAAGAGGAGGACCTTATGAAAAAACATATGAAAAAAATTATTGCCATAGCAACAACGCTCATTATGGCTATGTCCATGATGCTTCTGGCCGGCTGCGGCGGAGAAGAAGCTGACAACAGCGGAGACAAGCCTGAGGTTATAGTACTGGCGGCTGCCAGCCTGACTGATTCTCTCGATGAGATCATCGCAGAGTACGAGAAGGATGCTGACTGCACAATCACACCGAGCTATGCAGGCTCAGGAGATCTGGTACAGCAGATCGAAGGCGGAGCACCTTGCGACATCTTCATTTCAGCATCAAAGGCCAACATGGACCAGCTGGAGGATGAGGATATGATCCAGGCGGACACAAGAGTTGACCTTCTGGGCAACACTCTGACACTGGTTGCAACTGCAGAGAAGAAGGACGTCATCACAGTTGACTCCCTCACTTCAGGTGATGTTGAGAGCATCGCTATCGGCGAAGTTGAGACAGTTCCTGCAGGCAAGTATGCAGGCCAGGTATTCGACAACATGGGAATCACGGATCAGGTTTCAGACAAGATCGTTTACGCCAAGGACGTTAAGGCTGTTCTGAACTATGTTGAGACAGGCGACGCTGACTGCGGATTCGTATACAGAACCGACGCTCTCCTTCTCGATGAGGAGAACGGCGCTATTATCGGAGACGTTGATACTGAGCTTCACGACCCGATAGTATATCCGGCAGCAATCATGGCAGAGGCACCGGAAGCTGATGCAGCTGCAGATTTCTTCGATTTCCTGAAGACAGATTTCGCCAAGGAAGTATTTGAGAAGTACGGATTCACAGTACTGTAAGACAGGAGACAAATGTTTGAACCGATTATTCTATCGATAAGGGTTGCCCTGCTGGCAACGGTAATAGCCTTTTTCCTGGGAGTGTTCTTCGCGTATCTGCTCACCAAGAGAAGGGTGCCCGGCAAGAATATCTGGGAGACGATACTTATTCTCCCCATGATTCTGCCGCCGTCTATTGTAGGATATCTGCTTCTGAAACTTTTCGGGAAGAGAGGCCCTATCGGAGCCTTTCTTCTCGATACATTCGGTGTCCAGGTGGTTTTCACCTGGATTGCCTGCGTTATAGCGGCAAGTGTTGTGGCACTGCCTTTAATGTATCAGAATGCCAAGGGCGCCTTCCAGAGTGTGGACCCCAGCCTGGAGCTGGCGGCGAGAACCCTGGGGAGCAGCCCTTTCAAGGTTTTCAGAACGGTTACCTTCCCTCTCTCCGGCCCCGGAATCGTCAGCGGTATAGTGCTGACCTTCGCCAGAGCGCTGGGAGAGTTCGGTGCCACGCTCATGCTGGCGGGCAACATACCGGGAAGAACCCAGACAATTCCTACAGCCATATATTATTCAGTAGTTACAGGTAAAGAAGACGAGGCCATGAACCTGGTCATCGTCATGGTGTTCTTCAGCTTCGCCCTGGTATTCGGGCTGAACATGTGGTTGAAGAAAAAGAACCACAGAGAAAACATTCAAAGGTGATCTATAATGGGTATAGCCTTCAGACTAGTGAAACAGTTAAATTACTTCACCCTGGACGTGGATTTTGCGATGGGAAACGAGCTCCTGGTAATAGAGGGAGCCTCGGGTGCGGGCAAGACCACGATCCTCAACTGCCTGGCGGGAATAGTGACCCCCGATGAGGGAAAAATCACGGTTGACGACAGGGTCCTCTTCAGTCATACTGATAAGGTGAACGTTCCCACAGAGAAGCGGAATATAGGGTATCTGTTTCAGAATTACGCCCTGTTTCCCAATATGACGGTGAGACAGAACGTGCTCTACGGAGTGAAGAACATGAAGGAATACTGCAGGCGGAGCGAGCGAAAGGAGCTACTCGCCTATGCGGATAATATGATGGAGACTCTGGGAATCAGCCATCTGGCGGACAAAAGCGCCACATCAATATCAGGCGGCGAGAAACAGAGAGTCGCTCTGGCGCGCGCCATGGTGACCAAGCCGTCCCTGCTCCTCCTCGACGAGCCATTCTCGGCTCTCGATGAGAACACGAAGTCCAGGATATACGAGGAATTCGGGAAGTTCAGGGAGACTTTGCGGATCCCCACAATCCTGATCACGCATAATCACAGAGAAACGGAACTGTTCGCGGATAAGAACATAACACTTAAGGAAGGCAAGGTGATTTAATTGAAGGAAGTTGCGGTTGAACAGGCTGTCGGCACAGTGCTGGCCCACGACCTGACTCAGATAATACCCGGCGAGTACAAAGGCGCCAGGTTCAAGAAGGGCTACGTTCTCACGGAGGAGGATGTGCCTGTGCTTCTGTCCATGGGAAAGAGGCATCTTTACGTTCTGGAGAAGGACGACACTGATGTTCACGAGAATGAAGCGGCGCTGAGAATCGCCTCGAGAGCGGCGGGTCCGGGAATCAGACTCACTGAACCGTCCGAGGGCAAGATCGAGCTCAGAGCGGAGGTTGACGGACTTCTCAAGATAGACAGAGAGAAGCTCTACCGCCTGGTTGCCCAGGACGAGATAATGTTCGCAACAATTCACGAGAACAGAGTCGTACGCGCGGGCGAGAAGCTGGCGGGAACGAGAATAATACCCCTCTTCGTGAGCGAGGAGGTTATGCAGAAGGCGGAGGCGATTCTGGGCGATGAACCTATCGTCGAAATCAGGCCTCTCAGGGAGCTGAAGGTTGGCGTTGTCACCACGGGCAGCGAGGTTTACAACGGACTCATCGAGGATGCCTTCGGACCGGTTCTCGTCAGGAAATTCGGAGAACTGGGGAGCAAAGTCTGCAAGCAGCTCTTCGCCGACGATGATGAGGAGATGATTGCCGGCTGCATCAGACAGCTGGTCGACGATGGAATGGATATCATAGGAATCACCGGAGGAATGTCCGTGGATCCCGACGACAGAACTCCGTCAGGCATAAGACTGGCCGGCGGCGAAGTGGTGAGCTACGGTGCGCCCGTACTGCCGGGAGCAATGTTCATGCTTTCGTATATAGGTGATGTCCCTGTAGTGGGACTTCCGGGCTGCGTAATGTACAGCCGTACCAGCGTATTCGACCTGATCGTGCCCAGACTTCTGGCCGGGGAACGTGTCACCAAGGAGGATATAAACAAGCTGGCACACGGCGGATTATGCCTCAACTGCGAGACCTGCACCTTCCCGAACTGCGGCTACGGCAAAGCCTGAAAACCATGAAAAACAGTCACGAGACTCCCATAACAGGGGGTCTTTTTTTGTGGTTTTGTCACGGTGTGAATAAATATAATTTTTGAATTAATATGTCTGAATTTGACAAAAACCCTTGCAAAGGTTGAAAAATCGCGACACACTGGGAATCGCAAAAATGCCTGGGGGGGGGTATATGGGACGATAAAGGAACGGATGGTGTGTATAATAATAAACAAGAGGAACGATAACTGCACGGGAATGAGGAATGGAGAAAGGGGGCTCAATGAATCTGGACAGTACAGCGACAATAGATAATGCAATCGGTGATTTTCCCTGTGGGGTTATACGCTTCACCATGGAGCGATTTCCTCATCTGACATATATGAACGATTATATGAAGGAGCTTCTCGGGACAACTGCCGAGAACGAGGAGAAGCTGGATTATATAGAGAATAATATATATTTCATGTTCCCCTTCGAAGAGCGTGACAATGTGAGAGTGAAGCTCCGTGAGGCGCGAATTAAAGAGACGCCCGTCAGCCTGGAGACTGAGGTGTCCTGCTGTGACGGAAGCAGGAAGACGCTTTTGGGCTGGGTAGGCACGAAGGTTCTCAAGACCGGAGTTGAATACAAGGGGATATTCTTTGAACCGGAGCATAAGGCGAAGGAGGATGCGGAGGAGAAGAATCGCAGACTCAAGAAAGCCATCACCGATGCCTATGATGTTGCCTTCGAGTTCGCTCTGGAGGACCGCACGGTGAAATGTATCCATGACAAATACCACATAATGCCGGATAGCGTTACAAGGCTGAGGATAGTCCTGGATGATGGGCTGAAATATTTCTGTGACAATGCACTGAACGCGGAGGACAGGGCGAGGATGATGGAGTTTATCAAGAGCTTCAGGCGGAGCGGTGACGATTCCGACGAGATTCCCGAGGCGGGGCACATTGAGTTTACCGTAATCAACGGCAAGAAACCTCTCAGATGTATGGCCACAGTGATATATCTGGACAGCAGGAACGGTATATTCTGCTTCAACATACTGGAGACGGAGGAAGAGCAGCACCTGGAGAAGAGCCGGCGGGCCGGAGAAAATCCCATGAAGAATCGGGTATTCATAAGAACCTTCGGCTATTTCGAAATCTTCGTGGACGGAGAGCCCATCCCATTCAAAAGCCGCAAGGCCAAAGAGCTTCTGGCCCTTCTCGTCGACAGGCGCGGCGGCTTCGTAACATCCCGTGAAGCCATAAGCTGCCTCTGGGAGGATGAGAATGCCGACGACAAAACCATGAGCCGCCTCCGCAAGGTTTTTATGCGGCTTAAAGATGAGCTGTCAAAGTACGGCATAGAGAATATCCTCATATCCGTGCGCGGTAAGCGCCGCATCGATACAGGCAAAGTCAGATGCGACCTCTACGACTTTCTGGACGGTGTGCCCGGAAGCGATAATCTCTACCGCGGCGTTTACATGACGAATTACAGCTGGGGCGAAATGACCGCCGCCGAACTGGACGGCATCAGCTACGGCGAGGAATAAGAACAAAAACAGAGAGAGTTACGGCTTAATCAGCCGTAGCTCTCTCTGTTTTTGTTTCCGGTTTTGTTTCCGGTGATTTCTGACAAAACACCTGCCCTCACAAATATTTTGTCAGACTCTGACTCAAAGCTAAGGGATTTTCTGACAAGAACCGTGGGATTGCAATATGCTTTGTCAGAAAATCCGACCTGCACGAGTGTTGAAAGAGAAATCGTGAGAGAGTTGGGAAGAATCTGTTCTGTTATCCTCCGCTGTTCTGACAAAACATCCCCTTATCAGCAGAATCTTGTCAGAATTTAGCTGAGCCTGGACCGGGGCGCTGACAAGAAGGGCGTGGATTTTGCTGTTCTTGTCAGAAATCTTTAGCGCTATAAATCAAGAAAGCGCAATATCTCTGTACAATCACACGAAACCGTCCTCGCATATTTTTTCGCCCGTGCCCCCTGTTGAAACGAATAAGGAACGGTTTCAGAACGATTTGGGAATGAGGGTGGGGGTATAATGCATCAAAAACAGGAGGACATGTGAAATGGGCAGAGGATATTTTACCGAGGAAGAAATTGCGCAGCTTAAGATGAACCCATATGTCAGCGATGTGGATGAGAAGAGGGTCATCTATACGAACGAATTCAAGAACATATTTGTAGATGAATACAACAGAGGCAAGAAGCCGAGCAAGATTTTCAAGGACCACGGATTCGACGTTAAGGTTCTGGGAAGCAAGCGTATTGAGAGAGCTTCGGCCAGATGGAGAGAGTCGTACAAGGCGGGCGTGCTGGGCAGCAGAAACTATACAATGAAAACCAGGACGGAAACGATCAAGGCACTGAGGGCGGAGAACAGCCTGCTTAAGAGCCTTTGCGAGAAAATGGTGGAGCAGGGAAACAAGCCGCCTGAAATCAGAGAGGTATGCACGACCATCAGACAGATAACGGACAACGAAGAGTACAGCCAGTGCCTGCCGCAGCTCTGCAGCGCGGTGGGAATCACGGAGAAAGCCTATATGAGGGAAATAGCCAAGAGGTGATTCGAATTGAAAATCGCAATATGTGACGACGAGAAGAAAATCAGAGTGTCACTGAGGGACAAGATAGCGGCATACTCCATAAGAAACAATCTGGAGATAAGCTGCAGCGAATACAGCACGGGAGACGAGCTCCTGGAGAACTATCCGGAGCAGACGGACGTCATATTCCTGGACGTTGAAATGCCCGGAACAGACGGACTGAAGACGGCGGAGGAAATACGAAAGCGGGATACCTCTGTTATTATCGTGTTTCTGACCGCCTTCAGCTCATTCGTCTTCGAGAGCTTCAAGGTTGAAGCCTTCAGATATCTGCTGAAGCCGCTGAAGGACGAGGAGTTCACGGAGACCATGGATGCCGTCGCCGACAGACTTTACGGCGGCGAGGACAAGCTGAATCTGGAGTTTCAGAACGAGAAGTACGCGGTTCCGTACAGGGACATACTCACCATAGAGATTCTGGGACACAAGGTGTGGATTCGCTGCAACGAGAATACCTACCGGTGGAACGGCAGCATGGTGAAGCTAAACGAAGCCCTGGACGGCAAAAGCTTCTTCATGCCCCACAGGAGCTACATCATAAACATGAGAAAAGTGGACAGATATACAAACAGCGAGATAACGATGACAGACGGCAGCACTGTGCCCCTGAGCAGGAGGCGGGCAGACGCCTTTAAGGAGGAGTACATCAAGTACTGGAGCGACGCCATATGATGATGATCGTATATATTCTGGCGGGAATAGCCGACGCAGCAGGATTTTTTCTCTGCATGTGCGGACTGACCCGAGCGGTGACAATGGCCAGGGAAGAGAAACCCTTATTCCTGGAGGTTCTGCTGGCCGTAGCCGCAGGTATGTCTGCAGGCGCGGCTCTTGCCGGGCTGCCCACGGCAGTGCTGCTGCTTCTCTTCTTCGCAGGCGCGTCGGCCCTGCTGAACAAGATGGGCGAAATGGACAGAATCGCAGCCCTTAAGGGAGTCATATGCCTGGCGGTGACGGTAGTCGCCGACCTAATAGTGGCAGCAGTGTGCTACGAGTATCCGGAACAGATTCTGGAGATGAACGGAGACTCCCAGCTCATAGGCGCGGCACTTTGTCTGACAGCTACCGTGATGGCCCAGTTTATAACGCTTTCGGCCATCGTACTGATAGAGAACAGGAAGGACAGCAAAAGCATAATCACCATAATCCTCCAGCTGAAAACAGTGGAGGATTATTTCTGGCTTAATCTCAATCCTCAGATGGCACTGCTCATTCTCGCCGGGACGGCAGTCAGCTATGGGGCTTTGCTCGTGCTTGTTATGCGTACCGAGGACCGTAAGGAACAGAAGAAACGGGAGGCTCCGGCAGTCAACATGTATGAATATTACATGAGCATGGAGGAGGAACACCGCAACATACGTCGGCTTTACCACGACATGAAGAACAAGCTCATGATACTGGAGGCGGGCGAAGGCGAAAACCGCGAGGATATCGAAAGCTACGTGAGATCCACGGAGGAGAAGCTGGAGTCCATGAGAAAGTTCTACCATACGGGCAACCCTGTTCTGGACAGCATACTCTTCGACAGCCGGCGGATATGCGAGAACAGAGGAATTACCCTGGATGTGGAAATAGAGGAGGACAGCCTGAACTTCCTGGCGAAAGACGATATGAACGCCATATTCGTCAACGCCATAATGAATTCTATCGAGGCCTGCGAGAAGATCGAGGGCGGCGACAGAGAGATCCGAATAAGAGCGGGAAGGAACAAGGAGGACGTGATGCTTTACTTCAGGAACACTGCGCCTGAAGATGAGGGCGGTGGTCTGAAGACAGGCAAGAAGGACAAGAAGCTTCACGGCATCGGCCTGTCAAGCATCAGAGAAGCGGCAGAAAAATACAGAGGATACGTATCCGTAACCAGAGAAAAGGGAACCTTCCAGCTGGCAGTGCTGTTCCCGGGAGGAGAGAAATGAGGAGATACAGACTTCTGATAGCTGTGCTGCTCATACTGCCGGTTTTCGCGGGCCTTTGCACGGACACGGCATCGGCTGCGACGGACAGGGCTCTGGAGTACAAGTGCGACTACGTGAAAAAAGTTTACAACTCGGACAACGGCCTGGAGGGAACTGCGGCGAACTGCGTCTTCTCGTCCCGGGAGGGCTTCCTCTGGATCGGCGGCTACATGGGCCTGGTCAGGTACGACGGCAGCGACTTCAAACACTACAGGATAGAGGAACACACCGTCTCCGTCATAGACATAACTCAGGATGAGGAAGGCAATCTCTGGATAGGAACCAACGGCGACGGCATATACATATACGACGGCGAGAAATTCCGCAGCTGCCACATAAACAGCGACAATCCCCTGTCCCTGGTGACCAGCCGTTTCGCCTTTGATATAGACGGCAGACTGCTGGCGGGGACGAAGGCGGGCATATTTATAATTGACCCGCAAAATCCTAAAGCCGGGGCGCAGCCCATAGAAGGGACTGAGGAAGAGAGCTTCCGCGATATGGCATCCCTGGACAGCGGAGTATGCCTGGCGGTGGCCAAAAGCGGCGAGGCCATGTTTATCCGCAAAGGCCGACTGGGAAAGAGGGGCATATTCGCTCCTGAAGAGGACGTGCTCAGGTGCTGTGACGGAAGCGCCGACGGCAGCTTCTATGCCGGCACGGAGCAGGGGCGCCTGCTGAAGATAAGCAAGTCGGGAAAAGTGAGCGATGTAGCTTATGATGCGACGCTTACGGATATAAACAGAATATACGAGTTCAGCGAGGGAAGCTTCTGGGTCTGCAGTGACAACGGAATAGCCCTTCTGGAGAAGGGCCGGCTGACGAGTATGGATTTCCCCATGGCGGATTCCGTGGAGAGCGCCTGCATGGATTACCAGGGCGGCTTCTGGTTCGCCTCATCGAGAGAAGGCCTCATGCAGCTCTATGAGAACAACTTCTCCAGCCCGGGAGAATATATGGATGTGGCGGCACCGGTGAACAGCCTGCTCACCTTTGATGACAAACTCTATGTGGGCAGGGATGACGGACTTTACTGCTATGAAGACGGGCAGCAGGCGGAGGACGAGGCTCTGGGAGGACTTTGCGATGAGGAGAGAGTCAGATGCCTGTACAAATCATCTGCCGGCGACCTGTGGATAGCCACCTGGGAGAAGGGCCTTATCAGACGCGGTGCCGACGGCAGCGTGAAGGTTTTCGCGGCGAAGGATTCAACCATGGCGGAGAACCAGGTCAGGTGCATCGCCGAGACATCAGACGGAGACATTATAGCGGGAACCGAGTCGGGGGCTTTCCTGATTTCGGGTGATAAAATCGCCATGCTGCCTGCAGACGGAAGTCTGAAGGAAATGCGAATCATGGACCTGGAGGAGGGCAATGACGGCCTCATATATGCGGCCACGGACGGCGACGGCATATACGTTATAAACGACAAGACGGTTACCGCCAATATAACCTCCGCGGACAAGCTCCCGTCCAATGTGGTGATGAAGCTTACCGCCGCATGCAGAGAAGGATACATGTGGGTGGTTACGGGCGCCGGCGTCTGCTGTGTGGATGAAGCCGGCGAAGTCAGCGGAGTTTCATCGATTCCCTACGTGAACAGTCTGGACTTCGTCAGAAGCGATGATGGCGAGGCTTTCATCCTGGCGGGAAACGGTCTCTTCAGATTCGACGAGAAGAAGCTCCTCGCCGGTGAAAATGTCAGATATACGAAATACAGCAAGGATATGGGACTGCCCGTTGATTTCACGGCCAATTCGGGGAACTACGTGGAGGGGAGAACTCTCTACATGTGCGGAGTCAACGGAGTGGGAACGCTTGATCTGGATAAAGAGATTATCGAGAGAGAGGTTCGCCTTTACGTCAACTCCATCAGCAGCGACGGACATGAGATATACAGCGGCGGGAGTGAAGCGGAAGCTCCGGCGGGAACGAGGAGACTTGATTTCGACCTGAGGGCCATAAGCTTCATACCGCAGGAATACAGCCTGGAGTACTACATGAAGGGCGTGGACAAAAGTCCGGACATAATAGATGAAGGCGAAGGTGCCGCCGTGGGATATACGAACCTGGGCGGAGGGAAATACAGTTACACCCTCAGGGCACTCAAGCCGGGAGAGGATGAAGTGCTGGACAGACTCACCGTCAAGGTGAAGCAGGAGTACACCTTCACCGAGAATCCCAAGGTGCGTGTAATCTTCATGGTGCTGGCGGTGGTCCTGGGAATTCTAATATATACCCTCTTTGCGGGATACAGAGAGAAGCGTATTGCCAGGAAGTATCAGATCAGATATCTCCAGGAGAAAAACGAGGAGATATCCCACCTTGCCTACAAGGACCTGACAACAGGCGCCTTTAACAGAAACCTGTTCCAGGAGGACAGGAAGAAGATGGAGGACGAGGACTTTTATGCTTTCGTCTCTCTCAGTGTGAACCATACGGAATACATTAAGAACAAGTGCGGCATGGAATGTCTCGATAAGGCAGTAACCACCGCCGTGAAGGTTATAGAGAGCTACACCCGTGAGAGGGTCAGCATATACAGAGTTTCGGAGAATACCTTCTACTACCTGCTCACAGAGCCGGTGAACACGGAGGAATACGTGGCGGGACTGAAGGAGCTCTACAGGAAGACGATTATAGACTGCGGCGGCGAGACCACCCTGTCCGTGGGCATAGTGTGCAGGAGCAGCATCGCTCCCGAGTCCATAGACGAGCTCATCGGCAGGTGCGAGGAAGTGAGACACCTGGACGAGAAACATGCGGAGAAGGACTTCGTCGAAGGGCGGGTGAGAATGCTCTGACGATTACAGGCCGTTCGTGTCGTGAAAGTGGCCGTTCGTGTCGCAGCTGATCCGGTGAAAGGAACAGATGATAGTATAAGATGAAAAACAGTAAAAAGAAGGGCGGGAAGCTGATGACCGCCGGGCTGGTTCTGCTGTTCGCAGCAGGCCTCCTGGTGATGCTCTACCCCATGATAAGCGACCTCTGGAACCGGCTCGTGTGGGAGTCTGTGGTCAGCGAATACGCAGATGACACGGACAGCATGTCGGAGGATGAGCTCCGCGAGGAATGGGAAGCAGCCCGCCGCTACAACACAGAACACAAGGGGAACGTACTTCTGGATCCCTTCGAGGAGGATTCCCGGGAGAACAGACAGTACAAAAGCCTCCTGAACCCTTCGGGGAACGGAGTCATGGGATATATAGAGATACCGGAGATTGACCAGAGACTGGTCATATATCACGGCACAAGCGAAGCCGTGCTGGAGAAGGGCTGCGGTCATATTGCGGGAACGAGTCTTCCCGTGGGAGGCAAAGGCACACATGCGGTAATCGCCGCGCACAGAGGTCTGCCGACGGCCAAGCTTTTCACCGATCTGGATCAGCTAAAAAAAGGGGATAGATTCTATCTCTTTATTTTAGATAAAACACTTGCATATGAGGTGGATCAGATAAAAGTCGTGAAGCCCGACTGTCTGGACGAGCTGCAGATTCAAGAAGACAGGGACCTGGTTACCCTGTTCACCTGCACCCCATATTCGGTCAACACCCACCGGCTACTCGTGAGAGGCCACAGGGTGAAATACGAACCGGATGAAGCGGGGCAGGTAGTCTCGCCTTACCTGTGGCTGGCCATGATAATAGCCGCGGTAATCACGCTGGTTCTGATAATACTTCTGGCAAAAAAAGTTAGAGCAAGCCACAGCATTAAAAGTTAAAGAAAGAGAGGAAGAAAATGAAAAGCAAATGGCTAAAGCGTGTGGGAACACTGTTCCTGTCACTGGCGGTAGCCCTGACAATGGGCGTTACTTCATTCGCTGCGCCTGTGCAGGACGATTCCATAAATGTTGAAAACGTGGAATCAGGTGCTACTGTAACGGCTTATCAGATTGTGGATGAAGGAAACGGCAGCTGGGTAGCAGCCAATGGCGTTACCATCAAAGACCTGTCAAACCCTACAGCAGCTGAGATTACGGCTATCGCTACAGGAATTACCAACGGCACAATCACAGGGCTGAAGACTTATAACCTTACTGAGGCAAACGGAATCTACAGCTACTCAAACCCTGACGCTGGTATGTATCTGGTTCTCGTAAGTAAGGTAAACTCAGCGAAGGTTTACAATCCTATGATTGTCAGCGCTGACTACGATGCTCCGGACGGAAGCGTAGATGCCAACACTAAGTTTAACAGCACTGCATACGCCAAGAGCAGTGAGCCTACAATTGACAAGAGCAACGTTGGCATGGGCAATGGTAACAGCAATGGCGGATCCGCAGCGGCAGGAGACACTGTCAAGTTCCGGATTGAAACTACTGTTCCTGACTACAGCGACCACTACAAAAATGTAGTATTCAACATCAGCGATACACTGAGCGCAGGTTTGGAGAAAGCTAAAAACATTGAAGTTACAGTAGGTGACGTTGTAGCAGTTGAAGGCAGAGACTACACTGTAAACGCTAACGGCAACACTTTCACAGTTGAGTTCGATTCCGACTTCATTCTGGCTAGCGGCAATCTGAATGTTGAAGTAACTTACGAATCCGTAGTTAAGGATACTGCAGAGTACAACTTCGATGCTAACACCAATACAGCTACACTGACATTCACTAACGCACCGGGAGCTAACGGACAGCCGGGACCTACGACGGACAAGGAAGACAAGACTTACGTATATACTTTCGGTCTTGACGCCGACCTGAGCGTTAAGAACAAAGATGTTAACAAGAAGACTCACGAAGTGATCAAGGTTGACGAGAACGGTGCAGGTGAGAACCAGGGAAGCGAGACAAGCAGTACAGAAGTTAGCTACACCAACGCTCTGGCAGGAGCTACCT
This sequence comes from Clostridiales bacterium, assembly GCA_022773945.1. Lineage (GTDB taxonomy): Bacteria > Bacillota > Clostridia > Peptostreptococcales > Anaerovoracaceae > Lentihominibacter. Next base: position 18,070 of record JALFNS010000028.1, read on the forward strand.
TCGGACTCTTCTCCGATGAGGCATGTAAGACCAAGGTAATGTCAGCAACTACCAATGCTAACGGTTACATGAGCATGACAGGACTCAAGGAAGGCACATACTACCTGAAGGAGACAGCAGTTCCGGAAGATTCAGGATACGCTCTCAACGATCACGTATACGAGGTTGTTATAGCAGCTTCCTACAACAATGACGGAACACTGGATTCATATACCGTAACTATTGACGGTGAAGCAACATCAACATATACAGCCACTTATGAAGGCGGCGTTATAACCGGCATCACAAGCGAGGCAGAAACCACCTTCATCGTTAACAGCAAGGTTCCCGGACTTCCTTCAACAGGCGGCATGGGAACATACATCTTCACCATACTCGGTGTACTGATTATGGTGGCAGCAGTTGTTCTTCTCAAGAGAAGAAACAGAAGCTCCGGCAGAGCTTAAGCAATTAAGAGGATATTGAGGCTGGAGACTTGCTGAAACTGATAAATATGCAGCCGGTTCTTAGAACCGGCTGCATGGCATGAAAAACAGCCGGGAGAAGACTGCGGCAGGAGCCGCAGGTTTGTCCAAGTTGCTTTTTATGAAAGTGAGATAATGATGATAAAAAAACTGATTAAGAAAACTTTAGCTTTTGCGGTAGCGGGGCTGATAGGAATCGCCGGGATGGCGCCTGCAGCCTTTGCTTCAGACAAATACGACGTGGTGCCGGACCTGCCGGGAGGGCCATACTCCCTGACGGTGAAGATGCAGAGCAGCAACCCTGACGGCTCGGAGACGGGAATCGCCGGGGCTTCGCTGTCCGTGAACAAGGTGGCGGACCTGGTGGCCAAGAACCGGGGCGCCTATTACACAATGGTGGCGCCATACGCGGACACGGGAATCGTCATGGAGGAAATGACGGCGAGCGAGTCCAATGAAGCGGCGAAAACCTTCGCGGCCATAGAGAAGGAACCGGACTTCACGGGAACAACGGGCGAGGACGGAACTATGACGCTGGCGGATCTGGAACCGGGAGCATACCTGGTGCAGCTTACGGGCTACAGCGATGCGGACTCGAGGTACACGGCCATGGACCCCTTCCTGGTGCTGGTGCCGGACATTGTCAGAGATCCGGCGGGCAACAGCTGGGACACTGCAGTTACGGCGGTGCCTAAGATAGCAGTCAGTCCGGCGGACTACATCGAGACGGACCCGCCTGTATCCAAGCAGGTTACGGGCGAGAAAAACTGCAGGGAGGTGTTCACCTTCCGGCTGACGGCGACCGACCCGATGAACCCTATGCCCGCAGGCAGCAGAAACGGTATCAAGGAGGTATCGATAAAGGGCGAGGGAAAGATGGAGTTCGGAGTCTGGAGATACACGGAACCGGGGGTATATGAATATACAGTGAGCGAGGTGGCCGGCAGCAGCAGGAACTATTCCTACGACAAGACTGTATACCATCTCAGAGACAGAGTTTATTACAAAGGCAGCAAAATGCAGCTTGAGCGCCTGATTACAGATGACAGGGGCAATGAGTACACGGAATCTGTTTTCAAATTTGTGAACAAGTACAATCCGGTCCTGTCACCGAAGACGGGGGACATCCTCGGCTTCACGGGAGCGCTGATAGTGCTTCTGGCGGGAGGCGTTCTGGCTGTAATGATTTCGAGAAGGAGGCATAGCGAGTAATGAGAGGTTTTATTCAGGAATTTAAGGAATTCATATCCAGAGGCAGCGTTGTTGATCTGGCTGTGGGTGTAATTATAGGAGGAGCTTTCACGGCAATCGTGAACTCCCTGGTTAATGACATTATCATGCCTGTAGTGGGGCTGATAATAGGCGGCATTGATTTTACGGGGCTGAAGTATGTTATCGCGCCGGCAACGGCGACGACTCCGGAAGCGGCCATCTGCTACGGAAGCTTCATTCAGAACCTTGTCAATTTCCTCCTTGTGGCATTCGTCATATTCCTTCTAGTGAAGGCAATCAACAAGTTCCACAAGAAGAAGGAAGTTGTTGAGGAGGCTCCGGAGCCTGAAGAGAACGTGCTTCTTCTCCGTGAAATTAGAGACATGATGAAAAAGGAGAAAATATGAAAACCATCAGAAAGAGGCTTTCTGACATTTTAATAGGACTGTTGTGTCTCGTGCTCGTAGCGGGCCTGTCCTTCTCGTCTCTGGCGGGAGTGACGCAGGTCAGTGCGGCCAATGAAGCAACTGTGGGCAGCGGGAATCTTATTATCACTCCCGAAAGCCCGGGACCTTATCTGGCAGGCAGCACTGTCAAGTTTAAGATCACCGTGACAAACAACTCCGACAGTGACTGGAAGGAAAACGAATGGGGATTCCGCGTGACCTCCGACAACAGCGCCATTGAGGGCTTCAGTGCGGTTCAGACCACAGAACTGAAGAAAACCAACACAGGCGAATATGAGATGGAGTTCACCATTCCTGAGGATTTCGACAGTTCGGAGGAGATAACACTGACTATCGCACCGGATAAATACGACAAAGGCGGCTCGAAGTGGAAGAATGAATATTACTTTTACAAGGTAAACAACGTTAAATACCAGATCAAGCAGGAATGGTCTTTCACAGTCAAATCCCTTGAGGGTGTTCGCGTCAAGTCCGGAGAGGATGACGGCAGTGATCTGGGAAACAGAGACTTCACTCTGAAGTACACTCTCAAGAACTACGGAGAGACTGCGGCAACCTTTGACTATTCCATGGAAGTCAAGGATTCCGAAGGGAACGTTATCGACCCTTCAAACTATGACGTAACCTGGTCCAATGTGCCTGACAGCGTTGACGGCAAGGCAATTGTTAATGATGTTGAGGCTCACGTGGTATTTCACGATGATGTGAAGGACAAGTACTCGGTACCATTCGAGTTCACTATGAATGTGGTTGATGATGCCACCAAGGCTGAGTCATCGGCGACTGTGAAGATTGAGGGAGCGAGTGCTGCGGATTTCCTGCCGTCCGGAATTCTGGCGAAGGGCGGACTTGACCTTCTCTATTACGGGAATGTTAAGGAGGACAAGGATGCACCATTCCACAGCAGAGACGAGCTTGAAAAGCTTCTGGCCAACTCTTCCAAGGCTTATGCCCAGAAGATATGGGACAGATATAAGTATGACCTTTACGATCCTAACTGCTTCGTGGGAGACCCTACGTGCACCAAGACAAGCGGCAAGAGCGTTTCCTACGGCTACGGCGCAGAGGGCGTGAAGTATGCTAATTTCTGGGACGATCAGCTCTCCTATTCCAAGGACGGAGGAAACAGTCCTTTCCATACGAGCATAAATCAGAAGATTAATCCTCTCGGATATAATCTGGAGGACAGAGGCATAGACTTCGGTGATTATTTCAAAAATCTTGAGAAGACTGCCGGCCCGAATCTGGGAGACAGAAACAGCGAGAGACAGTACATGATAGAACTGGCGGCGGAGACTAATCCTACGGTTAAGACTCCTCAGCTCTATGTGTTCCAGATACAGACGTCCTGGCAGATGTTCGACATGCTTCACGCCAATGCGACGAAGACATATCACCCGGGAGTGGACAGCCCGGAGGGAATGTCTGTAGGATCATGTTCCTTCAACACTTCCATGGCGGATCTCTACGACGTGAAGAAGGCTTTGCTCCGTTTCGCAGACTTCCTGGAGGAGTACGATGACGGAAGTTCTATGATTGCAATAACCAACGTGCAGCACGGCGGAACCAACAGTATGATATCCAACGGGTATTTCACCAACGATATGGATGACCTGAAGAAGGGAATCATCGGCTGGGATACTTTCGGTGACTGTGAGCACGTGCACTACAGTTCGGATGCGCTGGATAATGCTATAGGTCAGGTATCAACTATATTGAGCCAGTGGACGGACAAGGACGGTAACCCTCTGGCAGGACAGGCCAAGACCTCTGCAATTATCATTGGAGGACCAACAGAGAACTCAACAGGTGACAGCGGCTACGGCATAGACCTGACGAAGACAGATGTCGTGGCAGTGGATAAGAACACCAAGAAGCCTTTGCTCGATCACGTATACGGTATCAGAGTAAACGACGGTACCAATGTCGACGGCGAGAAGAACAGCAAAGGCGATGACATAATCTCCTGGCTCGACATAGACGAGAACCAGACGCTCTTCGCCAAGAGCGGCAACGGTTTCTATGCTGCGTCCACTGAAGACAAGGTCTACGATGCTCTCATAGACATATACAACAAGAACAACAGCGACGAAGAGATTATGGAGAGCACGGCTGTCGTTGAGGATGTTACCATTGAAGATACGGTAACACCTGAATTCGAGGTTGTGGGCGTCAAGGCTTACTACGAGACAACGGACTCCGACGGCAAAGCGGTGAAGACTGAGCTCCCTGAGTCCGATTACGAGGTCAAGACGATCCTCAATGATGACGGTTCAACGGATGTCAAGGTAATCTACAAGAAGGTAGTTGGCAAGAAAAAGCTGGTTGTTGACATCGACACGGATGCCAAGACGGATTACCTGGGAAGCAACAATGTGTACACCAACGTGGGCAAGGCGGGAATAACTTCCTACACGAGACCTGCTCACAAGAATTCGACAGGAACTACCACAGTGCCTGCGAAGGTGTACAGTGATGAAATCGAGTTTCCTGAGACTCCGCAGGTTAACGTGCCTATCAGCCTCCCTATGGAGAACGGTCTGACAATAATGACCGAGATTGATGAAGACGTTGACCTGAAAGATCTGGCCTTCGAGCAGGAAAATACGGGAACCAAGATAACTGCCAACTTTGAGCGTATGCTTAACAGATACAAGCAGATAAGCGGCAGAGTAACATATCAGTGGGTTGACAGCAATGGGAATCTTGTAGGAGAGGCTACCACCTCCGATATTGTGAACGGAGCAGGCAATCCGCCCGAGATACCGTCGTTCATATACACAACTAAGGATGGTGACCTGGGAAGCACGGTAACCTACGCTCTGAAGATAAGCTTCGAGCCGCTGGACGTAGAAGAGGGCAACCCTAACGACGTGGCCGTAAGTGAGGGTGAGAGCGACACCAATGAAACCGGACAGGTAAACATTATCGTTGCCAAGAAGGTGGGAATCACCTTTAAGAAGGTGGACGGCAAGTCAGAGAAAGGGCTGGCAGATGTTCATTTCGATCTCTATCATTTCAAGAACGACAAGGATGAAGGAACTCTCATTGACACGGATCTGGTGACAGACAAGAACGGCTATCTGCCTCTGACAGATCTCAAGACAGGAGATTACGAGCTGGTTGAAACCACACCGGCGGACGGATACATTAAACCTGATAATCCGGTAAGGTTCTCAATCAGAGGTAAGAATATCATACTGGTTAAAAATTTTGACGGCAATGATGCCGCATTCAACTCGGCTGAAGCTGTTTACATAATAACCAATCAGTCAAAATACACCCTTCCGTCAGCGGGCGGACCGGGAACGTACATATTCACATTCTTCGGCGTAGCCGTGCTGGCAACGGGGATTTTGCTCCTCATGATGAACAGGAGGAAACCGGGTGAAGAATAAGAAGCGACTTACCAACATCGCCTTCGTGGCCTTGTTCGTGGCGGGACTTCTGATTCTCAGCTACCCGATGATAAGCAACTTCTGGAACCAGTGGCGTGCGGACCACCTCATGTCACAGTATTCAGAGACCGTCGAAAACACTGACGAGGACACCCTGCAGGAGGAATTCCGCAGGGCGCGTCTCTACAATAAGAACCTGGCCGGCAGCTCGGTTCCCGACGCCTTCTCCATTCGTGAGTACAGGCGGGACGTTGAGTACGAAAGCCTTCTGGACGTTGTCGGTGACGGCGTCATGGGTTTCGTGGAGATACCTTCGATCAAGGTGTCCCTCCCTATTTACCACTATACCACTGAAGACGTGCTCAAGAAGGGAGCCGGGCATCTGGCCGGAAGCAGTCTTCCCGTGGGCGGCAAAGGCACCCACACCGTGGTTTCGGCCCACAGGGGTCTGCCCAGCGCCAAGATGTTCACCGACCTGAACCTCCTCGAGGAAGGCGACGTGTTCATATTCCGCGTTCTCGACAGGAAGTTCACCTACCAGGTGGATCAGATCAAAGTCGTCGAACCCGACGAGACGGAGGATCTGGCAGCGGTCCCGGGTGAGGACCTGGCAACACTTGTCACCTGCACGCCTTACGGGGTGAACACGCAAAGGCTTCTGGTGCGGGGATACCGGGTGCCGAACGGAACCGAGGGTAACGGCAGTCACAACACCCTCCTGCAAAATCCTTCGCTCCTGCTCCAGCTCATGTGCATAGGAGCCGGAATCATCACCGCGCTCTTCATAGTCTGGATGATAGACCGCAGGAGAAAGAAAAAACTGATTAAGAAATAACCTTTTACACCACAGTCCCGGCGAGAGAATTTCGGACCTCCGCCGGGACGCTGCATTTTTGTTGCGCGGCGCCTATCCAAAATCAAAGAAATTACAAAAAATAGATACAGCCAACCTCACTGTGAAGAGTGGCATGTATCTATTTATTATGGAACTGGGAAATATGGATACATTCATCCCGGTAGCGAGTGTGCCAAAACCGACCGGACCGGTAGACATGTATCTGAAACACCGAATTCCATCGAAATTAGATACATTCCGCACTTGAAATCCGGAGGAACTGTATCTATTTTAAGAAGAAATCGAAATAATAGATACATGGCCCATTTGGCCCGTGGCCTGTATGTATCCAAAAATGAAGAAATTCTGATATGTAGATACAGACGTCCCGTAAACTGCGCTCACCAGTGACATCATTATATCGAGCTTGATAAATCAAGTACAGCAATAAGCATCCTGAAGAACTAAGCAGCTTGGAGCAACTGGGCGCATATCTCAAATGCTCAGGCGATCTGAATGCCAGAGCATACGTGGAAGAGCTCATCACTGAGGGGGATGGGGTGATAAACATGACAGATAAAGTACTAAAGGAAGTCAGCGAAGAAGACAGGCTGAGAGAACTTAGATTAGCCAGAGAGAAGATGGAGATACTCATGGCCATGGAGAAGAGGTCAGGCTATGATGAAGGTGTAGCACAAGGCATTGCACAAGAAAAGCGGCAAATAGCCGCGAACTTAAAGGCATCGGGAATTACACCTGACATCATTGCTGACAACACAGGACTCTCGGAAGAAGAGATAGCGAAACTGTAAACGATAAGCCGCCGGCGACGCGATGTGAAAGGTTATCCGCTGATTAGCATGACGGCTCCTTTAATATGCGTCTGCTGCTTGCGGCGGCCACCCCGAAGGGCCGCCACTGCGCAGCAACCATTCATAAGCCTGCCGGCAACCGCGCCGCTAGCGGCATAGAATCGGAGAAACCCCTGGCACGCACGCCTTGGTGACGTGCAGTGCAGGGGGTTCTGTTCTATATCTGGCAGCCGAAACGACAACTACATGAACGAAGCCTTTCGCCATAGCCGCAGCCCAATTTCATAGGGGTTGTACACGTGAGGGCGCGAAATCGGACCTCACGTGTACAGAAAGAACCAACCGGCGTTGTAATTTATAGTAACTTGTACACGTGAGGGGGTAAAACCGAGCTTCGCGTGTGCAGTACGCTCCAATTCGCCCCGGTAAAACAGAGCAACTTGTACACGCGAAGCGGCAATATCGAGGTTCACGTGGACAAGGCCGATGAATCTGAAGACATTTCGAAGTGTCATTGTACACGCGAACAGGGAAAATCAACCATCGCGTGTACAATGCCAAGGATTTCGACGCCGGCTCGCAACTTATACTGTACACGTAACAGGCGAGAAACACCTTCACGTGTACAGTAATTCCGAAAACCGAAAAATGACAGGAGGCGCGGAGAACAACATTATCGCTATGTAGCCGGACGGCTCTCTCAATATAGGTCTGCTGCTTGCGGCGGCCACCCCGAAGGGCCGCCACTGCGCAGTAACCATTCATAGGCCTGCCGGCAACCGCGCCGCTTCTGGGGAATTGAATGCGTGTATCCAAAATCAAAGAAATTACAAAAAATAGATACAGCCAACCTCGCTGTGAAGAGTGGCATGTATCTATTTATTATGGAACAAGGAAATATGGATACATTCATCCCGGTAGCGAGTGTGCCAAAACCGACGGACCGGTAGACATGTATCTGAAATAACGAATTCCATCGAAAATAGATACATTCCGAACTTGAAATCCGGAGGAACTGTATCTATTTTAAGAAGAAATCGATAAAATAGATAAATGGCCCATTTGACCCGTGGCCTGTATGTATCCAAAAATGAAGAAATCCTGATATGTAGATACAGACCTCCCGTAAACTGCGCTCACCAGTGACATCATTTTCAAGGCAGTTTACGGGAGGGACGACCCTGACAGCAAAGCTGCCCTCATCGCTCTGCTCGTGGACATCACCTATAAGAATCCGTTCTCCATTGATGACACCTATGACGGTAAAACCATAATAATGGACATTAAGGCAGAGACCGATAAAGGCGAACTCATCGATATTGAGATGCAGGTAGGCGAGTTGAGTGACTACGCAGACAGGACAATTTACTATGGGTGCCGTCAAATTACTGATTGCTTGGCGAGTGGGGACGATTATGGTAGAATTGAAAAAAGTATAGTCATAAGTTTCGTGAAGGGAAAACTCTTTCCACATTAAGTGCCTATGCACTCTATCTACAGAATGCGCGAAGAGACCACCGGGCGGAAGCTTTCAGATGTACTTGAACTGCATTATATCGAGCTTGATAAAATCCGGTATGAGAACAAACATCCTGAAGAACTGAGCAGCTTGGAGCAACTGGGCGCATATCTTAAATGTTCGGGTGATCCGAACTCCGCAGAATACGTGGAAGAGCTCGTCACAATAGGGGATGAGGTGATTGAAATGACAGATAAGGTACTAAAGACAATCAGTGAGGAAGAAAGATTGAGGGAACTGCGACTAGCCAGAGAAAAGATGGAACTCCGTATAGCCATGGAGAAAAGGACGAAATACGAGCAAGGCTTAGCTCAAGGAATTGCTCAGACAGCCGCCAACTTCAAGTCTGCAGGTATCCCAATTGATATCATCGCAGCCAATACAGGCCTCACAGAGGAAGAAATAGCTAAACTGTAAGTAGCAGAACCGGTGAAGATGAAAACAGAGTTACACAACGCGTGCAGCTCTGTTTTTTTTATTGCTGCCGCGTCGGCAGGTAGGCTGCAATCCAGGACCCCCACCCCCGCCCCATGTCTAAACTAATCTCAAATTTCTCCGACAATTTCCATTTTTTTTATGGACAAAAGGTGTCGGAGGGGGGGTACAATACATGCATCTAACGAAGTTTTGGGCGAACAGTAAGGAAGAGAAGTGTGTTATATGAACAGAACGTTTAAACGTGTCTGGAATTTAGTGTCTACAGTGTTGGTCGTAATCGTAGTGGTCTTTGCGATACTGCTGGTTGGAGTTCGCCTCGCGGGCTTCCAGACCTACGCTGTTCTTTCCGGTTCCATGGAACCGACCTATCAGACAGGCTCTCTGATTTACGTCAAGGAGGTAGCGCCCGAAGACGTTGAAGTGGGAGACCCTATCACTTTCGTTCTCGACGAGAATCTGACAGTGGCGACTCACCGCGTCGTAGCTATCGACGAGGAGACGCAGCATTTCACCACGAAAGGCGACGCCAACGAGTATGTCGACGCCAAACCGGTGCATTTCAAAAATCTCCTGGGAGAGCCCGTGTTCACCATCCCGAAACTGGGGTACATTTC
>JALFNS010000048.1 GCA_022773945.1 Clostridiales bacterium
AGAAGGACTTTCTTTCCCTCTCCTGCAAGACCGACCCCAAGGTTTAAGGCTGTTGTGGTCTTCGCTACGCCTCCCTTTTGATTGCATATTGCTATGACATTACATTTCTTCATGGCAATCCTCCTCGCAAAGGAAGGCGTAGTCATCACTTTCATCTGCCAGCTTTTCAAAGAGCACGTCAAGGAAGTACTCACAGAAGTCTTCGTCGTACTCCAGATACTCCGTAAGGCCCTCCAGGAACCTTCCGGTGTCTTCATCTCCTCTCACTCTTAAGATATCTGCAAGAAACTCAATTGCTTCTGAAAAGCATTCATGGCAGCTCATGCACTTTGCAATGCGCATTGTGTGCATGAAAATGCATTCATCGAACTTCTTCTTTGTTTTGCCGGCGATTGCCCCGGCAACGGACTCGGCATATGCAACAAGCTCGTTAAGCACGCCTTCCTCTTCCTCTGTCCAGTACTCCGGCTCATCGAGCTCTTCTGCATCCGCCCCTGTGATGATGATTCTGATTACTAATTCCTTTTCGCTTTTTCTTTCTCTCATTTCTGTTCCTTTCCGCCGTATCGGCCTGCAATAAAAAAGCCGCACTCCCTATTGAATGCGGCATGTAAAGGATATATAGATATATGAATCATGCAATGAGCCTTGCGAGGATCTCATCGACAGGATCTGTATATCTGTTTTCTGCTATGAGGGTGTTTCTAAGCTCATTAAGGGCAAATACCAGGACTCTGACCTCATCATGTGTCAGCTTAAGCTTCATTTGATATCTCATGACTCTTTCCTCCAATCATTTCTGTATTATTTGTATCAGTTTAATATGTGAGAATGAATGCAGCAAATGTGCGAATTCGGATATGAAAAAAGACAGCCGAAGCTGCCTTGGGGTTCATATGACTGATAGATTAAACGATAAATTTCGCTCTATTCATCTAGCAGATGATTTAGAATTTGCTCACGATTATTCAAGAACATTGAAGTGATTTGATAACTATCCGTATCCTCATACTGGCACGGATGTATCACACCTTTATCAAAGGTTAGTATCTCAGAATCCGGAAGACCAAGTATGATAGGCGAATGAGTTACAATAAAAAACTGTGCGCCTTGTTTTCTGCAACGGTCAATTTCAAACAACAATGTAAGCTGTCTCTGTGGTGATAGTGCAGCTTCAGGCTCGTCTAAGAAATACAGTCCGTTTCCATTAAAGTTATTTTGAACCATTGCTAGGAAGCTCTCACCGTGAGACTGCTCATGATAGTGCATAGGAACGCCGCCAGGGCCTTTCGAATATTCATCCTCTGTAGTTGCTACATTATAAAAGCTTTCAGCTCTAAGAAAATAACCCCATTTCGCTCGTATTTGTCTGGACAGGCGAATTGCATCACACAGCTTCGAGTGTGAGTCATAGGTTGAAAAAGAATAGTTCTTTGTGCCACCCTCTGGGTTAAACCCTTCTGCAATGGCCATCGCCTCCAGCAACGTCGATTTCCCGCTGCCATTCTCGCCAACAAAGAACGTAACTTGTTTATTAAAGGAAATCTTACTAACATTGTGAATTGCTTCAATCTCACTAAGGTAACTTCCTTGTTCGACTTTATTCCAATCTATGAAAACATCTTTAATGAACATGACTTTATACCGTATATATAACTTCCAGGTTCTATTCTAAAGTGACAGCAACAGCTCATATTACAAATGGTCGTTATTCTTATTCTTTCTGTACACTAACCAGCTAACGAGAAAGCTGTTTGTAAACAGATATGCAACAAGACCTTTATCTATAGCATTCTTTTCTTTCTCTGTTTTATACTTGCGTGATTTCATAATGAAGTACACTATCACCCCAATTATTATTACTAACAATACGATTGAGATAATAGATTGTTTCATTTCCATTCACCGCCTTTTCAAATTCAAACTTACTTCAGCTTCATTATACATTCCGGCACTGACCCCGTAAACGCAAACAATTATGCATCACCTGCAAAAGGGCAGACTCCCCCCCTGGTATAGAAAATACCTGATTTTCGAGTCCCGCGGGCAACAAAAAATGTGAATTTGCAGTTTCTGAATCCACCCAAAAACGGGCTTCTCCCAACCGATTCCCATTTTAAAGTTCCTTTGTATACCTTTGTATGCGTCTGTACGACGTGAATCTATATAAAAAAGGAAACCCGCAAAGCATTGCAATTGCTTGATTTCCTTGAAATTTCAATGAAAAAGAGACCTTGTTCAGGTCTCTTCGTTATGGCGGAGGACATGGGACTCGAACCCACGAGGCTGTTACACCCTACTCGCTTTCCAGGCGAGCTCCTTAGCCACTCGGTCAATCCTCCGTACGAATGTGCGGCGGTGGCTCCCGCCGCACTCAATCACTATACCAAAATATGCGGTGAATTTCAAGTACTTATTCGTTTACTCACCTGTGTACTCTTTTTCCCAGAGCACGGTGTCATCCCCGTTGAGGAACACCACCTTGAAGGATATGCCGCTGATACCGCTTTCATCCTCTATGAGCTTGATGGACTCATTACAGCTTTCGGCCAGCGCCTCATCCTGAGATTCAATCGCCTCGCTTATCTGATCAACCAGGTTCCCCTCATAGGTTTCCTTGTACTTCATGGTGACTATACAGCAGTTCTTGTCATAGTCCACACTGATATCACAGAGGTCATTGCTCTCAATCTGGTTGTCGATTTCCTCGCCTACCTCGGGATTATCACTGATGAAGGACTCCAGTGTCATCTCGCTCTCCGAGCCTCCGCATCCTGCCATTCCCATAAGCATGCATACTATCACACCTGCTGCCGTCAGCAGCTTCATCGCTTTCTTAATCATTTAACGCTCTCCTCCACTGCATCCATCATATCCTTAATTTCAATAACTCCTCTGTGCCTTATCTCTCTGCTGTCCAGATTTCTGAGCGCCTTCGGCACGCGTACGCCGGTCTCTTCAGCAACGGCCTCGATGCATCTGAAGCCGTTCTCCTCCTTCGGCAGTCCTATGGCCTCCGCAACGCTCTCGGCGAACTTGTAGGCGCTGGCTGTGGAAGCTATGAGCGTCGGAGTCTCATCTCCTGTGTTCTTCACGTAATCCTTGTAGACTTTGTAGCCCACCGCCGTGTGAGTGTCGATGAGGTAGCCGTGTTCTCTGTACATCTCACCGATTGTGGCGTTCGTCTCCTCCACGGTTGCCGTGCCGCCGGCGAACTTCTTCATTCCCTCGCGAATCGCCGGGCTGACCTCGTAGCGGTGCTCCGTCTCAAGCTGCTTCATCAGACGCGAAATCTCCTCCCCGTCGTTGCCGCTCAGGTGATAGAGCAGTCTCTCCAGGTTGCTGGAGATGAGTATGTCCATGGACGGCGAGTTTGTGAGGTAGAACTCTCTGTTCGTATCGTATACGCCGGTCTCGATGAAGTCGGTCAGTATGCGGTTCTTGTTCGATGCACAGATGAACTTGTTCACAGGTATTCCCATCTCGGACGCGTAGTAGGCGGCCAGAATGTTTCCGAAGTTGCCTGTCGGAACGCAGATGTTCACCTTGTCGCCGGCCTTGATGACGCCTTTCTCCAGAAGCTTCACGTAGCCCCATACGTAGTAGGCTACCTGAGGCACAAGACGGCCGATGTTTATGGAATTGGCTGACGACAGCTTGCACTTCATTCCCGCCAGTTTTTTCGCAAAATCCTCGTCGTTGAAAATCTTCTTCACGCCTGTCTGTGCGTCGTCGAAGTTTCCTTCTATGGCGAATACGTGAGTGTTGGCGCCCTCCTGAGTGATCATCTGTCTCTCCTGAACCTGACTCACGCCTTTGTTCGGGAAGAATACTATGATCTCCGTTCCCGGAACGTCTGCGAATCCTTCGAGAGCCGCCTTGCCCGTGTCGCCGGAGGTGGCTGTGAGGATGCAGATTTTGCTGTCTTCCTTCTCCTTTTTTGTTGCTGTTGTGAGAAGGTAAGGCAGTATGCTGAGGGCCATGTCCTTGAAGGCGGCAGTTCTGCCGTGGTAGAGTTCCAGGAAGTATGCTCCGCCCGCTTCAGTCACGGGCACGATTTCCTCCTCCTCGAACTTGCCCACGTAGGCGCCCTCTGTGCAGTATCTCATTTCCTCGTCGGTGTAATCGTCGAAGAATGTCTTTATTATGGTGAAGGCAACTTCCTTGTAGCTTTTGCCCTTGAAATCTTCAATATCACACGGGAGCGCCGGTATGCTCGCCGGCACGTAGAGTCCCTTGTCCTCGGCGATGCCCTGAATGACTGCCTGCGCCGCCGTCTTGTAATTGCTGCTGCCTCTGGTGCTTTCGTATTTAATCATTACTACCTCTCTTTTATCTGAGTTTATCGTCTATGAACCGGAATATCTCCTCCGGTGTTTCCAGCTGCACTCCCGTGAAGCCGTCCTTAGTGCATATGTGTCTGGTCATTCTGCCGCTGCGCAGATCCGCCAGATCGTTGGCCATTATGTAGTCCATGCGGTTCTTCTCCGCCAGATGTGTGGCCACTGAATAGAGTTCCTCCTTCGGAACGCCCTCCAGGAGTTTGCATCCCACCAGGAGCGTATCCGGGAACCATTCTCTCAGCCGTCCGATAATCTTCGGCGTGAGAGTGAGCTTGGCCGTCAGGTTCTTCTGATAGCTGGAGATTTTCGTGTCGTCGTTGAGCTTGCACTTCGGATTCTCCATTATGGTCAGGAAATCCTCAGGGGATTTCGCACTGTCCTTAGCCGCAAAGAGCTCCTCCGCCAGATCCTCCAGAAGGAAGGAAAACTCGCCTTTGTAGTCGCCTACAGCCGCTGCGTGTATGATAACGTCCCAGCTTCCTTCGTCTCTGCAGTCTTCGATGGCCTTCATCATGTCCTCCGTGGTCTCAACTCCCACGCACCTGAAATTCTCCGGGGCGATACCCCTGTCAGCCATCATGACTTCTATCTTCTCGGTATCAACGCTGTGGTTAAAAATCGCCGTCACGCTGTACCCCGCCTCCAGGAAGAGCATTGCCAGATTTCTCGACAGGCTTCCCGTAGACATGTTCGTTATTTTCATGACCTCGTCGATGTATTCGTTCGTCGGTCCTCCGGTTATAAGTAGCTTCTTCATGACTGTCTCCTTACCGCTGATTTCAGCCGTGCTTCAAAGCCCATTGTACCACAAAAGCACTGTTTGTGATACAATGAAATGGCTTTAGGAGGTAAGTACTTTGATAGGAACTTTTGTTAACGTAGGAACTATAATTATCGGCAGCCTTGTGGGCGGCCTTTTCAAGAAAATTCTCAGCGACCGGGTGAACAAGGCGCTCTTCATCGCCATGGGTCTGGCCGCTTTCGGTCTGGGTATAAATTCGGTTGTTCAGAACATGCCCGACAGCAAGTTTCCCGTGCTCTTCATCGCCAGTCTGGCTATCGGCGGGGCTGTGGGCACAATGATAGATATTGACGGTCGCGTGGGCAGGCTCACGTCCAGGAGCAGTTCGGACTCCGGCTCATCGGCCTCCGGTCCGCGTCTCGGCGAGGGTCTCGTAACAGGCTGCCTGCTCTACTGCATCGGCACCCTGTCCATCCTGGGACCGGTGCAAAGCGCCTTAAACGGTGACCACACTTTTCTCTTCACCAATGCCACTCTGGATCTGGTGACTTCCATGGTCCTGGCCACCACCTACGGCGTTGGAATGTGTCTGGCCGCCGGGGTTCTGCTTCTGTGGCAGGGAAGCATATACGGGCTCACCCTTCTCGTGGGCAATTTCATCACGGATACCATGATGTGCGAGCTGAGCATCGTAGGCGGCTTTCTCATCGCCATGTCCGGTCTGGGCATTCTGGAAATCAAGGACTGCAAAACCCTCAATTTCCTGCCTGCCCTTATCGTTCCGCCTGTCTGGTGCCTGCTCTTCGCCTGAGCGCAGATCCGCTCCGCGGATGTGCGGCTCCGCCGCTGCGGCGCCGGCTGCAGCCTTTGCAGCTTACTTGAGCTTCTCGCCGTCACCGAATGCATCGCCGACGATTTCACCCAGCACTATGTACTTGTGATTTACAGGGTCATATGTGATGGGTTTTATTTTGGCCGGATCGATCTCGCCGCCGGTGAGAATGCTCTCGTCCGCGTTAACGTTGACGATGGTTCCGATCATCAGATGCGACTCTTCGTCGTAGCTGTAAAGCTTGCAGTCCAGTGCCATCTTCAGCTCGCTGATCAGCGGCGCGTCTACGAACTCGCTCTTCTCCGCATGGAATCCGGCTCTCTCGAACTTGTCCGGAACCTGATTGCCCGACTCGATTCCCACATAATCGCAGGCAGTCTCATACTCGGCGCTTCCCACGCTTACGGTGAACTCGCCCTTCTCCAGAATGTTCTTCACAGTCTTGTGACCCGGGGAAACGCACATGGCAATGCGGTCATCGCTGCAGATTCCGCCCCATGCGGCATTCATGCAACATGGAACGCCCTCACCGTCATAAGCCGCCAGAATCAGCACCGGCATCGGATAAAGATATGGTTTAACACCAAAATTTTTTCTCATGGTAAATCCTCCTTTTTTTAAAATTATAACACTTTCTCTTTACATTTACATCCGTTCTGTGTTATAATTCTGCTTGCAGTCAAGAAATGAATATGCTCTCTTGGTCAAGTGGTTAAGACGTCGCCCTCTCACGGCGGAATCAGGGGTTCGACTCCCCTAGGGAGTACCAAGAAAAAAGCAGAGTCCAGTGCGGCTCTGTTTTTTTATTGCTATTCCCCTACGAACCGGAATTATGTATCTAAAATCGAATAAATCATGAAAAATAGATACAGTAGGACTCCACTGGCGAAAGTAGTATGTATCTATTATTGATGAGAACAAGAGATTTAGATACATAATCCCCGATTACAAGGGTGTCCTGAAGACTACGTAGTTCAGACATGTATCCAAATTACCGAGTTTTGGTTAAAACAGATACATCCCGCATCGGATTACGGAGGTACTGTATCTATTTTAGGAAGAAATTGCGAATCTAGATACATAGAGCCTTCAGCCCACAGCCTGTATGTATCTAAAATTGAAGAAAATCCGCAAAATAGATAATATGACCCCGCAGATGGATGTTGTACCAAAACAAAACAGACACCTGCCCGGGTGTCTGCCCAGACTGTAGACAAATAGCCGCCCTCCGGCTCAATGCCGTCGGGCGGCCTCTGATTTTTATCAAAAATCTATCCCAGCTTCTCCAGCAGGGAGTCTATTACCGCGCCTGCATCAGCTTCAGCTGTGAAGTCCGAGGCAGGGAAGCTCTCCGCTGCAGAATCATTATTAACGTTAACTATAGTTCCTGAATCGCTGATGCCGCAGAGGTGATGGGCCGCACCCGAGATTCCGAAGCCTATGTAGAGCTCGGGTCTGACGGTCCTGCCGCTGGTTCCGATCATGCTCTGCTCGTCCGGTCCCCAGCCCATGTCCACCACGGGTCTGGTGCATCCGGCAGCGCCGCCGGTCATCTCTGCCAGCTGTTCCAGCTTGTTCCAGTTTTCTTCAGAACCTATTCCGAAGCCGCCGCAGAATATGAGGCGGGCCTTGTCGATAGGGTTTTTCTGCTGCTCGTATTCTTCAGTCTCCAGGAGCACCAGATCATCGGAGGTTTCCGGAGGCTCGCAGATTATCTCCTTAAAACCTTCGCAGCAGCCTTCCCCGCAGGAGAAGAGTCCCGGCTTGACCGTGGCTATTGCCGGTCTGGTATCCGGAATAAAAATCTCTCCGATTACCTTGCCTCCGAAGGCGGGTACCATGTAAGCCATCCTGCCTTCCTCATTAACATGTATATCGCAGCAGTGGGCCGCCACTCCTGTGTCGAGGCGGATTCCCAGAGCGGGAGCGACCTCCTCACCCAGAGCCGTCGCCGGAATAATCACCAGGTCCGGGTCGGCAGACCTGATCTCCGCTTCAAGAGCCGCAGTCACAGTGAGAGGATTGTCGTCCTCCATCACGAGCCTTATAAACTCCGTATCGCACCCGGCGAGCACTTCCTGCATCTTGCCCATGCACTGGTGGAAAGCCTCACTTGCCTTACCGTCACGGGCGCGGTCGTATACCATAACCTTTCGTATCTGTTCTTTTCTCATGCTATACACCCGCCTTCCGTATGAGCTCGGCTATTCTGCCGGCGATTTCTTCAGGGTCCTTGCCAAGAGACTCGGAGCCCCGCTTCATATCCGGGCTGATGAGCTCACCCGCCTTAGTAGGCGATCCGGTAAGACCCAGTTTCTCTTCGTCCAGAGCCAGATCCTCGTTGGACCATATGGTCAGAGGCTTTTTGCGCGCCTTGATCAGTCCCATGGCGTTGACGTAGCGAGGCTTGTTGATGTCGCTGCTGACTGCCAGAACGCAAGGCTTCCTGATACCGAAGACGAGTCTGCCCTCGTCTCCTTTTTTGACTGCACGGAAGCCTTCCCCTGTCGCCTCCACCGAGCAGACTCTGCAGAGGTGAGGCAGTCCCAGCCACTCGGCCAGCTGCACCGGCACATGGGCCGTAGCTCCGTCGGCGCTCTCGTTGCCCATGAGAATCAGATCGAGGCTGCCCAGCTTCTCTGCGGCCTTTGCGAGAACGTAGGATGTGGCGTAGGTATCCGCACCGCCGAAAATCCTGTCGGATACCAGATAGGCCTCGTCGGCGCCCATGGCCAGGCACTCCACCAGCTTGTCACGGCTGAATTCCGGCGCCATGCTGAGGACGGTCACTTTGCCGCCATGCTCCTCGCGAAGGCGCAAAGCCTCCTCGAGAGCGTTCCTGTCGGAAGGGTTGACCACTGTGGGAATCCCCTCCCTGATGAGGCGTTTGGTTTCCCCGTCAATCTTCAGTTCCCCGTACTTCTCGGGATCCGGAACAGGTTTCACACATACCAAAATATTCATTTTTTATCACCTGTCAGCTTACTTGAAGCTTTTGAAAGTATCTCCTGCTATGATTATCTTCTGGATTTCGCTGGTGCCTCCCGATGAGATGCAGGCCATGGCATCACGCAGGTATCTGCCTGCAGCGTACTCGTTGACAACGCCGTAGCCTCCCATGAGCTCGATGGTCTTGCGGGCGCACTCGCAGGCCTTGTCCGTAGCGTAGTACTTGGCCATTCCGAAATCGATGGTTGCCGGCTTGCCCTCGTCCTTGGTAGCAGCGGCCTTGTAAAGCATCAGTCTGGCTGATTCGTATGCCACTCTGATGTCGGCAACGTGGAACTGTATTGCCTGAAGCTTGGCAATCGGCTTGCCGTAAACGATTCTCTCGTTGGCGAATTTCACCGAATCCTCCAGGCAGGCCCTGAGAATTCCCGTGGCGATGGCAGCCATGCTGGCTCTGCCCACCTCGCCGATTTCCTTCATGGCGATAGGTGTTCCCTTGCCCACCTCGCCGATGAGGTTGCTCTCCGGCACTTTCGCGTTATTGGCGATGAGCTCGCCTGTCATTGAGCCTCTCAGCCCCAGCTTGTTCTCTTCTCTTCCCGGCATGAAGCCTTCGGTTCCCTTATCTATCATGATAGCGGAGAATGTGGCGCGACCTCTCTCGTCCTCGCCGGTTTTGCAGGTGAGAATCGGGTGGTCAGCGCAGTGCGAGTTTGTGATGAAGCACTTTCTGCCGTTAATTACCCACTGTCCGTCAACGAGCTCCGCTGTGGTCTTCTGTCCTGCCACGTCGCTGCCGCCGCCCGGTTCGGTTACCGCCAGCCCGCAGATTGAAGTTCCGGCGCACATGTCCGGCAGATACTTCAGCTTCTGTTCTTCTGTCGCAAAATCCAGTATGGCCGCCATTCCCAGCTGGTGGGTGAAAACCATCATTGCCAGTCCCGCAGAGTATCTGGCGATTTCCTCCAGCGCCATAACTCTCTCCGTGTGTCCCAGGCCTACGCCGCCGTAGGTCTCCGGCACGAATACGCCCAGGATTCCCATCTCGCCCAGCTTAGGCATGAGCTCAACGGGCGTGCGGTTCTCCTCGTCCCACTCGGCCGCATAAGGAGCCACCTCCTCCTTTATAAAAGTCACGAATGCGTCTCTCAGCATTTCCTGTTCTTCTGTAAATTTGAAATTCATGTTTTCCTCCTTATTCTGCCTTATTCCATTATCTCCCTGAGTTCATCTATAACGTTCCTGATATGCCTGCTCAGGCCGGTCTCCGCCACGCTGACCACGTGTATGTGACAGCGGTTTATGGGCAGAAGCACCTTGTGAGTGTGACTGCCGCCTATGGCCTGGGCCATTGCAGGCGAAAGCTCGCCCATCATGGAATTGGCGCAGAGGATTCCCACCACGCCTATGACCACGTCCACGTGCTCCATATTATGTATTATGGCGTTCTCGCCCGTGGCGCCTTCCGTGGCTCCTGCCTTGAGCATCTGCCCTGTAGCCAACGCGTTGGTTCCCAGAGCCAGAATGTACAAATCAGGAAATGCCTTCCGCACTTCCTCCACGACGGCCTTTCCTATGCCGCCGCCCTGTCCGTCAACAACGGCAATCTTCATATCTTTCATAGTATCTCCCTTCAGAGTTTCCTTAGGAGTTATTTTACAACAGAACCGTCACCCGCCGCAACGCCCGTTAAACGTAACCACTTCGATTTTCTGACAAAACAACAAAATCAACGCCCTTCTTTGTCAGAGCGCTGAGCTTGATTCCATTGAATTCTGACAAACTCCTACCGATAAGATGGATGCTTTGTCAGAACAGCGGAGGGTGACATGGTAGATTTCTCCTAACTCTCTCTAGATTCATCTTTCAACACTTCCTCTGATTGAATTTCCTGACAAAGCATATCGCAAATTCACGATTCTTGTCAGAAAATCCCTTAGCTTAGAGTCAGAGTCTGACAAAAAAATTGTGAGAGGAGTGATTTTGTCAGAAATCTCCGGACACCGTGCCTTCAACCTTGTGCTGATACAAAACAGGGGCTCAAATCATCCTTATTACCCTGTGACTCACGTGATTGACCATAGGCAGATCGTGGGCTATGAAGAGGACGGCCAGTCTTCTTGATGCGGACAGTTCCCTAAGTAGGTGAACAATCTGCGCCTGGGCGGTAACGTCCAGTCCGGTGAGAGGTTCATCGGCCACTATGAGGTCCGGTTCACAGATGAGGGCTCGGGCAATCGCCGCCCTCTGTCTCTGTCCGCCGGACAGGCGGTAAGGATGTCTGCGCCTCAGCTCCGGATCAAGCTCGACGGCCTTCATGGCCTCGCTGACTTTGTCGCGAATCTCACTGCGCGAGAATCCGCCCCTTATCACCAGAGGCTCTGCTATTATCTCCTCCACAGTCATCTTATCGTTAAAGGCGAACCCTGTATCCTGGAATATCATCTGAACCTCGGCACCCTCCGCCATGCGTATACTGCCTGCATCCGGCTTTTCCAGGCCCATGATGCAGCGCGCCAGAGTGGTTTTGCCGCAGCCGGACCGGCCGACAAGACCGACAACCTCGCCGGCTCGAATCTCCATGGAGAAGTTCTCCAGCACCGCAGCTGCGGCCTTCCTGCCGGATCTGTAGGCTTTAGTGAGGCCTTCCACTGAGAGTATCACATCGCCCGGCACGCTTCCGCCCCTGTGGTTGTGACCTCTGTCTCTGCCGTAATCCAGATATCCGAGAAGCTTCTTCGTGTACTCGTGAGAAGGGTGGGCGAAAACCTGCTCCACAGGCCCGGTCTCCAGGATTTGCCCGTTTTTCATTACGGCGACGCGGCTCGCCATCTCCTCCACCAGACTCAGATCGTGGGTGATGAAGATCATGGCCATGCCCATTGACCGGCACACATCCCGCAGCATGGTGAGAATCTCGCCTTGAGTCTCCTCATCCAGTGCCGTAGTCGGCTCGTCTGCCAGAAGGAGCTTCGGTCCCGCGGCAACTGCGACGGCTATGGCTATACGCTGTCTCTGCCCGCCGGAAAACTGATATGGTTTTCGCGAGTAGGACTCCGCCCCGCCGGGAATGTGCAAAAGCTCCAGCAGTTCCACAGCCTTCTCTCTGGCTTCCTTCCTGCTGATTCCTCCGTGTATTCTCATAGACTCGGCTATCTGCTCGCCGACTCCGAAGGCAGGGTCCAGACTTGTCATGGGATCCTGAAATACCATGGCCGCATCACGTCCGCGGCAGGCGTTCATCTCTTTTTCGGAGGCGTGAGTTATATCCCGCTCCTTCAGGAATATGCTTCCCGCTTTGATTCGTCCCCGGGAACATAGAATGTGGAGAATGCTTTTGCATAACACTGTCTTACCGCAGCCCGACTCCCCAACGAGAGCCAGGGTCTCCCCCGGCGCCAGGCCGAGGGAGACCCCTTTGACCGCCACTGACTCCTCCGGTCCGTCTCCGAAGGCAACCGTCAGATTGTCAATCCTCAGAATTTCATCCATTACTTGATTTCCCACTCGTCAATATTGTGAAAGATTCCCACGCCGTGATGGCCGAGAACCGTGTCCTCAGTGATTCCGGTGATGTTGTCCGAACCCGCATAGATGGCATCCACGTAAGCTATGAATGTATATGCGGGATCGGCCGCGAGCACCTCCTGGAAGCTGCTGTAGAGCTCTTTGCGCTTATCATTGTCCTCAGTTTCTCTTGCCTCCTGAAGGAGACTGTCAACCTCTGCATTGGAATACGCGCTGTAGTTGGCTCCCTTGTCCGTGCCGAACACCTTGTAGGTGTGATCGTCCGGATCGAAAGGGCTTCCCCATCCGATAAGGAATGCCTCCTGACCCGCCCAGTCAGTCTCCGCCGGCGAGTCAACGCTCACGTCCAGACCTATGTCGTTGAAGTTCTGGGCACAGATTTTAGCCATATCGATTCGAACCTGATCCCCCTGAGTGCAGTTGATAGTGAAGCTGAGCGTTCTGCCGTCTTTCTCGTATATGCCGTCATCATTCTTCGACCAGTCGGCCGCTTCAATAAGCTCCACGGCCTTCTCCGGATTATAGTCATATTTCTCTATGTTTTCGTTGCAGTACTCCCCGGCCTGCAGAGGTGAATATGCCACCTCTCCGTGTCCCAGAAGCACTGAGTCGATTATTGCCTGTCTGTCAACGGCGTAGCTGAGCGCTGCCGGCAGTTCAGGATTCTCCTGCCAGAGACTGTTGTTGAAATTGTACATGATGCCTCTGTAGTCGGCGGTGCTCATCTCGTAGACTTTGAAGCCCTCCCTGCCTCTGAACTTGTCCTCGGACTTCGGCGTGATCTGAGCGAAATTCAGCTCGCCCGACTCCAGCTGGAGAGCTCTGGCATCTGTGTCCTCAACAATTTTGAAGACCACCTTGTCTATATTCGGTTCGCCTTTGTAGTAGTTGTCGAACTTCTCCATGGTGATGCTCTGTCCCATGTCCCAGCTGACCAGCTTGTACGGTCCCGCACCCACAGGATTCTGATTGAAATCCGAAGTGGTCATGTCTTCTCCCTCGAGGAGATGCTTCGGCAGGATACCGATTGTCAGGTAGTCAAGCATAGCCACATTAGGTGCCTTGAGCTTAATATTCACATGGAGCTCGTCAGGTGCATCCACGGCCACCACATCCTCGAAATTGGAAGCGTTCTCGGACCCGTTGTCAGGATTCATAATCGCCTCGACGGTGAACTTCACGTCCTCGGAGGTGAGAGGTTCTCCGTCATGAAAGGTCAGCCCCTCTCTCAAAGTGAATTCATAGGTGTTAGTAGCCTCGTCGAAATTCCACTCCTCAGCCAGAGCCGGCACGATATCGTTGTTCTCGTCGTGAGCCGTGAGCCCGGCGAAAAGCAGAAGATTAATCTCTCCGTGTTCGAAGAGAGCCGGGTTTATTGCGGTATAGTCGCCGCTTCCGTAGACAAGAGTGTTCCCATCATCCGCAGCCTTGTCTCCGCCGCATGCTGTGAAGCAAAGGCACATGACCACAGCCGCAAGCACGGCCGTAAGTGCTTTAATCGTTTTTTTCATCTGTATTTCTCCTTATATCAGTCTGTCTCTCGTATTTATTCTCCTGAGATATTCTCCCGTCTCGGTTATGCATATGAGGGTCACCACCAGGAAGGCTCCCGGTATAAGGATGATCCACCATGCTCCTGTGAGCATGGCACTCCGGGACAGGGACATGAGACTTCCCCAGGATATGATCTCCATAGGCAGTCCCAGACCCAGGAAGCTCAGTGTCGCCTCCGTAGCTATGGCCCCGCCTATATTCGTCACTATCATGTACATTATCGTCGGCATGAAATTCGGCAGAAGGTGGCGTCTCACTATGTAGAAGAATCCGCCGCCCATGGTTCTGGCCGCCATGACGAAGCCGGAATCTCTCAGATCCCGCACCTCGCTTCTCACCATCTTGGCCACCGCCATCCATCCGGTGATGCCGATAATCACCGATATGGACACTACCGTGGCTTCTCCTGCTATTGCCTGGAGGAACATGACGAAGAGAATCTGAGGCACGCTCATTAGTATCTCGGTGAATCTCATCATCACATCATCAACTCTCGAGGATGCCAGTCCCGCCGCCGCTCCGTATATCACGGCTATGACCGTGGATATAAGTGTCGACAGGAGTCCCACTATGAGGGATACTCTGCCGCCGCACCATATTACGGAGAAGAGGTCTCTGCCCATTGTGTCCGTTCCGAAGATGTGTCCCTCGCCGGGCGGCCGGCTTATCTGTGTAGTATCCATGTAGTAGGGGTCTCCTCCCGCCAGGACATCGCCCAGCAGGCAGCCTGCTATTATGAGGGCCAGTATGCTCAGTGATATTACAGGTACCTTTCTCACAGCATCTGCCCCCTTTCCTCCTCGCGCTCCGGTGAAAGATAACGGTTCAGTATCTGGGCCAGTATGTTGGCGGTAATCACCACGATTCCTGTTATCAGACATATGAGCATGAGCATGTTGTAATCGTGATACTGAGCGCTCTCCAGACCCAGCTTGCCGAGGCCCGGATAGGAGAAGACTATCTCCACCACATAGGCGCCGCCCAGCAGATGGGGCAGGAATATGGCCGCTATGCTTATTATTGAGGGCAATATGTTTCTCAGACAGTGCTTGTAGATAACGGCGTTTTCGCTGAGGCCTTTGACCTTGCACATGAGAACGTATTCCTTGCCCATTTCCTCAATAAGTCTGTTTCGTATGAGGTAGGCGCAGTACCACAGGTGCGATATGACTATAGACGCCACGGGAAGTACGAGGTTCGCCGCCGTGCCTGTGCCGCTCTGAGGCAGCCAGTGGAGTGTCACGGAGAATACCAGTATGAGAATGAGAGCCACGAAGAATTCCGGAACGCTTCCCGCAGCCACTCCTATTCTGCATATAATCCGGTCCGCCACCTGTCCTTCTCTTCGCGCGCAAAATACGGCAACGGGAATTCCCAGTGCGAAAATGAATACCAGCGAAGCTACGGTAAGCCATGCCGTGTTGCCCCAGACCTGTCCTATAACGTCGACGACGGGCTGTCTGTACTGGTAGGATATGCCGAAATCCCCGTGAAGAGCATCTCCCAGCCACCTGAAATACTGGGTGATGAGAGAATCATCCAGGCCGAGCCTCTGCCGGGCGCTCTCCAGCTGCTCCGGGCTCATGCGTTCCACAGCTTCTCCGTAATATGCGCGAAGCGGATTTCCCGGGGCGATTCTCGACACAAAAAACACTATGACAGACATGACAAACACGGACAGTATGAGCTGCCCGATTCTTCCCGCTGTGAATGTCACCTTGTCCCGCATGTCCTGCCGCCTTTCGCACAAAAAATAAAAGAAGATCATTCCTGATCTTCCTGATCTTCAAATGAAGGCTTCCTGCCTCCGGTTGGTTTATATATTAACAGATGCCGCCTCTTCTGTCAAATCCTGCGGCGTATCCGTTTCCATGCCACGCATCCCACGAAGATGAATCCTATATATCCGCTGAGAGTGTAGACGATTCCGATAAGATCCGCGAAGGGCAGAAGTCCCAGCAGGAAGGCAGCTCCGCCTGCGCAGGCGGCGAAAATGATGCCTTTGCGCGTTCCCTGAGTCACGAACTTGTCGCATACGGTCCACATCATGGCGCTGCAGGATGAGAATATTCCCATGATGAGAATGATGCTGAAGACTGCGCCCAGAGCGACGGAAATCTTCTTCGTCAGGTAGAGCGTCGGCACGTCGAGAACCGCCGTGCTGCCGATGTCCGTGAGCATGGCGCTGTTCATGAGCAGCACCGCCGCCATGAGAACCACCGTGCCGATTGTGGCGCCGGCGACCGCCTCGCGCCGCGTCGCTCCCGTGGCTCCGAGAGCGGAGTAGTATGCCGATCCGCCCGTCAGGTTGTAGCTTATGTAAAGCAGTCCCGCCAGCCACCACTGACCCACAGGCTGTTTGGCCTCCATGGCATCGCTTATGACAGCCGCTTCACTTATCCCGTCAAAGTCACGAATCACGGTCACTGCCCCAACGAATACGGTGAAAGCGATTATAACCGGGCCGATGAAGGATACAATCTTCACGAAACGCTGAAAGCCTATGACGTATGACAGGAATGCCAGCGCGGCCATAATCAGGGCTCCCACGTAGTGGTTGATTCCGAAGTACTCCTTCAGTGTGGCGCCCGAGCCGGAGATGAGAATCACCATGCCGGCGAAAAGGCTTATAGGCAGATACCAGGAGTAGAACACTCCCAGCTTCTTACCGCAGAAAAACCCGAAGTGATTGTACTCCGGGTCCTCTCTGTGCTTCTGTCCTGCGCCCAGGATTCCGGGTCCTATTATGAGGAATCCCGCCAGGTTTATAAGGAGGAGAATGAAGCTTTTGTAGCCGTAGCAGGTATAAAACTGCATTATCTCCTGTCCCGTGGCGAATCCCGAACCCATTATCCAGGCCACGTAGGCGCCCATTATTTTCAATATGTTGCCGAATTTAGTTTCCTGTTCCACTTATCGAATCCTTTAATATAACGTCGTGGGCACCGCCCTCAATTATGCTTGTAGCCGATACGAGTGTGAGCTTGGCGTCTCTCTGAAGGTCAGGTATCGAGAGGCTGCCGCAGTTGCACATGGTGGATTTAACCTTCAGCAGTGACTGTCTCACGTTATCGCTGAGAGGTCCTGCGTAAGGCACGTAGGAATCCACGCCTTCCTCGAATTTCATGCCTGCATTGCCGCCCAGGTCGTAGCGCTGCCAGTTTCTGGCTCTGGCCGAGCCCTCGCCCCAGTACTCCTTATAGTAGTTACCGTTTATCTGAATCTTGTTCGTCGGCGACTCGTCAAATCTGGAGAAGTATCTTCCCAGCATGAGGAAGTCGGCACCCATGGCCAGTGCCAGTGTCATGTGATAGTCGTAGACGATTCCGCCGTCGGAGCAGATCGGAATATATATGCCCGTCTTCTCGTAGTATTCGTTTCTGGCCTGAGCAACCTCGATAACGGCTGAAGCCTGTCCTCTGCCGATACCTTTCTGCTCTCTGGTAATGCAAATGCTTCCGCCGCCGATTCCTACCTTGATGAAGTCGGCTCCCGCCTCAGCCAGGAAGTCAAAGCCTTCCTTGTCTATGACATTGCCGGCGCCAACCTTGACAGAGTCGCCGTACTTGCTTCTTACCCATGCCAGCGTGTCAGCCTGCCACTGTGAATATCCTTCACTGGAGTCTATGCAGAGCACGTCCGCGCCCGCTTCAACCAGGGCCGGCACTCTCTCCTCAAAGTCTCTCGTGTTTATTCCCGCACCTACAACATATCTCTTGTCCTTGTCCAGGAGTTCGTCCGGATATTCCTTGTGTGCGATGTAGTCCTTCCTGAAGACGAAGTAAAGGAGTCTGCGGTTCTTATCTATAACAGGGAGGGCGTTGAGCTTGCAGTCCCAGAGCATGTCATTGGCCTCGCTCAGGGAAGTTCCCTCCTCCGCATATGTGAGTTTCTCAAAAGGCGTCATGAATGTTTCGATTTTCGTGTCCATGGACATTCTGCTGACTCTGTAGTCACGGCTGGTCACTATTCCCACCAGTCTTCCCTCGGCAGTTCCGTCCTCTGTTACCGCCGTGGTGGAGTGTCCCGTTCTCTCCTTGAGCTCCAGCAGATCCGCCAGCGTCTGATCCGGTCTGATGTTGGTGTTGCTTCTTACGAAGCCGGCCTTGTGATTCTTGACCTTTCTCACCATCTCCGCCTGACTTGCTATCGGCTGTGAACCGAATATGAAGGATACTCCGCCTTCTCTTGCCAGTGCGATTGCCAGCTCGTCACCGGACACCGATTGCATTATGGCCGATGTCATAGGGATGTTCATAGTTATTGCCGGTTCCTCGCCTTTTTTGAACCTGGTAAGCGGAGTTTTCAGTGATACATTCTCGACTCTGCATTCCGCGGACGAATAGCCCGGAACGAGCAGATACTCACTAAAAGTTCTCGACGGTTCTTCGAATATTTTTGCCATGATGCCTCCTGTTTTCTATAACCAATATCTATAATATTTCTCTCTATTTAATTCTTCATTATAGCGGTTTAAGCGGGGGCTTGCAAGGGGTTTGCGGTAATAATTGCAACAGCTCACATGACAAAGGGAGCGGGGCGTTGCGGCCTAAGTCCTCGTCGCAGGCAGCTGTCGGTTCCTCTCTCGCCGCCCGCCTGTTCGAACACGGGAAAACCCCGTGCTTCTCACCACGGCGTGTCGGCTCGCGCCGTCACACAGCTGCAGACTGCTCCTGCGGAAGCGGCCGCAACGCCCGCTCCCTTTGTTATGTGATTGTTGCTCTTCTCGCTTTGTCAAAACACATTGAAATTACCTCAGATGGACAAATTACTGTCCATTCCTTTAATTCTTATTCGAAATGGACAATCACTGGCAAGTCTAGATCCATATTTTTACATTTATTGTCCATTTGTTATAAAACGTAGGTGAAATGGACAATTTTCCAGAGAGTGTTTGTCCATTTAAGGATGAAATCTCATAATTGGACAGAATATTGTCCAATTCACTAATTCTGCTCATAATTGGACAATCTTATATGGGTACACCACGTTAGGCGGCGGGCCATCGAACATTCGCCTGCGCGTCTGTATGTGATGCGGCTTTTTCCGCAGCACATACAGACGTGCAGGCGAAATGAACGCTGTACTGCTGTCACACAAAAAGAGCTGCCGCTTTCGCGACAGCCCCTTATTAACAGGTATTATTCTGTCATTACATCATTCCCGGCATTCCGCCGCCGCCTGCAGGCATTGGTGGCAGATCTTCCTTGATGTCAGTGATGCCGGCTTCCGTAGTCAGCAGCATTGCTGATGCGGATGAAGCATTCTGAAGTGCCGATCTTGTAACCTTGGCAGGGTCAACGATTCCGGCGCCGACCATGTCAACGTACTCTTCTGTAGCTGCGTTGAAGCCTACGCCTTCCTTGTTTGACTTAACGTTGGCAACTACTACGCTGCCTTCGTATCCTGCGTTCTCGGCAATCTGTCTTACAGGTTCCTCGAGAGCTCTGGCGATAATCTTGGCGCCTGTCTTCTCGTCTCCCTCAAGACCTTCAACGTACTTGGCAACTGCAGGAATTGCGTTAGCCAGAGCAACTCCGCCGCCAGGAACGATACCTTCCTCAACTGCAGCCTTAGTTGCGTTGAGAGCGTCTTCGATTCTCAGCTTTCTTTCCTTCAGCTCTGTCTCAGTGGCAGCTCCAACCTTGATTACAGCTACGCCGCCTGCCAGCTTGGCCAGTCTCTCCTGAGTCTTCTCTCTGTCGAAGTCGGAGTTTGTCTGTTCAATCTGAGCCTTGATCTGAGCAACTCTGTTCTCGATGTCTTCAGCTGAGCCTGCTCCGCCTACGATAACTGTGTTTTCCTTGTCAACCTTGATAGTTGCTGCTGAACCCAGCATATCAAGAGTTGTTTCCTTAAGCTCATATCCCAGATCCTCGGAGATTACAGTACCGCCTGTGAGAACAGCGATGTCGTCCAGCATAGCCTTTCTTCTGTCGCCGAATCCCGGAGCCTTGACTGCTACGCAGTCGAATACGCCCTTGATCTTGTTAACTATGATAGTAGCCAGTGCTTCGCCTTCCAGATCGTCGCAGATGATCATCAGCTTTCTGCCTGTCTTGACAACCTGCTCCAGTACAGGAAGCAGCTCCTGGATGTTTGAAATCTTCTTGTCTGTGATGAGGATGTACGGATTCTCGATAACAGCTTCCATCTTCTCAGTGTCGGTTACCATGTAAGGTGAGAAGTATCCTCTGTCGAACTGCATACCTTCAACAACGTCCAGAGTAGTTCCCATAGTCTTGGATTCCTCAACTGTGATTACTCCGTCCTTGCCTACCTTCTCCATAGCCTCAGCGATGAGCTTGCCGATTTCCTCGTCAGCAGCTGAAACTGATGCTACCTGAGCGATTTCTTCTGAAGTTGCAACCTCGTGTGCCAGTCTCTTGATCTCGTCAACTGCCACATCTACAGCTCCTGCGATACCTCTCTTCAGTACCATAGGGTTAGCTCCTGCGGCTACATTTTTGAATCCTTCTCTGATGATGATCTGAGCCAGCAGTGTTGCTGTAGTGGTTCCGTCACCTGCCACATCGTTAGTCTTGGTGGCAACTTCCTTAACCAGCTGTGCGCCCATATTCTCAACTGCATCCTCGAGCTCGATCTCCCTGGCGATTGTAACACCGTCGTTAGTAATGAGAGGTGCTCCGAACTGCTTGCCTATGAGAACGTTTCTTCCCTTAGGTCCGAGTGTGATTTTAACTGTATCTGCCAGCTTGTCAACTCCTGCCTGGAGACTTCTTCTGGCTTCCTCACCGTAATGTAAATCTTTTGCCATATCTAAAATACCTCCCTTATTACTCAACTACAGCCAGAATATCTCTCTGGTCCATAATCATAATTTCTTCGCCGTTGAACTTAACCTCAGTGCCGGCATACTTGCTGAAGATTACCTTATCCCCTTCCTTCAGCTCCATCCTAACCTCGTCTGTTCCCGGTCCGACTGCCAGTACCTCAGCCATCTGAGGCTTCTCCTGTGCGCTGCCCGGAAGCACGATACCGCTTGCTGTCTTCTCTTCGGCAACCATTTCTCTGATAACCACCTTTGTTCCTAAAGGCTTGATTCCGTAACTCATTCTGTCATCTCCTTTTTAATTCTTAACGAGCAAAGTCATTAATACCCGCCCTTTATTTTCTTGTTAGCACTCGTTCTTTCTGAGTGCTAACTATAATTTACAACTTCTCCGCAAGTTTGTCAACAGTGTTTCTTAAAAAACTTCCTCGCTGTGGGTTATATAGTAAAAAAGGTACTGCTGGGCGATTCCGCCGTACGCTCCGAAGTGCTCATCAGCGTACTCCTTCATGGCCGCCGTATCCTTCTCGTCTATGCCGTAAAGCCTGTTCATTACCCGCTTCATCCACACGTCCAGAGGGAAGCTGTCGAACTTGCCCAGACTGAAGAGCGCTATGCACCCCGCAACCTTCGGTCCCACTCCGCTTAGCCTTCTCAGCTCCTCAACGGCTTCGTCCCGGCTCACTTCCTCACGAGCAAGATTGTCGAGAAATCTGCATGATCCCGTTTTCTCATCGTAGCCTTCATCCGCTATGAATTCCGCCGTTTTAATCAGATATGAGGCCCTGTAGCCCAGGCGCACGGGAGCCAGCATCTCCTCCGTGGCCTCCGCCAGCTGCATGGGCGACGGGAACTCGCCGAACACACTGCAAAGACCTTCGATACACTTCCTGATTCTCGGAATGTTGTTGTTCTGAGATATGATAAACGAGATTAGAGTCTCCCACCTGTCCTGATTGAGTATGCGTATTCCGTATCCTGCGTCCACGGCGCGTTCCATTACCGGGTCGTAGAGCTCTCCTGATCCGATAAGCTTACCGTTTATCTCGCCGTAATCCCTGTCAAGGTCCAGATACCTGCGCCAGAAGGCCAAGCCGTCCTCACCCGGCTCCGGATCGTGAATGCGCAGAAGTCCCGTGCCTGCATCGTACTCTAGACTGACCTCTCTGCCGCCGACCCTGCCGCGGCAGCCGTCCCATCTGAAACACTGACCGCAGTCGAAGGTCTTCTCAGGATCGAAGTCCCGGACGTTTTCTATTATAATAGGCTCCATTATTCGGCACCTCTGATTTCCAGATCGACTCTGTTCACCACAAAGGCCGTCATCGTCTCCACCTGCTCAGCGATTCTCTTCTGCAGCTCAAGTGCGGATTCCACAAGTCCCTCTCCGTACTTCATAACGAGCACCACATAGATTTCAATTCCTTCCGCAGCGGTGGCCTTCTCTCTGGTGGTGATGACCTTCTGCACCTCGTATACGGCGCCGCCCTCTTCTCCGGCACACTCAACAATGTCGGAAATGACCTTGTCGGAGATTTTGTATTCCCCCAGGTAGCT
The DNA here is from genome assembly GCA_022773945.1 of Clostridiales bacterium. Classification (GTDB taxonomy): domain Bacteria; phylum Bacillota; class Clostridia; order Peptostreptococcales; family Anaerovoracaceae; genus Lentihominibacter. The sequence goes on from JALFNS010000048.1 coordinate 22,299, forward strand.
GTAGGTCGGACGCACGACGGATTTCTCCGACGCATCGCGCCACGGGCCGAAGTCTTTGCCCAGATCCTTGAGCATGCGCAAAGGCGACATGAAGTAGCCGGAAAACTGACGTTTCAGCTGGAATGTGGGAGCCGGGATAACGTGCTGCCCCATGTCCTTTCTCTGGTGGCGGGCTATCTCCCTCTCCTCCTCGGTGGTTATATCCTCGATATATATACGTTTGAAAGGCTCGGGGAGCTCCAGGCGGGCTATGATTCTGTCCACCATTTCATCGGATGTTCCCAGCACCAGAACGGAATAGGGATTCACCTCATCAATAGCGCGACGCACCTCCTCCATATGGCTGTCATCAGTAAAGAGCGCCGTTTTAACCGCCCTGATGGAAGTCTTCTGCCGTTTAGCCGACACTCCCGCCATAACCTTGTTTCTGCATATGAACAGACCGTCATCTATTATGCTCTCGATTCCGTACTGCTTGCACAGGTTTATGGCCTGGAAGCTTTTGCCCGTTCCGGATTTTCCCGAGAGACTGTAAACTTTCATTCTGTCACCGTCCTTTCTGGATGTCTGTGTCTCAATTATATAAAAAATATGCCTTTAAGAAAAGGTCTATTGAATTATCCGCTTTTCAATGCTATAATCGTTTTATCTTTTATGAAATCTATAAGGAGGTACGACCATGGCTTATGTAATTAAGGACGAGTGCATCAACTGCGGAGCATGCATCGAGGAATGCCCTGTAGAGGCTATCTCAGCCGGCGACGACAAGCACGTTATCGATCCTGAGAAGTGCATCGACTGTGGAGCATGTGCAGGCGCATGTCCTGTAGACGCACCGGTTGAAGGTTAATCAGGAATTTATAATTATTCGTATAGTCGATAACCCTTTCGGTAACGGAGGGGTTATTTGATTTTTAAATACATTGCAACAAAAAAGCCGCCGCATTACGCGGCAGCCTGCGAAAATTCAATTATTCAGTCATCAGGCGTCTTCAGCCAGCTTGCTCATGTGATATGCCAGGGAATGGAGGCTGTCACTTATGTGAACATTCTCCACCGCCACATGGGAAGGCGTCTCTATATCCACGGGCGCGAAATTCCATAGTCCTCTCACGCCGGCGAAGCAGAGCTTGTCCGCCACTTCCTGAGCAACATCCTTGGTGGTGCAGATAATACCGATGTCTATGCCGTTATTCTCCGCATACTCCACGATATTCTCGTAATCCATGACCTCCACATCGTTAATCATCGTACCTATGAGCTCCTTGTTGACCTCGAAGATGCCTTCTACCACGAAGCCGGTCTTGTAATAATAGGTATGATTAACTATGGCCCGTCCCAGATTGCCGGCACCGACCACCACCATCTTGTATCCCCTGTCAAGGCCCAGGATGGCGCTAATCTCATTATAGAGTCCCTCAACGCTGTATCCGTATCCCTGCTGTCCGAACCCTCCGAAATTGTTCAGGTCCTGACGTATCTGAGATGCGGTATACCCTATAAGGCTGCTGAACTCGTTTGAAGAAATTTTATCAACGCCTTTTTTTCTCAGTTCATTGAGGTATCGCCTGTACCGGGGAAGCCTCTTGATGACGGCGTTTGATATTTTCGTCTGCTTTTTCATTTTATGCACGTGACTCCACGTAGTTTACAAGATCGCCTACAGTCTGGAACTGCTCTGCGTCGTCGTCAGGAATCTCGATTCCGTACTCATCTTCGATAGCGAGAATGATCTCTACAGCATCCAGTGAATCCGCCTCCAGATCCTTCATAAGATTTGTCTCAGGTTTGATTTCGCCGGGATCAACGTTAAGCTGGTCCACTATTATTGCCTTTATTTTTTCCAGTATCATCTGCTCTACCTCCGTTAAAAACTTAACTTATTATATCTAACCTATTCCTGCAATTCAAGCCATTCCGTATACTTTTTGTCCAGGAGTTCCTTATCTGCCGCAAGTTTCTCCGAAAGTTCCGCCAGCTTGACGTGATCCGTCATTATATCCTCTCTGCAGAGTTCCTTTTCTCCCGAGGCAATCTTATCCTCAAGAAGTCCGATTTCCTCTTCGAGAGCCTCCTTCTGTCTTCTGAGCCGCCGTTCTCTGGCCTCCTGCTCCTTCTTCTGCTTCCGCTCCTCTGCCGAAGAGGTTCCCGCAAAAGCCTCAGCCTCCGCCTCCGGCGCGCTCTCGGCAGCCGCTGACTTCATCTCCTCCAGCTGCTGCTTTTTCTCAATGTAATAATCGTACCTGCCTATATAATCCACCGTTCCCGAAGGAGTGAGCTCGGTAATCTTCGTCGGCACTCTGTTAAGGAAATATCTGTCGTGGGATACGATTATGCATGTGCCCGGAAATTCCAGGAGAGCCTCCTCGAAAACCTCCTTCGACTCGATGTCAAGATGGTTCGTAGGCTCGTCAAGCACCAGAGTATTGGCCCCCGACATCATAAGCTTGAGAAGAGCCAGTCGCGCCTTCTCTCCGCCGCTGAGGGCGCCCACCTTGAGAAACACGGATTCCCCTCTGAAGAGAAATCTTCCCAGGAGATTTCTCAGCTCGCCCTCGCTGTAGAGGTGATAGGCATCCTGCAGTTCCTCTATGACAGTGTTCTCCGGATTGAGAAGCTGCTGTCCCTGATCGTAATATCCCAGCTGCACGTTGTGCCCCGTGCGCAGCCGTCCCGCATCGGGAGTAAGCTCTCCCATGAAAATCCTGAGGAGCGTGGTCTTGCCCACACCGTTGGGACCTACTATGCACACGCGCTCTCCCCGCTTGATGTCGAAGCGGGCATTCTCGAAAAGAGTTCGCCTGTTCTGCCCGTAGCCGAAGCCTTTGCTCAGGTCCTCGGCAAGGAGAACGTCACGACCGCTCTGGAAATTCTGATGGAAGCTTATCTTCATCCTGCCCTGAGCCGAATCCGGCCGTTCCACGCGCTCCATGGCGGCCAGCCGTTTCTCTCTGGAGGCGGCGCGCTTGGCCAGCTTCTCGGCGCCCCGCTCCTTGAAGCGCCGCACCATGTCCTCCTGACGGCGAATCTCCTTCTGCTGCTTCTCGTATTTTCTCATCTCAGCTTCGCGGCGCACCTTTCTCTCGGCGGCGTAAAAGCTGTAGTTTCCTTCGTATACGCTCAGCTTCCTGTTCTCAATCTCGAAAACCCTGTTCACGGTTCTGTCCAGGAAGTATCTGTCGTGGGATACCATGAGTATGGTTCCCCTGTAGCTCTTGAGGTACTGCTCAAGCCACCTGAGAGTGTCTATATCCAGATGGTTCGTGGGCTCGTCAAGGAAGAGAATGTCCGGTTTCTCCAAGAGAAGGAGGGCGAGAGCCAGTCTCGTTTTCTCCCCTCCGCTCAGGGACTTTATCTCCTTGTTCCAGGTCTCCTCGGGGAAGTCCATGCCCGCCAGCACGCCTCGTATCTCACTTTGGTAGGCGTATCCGCCCATGTAGTTGTAGCGCTCCAGGAGGGCGTCATACTTCTCCAGAAGCTCTCCGCTGTTCTCCGGATCCTTCTCTATTCTGTCCAGGAGGCGATGCATCTCCTCCTCCATCTCCGGGAAGTGGCTGAATACCTGATTCACGGCCTCTATAACCGTGCTGTCCCTGTCGAAGCTGCTGTCCTGCTTCAGATATCCCACACTCAGATCGCCCGAGAGGAAGTATTCACCGTCCTCGTGAGGAAGCTCTCCTGTGAGGATCCTGAAAAGAGTGGACTTGCCGGCACCGTTGATTCCGATTATGCCGATTCTGTCACCCTCGTTTACGGAGAAGCTCACCTTGTCCAGAATGACGTCCGTTCCATATGCTTTTGTCAGATTTTTTGCCGATAATATTATCATACTGCTGAAGTTCTCCGGTATTTAAAGTGGCAGATTAGGCGTCGCATCCAGAGTCAGATCGTCGAAATCACCCTCCAGATATCTGTAGTAGGCGGCGCAGCCTATCATAGCCGCGTTGTCCGTACAGAGCACCGGCGAAGGATAGAGCAGCCTGATTCCGCGACTGCCGCAGGCTTCCTCCATCATCTCGCGGAGCCTGCTGTTGGCAGCCACTCCGCCTGCCATAACAATTCTGTCCATTTTCATATCCACGGCAGCCTGAACCGTCTTCGTCACTATGACCTCCAGAACCGCCTCCTGAAAGGCCGCCGCCACGTCGGGCACGCTGATCTCCCTGCCCGCCTGCTTCTCCGAGTTGACGTAGTTGAGCACTCCCGTCTTGATCCCGCTGAAGCTGAAATCCATGCTGCCCTTCTCCAGAAAGACACGCTTGAACTCCACGCTGTGAGGGTCGCCCTCCCGGGCAATTCTGTCTATCTTCGGTCCGCCGGGATATCCAAGACCCAGAACGCGGGCCACCTTGTCATAGGCCTCGCCCACCGCATCATCTCTGGTTCCTCCCAGAATGCGGCAGCTGTTGTAGCCTGTGACCTCGGCTATATTCGTATGGCCGCCCGATACTATGAGAGCCATGAAGGGCGGCTCCAGTTCCTTGTGCTCTATGTAGTTGGCGCATATGTGACCGTGAATGTGGTGCACGCCTATGAGGGGCTTGCCCGTAGCCAGAGCATACGCCTTGGCCGTCGCCAGCCCTATAAGCAGGGCTCCCACAAGTCCCGGACCGCAGGTCACTCCTATGGCGTCTATGTCATCCATGTCAGCGCCCGCCTGCTCCAGAGCCTCCTCCACAACCCGGTTCACATTCTCCAGGTGGTGGCGGGACGCTATCTCCGGAACCACGCCTCCGTAAAGCTTATGTATATCAATCTGCGATGCTATTATGTTCGACCGCACGTCTCTGCCGTCGAGAACGACCGCCGCAGCCGTCTCATCGCAGCTGGATTCAATTGCCAGTATAGCTGTCTTACCTTCTATCATTCCTCATGCCTCCACATGATAAGGGCATCCTCTCCGCCGTGTCTGTAATATCCCTTCCTGACCCCTTCAACCTGAAATCCGAATTTCGTGTACAGGCCTATGGCCGCTTCATTTGACCGTCTGACCTCCAGGGTGTGGTGCCTGATTCCCTCTCGCAGAGTGAAATCCAGAAGCACCCTGATAATCCCCTCGCCAATGTGCCTGTGTCTGAAGCCGGGCGCCACAGCAACGTTTGTTATGTGGCCCTCGTCCTCGATCCACCAGAGACCTGCGTAGCCCACAACCTTGCCCGTGTGCTCCGCCACAACATAGAAGGCCCTGGGGTTCTCCTCCAGCTCAAACCTGACGGACTCCCTGCTCCAGGGATCCGGGAAGCAGAGCTTCTCTATCTCGTATATGGCGTCCGCATCTGCCGGTCCCGCCTGTCTCACCAGGACATCACCCATCTGCTTCCTCCGCCTTCTTCTCTCTCAACCTGCGCTCCGCCTCGGCCATACGCATGTACTCCGGCTCCAGCTCACCGTACGAGCAGCTCCTGCCCTCCGCAGCCAGCCGGGCACCCTGCAGCGCCACTGTCTCCGCATCCTGATATCTCACATCCTCCGGCGCAAAATCCACTCTCACGCCTCCGGCGGAGGCCCGGTCCTCTATGGCTTTTGCATATTTGTCCACTCCGTCGCCCATAAAAATCACTCGCTCCCGGCCGGATTCCTCCACCTTGTCCAGAAACTCCTCCAGAGTGTATGGCCCCGGCGGGATAATCTCCTCAGGGGCATAGCCTGCCCCGTAGACCTGGCTGCGTCTGGCGTCAAGTATCGGGCACACCAGCGCGCCCTCCCCGTCAATTCTCATGGAGAGAGCCTTCAGGCTGAGAACGGGTATGCACGGCAGGTCGAGAACCTGAGCCAGAGCCCGGGCGGTCGACACGCCTATTCTTATACCTGTGAAGGACCCCGGTCCGCAGGACACCGCGATGGCGTCCACATCACCAATCTTCAGCCCGGCATCCGAGAGGGCTTCATCTATCTGAGGCGTCAGATTCTGAAGATGTGAAAACTCATCGTGACCCTGAACATGAGCCCTTATTTCGAATTCTGCAAGCCTTCCCTCCGACACATCGGCATACGCCGCCGCGACGGACGCGAAGGCTCCCGTAGTTTCAATCGCCAGTATATTCATGTCCTACCTGCTTTCTATGGTGTATACTCTCTCATCAGGGCTGCCGCCGTGACTTATCCTTATGACCTTGGCCCCGGGAGGTATGAGTTCTTCTATGAGATCCGCCCACTCGACGACGCAGAGTCCGTCGCCGTAGAAATATTCCTCATAGCCTATCTCGAACATCTCCTCCGGATCCCCGATTCTGTAGACATCGAAGTGGTACAGGGGAATTCTGCCGCTCCTGTACTCCTTCACAATATTAAAAGTCGGGCTGGTAATGACTTCTGTTATTCCCAGCCCTTCAGCTATCGCCTTGGTGAGGGTGGTCTTGCCTGTGCCCAGATCTCCTACGAGTGCCAGGATATCTCCGGGCGCGGCTGACTTCCCTGTTTGTATGCCGAACTCTCTCGTTTCGGCTTCATTATGCATTGTAACAGTTTTCTCTCCCATAACCATTACAGTATAGCATATTTTATCCTTATTGTCTGTGCAGGAATCCTGACAGTCTCTTGTAGCATACGAATGTAACGAGTGAGTTGATTCCTGCCTTGATGGCGTTGAAGCCTGCGATGAACGGCATGAGCTGCCATACAACGCCTGCCGGTACTCCCATGAAGTACGGAGTGATAACCAGGTTGGCTCCGATCATAACCAGAGTCATGGCTGCAGTTCCGCAGAGAAGCGCTATAATAGCGAACTTCCTTGTCTTCTTCCTGTAATAGATGCAGCCTGCCACGGTAACGAGCACGCCTGTTGCTATTATGTGCATGATTATGCCGTAGATTCCGCTGGCGGAGCTTACGGTAACTCCCTGAATAACGGCAGTGACTACTGTGAGGACTATTCCGGCCACAGGTCCGAAAGCGAAGGTTCCTATGAGAATAGGAATGTCTGCCGGATCATACTCGAGGAAGGCGACTGCCGGGAAAATAGGCACGTGAATGAGTGCCACGAGGACGATTGAAATCGCCACCAGCATTGCCATCTTAGCCAGTCTTACTGTAGACCATCTTCTCTTTGTTTCCATTGTGTTTTCCATTTTTGTCTTACCTCCATGGATTCGCGGAGATCTGTCCCATATAAAAACCCCGAAAACATAATGCTTCCGGGGCGAATGCTCACAAACAACCTGTGCGCGAGCACAAGTCAAGCCTTCTCGTTTCTTTCATCCGGACTGTAACCGTCGGTAAGGGATTCTAACCCTTTCAGCCGCCTTCTGCGAAGGAAGCTCGCGGACTCGTAGCTAACGCTCATCACCGCCGGTGAGGACTTTCACCTCGCCCTGAAACAGAATCTCTGATATTTAATTAACTTACGAGTTTAAGTATACTCTTTAGCGCACACTCTGTCAACCGTGCGGCTCGATAATTCTCATGCCGCCCTTCTCGAGAGGCTCCCACTCGTCGTCCACTCTCAGTCCCTTCAGGTTGTTCTCCAGGGCTCTGATTACTCCGCTGTGAGCCACGATGATGATGTTTCTGGCGTCGTCATTGCCGAGAATCTCTCTCAGGCCTCTCACGGCTCTGTACTGCATATCGTAGAAGTTCTCTCCGCCTGCTGTCTTGAAGGTGAACATGTCTTCACCTCGACGGGCGTATTCCTCCGGGTACTTCTCCTTAATCTCCCTGACCGGTCTGCCGTCCCATTCTCCCAGGTTTATCTCACGAAGATCCTCCATGGTCTTCACCTGCGGCGAGCGAGGCAGCTCCGCACCTATGCGGCGGCATATCTCCCCGGCGGTCTCTGCGGCTCTGGACAGGTCACTGGAGTAGACTCTCTCGATGGCAGGCATCGGCTCCTTGCCGAAAGGGTCGATCCCGGCCTCTTCAGCCGCCACATCCGCCCTTATCAAGTCTACCACAGCCTTCGCCGAAGCCTCTGCATGTGCCCTGCCCTCATCGTTCAGCGGCACGTCATAACATCCTGCGAATACAGGCTCGTCATGCTGCTTCGTCTGTCCGTGGCGCACGAGAATTATACGCTTCTTCCAAGAGAGAACCTCAAGCTTGTCGCGACGGAAACCCTTCTTCACGAAATTTACTATCTCCTCGTAGCCTTCAGGGGTGTCCATGTCCAGAAGGCAGCCCTCCTCGTTCACAGGCACTCTGACCATCTCGTCGGGATGAGCATTAGTCACGGCCTTCAGACCGCCGCCGCCCTGCCATGTGCAGATTTCGTCTATGAAACCGGCCGGCACGAGAAGAGGATGTCCCTTCTTCCCCTCGTACACGGGCACGGCGAATTTCTCAGGCTCCTTAAGGCCTGCCGACATGACCTCTCTCATAACCGATGCGCTCACCAGCGGGCAGTCGACAGGCATGAGAAGATATCCCTTCTTCCCGGAAGCGGCGGCTGCTGCCAGTCCCGTCTTCACGGAGGAGAACATCCCCTGCTCGTAGTCCTCGTTATATGCCTCCCTGACACCCATGGCTGCTATCACCGGACTCAGAAGCTCCCGATTGTGTCCCGTAACCACAGTGATGTCGTCTATCCCGGCGACTTTTGCCGACTCAACCAGACCCTCGATTGCTGTTGTTCCGTCAACATGAAGCAAAGGCTTGAAATCCTTCATTCTGGAGGACAGTCCTGCCGCCAGAATCACGGCTCCGTAGGTGCTGCCGTAGCTTCCCGTCTCTTCTCTGTTATATCCTATTTTCATTCTAAATCCCTTCCTGTAAACAAAAGAGACGGAACCGGCTTCCGTCTCTTTCTGCAAGTCAATAATCAAATTAATAGTTATGGTCTGGCTTTTTTCTATGTCTGTATCATACCACAGCTATTAAACACTGTATGTTGCCGTGCCAACATTCCCGGCTTTTGCATAAGAAACTTATCTGGATGCTCTTACCTGTATGATCTCGGCCGCGATGGACACTCCGATTTCCTCCGGAGTCTCGGAACCGATTTCAAGTCCGATAGGTGCGTGCACCGTGCTCAGCTGCTCTTCGGTTACGCCCTCCTCTCTGAGGATGCTGTAGAGCTTCTCGTTCTTGTTCCTGCTGCCGATCATGCCCAGGTATGCATAGGGCTTCTGCAGCGCCTGACGGAGAACCTGCAGGTCTCCTCTGTGGCCTCTGGTAACGATGATGATGTAGCTGTCCTCATCTATATCAAGCTCGTCGAAGCAGTGGTCGAAGTTGCCGCAGTTGATGGTTCTCTCAGCCTCCGGATATCTCTCCGGATTGGCGAATTCCTCTCTGTCGTCTATAATCGTCACGTCGAAATCGATGTGTCTGAGAATCGGCTCCAGAGCGTATGCCACATGTCCGCCGCCGAAGACGTAGGCTTTGCTGCCCGCCTCGAAGCGCTTGAGAACGTCTCCCGGATTTGCCGCTTCTATATACTCCAGCTGCACTGTGGCATTGCCGCCGCAGCCCATGGCCAGGGCGCCTTCCTCGGAGGCTCTGTCCTCATCGAGGATGAACTCGTAACGTCTCGTCTTCTCCTTTGTCTTCAGCATTTCTATGCAGATTTTCTCCGTCTCGGCCTCCAGAAGACCGCCGCCTACGGTTCCCATCTTGCCTTCGCCGTTCTTCCACATTATCAGGTCCGCACCCTTCTTTCTCGGCGTGGAGCCTTCAGTTTCCACAACGCTGGCGAGTATGAAATCATCGCCCAGCTCTATAAGATCTCTCGCCTTGTATGCTATCTTGTTAGCCATATTTTTCCTCCTTAAAGGTTTTTCTCCTCTTCTCTCGGGGCAACCTTGTCCAGGCGCTTCAGAACGCTGCCGCACGGGCAGGATTCCTCTATCCACCTGCTGAAATCCCCGGTTCTGTATCTGATAAATGGCATTCCCTTTCTCGTCAGAGTGGTGAATACTATCTCGCCGAAATTGCTGTAGCCCTCAGGTCCGCTTCCCGGTCTGACAGTTTCCCCCGTGAGCGGGTTTATGAGCTCCACGTAGAGATCGGCCTCCCTGATGTGGTAGCCTTTGCCGTAGCCGCAGCTCACGGCGCAGCCCAGTCCCATCTCCGTCATGCCGTAATGCTCGAAGACCATACAGCCGAAAATCTCCTCCAGGAGCATGGCAGTCTTCGACGGCACGTACTCGGCGCTCAGCAGCACGCTTCTCAGCTGAATGTCCTCGCCTGCAGCCTCCGCCTCACGGGCCAGAGCTATCATGTGACGTGGCAATGCAACTACGGAAGTGATTCCTTCGTCCTTAATCAGCTTCAGGAGTTTCTTCGTGTCCTTCGGCAGATCCGGTATTCCGTACTCCACAGCCTCGGCTCCCAGGTCTCTCAGCCCCTGCCCCAGCAGAAGCCCTATGGAGCCCGGTACCGCCGCCGGCATGAGTATGAGCACCTTGTCGCTGCTGTCCACAATCAGGCGCATGCCGTGGTTGAAGTAGTCAACAGTCAGCTGCTGGTCCTCCTCGGTGAAATATATTCGCTTCGGCTTGCCCGTGGTGCCGCTGGTGTTCATGGTGACGATTCTGCTTATCTCGGAGGGACTGACGCAGAGCAGATCCTTGTCTCTCTCCCTCAGATCCTCCGGCGTGGTGAAGGGCAGCTGCCTGAAGGCCTCCATGAACTCATCGTCCGGCTTCGCCAGAATGTCCTCCACTCCCTCAAGCTCGCCGTAGAACACACTGTTCTCCGTCGCGTATTTCAGGGTTTCCCTAAGCTTTCTCACGGTGTATATGTCAATTGCCTGCCGGAAGGTTATATCGGCCAGATCGGGGCCGCCTCCCAGCTCACGGCTGACGATATCCGCTGTTCTGATATCAAGATCAAGCATCGGCTGCCTCCTCTACAGCGGCTTCTGAGCCACGAGAAGGAAGTATCCGATCTTTCTCTTTTTGCCGGCCGATTCAAGCTTCAGGTCCGTGCAAAGTCCTTCCAGACTGCCTTCATCCATAAGTGTCTGTGCCACATAGTTGTTCAGATCCTCCGTTCTGTCCTCGAAGGCGAGAACCTTGAATCCTATCTCTTCCTCCAGCTGTCTGATGAGAGGCTCCTTGTAGAAGGCCCCTTCGAATCTGAAGTCCACGAAGCGCTTTGGATTCTCGTCGCAGTCCCCCTCCTTGTGAGGGATCTTGGCCTGTCTGCGCGCCTCAATCTCCACAGCCTTGAGCTGTTTCGGGTCCGGGTCGATCTCATAAAGGTCGCTTATTATAAGCTTGCCGCCCTTCTTCATGACGCAGTAGGCTTCGTGAAGAGCTTCGTCAGGTATGTTTATCATGCTGAGAACGCACTCCATGGTTATGGCGTCAAAGGTGAAGGACATGTACTCGTCAAGAAACTCACCGTCTCCGAACTTAACGTCGATTCCGGGAAACTTCTCCTTGGCCGTGCTGATGCGCGGCAGGCTCATTTCGATTCCCTCGGCCTTCATGCCGTACTTCGTGTTGAGGCGGTTGACCGTATCGCCCTCACCGCAGCCTATATCGAGAACGCGGGCCCCTTTCCCGAGTCCCGCCAGTTCTATTCCTCTGTCTGTTATACTGAATTCTCCGGGTCTTAAAATACTCATGATTCTTATCTCTCTTTTCTTTTCTGCTGAAACTGTTCTCTATAAATTGTATTATATGCGCAGAAAGGAATCAAGCGGTTATCTTCGGTGAGCTGGACCACTCTGCATCTCTTGAGTCTCTCACTGTCCAGATTTCTCTCGTCCTGGAAGGCCATTCCCGTCACTGTGAAGGTGTTTCTCCTGTAGTATGCCAGGAACTCGTCCAGATCCGTTATATCCTCGGCGCTTTCGTACTGCGTCTCCCCGCAGCAGCTCTCCTCCGGCATTGTCACATCCCACTTGTTGAGAACGTAGTCTCTGTCTTTCTTTATGACCTCCAGCCGGTCAGCCGTCGTCATGTCGCAGCAGCTGGTTGTGACCACTCCCGACTCAGGCATCTCCGGTTCTCCGCAGCAGCAGCATTCTCCCGGTGCCTGTGTATCGCAGCAGCTTATTCCCTCCTCCTGCTGCTTTGCCGTTATGGTGCAGCGTATACTGCCGTCAGGCTCCCTGATATATGTGGAGTAGAAGCAGCAGAGAGTGTGTCCTGTGGATATAGGCAGGGAGTCGGTGTATCTGAATGCGGGGCGCTGCTCCTCAAGCTCGCGCAAAAGCCCGAACATGGTGATTCTTCCCTCGGTCTCGTCACCTTCGGGATAGCGTCCGAAGAAGGATGCGGGCTGGAAGTGTATTCCCTTGACCACATTGACGTTCTCCACGAGGAAGTCCATCATCTCGCCTATATTGTCGTCGTTGACGCCTTTAACCACAGTAGGAACCAGAGTCACGGCCAGGCCGGCCTTCTCACAGTTTCTTATGGCCTGAACCTTCTTTTCGAAAAGAGGTTCCCCTCTGAGCTGCATGTATATGTCATCGCGTGTTCCGTCAAACTGCATGAAGATTACGGAAGCACCGGCGTCCTTGAGCTTTTGCGCGTAGCCCTCCTCCTCGGCGAGACGTCGTCCGTTGGAGTTTATCTGCACGTAGGAGAAACCTTTGTCTCTGGCCATGCGGATTATCTCCGGCAGGTCGTCTCTGACTGTAGGCTCGCCGCCGCTGAGCTGTATGTTGAACTCGCGGCCCTCCTCTCCCTGCTCCAGAAGCCAGTCGTATTTGGCGCTGATCTCCTCGAGTGTCGGTTCCGCCGGGTCCACAGCGTCTCCCGACAGGGCGAAGCAGTACGGGCAGTGCTGGTTGCACCTGGCGGTCACGTCTATGAGAACGCAGCATGTCGTCTGGAGATGGTTCTCGCAGGTTCCGCAGTGGAGAGGGCAGGAGGCGTCCTCCGGATCTCCCTTTGTTATAGCCTTCTCGGGCGGTATGTTCATGACAGGGTTCCTGATCCATGCCTTGAAGTCATCGGCCCGCTCGGCCGCCAGCGTCCTGAACTCCCCGTGCTCGGGACAGTTCTGAACAAAAAAGACCCTGGTGCCCATATCACAGCATCCGTCTTCCTGCATGTAATATGCCTCCACAGGCCTTCTGCACACCGGGCATATGCTCCGGGTTCTGCTTATAATATTCATGTTGTGTGTAATCCTCCTCGCTTGCTCAATAGAGAATTCTGAAGATCGACCCCTTGAAATCGATCAGGCCTTCTCTCTTCATGTTATTCAGCTCATTGGAGAGAGCCGAACGGTTGACGCAAAGGAACTGGGCCAGCTGCTCACGGCTCATCCTGACGGTGACCGTGTTGCCGCCCGCCTTGTTTCTCAGCACGTTGAGATAGACCATGATGCGGTCTCTCAGTCCGCGCTCGGCGAGTATATCTATCTTGTGGCTCATCTTGATGTTCTCGTCCGCCAGCATATGTATGAGCGCTCTGTTAAGCTCCCTGCTGAAGCTGCTTCTCTCTATGGAATGAAGGGACACGAATACAACCAGTGAATCCTCGTTGCACACGAAGTCGACGGAAGCCTTCTTGGTTCTGGACGCGGCAATAGCCAGTCCGAAGATGGATCCCTCATCGAACACATCCACAATGTGCAGCTCACCGTTGGGATAAATCTGTTCGGCGCGTATGCTTCCCTCACGGACAATGCATATCTTGTCAATTACATCGCCCTCATAGAAAATAACCTCATCCTTCCGGTAGTTTCTCCCTGTTATTTTCAGCTGTTCAAAGGCGTCAATATAGCTGCGTTTGTCGATTTCGTCAAACAAACGGCTTTCAATTACAGCCTCAAGATATTTCATGTTTTTAACCCGTTCCGTTGTTCATCTAACGTATATTATAACAAAGAAAAAACGGATTTACATCCGCTTTCCCGCAAGTCACAAGCAATTCAAAACTTTAGCATGTTTATACATTACATCAACTTCGATTTTTTGTATGTTGCCAGAACAACATTTACTGAATTATTTCTATTTCTCCTATTTCCTTCACCCACTGGCTTCCGTTGTACTGTCCGGCATCTCTCTGTCCGAATATCAGCTGCATCTCATCTGTTATGATGGCGGGCAGCTGCTCCGTCAGTTCACCATCCTCGCTGTATCTGCCCGCTGTGAGAATCTCTCCCGCCTTAAGCGCCCTGACCATTCCCCTGCTGTTCGTAAACAGGATTGTGGATTCCGACCCGGCCTCAGCTCCGGCAGCATCCAGAATATCCGCCAGCCTGATTCCGCTGAAGCGCTCGAAGGCCAGCCTGCCCCGTCTCATCACGGAATATTCATGTTCCTCCCTTATCAGGCCCGCCAGCTCGTCTCCGGTGAATCTCCGTCTCTTCTCTCCCCTGACGGTCAGCACCGTACCCTCGCTCCTGTCCGGCGCCATGAGCTTCTCCAGCTCATCGAGAGGAAGCGACCCCGGCCCGGCGGAGTCCTTGAGGCCTTTGCAGGTCTCGTATCTGGGGCACTTCGTGCAGTCCTTCTTCGGTTTCTCGTTTACCGCCCCGGTGAAGGTGTCGATCACCGCACCGCCGGAATCGATGGTCTCCAGGCGTATCTCATCATCGGTCACCTCGAAGACCGTTGCCACGGATTCGTTCTCCATCGCAAAATCCATTTCCTCCAGCTCCCATCCGGGGAAGTATTTGGTTCCGGACACGCCCATGAGCTGGACAAGTCCGTCCTGCGCCTTCCTCCTGCAGTAGAGGTGCTGGTGGCCGCATAGTATGAAGTCCACCTTGTTTTTGGTGAGGAGCCGCAGGTAGTTGTCACGCATGGTCTGTGCCGTCACCTTGTCGTTGAAGGATGTTCCCACATCGAACATGGGGTGGTGCATGAGCATGAATGTCACCGGCATGTCGCTCTCCTGCAGGTCGTCGCGGATCCAGTTGCCGATGAATTTGTAGGCTTCCTTCCTGCGGGTTCCCATGTACTCGGAATTCACCACCAGAAAGTGGCAACAGCCGTAATCAAAGGAAAAGAAGCTCTCCGGGCTGGCAACCTTCATATTGTCCAGCAGGTCGCCGCCCTCCTCGAAGAAGGCCTCCCATTCCTCCCGGCGGTTGCCCCTGTTCACCAGGTCTCCCCCGAGAAGGAGCAGGCCGTCCTCCGGATTCCCGCACCCGTAGGCCTTCTCAGTCGCCATGCGCAAAAGCTTACCCCATAGGCTGTAGTCCGGGCCGTCACCGTTCAGCCGGCTCGGCTGGGGATCTCCCATGTATATGAATTTGGTTGGTTTTTTGTTGTTCAAGTTCTGCATTTTTTCAAAAAGTATGGTTCTTTCACTATAAACAGAATGTAGCATAAAGTGGTATTATCAGTTTGTTGTCTTCAAAAGCGAAGTTTTTGGCAGAGAGTTTGATGGCGTAATCAGGCTTGTATCTGTCCATATATACCTTCAGGCTCTTAGCTCTGGTATTGTCTGCAGACTTCACCTCTACGGGAACAATCTTCCCGTCACGCTGAATTACGAAATCAACTTCAGCTCCCCTCTCTGACTCCCAGTAATAAGTGCGGTATCCGTTAATCGTAAGTTGTGTATTGACGTAATTCTCCGCCATTCCTCCCTTGAAGTCGTTAAGCTCGTCTGCCATATAAAGAATGTCATCAGCCAGCAAATCCTTCTTAGCGCAGAGTAATCCTGTGTCTGATACGTATATTTTGAAGGAATCAATGTCCCGGTAATTATCCAGAGGTTTTTTAATCTGCTCCGCTTTGTAGACCTGCGCGACGATACCTGACAGACAGAGCCATTCAATAGCGTTTTCGAATTCAGATGCCCGGCCGCCTTTCTTAATCAGCTTGTACCGGAAACGGGTATTCTTCTTCGAAAGCTGCACGGTGATGTTGTCATATATCAGTCTTGTTTTCTTGATTTCGTTCCGGTTGTTATACTTGCTCATATCGTTCAGATAGCTTGCCAGTATAGTTGCCTGTGTATTACGAATTAGAATGTAATCCTTCGTCTGGGCGAACTGCATTACACACTCCGGCATCCCTCCTACCACCAGGTACTGGCGGTAGATCTGCATGGCGACGTCGTGCAGAGCCGCGGGCATTGCTGTCTCTGTTCTAAAGCACTCCTTTATCTGCTTCACGAGAGAGTCCTCACCGATAGCCAGCATAAACTCCTCCATGTCCATAGGGTAAAGAGTTTTAATATCAACCTTGCCCACAGGGAACGAGAATTCAGCTCTGTTTACCGCCACTCCCAGCAGGCTGCCGGCAACGATGATGTGATAATCCGGAGCTTCTTCGCAAAAGTATTTGAGAGATGTTACTGCCCGCTCGCATAGCTGAACCTCATCAAATATTATCAGTGTCTTCTCCTTCACAATAGTCTGCCCTGAGATATGAGAGAGAATAGGTATCAGATAATCAGGTCTGATGTTCTCCTCGAAAGTTTCATTAAGCTTCGGACTGGTTTCAAAGTTGAAGTATGCCACGTTCTCATAGTGAGTACGCCCGAATTCAAGGAGGGAATAGGTCTTCCCCACCTGCCCGGCTCCCTGCAATATAAGAGGTTTACGGTATTTGCTGTTTTTCCACTCCTCCAGGAATTTCGTAATCTTTCTGTACATAATCAGTCCTCCCGAACACAGTATGACAGATATTCGTGTAAAAATCAACGTGTTTTCATCTGGTTTTTACACTGAACTACATGAACTTTTTATCAAAACTCACACTAAACGACAGGAATATTTCAGGCGATACCAAAAAACTCAGAGGCCACCGCTTGACGCGGCAGCCTCCGTAGGTCTGTACTTGTTTCGGTTTATACTATTTACATTTGATCTTCTTGGCTGATGACCATGATCCGTATACAGCCTTGCCGGCTGAGTTCTTAACATGAGCTCTAACCTTTACATAGTATTTCTTGTTCTTCTTAAGTTTCTTAGTTACCTTGGAGAGGCTCTTAACGTTGTTGTACTTAACAAGTCCCTTAGTTACTGCACTGTTGGTTCCAACATATACGTCGTAGCTGTCTGCTCCTGCAACTGCTGACCACTTAACTGTAAGCTTCTTGGACTTGGTTGTAACCTTAGGAGTTGCAACCTTGCCGATTCCAGGTGTTGCGGATGCTGTCACGTACTTGCCGTACTGAACCAGCTCTTCGTTATCAAGTCCCTTGTACTTAACGCCTGCGGCTACTCTGTACTGATTGGCGATTCCCGGCTCTGCAGAGTCTGAGTACTTGCCTACAGCAGTCGGCTTAATCTCCGTCCATACGCCGTTAATCTTCTTTTCTACCTTGAAGAGCACGCCGGCCTGATTAGCTTCCCATGTGAATGTTACTGCCTTGTAGCTTGTTGCTGTTGCCTTTGCCTTAACTGCGATGTCGTTAACCTGAATAACAGCGTTCAGCTGGTTAACCTGTGCAGCCATCTCTGCTAACTGATCCGACAGTTTCTCGATAGTCTTAGTCAGCTCATTGGCAGTCTTCTGTGATTCATATGCGGAAGCAGCCTTCATTTCATAGAGACCAGTCTCTGAGTTGTATACAGGAACCATGTCCTTTGCACAGTTCTCTGCAGGTACCTCTACTGAGAATGAACCGCCTGCTGCGATAACGTTTTCTCCCAGTTCACCAATGAATGTACCACCGCTTACGTTAACAGTTCCGTTCTTAACTGTAAGCTTGCCGGCAGTCATCTTATTTCCTGCCAGATCCAGATTTACAGTATTGTCGCCTGCATCAATTTCAACTCCGTCGCCGAAATCAACGTCACGGTTAATCGTAACAGTTTTTACACCGTCAACGGCTTCAGCTGCATCTACGAGCTCCTGGAGAGTATAGTATACATCACCCACCTCGAAGATTTCTTCGCCGCAGATTGTGCAGTATGTTGATGGCTTGCCGCCTTTTACAAACGGCATGTGGCTGTCTGTCAGCTTGATATTAACAACGCTCTTGGCCCACTTGTTGCCATATACGTCCTTGCCGTTAATAGCTGTTCCGTAGGTTCCTGCCGCACCTACTGCTGCTCCGTCCTTTGTTACCTCTCCCTGGTCATAGATATACAGTTCATTTAATTCTTCTACTGTATATCCGTTCATATAACCATCGGAGGCTGTTGTCAGAACACCGTGGATATCATCTTCGACGCTGATTCCAAGCGTATCTGTTATTATGCTCTTGAGACTGTAGAATGTTCCCACATACTTGTTTCCTTTAGCATTTGTCCAGAAGTTTTCTTCTGTAGCTTCAACTGAAGAAACACTTCCTAATGCCTCTTCAATTTCGCACTCGTATATCGGATAATCTTTGTCATCACAAGTAACTGTCAGAGCTGCAGGTTCAGCCTCACCGCAGATTGAACAGTAGTGCTTGCACTTATCATTCTTTACAAACCAGACATGATCAAAAGCAATTTCCACAGTAGCTATGCTCTTGGCCCACTTATTGCCTGCCACTTCACTACCGTTTATGGCTGTTCCATAGGTTCCTGCTGCTCCTACTGCTTCTCCGTCCTTCGTAACCTCACCCTGGTCATAGATATAAACATTATCTATTTCATTCAGAGTAAATCCGTTAACGAAACCATCGGTTGCCACAGTTTTCATTCCGTGAGCACCTTCATAATCTATGCCTGCTGTTTCCAGTATGCTCTTAAGGCTGTAGAATGTTCCTACATAAGCTCCGCCCTTCGCATTCGTCCACGGATTATCTGCCGTTGCTGTTTCCGATGTTGCAGCCTTTATCTTATCAGCTGTTACTACTACTTTCTTATCTCCGCTGATAAGTTCAATAGAACCGCTTGCTGTTTCCTCAGCATCCATAGCTTTTGCAGCCGGTTCTGCTTCTTCGACATCGGCGGTGTCGACATCATTGCTTTCCACATCGTCCAGCTGCTGTACCACAGCCTCGCTGTTGTCAACCGCATTCGCATCCGCATCCATATCCGTTGCGAAGGTAATTCCGGTAGACATTGTGAAGAGCATAGTCAGGCATACAAACCAGGCCAATGCTTTCTTATAAACCTTCATTGTTTTCTCCTCTCTGAATTAATGAATTATCGTTTACCTATACACATCTATTATATTTGTCAAATTTGCTTGACTGCGTATTTCTAACAATGGAAATTCATCATAATGTTGTTTAACAAACATTCTATTACTTGCACTTGATTTTTTTCGCTGTTGACCAGGCTCCATATACGACTGTTCCTCTGGAGTTCTTAACGTGAGCCCTGACCTTAACATAGTAAGTCTTCCCCTTCTTAAGCTTCTTTGTCACCTTGGAACGGCTCTTTACATTGTTGTATTTAACCAGACCCTTGGTTACAGAACTGTTAGTGCCAACCCATACATCATAGCTGTCAGCTCCTGCGACTGACGTCCACTTGACTGTGAGCTTCTTCGATTTGCTCGTAACCTTCGGAGCTGTGGCCTTACCTATTCCGGGCTTGGCGGATGCCGTTACGTACTTGCCGTACTTGACCAGTTTTTCTCCCTCCAGGCCTTCGTACTCGACTCCTGCAGCCACCCTGTACTCGTTGGTAATTCCGGGTTCTCCTGAATCAGTATATTTTCCCGTTGTCGTCGGATTAAGCTCTGTCCATGAGCCGTTAATCTTTTTCTCAACCTTGAAGCATGCAACCGTCCTGTTTGCGCTCCATGTCAGTGTAACAGTCTTGTAATTTGCTGCAGCTGCCTTAGCCGTTACAGTTGTATCATTCACCTCTATGGTTGCATTCAGTTCATTGATCAGCGCCGCCATACTGCTGATTTCAGCCACTATGCCGTCAAGCTCATGCCGGAGAGCATTAGCTGCCAGCTGTGCCTGGTATGCGGTCTTCTCGGTAATTGTATAAAGCTCTGTCTCCTTATCATACACAGGCACGTAACCGGAAGCACAGTAATCCTTCTCAATTTCATAAGTGTAGGCTCCTCCTGCTGCACTGATTGTTCCCGCTTTTGAAGCTGAAAGTTTACCGTCAATCTTACCTGTGCCCTGAATATTCAAAGTTCCCGATTTAACTGTTACATCGCCAGAAAGCTCATATCCGTTGCTTCCCAGGTCAATAACTGCAGTGTTGCTGCCCGCATCAATCACCAGGCCTTCATCCTCTGTGTACACGTCCTCGGTGAAGGTTATGATTCCGCCGTTTTCGTTAATCTTGCTGATGGCATCACTGAGGTAACAGATTTCTGCCTCGGAGTCTTCATTCGTCTGATAATTAACCTTCGGCTGTGCCAGATAAATTTCCAGTGAATTTACAGGCGATACGAGTCTCTTGCCACCTACAGATTCATTGGCCATCTCAGGACTCACACCGTATCCGAAGCGGAGGCTTCCGCGCACTTCGGATTCCCTGGCGATTGTCGCCAGATCTCCCACACCTGTATTTCTGGCAATTGCAAAAGCCGCAGGTGCATCATATTCCTTGCCCTTTTCGTAGTACTTGTTCCAGGTGTTCAGCTTTTCCATACTGATAGTGTCCGTATTGGCTGCACATACCACCTTTATCGAGTCCACATCTTCGCAGGTAAGCCCCTGATCCTTGAACACATCCTCCAGTGTTACATACTGAGTCACAGCCTCTATCTGCGGATTTTCTCCTCCGTATGTGTAAGCTATTGCCGGACTGGTTTTCTTCATGCTGTCAAACTGCTTAACAGTATAACTCTTAGCAGAAACTTCCTTTGATCCCTTCATCACCTTGACTTCAATGGCTGTCGCATCAAGATCGGCGGCAATTACGCTGCCTTTCTTGAGAACCTTGCCGCATTCCTTGCACACAGTATCTCCCGTGTACCCGTCATTCGTCCATACAGCCGCCGCATCCCCGACAAGCTTCGTCTCTCCATGCTCTCTGGAATAGAGTCCATATGACAGTCCGCAATCTTCACAGACTGCCAGATCTGCGCATGTTGCCGTACCGCCATTGTGAATGTGTTCGCCGGATGCTGATGCCAGTTCAGGGTAGCCGGCTTCCTTCAGATTAAATACGCTATTCTCGTTTACAGCCTCCAACACCTTGGTCTTGTCTGCAAATTCCGCAGCAGTCGCCTGCTTGATGCCCTTACTGTAGCTTGCCGTAGTATCCAGCTCATTCTGCTTCATTCCACCCTGTGCATAATCACATGTTGTGTTCAGGTAATATACATTCTCCGTAGAACTGCTGCTGTTCTTACCTTCTTTTCCCACTACGGCGCCTACATTGGATGCAGGCATTGAGCCTTCAAGCTTCTCTATGGTTCCACAGTTGAAGGATTTCTTGATGACATACTTTGATCCGAAGCCTATTATGCCACCAATGCAGTCATATGTATTTGTTCCCTGATCATAAGTGACAGTTCCCGCATTATAGCATCTGTCAACAAGCACAGTTGATGCTCCTGCATATCCGGCAACTCCGCCGATATTTCTGCCATAGGCTTCAACATTGCCATAGTTGGCCGAAGCTGTTAACTTGCCGCTGAGGCTTCCGACAACTCCGCCTACATAGTTGCCGCCGGTATTAAGGCTGTATACGTTTCCTCTGTTAACGCAGTCTGTAATTTCACAGGTTCCCTTGAGTTCTCCCGCGATGCCTCCTACATAGCCGATACCTTCCACAACAGCATAGTTACGGCAATCGCTGATGGTGCATTTGTCTGTAGCATATCCTACGATTGAGGCCGCATGGCCGTTACCGTTCGTACTCTTCACCGTGCAGTAGGAAATACATTTCGATATATCAGCATTCTTGGCCTTGGCAGCAAACGCACAGGCATTCTGTCCTTCACTGCTTCCCCTGATTGTCAGATTCCTAACTTCCGCTCTATCTGTAGCTGACGTTCCTGCCACATACTCGAAGAGTCCGTTTGCCGAGCCTTCATAATCGGTTATTTCATGTCCGCATCCGTCAAAGGTGCCGGCGAACGGTGCAGAATCGTCATTGCCGATGCCGTCCCAGTAACGTTTGCCTGAGGTTCCGTCATTGTTCTTCAGGGAAATGTTGTTACCAAGCTTAACAGTCTTGCCGGCGAAGGTATTGCCTTCGTCAACGAGCACGGAGAGTCCTGCCAGTTCTTCGGCTGTGGTCAGTGTGAAATCGCTCTTGCTCGAGTCATACCAGCTCTTATCCGCCACATAATCCCACATTTTCTTGCAGGTCAGCGGCTTAACGTCCAGAGTAAGGGCCGCACCGTCTGCAGTAATATCGCTGCCAACCTTAAATGTGGGCACCTCTGTAGATGTGGTCTCTCCGATTATTTCATCATCCTCATTCACGTACGAGTACTCATATGTGAACGGATTGGATAATTTGGCGGTGTATTTATATGTCAGATTCTCATCCTCGGGAGTTTTGCCGTCCTTCACCTTGGCGGTAATCACAAGGAAGTCACCCTCATAGACCGGATCTCCGGACTTTACAGGATAATCCTCTACCTCTTCGGTATTGTCTCCGTTCTTGATTATTCCGTTCTTGGTAATCTCAATATCACAGACATCATTGTCCTTGATTCTGAGCACTTCAGGAGCTGCTTCTTCGAACTTGGCCGATACAGTGCTTGCACCGTTAACGGTCACGTAGTTACCCGAAAGTTTACTTCCGTTAAGCGTGTAATACCTGCACTTCCAGCCTTTCTCAGTTTCACTCGAAAGATATACAACAGTTCCGTTCGCTATACTGCCTGTGGCCGATGCTATGAGTTTGCCGCCGGCTGAAGGCTGTGACAGCGTCAGCGTTCCCGTTCCGCTGTTCTTTTCCCAGTAGAGAACGGGATATCCGTCAGAGCCTTCCACATATGCCTTACCGTTAACGTTGAGCTTCTCCAGGAGAGTTCCGTCCGTCATCTCCTTCTCAGTCATGGACACTGTGTTTACAGATACACTCTTGGCCAGGTTATATGAATAGTATCCCGGATACTTGTCATCGTCTCCGCAGCCTTCCAGATAGTAGCAATCGTCTACCGTATAGTTGCTGCCGCTGCTGTCGCAGCCTATACCTCTGCCACGCTTGTTTCCGTTGGTGTTAAGCTTACCTGTATTGTAACAGCAGTATATGCTCATGCCTTCGTTGGCACCTACTATGCCTCCTGTAGGATTGGCATATACCGTCTCCAGATATCCGTCGTTGTAGCAGTTGACTATAGTTCCCTTGTCAACCATTGAGCAGGCAACTATGCCGCCCAGACCCTTGGAGTCTGTACAGTATGCATATGCATGGTTTGCCAGATTCTCCAGCTTGATGCCGCCTTCAACGGATGAACCGCTGGCAGCATTGGAACCGCCGCCCATGCATCCTACGAAACCACCTACCATTCTTCTGCCGAAGAAATATCCCGAGAGGGACATGTTTCTCAGCGAAGGCGGATTCTTAGGATTGTCTTCTCCATCATAGAGACTACCCATCATGCCAACGAGGCCGGTTCCCTGGGCATAACCGTAAGCCGTGTCGCCTACAGTCCGGTAGCTCCATCTGAAACAGTAAACATTAGTGATATCATGCCCGCAACCGTCTATGGTTCCGTTAAAGGATGCGACTATCATGGTAGATCCGTCACTCGGATCCATGAGGTACTCTCCTCCTATAGGAGTCCAGTTAGGGTAATCATAGCTGTTCTTGCCGCTACTGTCGGTGGTGCTTCCCGAGAAGTTTTTGCTGTGATCTATCTGCGAGCCGTCGACGCCTCCCATATCAAGATCCTCAGTAATCTTCACCGTCTTGTCGGAAAAGTCGTTCTTAGCAAGCCCCATATAAGCTTCATCTGTAATTCCCGCCACCAGGGATGCGTTGGAATCGTATTCGTTCTCTATAACATCCGGCAGACCTTCGTTGATATCCTGCTTCTTGGTGGTCTGCGGGGTGTCATAGTCAAATTGCTTCGTCAGATCCGAACGCTCGCCCTTGACTCTGTAAATAGGAGTGCTGTTGTTGATGCTGCCGTTTACTATGGCCGCCAGTCCCGCAAGCTGAGCCGGGTCGCCTATGCTGTAGGTGTCCTTGCCTTCGCTGTACCAGGATACGTCAACAGCCCCGTCCCATTTGGTCGTGGAATAGTATTCGGCTATGACTGTGGCCTTTGCATCATCCTTGGACGTGCCGTTTGTGGCGGTAAATCCGTCGTAAGGCGCCTTGAATGTATAAGTATACTTCTGTGTGGACGAATTGTAGCTGAAATCCGCGAAGGAATATGCCTTTTTTTCCGCGTCCACATAGTATCTTATTGTGGCGATGTCCTTGCCTGACACCTTGTCAAAGGTGCCGGTTACTGTTTCCCCGGCATTTGCCATAGGTGTGACTTCCATTGCCGAGGCAGGTGCCGTTTCATCCTCTCCGGATGCGACGTCCTCCTCCGCCGGCTGAGATTCCTCCGCAGCTAGCTCATCTGCAGCCGCACCGGATTCATCAATATCCTTCTCAACGGCCGCCGATCCGCTGCCGCTGTCCGGCGCGCTGTCTGTGGCCGCTACAGGTATGGTGAACATAGTCAGTGCCATTATCACTGTCAGTGACCATACCATCACCTTTCTAAATGTTCTCTTCATCTTCCTCACCTGTCCCATTCTCTGCGAGAGCCGCAGGTATGCAGCTGCGTACAACGCTGCCTCCTACCGGCACCTCTAAAACTTTGACTTCCAGACCATATATTTCATTTATCAACTTCTCTGTTAATATATCCTCCGCCTTGCCTGCCGCCAGAACCTTGTGGTTTTTGATTGCCAGAACGTGTGTGGCATACTGCAGGGCGTGCTCCGGATTGTGTGTGGAGAGAAGAATCGTATATCCTCTCTTTGCCATCTTCCGGATGTGTCTCAGGACGTGCTGCTGGTTTCCGTAGTCCAGATTGGCCGTAGGCTCGTCCATTATGAGAATTCGTGCCTTCTGCGCCATAGCTCTGGCCAGGAGTGCCAGCTGTCTCTCTCCTCCCGATATCTCGTTTATGCCTCTGTCCGCCATGTAACCGATATCCAGATATTCCATGGCTTTCTCGGCTATCGCTATGTGTTCCTCTCCCGGCGACTGCAAAGGCGACAGCATTCCTGTCGTGCCCATTAGAACTGCGTCTCTGACAGTATAATTGTAGACGGGAGTCTCCGACTGAGGGATGTATGCGGCCAGCTTGGCCATCTCCTTGCGGTTCATTGTTCTGATATCCCTGCCGCCCAGAAGAATCTCACCTTCATATTTCCTGAGAAGCCCCAGCATGCACTTGAACAGCGTGCTCTTGCCTGCGCCGTTAGGTCCCAGTATAGCGATAAGCTGCCCTTCACCGAATTCGAAGCTTATGTCGTCGAGTACCCTTGCTTTATCATATGCGAAAGACAGATTGCTGACCTTAATCATTCCGGCCACCTCCTCCCGTTGTGAGAAGCAGGTATATGAACAGCGGTGCTCCCACAAATGATGTGAGAATTCCTATCGGAATTTCCGCCGTCGTCGCCAGTCTTGCTATATCGTCCACAATCAGGAGAAATGCCGCACCGAAAAGCGCCGTTGCCGGTATCAGCCTCCTGTAGTCATATCCGAATATCATTCTGCAGAAATGAGGTATAACCAGTCCTACCCAGCCGATCATTCCCGAAACGGAAACAGCCGATGCTGTAAGTAGTGTGGCGCATACAACAACCACCAGTCTGAGCAGGGTGATGTTGATTCCTACGGATTTGGAGGTCTCCTCTTCTATGGTGAGCAGGTTAAGTCTCCATCTCACGAGGAAGAGAGGTATCATTCCGATTGCCATAGGCACGATTATGAACAGCAGGTCCTCCTGCTTGATGGAGGAAAGCTGACCCATCAGCCAGTAGGTTATAGCCGGAAGCTCATCATCCGTATCCGCCACCAGCTTAATAAATGATGTACCTGCGGAGAAAAGGGATGATATTACCATTCCTCCAAGTATCATTGCCAGTGTTTCGTTGGTTCTGCTCAGTCGGCTGACCACATATGCCAGGGCTACCGCAGCCATACCGAATATGAATGCCGATGTGGATATAGCGAAGTATCCCGCACCCAGCAGTATTGCCAGTGCCGCACCGAATCCCGCACCTGTTGATGCACCCAGTATGTCAGGTGACACAAGCGGGTTTCTGAACATTCCCTGATAGCACACTCCCGCCATGCTGAGTGCTGCTCCTATGAGAATGGCCGCCCCTATTCTCGGCAGTCTTATCTCGAAAAGCACTTTTTCTGCAGCAACCTCCCAGGTTCTCTCCATGTCCACAAATGGCATTTTGGACCATATAACCTTGAGAAACTCCTCTATGGTGAGAGAGTACCTTCCCAGCACTACAGAAACAAGAATCGCTGCTATGAAAACAGCGATTAATACTATAAATTTGATTGCGTATTTATTATTGTCTTTACTCATTTATCTTGTAATAGTATTTTCCTGTTCTGGAATCATAATATACGTTACCCATCTTCTGGGCGTCATCCGGCATTTCATCCATATCCTGCAGGTCGTCCTCTGTGAAGGATACAGACTCCTTGCCCTGTGTTTCAGTCGCTTCCTGAGTCGCATCAATCTCTACATTCCAGTGTAATATGAGCGCCAGCATTATTCCTACTGCCAGAATCAGCATTACGTCCGAAAGGTTCGAGATGTAGCTCATCGGATTTACATCTTCACCGCCGCCGAATCTGTCACGTCTTCTGTTTCTTCTGTTTCTCTGCCTTCTCATTACTTCACTTCACTCTCACTCTTCTTACCGTTCATTTCAAGCTGTATGTCCACTACGCTGTCCACCAGTGTCTCCAGATCGGACATGTATGCGGCGTACCAGTGTCTTCTGAATGTGTGTATAACGAGGCAAACACCTGCTGTCAGCAGTCCGGCTATTGTAGTATCAAAGGCTGTAAGCATGGATTCCGAAAGTGTCTGAGTATCTCCCTGTCCCAGAGCAATTATTCCGGGGCCCAGAGGAATCAGTGTACCGAGAAGTCCCACCATAGGAGCAAGCTTGGAAATCAGATTCGTCACACTGAGCACTCTGTCGTAATGGGACTGCTCCGCCTCCACAATGTTATCTGCCAGGCTCATGAGCATATCCTCGCTGAAATCAGGATGTCTGGTGAGCTCGAGAAGAGCGCTCTTCTGCCTTTTCAGCAGACCGCTGCCTTCGATGCATTCCTGAAGATTGTCCTTGCCGGCCTTCAGTTCGTCGAGAAGTGCCGGAAGAGAATAGTTCATGTGTCTTCTCTCTTTAACTGCCTCTACAACAATCCATCCTATACAGAATACGGCAAAAGCAATGAAGAGAATCAGAATTACTATTACCGGATTTCTCATTGCCGTTGACACCGCGTGCAATATTGTCTGAAAAACATTTAATTCCATTTGCTTGTCACCTATTTAACCTTTCCTTTACCAAGTTTGATATTGAATGCCAGAAGCTCGCTGACTCCTCCCGCCGCAAGCATTACCAGGCATCCCAGTCCGGTGAGCAGGAGTATTTTCTTCTGCTCATCCTCTTTTTCTTCCGTGTTGTCTTCTTCCTTTATCTCCGTTATATCTTCCGTCGCCGCAGTAAGCGTCTGTGACTGAAGGGCTTCATTCAGCTCGGCTGCCGCCTCGTCGGAAAGTTCGAAGGTGGATGAGCTTCCCGCCAGCTGTGCCGCCGACTGCTTCTGATCCTTCATCTCACTGTTATCGGATGTGTTCCGGTCTTTGCTGTTCTTGTTGTCCACAGAGCCGTCACCTTTATTTCCTTCAGTGCTTCCTCCGTTGGTTGTGTTGTCCTTCTCGCTGTTTTCATCACCCTTCGGGTTGCCTTCTCCGGTAACCGTCTCGGATGTTGCTATAGGCTGTGAACTGGCCCCCACACCTGCCGTAATCGAAGCCTCGCCGGCGCCCACGATATCATATGAAACCGTTACCGTGGCCTTGTCGCTGTACTTGCTGTCCGGGGTCACCTTGACTCCTGTTATAACCAGAACGTCCGTGTTGGTGGACTTGACGTTCATGAGATCCGACAGTGCGTTTATTATGTCCACATTGTCCGCACTCACGGTCATTGTCATCTCGTGGGATCCGTACTTGCCGTTGAGACCTCCCATCTCACCCACGGTAGGCTGTCCCTCCAGGGTAACATAGACGCTGCTGACGTACTTGTCGCTCTGTCCCGTCATAGATTCCGTAGGTGATGACTGCCCGAAGAGAAGTCTGAATCGTGTTCCCGAACTAAGCGAGGAAAAGTCGGAACCTATATGCTCGAATTCTTCGTTGAACTGAGCCCAGTTGTCCTCGATTGCCAGCATAGGCTGAACTGTCTTCTTGCTTTTGTTGGCATTCTCGAAGGAGTAGCCGACGATTTTGCTCTTGTCCTCCACCTCTTCGGTGACGATTTTTGTCACAATTTCATCGTAGCCTTCCTCCACGAGAACTTCTTCTCCATCCTCACCGACCTCGTAAACAGGATCGTGGTGTATGGGCTCCTCAACTTCCTTCTCTATTGTCTTGGTTCCGTAGATTATCGTCCTGTGTCCTGCCAGATCTTCATAGTAGTATCTGGTCTTGAACAGGGAACCGCGATCGAACGATGTCCTTATGCCTTTGCTGTCCTCAACGTAAAACTTGAGGTTCTTCACGTCTCCGTAATATATGTTTGCATCACTGAGAATGTCGGATATGTATATGCCTCGCGCGGAATCCACTATAGCCGTATACTTGGTACTGCTGCTCTGCTGGAAGTAGGAGTAGGCCTGCTCATGGCATTTCCCCGCCAGATCCCTCCAGTGATACTTCTTCACCTCAACATACTCCGACAGGTCCATCCCCAGATACCCCACCTTGATGGTCAGATAGTCTGTAGCGACATCCGCATGAGACTTTACCGTGAGTCCCGGCAGAAGAAGCAGGCACATTGCCAGCACTGCGACTGTCCGCCTCAGTATATTAAGTTTTTTTCGTCTTCGTTTCTTTTTTTCTATCATTAAGTATTTGCTTTTTTATTTGAAATATGAATTGGCCAGCATTTCCTTCGCTTCCTCGTCCGACATATCGTAATTCCAGAAGAGCTTGTAGTACTCCTGAGCCACTTCCACCATATCGTAATCGTTGTATATGTCCGGATATGCCAGCTGTCCTAGCCAACATACTCCGAGCACCATATTCACTGAAGGAGGAGATGACATCCAGCAGTAAGGGTCTCCCGGAATCTCATAATATCTTCCGGCCTTTACCGCCTTGAGTTCGGACCATTCGTTGTCCGCCAGATCCGCATACGGCCCGCCTTCCGTGAGTATTATCATGTCCGGTTCATCCTCATAGAGACTCTCCATGCTGACTATGGTTCCGCCGCCTTTGTCGGTTATTTCCTCAGGAATTATGGCGTTTCTGGCTCCGATCAGATCAATTACCTGAGCCTGCGACGAGCCCTTGGCGTTAACAGCCAGACCTGTCGCCCCTGTTCCGTAGAGGATGCTTATCTTATCGCTTGCGTCTATCTTCGCACTGTTGGTCTCCGCCATTTCAACAGTCCTGTCTATGAAGGCGGCCAGCTCTTCTCCCTTCTCTTCTCTGTTGAGGAGTTTGCCGAGAGTTCTGTATGTGTCTGCCATGTGTTCCAGTGTGCCATCATAGAAAAGTGCCGGTATCCCCGTCTGCTTCTGTATGGAATTCATATCCGATTTAACGGTAGCCTTCTTGTCTCCCAGGTCGAATACAACCTGCGGTTCAGCTTCTATGAGGGATTCCATATTCAGTGTTGACTTGCTGCCGTAGAACTGCCCGAAAGTAGGCAGATACAACAGTTCTTCAGGGAGATACTTCTCCTGATCCATGCTCGGACTGGCCGACACTCCTACAAGCATATCCGATGCTATAGGTATGAGCATCATGGTAGCCGTGGCTCCCGACGGTGCTATCTTAGTGAGATCTGCCGGGATTTCAATTTCGCTTCTCCCCGAATCATCCTTGACCATCTGCGTCTCTACGCCTTCGAGAGGGTCGTATTCCGGTCCGCCGCAGCCGGTCATAACAATCGTCGTCATCATCATGACAACAATCATCAGTGATGTTACTATTCTCAGTTTTCTGTTCTTCATATTGATTATTACCTGCTCGATACTGTGTGATATAAGCATACGTACTTTAATTATATAGATTCGGTATTCCTCACATTGTTGCTTCAACAACGTATTTTTACGCATTTGTTGTGCCAAAAGCACAGACACCAAAAAAGGCTGTCGTTTAATGCGGCAGCCTCCTTAAACCTGAGCTGTATGTTATTTCGCGTATTTCTTCATCAGTCCGGTGCTTTCTCCAGGTACTCCTGCTGCTGATCTCTGATTGCCTTGAGCTCCTCGATTTCGGCGGTTACGTCAGGGTTTGAAATGTCATACTTCTCACCCAGGCTTCTTACTACATCGCCAGTGTCCGTATGAGGATAGGCGGATAATACATCCTGCATCAAGGCGGCATGACAGGTTTCGTGGATTTAGACATGCTAAATTCTGATTTTACTGCTAATTTAAAAATTTTAGTGGTAAATTTGTATTTTATCAATTAAAAAACCACTAAATTCTGTGTCTGCAGCTTCCATTGCTGAGAAATACATCATTTTTAGTGGTTTTTTGAACGTTTTTGTCTCAAAAATCCCCCAATCCGGTCGGACCGGTCCGGGCTGTTAAGATACGTACACTCCTGCTATATTGCCTCACGACTTATCCGTTTTTATCGCTCTCACCTTCTGGCCGGTGGCGAAGATGGACATGTGGTCCTGATCCAGGGCGGCCTCGAAAGCGGCATCCGGATCGGTTATGACTGTGCCTGCCAGCTCGACGGCGCCGTGCTCCATGAGGATTTCCGAGAGTGTGGTTGTCGGTCCCACGAAGATTCCCCGGGTATTGGAGGTGCTGCGGCAGAGCTCCAGCAGGTGGGCTGCCGTGTTGTTGGCCAGGGTGGCCCCTGTCATGAATACGAAGTCCCTGCCGGGGATGATCTCATCGCACATCTCTGCGGGATAATCACCGGGCTGAGGCCTTTTCTCCAGAACCGCTACCTCGGCGGCATCCTTCATGAAGGATTCAAGGCCGCAGAAGTGACCGACGAAGGCAACATTTTTGCCGGTCGCCTGTATGCCGTACTCCACGAAGGAGTTTGTCGTTCTGTCGACGGTGAGAATGCCGGCGTCCTCAAGCTCCGCCAGGCGTTCGAACTGGTTGTAATAGGTGTTGATTGCCGCCATGGCTATGCCCTGCTCCACGGGTACCGGGCTGTCTATAAGCTCAGCCAGGTCGCGCAGGGACCTGCCTTCATGCTTTTCGTAGCGGCCCGTTTCGTGGGCTTCATCATAGACCGAGGCTGCACCGCAGCCGCAGGAGGCCTTCACCACTATCCAGTACTCTCCCACAGCTATTCCGTCCGCGATGATATCATCGGGTATTCTCTCCATAAGTTCTCTGTATAATCCGTCCATTTAATTCTCCTGTCCATCTGTGAATACGCATATGCTGTCCGGTTTGGCGTGGCCGATAAGGGTCAGCCCTTCAGCTCCGGCAAGCTCGACCGCCCTGCCGGAGACGGTGCCTTTGCCTATCATCACCGGTATGCCGGCACGTATTACCTTCTTAACCATCTCACGGCTGACTCTGCCGCTGGTGAAGAGAATGCACTTCCGAAGGTCAAGGCCCTGTCTCATTGCCCAGCCGACAGCCTTGTCGATGGCGCTGTGACGACCTATGTCCTCACAGCGGAAGAGAATCTCCAGGTCCTCTCCACGTCCGACTGCCAGGCGGCAGTTGTGCGCCGCCATCGTCTCCCTGCGCAAAGGCATTATGTTCTCGAAGCCCCTTGCCAGGGTGAATATCCATTCCTTACGCCACTCTATGGGAGTAACAGGAGAAAGACCGAATTTGCCGGCGACAGGAGCGCCGAAGTCACGCAGGTTCACGTGAGCTGCAGTGCCGTCATCCTCCACCGTCAGTGAAATTACATCATCAATGGAATCTATATAGCCTTCCGCCCTCAGCCATCCGAGAACCAGCTCGGACATGTTCTGAGGTGTACACGGCACGGTTCCGCAGTGAATGCTGTTGATTTCTATGTCCAGGGAGTTTTCGAGAAGCATGAAATCGCTTCCCCCTTCACGGCTACCGTCTGCATTTATTCTGGTGTAACCGTTGTCCTCCACGAGAGCCGGCTCTCCGGCGGCGTCCCTGATGCCTCGCTCGGCAGCGCCGAAGCCTTTCTCGTATGCGGCTTCTATAATGTCCACCAGCTTCTCAACATCGGTTACGGAGTTTACCACCGGGAGTCCGCGAAACTCGCTGATTTCATTGGAAATCACGCCGCTGCAGGCGACGGTCAGCTCGTTGACCTGCTCCTCCAGGCTCACATCCTTGCCCTCTCCCGGATACACGGCGGTTCGGCCCGTCACCACATTGGGGCAGTTGAGATCCACGTGACTCTCGATTACAACCCAGTCGTTGTCGTAGTGTTTGAGAATTTCACGGAGATTCATTTTGCTCCCGTACATTATATTCGTCTCGTCATGACAGCGGGCGGTAACCGGATCCGCCCCGGCTCTCTTGTGCTTGCCCGTGTCCGCATTGTCGGAGTCCATAGTAAACCCGTCGATATGTATTCCTTTGACGGAGCCTACGGAATAGCCTCTCCTGACAAGCTCCGCGATTATATTGGTGACCGTGGTGGTCTTGCCTGTCTTCTTTCTTCCCTGAACGTTTACTATCTTCATGCTATTTTTTCTTAATCGTTACGGTGATATCCTTATCTTCTTCGTAGCCTTTGAGCGCCTCCATCATGCCGATGATCGAATTGCCCACAAGCTCCTTGACGAAAGGAAGCATGTCAAGCTCCTTGTCTCCGATTTTAACTTCCAGCTCGTAACTCATATCTCTGTCTGCGTGTGCCATTATTCTACTCCTTATTTCCTAAAAATCAACTACCTCGAAATCCCAGCCGAGAAGGTCGAAGGTCATAATCGCGCCCTCGCGCACCTCACGTCCCAGGAGAACTTTCACCGCCTCCGCCGCTTCTATGGCCGATGCCACCGCCGGCGTGAAGGAGGAATTGCTCGGCTTCGTCTCCGAAGCCTCCCAGCCTTCATATATATCGTGCAAAAGCCTGCTGCCCGGCCGCACCACGGCAACTTCTCCACACCAGGCTTCTATGGCTCCGTGGATGAGGGTGAGGTTTTCCTCCTCACATGCGTCCTCCAGCGCCAGTCTGGCGGAAACGTTGTCCAGTGCATCCACAACAAGGTCGTGTCCCCGTATAAGGTCGGCCGCATTGTCAGAATCGAGCATGGCCTGAATCGAAACAACCTCCACATCAGGATTTATGCTCTTCATCTGGAGTCCGGCCTCTACGGATTTTGCATGTCCTATGTTATCACAGTTTGCCAGCACCTGGCGATTGAGATTTGTCTCGTCGAATACGTCTCCGTCAATGGCGGTGATGTGTCCCACTCCCATACGGGCCAGGTTCTCGATGACGCCTCCGCCCAGACCTCCGCAACCTGCAACGCAGACACGGGCGGCGAAAAGCATCTGCTGCTCCTTCTCGCTAATGGTGCCTATGTTTCTGATGTATCTCTCTTTCATGGCGAATCAGCCTCCGTAGACTTTGCTGAAAGCCTTCATGTAGTCCCCGTCGTGGAGCTCCGTGTGTATGTCAACCCTCAGGCTGTTGACGGACACGAATCCCAGCGTCCTGTTGTCTCTGTAGTCTATGCCCAGGCTCATGAGCGCATCGTGGCATGTGCTGCCCTCAGGAAGCTCCAGGACTCTCTCTTCGGCTCCGTACTTTTTCTTCATGGTGCCGCGCATGGCTAATGTTATCTTCATATATATTCCTTTCTTTTCGGTAACAAATAAAGTGACAGGGTTTCCCTCTGCCACTTTATTATACAACATTTCATTAATATCAGAGAAGTGTTCTGATCAGCTCGTAAGGCAATGTGCCGTCCTTGTTCCAGCCCATGATCTCGTAGTACTGGTCCAACATGTCCTCGAAGGCTGCAGGCGGAATAACCTGTCCTGCTGCAGGTCCCTTGGTGAGCTTGTCTCTGACAACTCTCTCAGGAACCGTATCGTGTCTTCTGTCGAATCCTTCTCTCTGGTTGAAGGCTCTGCCGATGTTGAGAACTCTTCTGCCGACTTCTCCCATCTCTTCTTCTGTCCACTCTCTGCCTGTAATCAGGGTCAGCAGCTCCGCCATGATCGGATAGTCAACTGTTCCCCACAGGTCGCAAAGGCAGCAGCTGAACTTGATGGCATTGAACTCTCCCAGATTGTAGACGATCTGGCCTTTGCCCTCCGATGTGTACGGAGGTACTGATGCTGCGAATACCTCTTCGTTAGGAGCGTATGCTCTCATGTGGCATGCGCCTCTGTCGGATACGGCATAGGACATAGCCATTCCCCAGGAGCCGCGCGGCTCGTACTGAGGATACTCGAGTCCCTTAACCTGCATCGCTATATCGAAACCGCCGTACTTCTCGGCAGCGTATTTAACGCCGTTTGCCAGATCCGCATAGAAGCCTTCCTCTCTTCTGGAGAGCTTCTCAACATACTCGCACATCTTGTCCGCTTCGCCCCAGTGGATTCCGAAGTCGTAGCGTCCCGTCTCGGTCATTTCCATTGCCCATACGAGTGTATCTCCCGTGGAGATGGTGTCAACGCCCATGTTGTCGCAAACCTGATTGAACTTGACGATTTTAGTCGGGTCGGTGTTGCCTGCATTAGGTCCGGCTACAGCTGTTGTCTCGTACTCAGGTCCTTCGCAGATGGCATCACCGATCTTGATGAAGTTACCGCATCCCAGTCCGCAGCTTCCGCAGCCTCTCTTGCCTTCTCTGTACGGCAGCACGGCAGCGTCATTGTACTGCTCCCAGTTGTCGTCCGTTGTATCGGAGAAGTTCTTGTAAGGCATGATTCCGCCTTCCTGACATCCCTCCAGGAATGCGTATGTACCTACATCGAATACGAATTCGTTCTCTTCATCCAGGCAGCTTTCGTGGAGTATCTCCAGAATTCTGTCCGTAGTCTTCTCTATGTTCGGAACCTTGACTCCCTTAGTTCCTCTGATCATGACCGCCTTGATCTTCTTCGAGCCCATTACGGCGCCGATGCCTCCGCGGCCGGCCTGTCTGTAGTAGTCCGAGTTGATGCAGGCCATGTTGGAGAGGTTCTCACCTGCAGGTCCGATGGAGAGGCAGGAGAACTCTCTGCCGTACTCGTCGATGAGCTCGGCCTCGGTATCGTGGGAGCCTTTGCCCCAGAATCTGTCAGCTCTGCAGAACTCGATTCTGTCATCATCGATTACAATGTATCCCGGCTCTGAGAGCTGTCCCTCGAAGACGATCATGTCATATCCGGCGAATTTGATTCTGATGCCTGCGTGTCCGCCGATGGAGCAGTCGTTCATAGTTCCCGTAGCCGGCGACTTGGCCGCAACGGAGAGCTTGCCCGAGCACGGAATCGGTGTTCCCGACATAGGTCCTGTGGTCAGGTAGAGGTTGTTCTCCGGTCCCAGAGGGTCGATTCCCGGTGCCAGTTCCTCATACATGTATCTGATTACCAGACCCTTGGAGCCTACGTATTTCTCCGCAAAATCCATTCTCAAAGGCTCAACGGTTGCTTCCTTCTTCGTAAGGTTGATTCTCAGAACCGCATTCTGATATGCGCTCATGACAGTCTGCTTCGGATCGGCAGCCTGCTTCTCGTATTTGTCCTTTAATATCTTTGCTTTCATGAGAGTCCTCCTTTCTTATTCGAATGTCAGAGCATTATGCGGACAGGTCTTGACACAGTTCGGGTCACCCTTACAGGTGTCACAGATGTACGCGATATCGTCTCTGAGTCTTACAACGTGCTTAGGACATGCATCTGCGCATAATCCGCATCCGATGCACTTGTCCGCATCCACTTCTATATAATCGCCCATCTTAATGGCATCAGCCGGGCAGGCTTTGGCACATCTGCCGCAGAGAATGCAGTAGCTGTCGTCATACTTGAGCTCTCCTCTGTCATAGTAGGACTCTATGAAGATTCTGGCCTTTGACGGGATGTACTCCCCTTCCTTGTAGGCAGAACACACCTGAGAGCAGAGCTGGCAGCCAATGCAAAGTTCTTTTTTGAATTTCAGTCTTTTCATTTGCTTGCTTCCTTTCCGATAATAACTCGACTTTTATTGCAAAAAAATAGCAAAGTAAACCTCCCCCTTCTCCGGGGTCAGTCTCCTTTGCACAATGGCAGGCGAGAAAATCGCTCTTCTCACCCTAACGTTCCCGCCGGCAGCTGGTGTCGGCGAAAATCGGAGTTGTTATAAAACAAATTTATTATTAATAGTAATAAAATTATAACCCAGAAAATTAATCTCTGTCAATGACAAAATCTATTACATTGACCATCCTTATCCAGTAAGCGGAATCCGATTCCGGAATAATCACTCTGCACGGAGCCGACTCCGCGTCCAGCGGCTCCCCGTCTATTCCGAAGGCGAGGTATATATCGTGCTCTCTGACATAATCTCCGGTTAGCGGCACCTCATAATCGTCATCCCCGTGGAATACGACCTTGTCCACATCATCCTTCGTCAAGCCGTACTTCTCCAGTATGGTCCCCAGCTCCGGCCCTGTCGCCTTCACATTGCCTATCTTGTCGCTGGTGCTGTGAGTCCTGAGTGTGCGGCAGTCCATGTTCTTAAGGTCGGCGATTGTCACAGTCTGCTCCTCTTCTTCTATACCGCCGAGGACGATTTCCTCTCCGGCATATGAGCTTATGTCTATGTCATCGGTGCCGCAGCCGCCCAGCGCCAGGCAGCACAGCGCCACCGCCAGAATCGCGGCAAATACAGTAAATTTCTTCATTTATTCCTCCACCGGGTTAAGCTTCATGCCATCAGTTTCAGTAACGTTATCCTCTCTGTCAATAAAGAGAGCTTCTATATGTCTGTCCGGATACTTTTTCTGTATCTTCTCCACAAGAGTCCTTGCCCCGTCGGCACCCGCCATCAGACAAGCTGTAGACAAGGCATCGCAAAAACCGGAATATCCTCTGTCTGCCACAATAGTGACCGCTTCCAAATCTGTATCAGCAGGGAAGCCGGTCTCAGGATCCAGGATATGATGATACAGAACTCCGTCCTTCTCGAACTTTCTCTCATATATACCTGATGTGACGACGGTTTTATCACTTACGGACACCGAGCCTATTATCTCAGTTCTGTCACTGTACGGCCGCTCAATTCCAATGGTGAAATCTTCTCCGTCAGCTCTGCTGCCTATGGCAACCACGTTTCCTCCCAGATTGACTATTCCGCTCTCAACTCCCTCTTTCTCAAGGTATTCTGTAACAAGATCTGCAATGTATCCCTTGGCTATTCCTCCCAGATCCATTTCACTGCCGTCCTTATTCAGCCTCACCCTGTTTCCCGACAAGTCGACCTGCCTGTAGTCAACGGTTTCTGCCGCCGCCCTGATATCAGTCTCGGACGGCACTTCAGGGTTTTCGGATTTAAAATCCCACAAATCGGTAAGCCGTCCTATTGTAATGTCGAAATCCCCTCCTGACAGTTCTCCGACTTCAAGTCCTGTGGCTATAGTCTCTGCGGTTATGTCGGATACTTTAACAGCCTTGCCACCTGAATCGTTGATTCTGTCAACATCGCTTCCCTCAACGGTTTTGCTCAGAAGCGCCTCGTTGTCGGCAATAACACGGAAGCCTCCGGTGATAATCTCCTGTGCTTCATCCTCATCACATCCATAGAGTGTTATCTCACATACCGTATCCAGATACTCGTCGCTCCCTGTTACCGCTTCTTTATTACCGCATCCCGTCTGTGATATAATCAGAAGGGACAGCATTATTGTCAATACAATTTTCTTAAACATTACAACCTCATGATTAAAAAAGCTGATTTAATTCTGGCTGCCGCATTCATAATTGCCGGTCTGGCAGCTTCATATCTGCTCACCTCCGGAAGCAATCCGGGCAAAGAACTGGAAATCAGTTCTCAGGGCAGACTGTACGGCACATATTCACTCCTTGAAGACCGCACCATCAGGGTAGAAACCTCCGATGGCCATTTTAATGTGGTTTGCATCCGGGACGGCAGCGCATATGTGAGAAAATCGGACTGTGCCGGTCAGGACTGCGTTCACAGCCATGAGATTTCCCGCAACGGGGAGACAATAGTCTGTCTGCCCAACAAGCTTCTGCTGGAAGTAAAAGGAGGTGAGAAGGCGTATGACTCCATCTCCAAATAGAATTGCCCTGGCGGGGCTGCTGACTTCCATAGCCCTGATATTTTCATATATTGAGGTTCTCATCCCCTTTAACATGGGAATTCCCGGAGTCAAGCTGGGCATCGCCAATCTCGTTATAATAATTTCTCTTTATTACCTGAACGGCCGCTATGCACTGGCGGTAAACCTGCTGCGAATCTTTATTTCCGGCTTTCTCTTCAGCGGGGTGTTCGGCATAATATACTCTCTCGCCGGAGGTCTTCTAAGCCTTCTGTGCATGGTACTTCTCAAAAAAACGAACCTGTTCTCTGTAACCGGCGTTTCAATGGCCGGCGGAGTTGTACACAATCTCGGTCAGATGATCATCGCCGCCGTTCTGGTGGGAAATGTCAAAGTCTTTGTGTATTTTCCCGTTCTGGTTTTCTCCGGTGTGGCAAGCGGATTCATAATCGGTATCCTGGCCTTCCTTATTCTCAAACGTCTGCCGTCAAAACCGCTTTAAGCTGTTATTCCTCTACAACGTAGTACTTACCCGTCTCCGGGTCCTTGTAGACTTTGCCCAGTTCTTCAAGATTCTTGTCGGCATCCACACTTTCGACCTGTCCGTCTTCCATTCCCTCAACTTCGTATTTCGCCTCCGGAGATTTAGTAATTTCTCCCCGGTCGGATACGTCGATGTTCCAGCTCATTATGAGGGCCAGCAAAATCCCGCAGGCAAATACCAGCATGGCATCAGCCATGTTGCCCACACCCTCCATAGGACTGAAATCCTCCTTGTTTCTGCTGACACGAAGCCTGCCGTGTCTGTTACCTAATCGCATCTCTTCACCCTCTGCTCTTAATCTTACCCTGCTCCTGCAGTTTCCTGTACATCAGTTTTCTCTCACGGGCCTGTTCCTCCAGAATGGCTTCAAATATGGTTTCCAGGCCTATGACGTACTGTTCGTACCAGCTCTTTCTTATTCCCGAAATCACATAGGAGACAGCTCCGCTGACAAGTCCTGCCACCGTGGTATCAAAGGCTATGAGCAATGAATCCGACAGGGTCTTGGTATCTCCCTGTCCCAGAGCTATCAGTCCCGGCCCCAGAGGAATCAGCGTTCCCATCAGTCCGAACATGGGTGCAACCCTGGCAACTATATCCGTTATCTTCGTTATCCTGTTGAATCTGCTTTCCTCATCGGCGAGAAGCTGTCTTGCCAGTGCTTCTCTGGTGTTGTCCGGATACTTGATTCTGTCTATGAGCATTTCACATGCTTTCTTCTGACGTTTTAGAAGATTACTTGAGAGAATGATGTTTTTCATCTCGCTCATGTTCTTCCCCTGAATTCCGTCTATCAGTTCCGGTATGCTGACCCTGAGCGCTTTTCTCTCACTGATAAATTCCGCGATTACGCTTCCCAGCATGAGAACAGCGATTACAATCAGTGCAATCAGTATTATTATCGTGGGAATCTGCAGCCCGCTGCTTACCGCTCTTAGAGCGTCCTTCAATGCTTCTGAAACCAATTTGTTACCTCTTTCTATCTGTCAATCCTGTACTTCCTTATTCTGAATATCACACCCGATGCAAAGGCCGCGCCCAAAACTCCGGCGGTGCCTGCCGCAACGCCACGGCTGTATTCTTCGCCCTTGTCAAGTGCCTCAGCATCCGCCGCCATGCTGTCCTTTCTCTCTTTCTCAACCATACCGGTCTCCGGAAGGATTTCATCCCCCAGAGTTACCACCCTGGCTGTAACAGTGCGGGCCTCGACGGTTTTTCCCTTGTCTGCGGTTCTGCCGGTCCTGTTCTGTCCTGCAGCCTGCTGTTTCCCCGGTTTACCGTTTATGGTTATGCCGGCGGAAACCCCGTTCGGTGCAGTTGCCGTTATTGTGACCTCGCCCTTTTTCTTAATCGTCACATTGCCATTCGCATCTACTGTAGCAATTGACTCGTCACTGCTCTCCCATTTCAGATCGCCGGCATCGTAATAGTCGTCTATATATCCGTCTGCTATTATGGAGACGGATACTTTCTTCTTGCTGCCCACCTTCAGGTTTTTATCGTCAATATCCAGCTTAATGTCCGTGACAGGCGGCGAGCCTGACAGTGTTACATCAATACCGTTGATGCTGTGGCAGGAGTCCATGGAAGTAACATCGCCGCCGTCATATCCCGGCCGGGTCTCCGTTCCCTCCGTAAGCTTCGTCTGCCCCAGACAGAACCTGTAGGTTCTGCTCGTGCTCATTGACAGAGAAGATGCATCGGCTCCCTGGGTTTTGCTCTCTCCGAATTCCAGAGCAAGTATGGCGGGTACCGTCTGCGCTCCCTCCAGTGCGCCCTCCTGTACATATACAGTCTCGCTGCCCGTCTGCTCCGCCAGAGCCGAAAGGTTCGGATAATAGTATCTGGCAGATGTGAGATGCCCTCCCACGGTGAAATTTCTCGTATATCCGTCATCAGTGGAAAATGTGACGTTCTGAACCGATCCCAGATCGATTCCCGCCTTCTCGAGTATTGTAGTCACCTTGGGACCTCGAGCAGCCATTGTCATTACTCCCCCTATTCTGGTTATGTTGGAGTAATAGTAAGTGGAAGCTCCCATGGCAGCCAGTTCACTTCTGGAGAAGGTTGCCTTCACTCTCAGCTTGTCTCCCCGCTCCCCATAATACTGAACTCTGACCTCCAGGTCCGTGCCTGCCGAAGCTGCCGAGACATCATTCTGCCCCATTATGGGCAGCAGAACAAACGTCTGTCCCAAAACAAGAAGCAGTGCACACAACACGGCCCATATTCTTTTATTAATTCCTTTCTTACTCATAATCAAATGAAATTCCATATGTCAGTTCATAAAAATCTCTTACGTCCCTGTCCAGCTGCTCATCATCAAGAAGCTCCGGGTACATGACATGAATCATGTACTCAACGCCGAGAACACTCACAGTTCCCGGAAATTCCCAGGAATCCTCTTCCGTCGGCATCACGTAAACATTTCTGTTTCTGACCGCCTTAAGCTCCGACCATGCCTTGTCCCCGTAAATATCCTCCGGGCTGTACAGAGCGCTCTCGCTGCCTGTTATGAAGATGTATTCCGGGTCCCATTCAAAAATCCGTTCCGTACCGGCCGTAGGCCAGAGCTCGGTGGCTTCAAGTTCTGCAGCACAATTCACACCGCCTGCCATTTCAATCATTTTTCCCTGAAGCATGGTTCCGTCGGCAACCTTACCTATGGATGTCCCCATAACTATTGCTGTCTTTTTCTTGTTTTCCGGTATTGACGAAGTCATTTCTTCTGCCTTTGCAATCGAATTCCTGTACTCCTCGATAAGCAGATTCGCTCTCTCCTCGACATCGCACACCTTGCCCATAATTTCGAGGGCCTTGATCATATCCTCGGGTGTTTCAACATCGATTCCTATGGCCGGAATCCCTATATTCTCCACAGTTTCCAGGGTTTCGACATCGCTGGCTTTGTGAAAGAAAAGATCCGGTTTAAGCTCCGCCAGAGCTTCAATGTCCGCTACTCCCTGGCCTACATCCGCGCAGTCCCTGAGAGACGGCTGGACCTCCTCGAGAAAAGGTTCACACTTGCCGATGCCTGTAATCTTATCTCCCTGTTCCAGACTCAGGAGAAATCTTATCACCACGCGATAGCAGAGAGCTATGCTCTCCGGGTTTTTCTTCACGGTTACTTCGCGACCTGCCTGATCAACAATGGTAAGTTCATTTTTTGTTTCGTTAATCACT
Organism: Clostridiales bacterium; assembly: GCA_022773945.1. Classification (GTDB taxonomy): domain Bacteria; phylum Bacillota; class Clostridia; order Peptostreptococcales; family Anaerovoracaceae; genus Lentihominibacter. Next base: position 64,044 of record JALFNS010000048.1, read on the forward strand.
TTGCCGGCATCAGCCTTTGCAGCCGTATCGCCGTCTGCGCCGCATCCCGCCAGACAGGCAACTGCCAGAGCAAAGGCCACAACCAGCGTTATTATCTTCACAGTTCGGGAACGAGACATACTTTTCTCCCCAGTTCTTCAATATACATTAACTTCAAATCTATGTCGTACACTTCTCTCAGATTTTTTTCGGTGACTATTTCCTCACAGTCACCCTGAAATATAGTTCCGTCGCGGCTGACTATTGCAGCCTTGCCTCCCAGGAGAAGCGCATGGTCCGGATTGTGTGTAGTCATTATTACGGAGAAGCCCTCCTCAGCCATTCGTCTGATTCTCCTGAGAACCCGATGCTGATTACCGAAATCAAGGTGAGCAGTAGGCTCGTCAAAGAGGACAACCTCAGGCTCCTGCACTATAGCTCTGGCTATGAGCAGCTGCTGCCGTTCACCTCCGCTTATGTTGAGATAGGATTTGTCCGCCAGATATTCCAGTCCCATGCTTGTGAGCACGGACATGCATATTTCCTCGTCCTCTTCAGTCGGACGGCTGAAGGTTCCGGTCTTCGGAGCTCTTCCCATAAGGACGAAATCAATTGCACTGTAATCAAAGGACGGTGTATGCAGCTGGGGAACGTATCCAACAAGCCGGGCGATTTCTTTCTCTTTCATTTCCCGCATATTTCTGTCGCAGAGAAACACCTCTCCGCTGTCGGGACTGAGCAGCCCGGCCATACAGTTGAGCAGAGTCGTCTTGCCCGCTCCGTTGGGTCCGAGAATGCAGAGGACTTCTCCCTTGCCAAGACTCAGAGATGCCCCGTTAAGTACCTTCCGTCTATCCGAAGGATATGAAAATGTCAGATCTTTAACTTCATATATCATCTCAGATTCATCCTCTGTCTGTAGAGCAGCCATGCGAAACAAGGCGCTCCTATTATGCCTGTGAGAATACTCACCGGCATCTCTGCAGGACCTATTATTCTCGTAACCGTATCCACTACAAGCATGAAAATGCCGCCCACGAAACAGCATGCAGGCAGGAGATTCCTGTTGTCGGAGCCCACCATCATTCTGCCGAAATGGGGCATTACCAGTCCTATCCATCCTATGGTCCCCGATATGCAGACCGCTCCTGCGGTCAGCACCGTGGAACATACGATGCATAAGCCTCGAAGCAGTGAGAGTCTGGCGCCCAGGCTGCGCGCCTCCTGTTCTCCCAGAGAAAGAATGTTAATCCACCAGGACATTGCCAGCAGGATTGCCGCTGCTATTATACTGAGTGGCAGAATACTGATAATTGCCTTGTTGTCCACATATGCGAAGCTTCCCAGCTGCCAGTAGGTTATGGCTGCGAGCTGGGTTTCCGGATCGGCAATATATTTGATGAATCCCAGTATGGATGACATGGCACCGCCGACAATGATACCTGCCAGAACAAGCATTACATTGGAATCACTTCTGAGAATCTTCGGTATCATTATAGTCAGGCTGACAGCCAGAATTCCTCCGAGAAATGCGAAGACCTGAACCATAAGTGAGCTCATGGCCATAAGAATGGCAACCGCTGCGCCTACGCATGCTCCCGAGGATACTCCCAGGAAATCGGGAGAAACGAGAGGATTCTTGAAAACACTCTGGTAGACAGCACCCGACAGTGCGAGAGCCGCACCGACTATTACCGTGGCCATGGTTCTGGGCAGCCTGACTCCGAGCAGCATGTTCTCATCCATACCGTCCCAGGTCTGAGCCATCCCGAACAGCTTGCCAAAGAGAATTTTCATGCACTCTGCCGGAGAAATGGAATATTTGCCCACACAGAGACATGCCAGTATAAGCGTCAGGAGCACAGCAAGGCAGACTGAATTAATCAGTCTGCCTTTTTTTCTGTTTTCTCCTGCCGGGTTTCTCATCTTATCTTCCTGTTGTACTTATCTGTATGTCCTCACACTCTTGACCGTAGAATATGGACTGTATACGGTTTTGCCTCCTACTGTCACGTAAGCTCTTACCTTGTAGTAGTATCTCTTCTTTGATTTGAGCTTCTTGTTGACATACTTGACTGTGGATCCGCTCTTGATCTTCTTAACAGCCTTGAAGCCGGAGCTCTTCTTGGTGGATCTGTAGATTACATATCCCTTGGCACCGTATACCTTGCCCCACTTTATTGTGGCCTTTTTCTTGCCGCGCTTCAAGGACTTTATGGAAGGTTTTGCAAGTTTCAGCTTGCCTGTGAACGCTTTGGATTCATTTCCGTATACGAACTCGCCCTTCACCTTGGTGCACGGAACTATCTTGTATACGTATGCCTTCTCCATCTGGACTTTGCTGTCCGTATAGGATGTACCGGTAACCATCTTCACTTTGCTGAATGCGCCGTAAGGTGAAGACGACTTGAGCACAACATATGCGTCTGCCTTCGGAATCTTGTTCCAGGAGAGGTTGATTCCTGTGGATGCCGACTTGGCTGTGGCCTCAATCGGATAATCGTTAAGTGCAGCCTCCATTTCCTGAGCAGCTGTCTGTGTTGTTGCAATCAGTTCTTCGATTTCCTTGCAGATTGCCGCTGCTTCAGCTGCAGTCTCCGCCTTGGCCAGCTTGCTCTCCAGCCTGCTTACCGAAATCCACAGAACAACAGCGTTATCTGCTCCGTAATCGGAGTAATCGATTTCTTCAACAGCTTCTTCAGCCTTCTTGACATATTCGTCTCTTACCAGTACATCAAGTGCCTTCTCAGCCTTCTCCAGCTTGTCAAGATTTGTTACGGATTTCTTCTCTGCATCGGAGAGAGCATCATATGCCTCTCTGGCGCTTACGATGGCATCCGCGTCATCCATTGTTATGCTGTCGGCTTCAGGCAGAGCCTCGATTGCCTTGACTGCTTCTTCAACGGCGTTCTTATCAGCCTTCTTGTTGAATACAATCTTGGTTACATCCTTAGCCCAGTCGCTCCTGTTGGTATCGTCCGCAGTCAGCTGTCCGCGGCATACCTTGTTAACCTTCTCGGTACCTTCTGTCCATATGAACATGGCCTTGTTGCCCTGGAGGTCCTCCTTGAAGGCTTTGTCATATGTATAGGTTGTCTTCCTGCCGTCACTTGAGAAAAGGTCCACGGATTCAATCTCCGCACCTTCGGCCAGGCCCACAACATTGACGATATTTTCGAGAGTTGCTCCCTCGACATCCACGTCTGCTCCTGTTCCTGACGAGTTCATCGTATGGAATGTGGCCTTAACTCTGTTGATGCCATCCCAGTTCTTGATTCCCCTGATGGTGAAATATCCGTCTCTGGCGAGAGCTTCACCTGTAATCGTCAGAGCTGCCGTCTCCGCAGTGGCATCTCCCACAGGTTCTGCTGCAGGCTCATCTTCTCCCAGATCAAATCTGCAGGTTGCCAGTCCCTTGGATGAACCGGCATAGATAGTGTCATCTGCGAAATCCAGGCTGTATATATTGTCATATCCCGAAGGCCATGACTCTGTCGCCGACGAATACTTAGCCGTAATCGTAAGCTTGCCGTCTGTAATTGCAGGATTGTCAACTCTGAATATGCCATCCCCGGATGTACCGAACCAGAGGCCGCCTTTCTTATCAACAGTAACCATTCTGAGTTCGGAGTCTGTGGAGAAGTTCTCCTCGCCGAAGAGGTCGAAGCCTGTATATCTCTCTGCTTCTCCGCCGGCTTCGCTCACATGCCATACAACGCCGCCTGTGTTCTTCATTCCGGCATAGGATCCCGAAGCGATAATCCATGCGCCGCCGTCCTTATCAACAGCGATATCTCTTATCCACACATCACCGAGTCTGTAATTTGACGTATTGCTGTCCTGATCCGACGTATACTCGTAGGATTTAACAACCTTACCGTCCTTGAAGTATGCGAATCCGCCTGTGAACGGCTTCGAACCGTCTGCCGACTCGGTATCAGGATAGAATCCGCACCATACTCCTCCGTTACCGTCAAATTCAATATTGTCGACTGAAGCTGCAGGGAAGCCGTCAGCCTTGCTCCAGGTCTGCCATGTGCCTGCACTCCTGTCATACTTGGTCAGTCCGCCGAAGGAACCGAACCATATGTTTCCGTCCTTATCTTCCTTGATTTCCTGAACGTAGTCGTTAGGGATTGTTGAAGGATTGTCGGAAGCCCTGTAATAGGTTACCTCTCCATCCTTCATATATCCAACGCCGTAATTCTTATTACCGTCGGAATAGCTGCCGTTCTGAGTGAACCAAAGTCCTCCCTGGCTGTCGGCACATACCGCCGATACCACGGCACTGTTCAGTGCAGGTTCTGTTGCTGTATTGTAGATCACGAACTCATCGGAGCCCTTAGCCTTGTAGGCAATTCCGCCTCCGTAGGTTCCTACCCACATATTACCGTCCTTATCGAAGGATACGCTTCTGACTCCTGCCAGAGGGAGATCCCCCGTCTCGGTGGTTCCTTCGAATACATCAAATATAGTCTTCTCAGGAGTTTCCGAGGTTGCACCTACCTTGACGGTAATGCTTGTAACCTCCATTATGCAGGCGCCCTGCGCATTCTGAACCATGAGTCGCATCGGGCCGCCCTTATTGTCTATGGTAGAATCATAACCTTCTCCCATAACCGCATTGGAGCCTCTGCCTCCTGATGCGAGAGGATATCCGTCTACCGCATAGGCGAGAAGTACAGGAACGTACTTGTCTCCGTCCTTAATGCCGTTCTTCAGGCCGTCCAGACCTGCCTTCTCCACGACGTCAACGCTGAAAGCATCCTTAGATGCCACGGTAATGGTTATAGGTTCGTCTATTCCATTAACGCCGGCGAAGGTCTTCTGTATGAGCTGCCAGAAATTAAGGCCCTCCCAGGTATTGGACTGGGTAGCATATATCTCCTCTCGGGATATTATATCCGTCATGGCCTCCAGTTCTTCAACTGTATATGTCTTGTTAGCCAGCTCGTTATCTTCGCTGTCTATCACCTTGAAGGCGATTTCATCATCAAGATATGTCTTGAAGACCTCTGAGCTGGAGTGGTTCCAGCTTACCTGCTCAGACGCGGTAACTTCTATTTTGACAACTTCCTTGACACACTTACTCTTGTTGACATCTTCGGCGTCAGCCTGTCCGATTATCAGCTTGAGCGGGCCTCCGTCGTTGCCGTATGCCGCATCATAGCCCTCTGAAGTGCTACTCGTAACAAGCGGCTTACCGTCCTTAACATCTGTATTTTCTGTGGATGCCGATCCGTAAGCCAGCATTACCGGCAGACCGTCAGTCTCCGTAACTGTATTCTTGTAGGTTGCTCTGATATCCGACAGTGTGAATTCATACGGAGTATCATTGTCCTTAGCATAAACGAGAACCTTGTCGGCATTTGACTTCAGTCCCACATTCGTTGACTTGAGGAAGCTGTAGAGGTCGATTCCTCTGTATCTTGTCTGGGAAACAGTTCCCTTGGAGTTTCTGAAGCTGTAGTCCTTGGTCGTTGCCAGTGACTGCTTAGCCTCCAGATTCTCAACAGTGAAGGTTTTAGCCTCTGTCAGTCTCGTTCCTTCACCCTGAACAGTCAGCGTATTCTCTGCATATGCATTATAAGGCTCGCTGACATGTGCGTAATTGTCCGGCTCGAGATTGATTTCGATCTCGGTCACATCGGCAAGACTTCCCATAGTATCCGTGGCTTCCGCATCTGCCCTAGGGAATACAAGCTGCAAAGGCCCGTCGCTGTTCTTAACGGTATGCGTCGTATCCTCTTCGCCATCTGCTATACCCTTCAACGTCTGCTTGCTAACATATCCGTCTGAAGATTTCGTAGCTACCAGCGGATATCCGTTCTTCGCATATGCGATAACAGGAGTCAGACCGCTAAGCTTCGTCGCTGCATTGTAGCCGTCCTTGACAGCCAGCACGTCTTCGAGGCTCATGGTGAGAGTATCGGAACCTGATGACTTGAAGGTTACCGTTCCCTGCTCGCCTGTCAGCTCAACAACATCCTTAAGGAAGTAGTTAAGGTTCACACCTTCGTAGAGGTCACTGTAGAAGCTGCCGTTCTTGCCCACTTCATAGAAGTCCTTCACCTTGGCCTCAGCCAGCTGAGTCTTGGTGAGGTCTCCTCCGTAGATCAGCTTCTCCAGGTCTTCAACAGTATAGCTCTTCTCTGTCTGCTTGCTTCCCGTATTCACCGTAACCTTGAGGGTATTGCTCTTCAGTGCCTGATAGGCTGAATTATCCGGCTGATACGTATGTGTACTGTAATTGTATGTATTGTCACCGACAATGATCTTGTCCAGAAGCTTGGCCTGATTGGATCCGTTGGCGTGACGATAGTTTCTCTTACCTGATATTATTCTCAGTGGACCGCCGTCATTGGAGAGACCGCTGAGATATCCGTCCAGGTCTTTGCTTATTACATACGGATACTCGTTGGCACCGTATGATACGAGAACAGGGTATCCGACAGCCAGCTTGTCGCCTGTGGTAACGTCGTCTCCCTCTCTAAGGTTCTCGTTAGGCATATACGAATCATCGTTATCCGCTGCATTCTTCTCGTAGAATCCGAACCTGTCGGGATCCGCCACCTCGGCCAGTGAGAATGAATCAAATCCTGTATAGTTATCTGTGGATCTGAAGGTTACCTTAGTATCCTCGTCTGAGGCCTTGCTCGAGTCAACACCTGAATGCTGAAGCAGGCTCCAGAGCTTGATTCCCTCATAGGAATTGACGTACCAGTACGTGGAGTTGGCCATGCTGTACTCATCTCTGTAGCCATAGCCGTTGTCCTTCACATCGCCGTTCTCATCGTACTCGACCATGTTCTCCAGCTCTTCAACGGTGTAGTTGACCTCGCATCCGAGCTCGTCACCCGTAACGGTAAGAACATACTGTGAGTTCTCGGCCTTGTTGTACGGCTCCTTATCATGCTTGTAGCCCGGCGTGGACTCCTCCTCGACATAGATGTATGCCATGTTGCCGAACTTGGTATACTTGCCGTCCTGATCCCCGTAGGTTTCAAGATCGTACACGAACTTCAGACAGCCATCGCCGTTGCCGAGGTCCGTATCTTCTCCCGTAGCTCCGTTAAACACGAAAGGTCTCGCATTGCTTCCGTCCTCGGCTGCGGTTCCGTAAGCCACCAGGGCAGGGGTTCCCGCATCGTGCATCTTCTTGACATCATCGAAGGACAGAGTGGCGATAGCCTTCCTGTTCCTGTTCTTGATTGTTACCTTGCTGGCCTTGTCGGTCATCTTGATACCGCTCTTCTCAAGGCCGGTCAGGATATAATAAAGGTCCACACCTTCATAGGTTCTCGTCGTCTTCTCTCCGTCTCTGGTATCAGAGTATACGCCTCTGGAGCAGCCGGCATTCTTGCTCTCCAGGTCCTTGACGGACAGAGGCGTGCTCGTCGTCATTCCCGGACCTTCGACAGTCAGAGTGGCTCCCGTGATGGAATCGATGTTATACGGTCCGGTCTGTCCCGAGATCCCTCCATTGGTGATGTGCTTGTATTCACTCGTGGAAAAGTCTATTCCGCTTGCTGTCGACACAGTCACGCTGTTTATCATGGACCCCGGCTTGGCACCGTCTCCGTAGAGAGTCAGGAATCCGTACTTGGAAGCATCCTTTTTGGCAGTCTTATAGATGCCGCTGCCGTTAGCCTCATAGGCCAGCATGTAGTTTCCTTCTACAAGCTCCTTAACAGTCTTAGTGCTGCTGCTCATATCATAGCCGTCAGCGGCCGTGAAGGATACTACTGAATCATCCTCTTCTCCCGCCAGAAGAACCTTGAGAGGAACTCCTCTGACAGTATCCGTTTTCTCACCATCGCTTGTGCTGTAGGTATAGCTTCTCTCCGCAAAGTCCATAAGAAGAATATCAGCTCTGGTGTACTCCTTGCTTCCTACTTTGAGAACAACCTCGCTTATGGCATCGCCTTCCTGGATCTTGTTAACCTGAACCGTTGAGCTTTTGCCGTTCCAGAGAGGCTGGTTCATGTCTTCGACACCGCCGCCTTCTCCGTCATACTGTCCACAGTAGAGACGCAGGAATCCGAGATCTGCAGTGTCGCCCTCAGGCAGCGCAGTAGGCGCCGATCCGTCAGACAGCCCAGTGTTAACATCGGCCCAGCCGATAACAGCAGGTACCTGCTCACCCTTTTTGCCTGTCGTGAAATCATAGAAGTATCTGGCATTGTTCAGTCCTACGGTTTTAGCCTTGCCGTTAGTGTAGGTCTGATCCTGCAAAAACTGTGATGCGTAATTGTCAGTGGCTATTACCCTGACATCGTCTGTAATCTCAGACTCTTCCTTGCCCAGCAGGGATGAAACCTTGACTCCATCCACCAGATAGTAATTCTTCGCAAACGGCGATTGTGACTTCATGGCAGAATACTTCTGCTTAGTCACCTTGCCCTGCGATTCGGTAAAACTCTTCAACTCATCCATGGTGTAGGATTTCTCCATGGAAACGTTGCCGGCGTCATACACACCCGAATTCCCGATAAGTCCTTTACCTGTAACAACCAGAGCAGGACTCTTAATCGTCAGTTCATCAGTGGCATGAGCCTGCATGCCTCCGCTGAGAGGCATCATCGTGAAGACAAGAGCAACCGACAGCATTATGACCAATGCTCTGGCTGCTATTGTCCTGCACATTCCTTTGGCTCGCATTTTTCCTCCTCCTTGACTACTTTATCTTTACCTTCTTAACAGTTGAATAACTGCCGTAAACCTTCTTGCCGGACACTGTCTTGTATGCCCTTACCTTGTAATAATATGTCTTGCCTTTCTTAAGGCTTCTGTTCACATATGATCTCGTTGACCCTTTTTTAATCGTCTTGACCACCTTGAAGCCGGAGCTCTGTCTAGTGGACCTGAGTATCTGATATCCACTGGCCCCCGATACGCGGCTCCACTTGACGGTTGCCTTTCTCTTGCCTGTCTTCAGGGACAGAGACGGGCTTGCAGGTATCGGCTTGCCGCTTGCAGAGACCTCACTGCCTCTGACTTTCTGTCCCTGCTCATCGTTAGCCACCGCTCTGATTTTGTAGTAATATGTCGTTCCCGTCTTGAGTCCGGACACCTTATAGCTTGTTGTGGATCCTGAGGTTATGGTCTTCAGAAGCTTATATGAACTGCCCGATTTCCTGTATATTTCATATCCTGTAGCTCCGGTAGTTCTGCTCCACCTGAGAGTCAGAGCATTGTATCCGGAGGACGAGGCCTTGAATCCTGTCACCTTCGCCGGCACCACGTTATATGTGAAGGTTGTGACATCACTGCTCTTCTTACCGTAGCCTACAGTTCTCACCTTAAGGGTGTGCTTGCCGACCGTATTGAAGACAGGCTTGTTCGACAGCTTCTCACTATCTCTCTTCGGAGAATAATTGTAGAAGCCTCCTGCCAGTCCCGGAAGTACCCCTTCTTCAGGGTCAATCAGATAGCAGATTTTATCCCTCTTATTCTTCTTTGAAGGGAAAGGAAGCTCTATCTTCTGTCCTATGACAATGGTTGAGCCATCAGCCGGTGTTGCTGATGTGACGGCTTCGCACTTCTCCGGACTGCTCTCTGTGTCGATGTCTATCTGTCCGAGCATGAGCATTTCATGTACACACTCGGTGAAATTCTGTTCGTTGGGCTCTGTCTGACCGAAGATGAGGGAATGCTTATTGCCGGTCTCCAGTATGGCAGGCACCTTCTTCTTGCCTTCATATGCTGCAGCTTTGACAGCACCTCCTGTGGAGTCCGTTCCGGCAGCCCCCTTCGGATAATAGTATCTGTCTTCGAAGATCTGCCCCGCAGTCAGCTTAGTCGTGTATCCGTCAACTCCCGTGGTGAAGGTTATTATCGCATCATCAGGCAGAGTGGATCCGGGAACCAGCCCTGTGGCATCCTCTATGATGCTCGCCACCGTAATGCCTGTCCTGTCCGTCTTCTCCGATCTTGTAGGATAGTTGTTGAAACCAGAGTAGCTTACATTATTCGCCGTTTTTCCGGTAGCCGCCACATCATCGCCGGTGGCGTAGGACTTCTTCGTCACTCCGTTCACCTTGACTGTCAGTGCATCGCCCGCGTAGTATGTGAAGGTCTGAAGAACACTGTCCTGTTTGCCGTAGCCCTTGACTCTGATTTTGAGGGTGCAATTGCCTTCTTCGCAGACAGGCTTATAGACTATATCCTGTTTTGGACCGCAGTTGTATATAGGGCACCCGTAATTCGGACTCTTGTCAGATTCAAAGGTGAAATATATTTTATCGTAGTCCCAGCTGATATCCTCAGGCGCACTTATCGTAATTTCAGTTCCCGGCTGCTGGAGGGTTCCCGATGCCTTGTCGACTTTAACCTGGCTGCATCGTTCTGCCTCCTTGGTTGACACGTCTATCACACCGCCCTGCGCCATGAACTTGACGAAGATAGGGTTGTTCTGCTCGTTAGGGGCTACCTGACCCACATAGAGCGTTTTCTCTCCCGAGAGGCTGATTACCGCCGGCACCTTCTCCGCCTTTTCATATGCATCTACAGGGATGTATCCTGTAGCCGGCGTCACAAGGTCTCCGTGCGGGTAAAAATATCTGTCTTCTCTCAGCTGTTTGCCCGTGAGCGTCCCGACATATTTATCAACACTTTTGAAAGTAACGGTTCCCGTATCTTTAAGATATTCGGCAACCCCGGCTTTCGTCAGGATTTCTTCCACCGTGGGGCCCTGAATGCCGGAGTATTCGCTGAAAGATGGATTAACATTCCATGCTGTATAATTGTAGGTTTTCTTTACCCCTTCATCTCCTTCACTGACGGCAATCGCCTCCAGCTCCTCCATCGTGAAGGTCTTCACTGTCTTCCCTTCCTTCTGGACCGTCAGCGCGATCTCACCGTCTGCGAAGACATCTGACGGCTGAATTCCGGCTCCAACAGTCAGCACCATGGCCAGTGCTATCAGCACACTGAGTATTCGTTTCACCTTACTTCTCATATTTCCTCCATATAATATAAAATGTGCCTGGAACAAGTTCTCCTCATTCCGGCACACAGCGCTCATTTTCCCGGCTTCGGCCGGACCCGTCTGCGCACTTTTTTTATCAAAAACAAGCAAGCAATTATATGAATTTAAAGAAGATCTAAATTCGTATAACTTCAATAAAAAAAGTGCGCAGGCAAGTCTAACTAAAACCATTTCTTAGTAAGACTCCTTCGCACACCGGCAGGCGACAGAATCGCTCCCATCACCCTATCGCCCCTGCCGGCTCAGTGAGTCGCGCAGAGGTCGGAGATATCTATTCAATTATTCGGCTAACATTATTTTAGGATTCTATGGTTATTTTGTCAACATTATTTTGTTCTTGTGTCTGAAATATGAGACAGAGTCTCTTCCTCACACTTGACTAGATCATATATGTTTGGGTACAATGTTAATACGTATAATTTCAATATACAGCAAGCAAGTTATAAGTTAATAATCAAAAACGGAGGCAATTTATGAATTTAAAGAAGATGACTCTGAACATTAACGGTGCTGACCGTACGTTCATCTGTGATCCCGCTAAAGACACTCTTGCCGACGTACTCAGACGTCTGGGTCTGACCGGAACCAAGGTTGGTTGCGGCATCGGCGTTTGCGGAGCCTGCTCCGTAATCCTTGACGGCAAAGTAATTCGTTCATGTACGAAGAAGATTGCCAAGATGGAAGAGTACCAGTCGGTAACTACTATCGAAGGTATCGGTAGTGTCAACTATCCGCATCCTCTTCAGGAGCTCTGGGTAGCATTCGGTGCTGTTCAGTGCGGATTTTGCGTGCCCGGATTCATCGTTTCTTCATTCCAGCTTCTCAAGGAGAACCCGAGTCCTACAAGAGAGGAAGTCAGAGACTGGTTCCAGAAGCACAGAAACGTTTGCAGATGTACAGGTTACAAGCACATCGTTGATACAGTAATGGCAGCCGCTGAGGTTCTCAGAGGCGAGAAGACTGTTGAAGACTTCAAGTATGACTGGTCAAACGACATCGGAAACTTCTACGGCAAGCCGCTGGAGAGACCGAACGCTCTGCCTAAGGCATGCGGTGTTACTGACTACGGTGATGACGTTGAGCTTCACATGCCGCCTGAAACTCTCAAGGTTGAGATGGTTCAGCCTAGAAAGTACAGCCACGCAAAGATCGTCAACATCGACTACAGCGAAGCTGAGAAGATGCCGGGCGTTTACAAGATCATCACTGCTGAGGACGTTAAGGGTGCCAACAAACTGATGACTTACGCATTCTCCGCCAGAACTGTTGATCTCCAGCAGGAGCACCACATTCTGGCTGAAGACAGAATCATGTACTACGGAGACGTTGTGGCTCTCGTATGTGCAGACACAAGAGATCATGCAAAGGCCGCTGCAGATGCAGTTAAGGTTGAGCTGGAGCCTTTGCCTGAATACATGAGCTATCTGGAAGCAGTTACTCCGGACGCTAAGCCGCTCTACGACTGGATGCCGGATACATACGCTCCAAACATTTACTCACAGCAGCCTGTTCTGAAGGGCGATTCAGATCACGTTCCTGAACTTATCGAGAACGCTGCTTACTCAGTAGAAGGTTCATTCTACTCATCGAGAGAGCCGCACATGTCCATCGAGGGCGACGTTGCTCAGGCTTACTACGATGAAGATGACAACCTCTGCGTTCACTGTAAGACAATGACTCTCTACTTCGACAGAGACGATATGGCAGAAGCTATCGGTATCGATGTTGACAACCTGAGAGTTATCGAGAACCCTACAGGCGGTTCATTCGGATGGGCAATGAGTGCTCACACTTATGCTATGATCGGTATCGCTGCCAAGGTTACACAGATGCCTTGCTCACTGTCAATGGATTACGCACAGTTCATGGCTATTTCCGGTAAGCGTTCACCGACCCACTTCAACGGTAAGATTGCCTGCGATGAGAACGGTAAGTTCGTTGCAGGAGAATTCGATGCAGGTCTCGACCACGGTCCTTTCGCAGAGCTGGGTGATGACAAGCTGACCAAGATCCTCAGATTCATGTACTATCCGTACAAGATGCCGAACGTGGCAGGTCTGGCCAGAGTTGCCTTCACTAACCACTCATGGGGAACAGCTTACAGAGGATACGGTGCACCTCAGGCATTCACTTGCTCAGAGGCACTGGTTGACATGCTGGCAGAAGAAGCCGGTATCGATCCGTTCGAGTTCAGATACATCAATATAGCAAGACCTGGAGATACTAACCTTCAGCAGTATCCGTTCCTCCACTATCCTATGGAGGAGATGATGGACAAGATGAGACCTCACTATGAGGAAGCAGTTGCCAAGGCAAAGGCTGAGTCCACAGACGAGATCAAGAAGGGCGTAGGTGTCGCATGGGGCGGATACAACGTAGGACTTGGTGCAGTTGACGAAGCTCACGTTGCTATCGAGCTCATGCCGGACAATACATTCAGGAAGTATGATACATGGCAGGATCAGGGCCAGGGCGGAGACCAGGGTTCACTGATTTGTATGCTGGAGGCTATGAAGCCTTACTTCCCTGAGATTACTCCTAACGACATCAAGCTGGTTCAGGACGACTCCAAGTACTGCCCTAACACAGGTGAGTCCGCAGGTTCAAGATCTCACTATGCTAACGGTAAAGCTTCCATCGTAGCTGCCAAGAACATTGCTGATGCTATGAGAAAGCCGGATGGAACTTACAGAACATACGACGAGATGGTTGCAGAAGGCATCCCTACAAGATACAACGGAGACTGGGCTACAGTTGACGAGTACGATTACTTCTACGACCTCGACCCTAACGATGGTACAGGTAATCCTACATACACTTACACTTACGCTCTCTTCCTGGCAGAGGTTGACGTTGAAGTCGCTACAGGTAAGACAACGTGTACAGGTATGACTTGCGTATACTGGATCGGTAAGCCTGGTAACATTCAGGCTGTTGAAGGTCAGATCTTCGGCGGAATGTCACACTCAATCGGATTCGCTCTCAGCGAAAACTATGACGACGTTAAGAAAGACTGGAACATGGTACACGCAGGTGTTCCTTACATCTACGATACTCCTGATAAGCTGGTTGCTATCGACAACGGCGGTTATGACCCTAGAGGACCTTTCGGTTCTTCAGGAGCTTCCGAAGCATTCCAGTCATCAGACCACATGGCAGTAATCAACGCCATCAACAATGCAGTAGGCGTAAGAATCTACGAGCTTCCTGCAACTAAGGAAAAGATCAAGGCAGGTATCGATGCACTGGCTAAGGGCGAACCTAACCCTAACAAGCCTGAGAAGTACTTCCTCGGATCAGACCTCTACGATGCTCTGGACGACATCAAGAACAATCCGCTGGATCCTTCAAAGCCTGAAGGCCTTGAATTCGGTTCACTGGGTAAGGAAGGTGTTCGCTGGCACGAAGGTCAGGAAGACCAGATGAAATAAGCTTCATATGAACAATTCAAAAAGGAGCCGTCGCTAATGCGACAGCTCCTTTTTATATGTCATATACACATTCTTCATTCCCAGTTCTGCGGATTCGGTGATTCCGGCCACTTCGAAACCTCGGTTTTCGTAGAACCTGACATCGTCATCTCCGTTGGTGAAGAGCATTACCGGAAGGTTTTCCTCCTTTGCCTTTCTGCAGACAGCTTCAATCAGTTTCCTTCCTCTGCCCTCTCCCTGCCTGCGCGGGTCTACTGCCAGAAAATCCACATATATGTACTCCTCCGGAAGGTCCAGAAGCTTCTCCTGTCTGTCCAGCTCATCGAAGAAGGCGTTCCATCGCTCTACTCCCGCCGGACCCAGCTCCCTGGCCAGCGCACAGAAGCGCTCGCTCTCGCCACCGGCTGCAGCGAGGTTCTCCTCACTGTATATCAGATTACGGGAATCGACAAGCACTACGCCGTCGCTGATATCAGAGTCCAGGCTGTAAGCCGCGCCGAACTTCATATCGAATCTGCCGTAGAACTCTACTACCATTTCAACAGCGAGAGCCTTGTCCCTAGGATCCGGGAATACACCGTCCAGTTTAGGATAGGCGGAGAAGGCTTCCCTGAAGGTCCCGAAGAGTGCCGGAATCTCCGGCTCTGTAATTTTATGTAATTCTTCAATATAAATTCTGCTCATGGTTTCATTATACATGACTTTCTCATCCTTATTACTTAAGAAACAAAAATAACTGACAAAATCTTCGATTTACGAGGAAGGTTTGTCAGTTTTATCAGTTGTTCCATAACTAAATCATCCATAATTACTATTTTTTGGTGAGCGAGAGTGTCTAAACGCGGGGCAACTCCCCGCATGAACATACATTTAGTCCTGTGACCGCAGATTCACTGACAAAAGCCATTCATTTTGAGGCTTTTTTGTCAGCAAATCCGAAATCCTAAAAATCCTCAGCGGGTTTTGCGCATTGTTGATACCACGTGTCTCTCCTCGCCTTCGAAGAAGGTGCCCCACGGATCTATCTGTCCGAAGGTTTCAGGGGATTTGTGAGCGGCTTCGAAGATGTCCTCGGTGAACACCACGAGATTGGCCAGCTTGCCCGGTTCTATAGAACCCAGCTTGTCGTCAAGCCGCATCCTCTCCGCGTTTATAACGGTGTAGCCGTGAATGAGCTGTTCGATGGTCAGTCTGCCGTCAACAGGCGGTCTCACGCTTCCCGGATACTTCTCCGGATCCAGCGGAATCCATGAATCGACTCTGGTCATTGCCACCTGCATCCCTATCATAGGATTGGCACGCGGCGCTTCCGCGTAGCTGAATACATCGCTGGAGAAGCCCACCTTGCCGCCGTCGGCTATGACCTTGGTGTAATCGTGCATGGTCTCCCAGCGCTCTCTGCCCAGGAAAGGAATTGCGCCTTCTCCGAAGTAGCCTCCGGCCCAGTGAGTTGAGTAGTCGATATAAATTCCCAGCTCTCTGACGCGGTGAATATCATCGGGATGGATTATCTCGCAGTGGCAGAGGCAGACCTTGATGCACCAGCTGTCGCCGCATATTCCCTGAGCCGCTTCAACAGCATCGCACATGAGACGAAATGCCCCGTCACAGATGGTGTGAACGTGAAAGTCCAGCTCAGCTTCGTTGAGGCGCACCATGACATCACGCATTTCTTCCATAGTGGCCATGGCCTCGCCGTAATATGTGCCCGCCGGATCGTTGTGAAACGGCTCCGTGCTCAGGCAGTCGCCCATTTCATTGGTTCCGTCTATGAAGAACTTCACCGTATTGATTCGAATGTGGTCCGTGGTGTACTTCGCCTGCCAGTCTCTGGCCGTCGCAACCACTTCATCTATATCGGAGACGTCTGAGAGAATCACCGCACCCTCATAGAACATGCCCAGGCGATTTTCTCTGTCAAGGTTCCATATGTATTTCAGGTTTTCTTCGCCTTCAGTGAAGCCGTCCATCATGCCTGTGATTCCGTACTGACGGAAATAGTCGAAGAGAGGTCCCGACATCTCGTCGTTCATGACAAACTCCGGCTCCCAGCCTGACTCCTTCTTAATCGCCTCGAAGATTCCTTTATCCCCTTCGCATACGGACTCGTGACACCACCCCGTGTACTCGCCCTTCTCATCCTTCACGAAAGTCGGCTCACCTATAGGGCTTTCGCTGTGAGGCACGCCGTTCTCGTCCATGAGCATCTCGAGAGCCACTGTATTGTAACAGCAGGCGTGGTCGCCGAAATCCTGAATTCTGGCCGGTCTGTCGCTGATAATCTCGTCGAAGATACGACGGTTCGGACCTTCTTCGCCGAAGGTTGTGGTGAAGTAGCTCTCATAATAAAAGTACGGCCTCTCCTCCTTCGGATATTTTTTCGCGTATTCGGCGATGTTCGCCAGCAGCTCATCTCTGTCCTCCGTGAGCGGCCCTCTCACATACCAGAAGGTCTTGGAGACTATTGCCGGATGAGTGTGACCGTCGAGAAGTCCGGGAATCACCGTCTTCCCCTCCAGATCGATAACCTCGGCGTCAGCCGCGGCTATGGATTTTGCGCCGGCACTGTCACCGACGTACACTATGTTTTTGCCGCAAATTCCTATGGCCTCCGCCTGAGGCTGCTCCGGATTCTCAGTGTGAATTCTGCCGTTAATCAGTATTTTGTCCGCCTGCATCTAATCCTCCTTTTTGACGGGGACCTGAATCTCGTTCAGGAATTCCGCCGGCCTGCTCCTGTCCCAGGGGCCGTGTATCGCCGAGCACCTGCCCGGGCCCGCTACGGTGAAGCCCTTCGCTTCAATCCAGTCGAGCACCCGTGCAAAGGCCTCAGTCACGGTCTCGTATGGTCCTTCGTGAAGCATTGTGGCCGCGGTTATTTCAGGCACTGTCTCGAAGACGTAGGCGCCGTCTTCGCTGTCCTTGCCCCGCCCTATTGTCATATCTCTGTAAATTATGTGTTTAGTTCCGTCGGGATTGTCTCCCATGGGGAGCTGAAAGAAGTTGTAGTCTTCTCCCAGCTCCGGTACCGTCACTTGGGGATTCGCTGCTTCCATGAGGTGTTGCAGTTCGTAGAGGATGTTTTCTCCCGTCTCCATGTCGAAGAAATCGGAAATACTCCACAGGTCGTATTCAGCTCTGTAAACGGTACATGACGGTATGGTTCTTATTCTTATTTCGCCGGTCATATTACTCCTCGAAATGCATCTCCGGCGGCAGCTCCTTGAAGCCCTTCGTCTTTACTGCCAGATATATAATTCCTACTCCGAGCCAGATTCCGCCCAGGATTTTAGCGCCTTTGCCGACGAAGAAGAATGCGAATATGAGTATCGCTGCGCCTATGAGCGGAACGATCATATACATGAGCTTGTTCTTCAGGCCGCTGCGCTGTCCTTTCTTGATGTAGAATCTCATGAATACTGAGATGTTTACCATGATGAATCCGATTATGCAGCCGAAGGATACGAGCTCTGCCGCACCTATCAGGTTATCTGCGTAGAAGATCCCCGAGCATGCGATAACTGATACCAGTATGATGTTCTTGACCGGTGTATTGAACTTCTTCGATACGGAACCGAAGAAGTTCTTCGGGAGAATGTTGTCGCGGCCCATTCCCAGAAGGATTCTGGATACGGCTCCCATGCCTGCCATGGCGCATACGAAGGATGCGAACTCGTCAACCACGAAGAATACATCAGCCGCCCAGTCGTAGCCGATCTGCGGGTAGAACTCATATGCTCCTACATCCGGATCCTGGATCTGTGTCGCTGCATCAGGCCAGGCTATGTTCATGAAGTATGATGTGATGAAGAAGAGAATTCCTGCGCCCAGGCACACTCCGATGATTGCCGGGGTCATAACCTTCTGAGGGTCCTTGGTCTCTTCTGCCATTGTGGTTACCGCGTCGAATCCTACGAAGGATACGCACAGAATAGCTGATGCGTTGAGCACTGATGAGAAGTTGAAAGTCTCAGGATTGATTATGGCCTTTGCGGAGAAAATGCTTCCTGCCCCGCCTCCGTCGCATACGTACATGATACAGAGGAGAATTGTCAGTGCTGTGAAAATGAGCTGCGCTGCTATGATTATTGAGTCTATGAAGGATGCCGTCTTGGCTCCGATAATGTTAAAAATTGCTCCCAGTGCCGCGCAGCCTATAACGATTGCCCATACAGGCAGTACAGGGAAATACTCGTTAATGTAGATGCCCAGCAGCAGATAGCATACCATAGGCAGGAGCAGGTAGTCCAGAAGCATTACCCATCCTGTGAGGAATCCGATGTGCGGCTGCACCGACTTGTTAACGTAAACATAGGCGGAGCCGGCCTGCGGGAATTCCTTGACCATTCTCGTGTAGCTGAATGCCGTGAAGAGCATCATGACTGTTGTGATGAGCAGTGCCAGCGGATAGTGGCCTGCCGTTCCGTCTTCGCATGTCCAGATGCCGTAGTAGTTGAACACTACCGTCGGCGCCAGATAGGCCAGACCGAAGCCGATGAGGAGGGGGAGACTTAGGGTTTTCTTAAGCTCGCCCTGATTCTGTAATTCATTCATAACTTTACCTCCAGATAATATGTTAATGATAATTGCTGACCTTATTTATTTGACAAAGGCCTCTCCGTGGGTTACAGTATGCACATCAGAAAGGCAGGTCTATTATGGATATCAAACAGGTTGTAAATATTATTTGTCTCATCGCCGGAATATGCATCCTCATATTCGCGTCTCTCATCGGATTGAGAGTTTTATCCGGTATTCCTTCGAGCAAAGCCATCGTGCTCTTCATCCTCGGCGGAATCGTTGTTATCTGGTCCCTCGTCTCCATGTTGAGAAAATAATACAATTATCGGGAGCGCGGCGGCAAGGACACTTCTCGATTTTAAGAGGAATAAAAAACACGTAAACGACGTCTTTATTGTCGTTTACGTGTTTTTTGATTCTTGTTTAACGCTATAATCCCGCGTTGGTTTCCATGAAGTGCTTCTCCAGAAGCTCGCTCACCAGTCCGTCGATGCTCTCTATAGGCAGGTACTCCACGTCCGTGTCCTTAATCTTGGCGTACCTCTCGCGGAACTGATTCGGGGTGCATTTATACCACTTCCTGAAGGCGCTGTAATAGTACTTCACATCGGAGAATCCGCACATTTCGGAAATCTCCACTATGGTCTTGTCCGTGTTGAGCAGGTATTCCTCCGATTCGTTGGCTCTGATGTAGCCCAGGATTCCGCGAAATCCCACGGAGGTCTTCCTCATGAATTCCGAAAGGTACCCTTCTGTGACTCCCAGCTCCTCGGCCAGTGTCTTCATGGAGATTTTCTCGTGAATGTGGTCCTGTATGTATGCGGTTATGTACCTGTTCCGCTCCAGGGCTTTCTTCGGTATGTCCTCGCTGCCGTAATGGTAAAAGGCTATGTCGAAATGGTTAACCAGAAGGTCTGCCATCTTGTCGGCTATGTTGTGAATCTGTTTCTCATCACCGTCTTCAAGGGCGCACTTGAGGGCCGCTATCATGAGGCTTTTGAGTCTCATATGAGAAGGTCGCGGATAGTCGGGAACGTCGGTTTCACTCGTTCCCTCGCACACATACATGGCATGTCTGACGAAGGGGTACTTCTCCTCGTAACGAAGCATGTCCAGATAGAAGGACACGCATACATTGTCTCTGCCTTTGTACAAGAAGTAGGCATCTCTGTCCACGGCTATGTAGTCACCCGCCCTCAGGGTGAAATCCTCATACGCATACCCGAAACGCACCGATCCCTTAAGGCAGAATATTATCTCCACTGTGCCGAAGCTGTTCTTGTGCGTCGGCGAGCTCTCCACAGAGTATACGGAGAAGCTCAAAGGCACATCGCCTATTTTTATCACGTTTCTGTTCATGGTTTAAGCCTCTCCCAGGAGCCAATCGGGTAAATATTTTACCAATATGCCGTTGTAGTTTCCCGGCGTGAGCAGGTCTCCTGTCAGGACAATTTTCTCATAGTTGTCCGATATGTTTGTCAGCGGCTTCATTTCACGTTCGAAGGTTTCTTTCGCAGTCATATCCGCTGTCACTTGAAAGTAGGTGTAATTCCCATCTTTCTCCGCTACAAAGTCCACTTCCGTATTGCCGACTTTACCGATCATAACACGATATCCCCGGCGCAGAAGCTCGAAAAACACAATATTCTCCAGCGAGAAACCAAGATCGTATCGGCTTCGCGGCAATATGTGGTTCCTTAAACCTAAATCCACAATATAAAACTTACGCCCGGCCTTCAGAAGCTTCTTGCCCACAATGTCGAACCGTTCTGCAGGATAGAATATAAAAGATTCGGTAAGAGCTTCCACATAATCACTAACCGTGTTGGGAGAAGTTTTTCTACCGTTCGAACTCAGGTAATCAGCGATGCTTCTGACGGAAACCGGATTACCTGCAACGCCGGCCAGATATTTAGCAACAGTCTTCAGTAGATGTATATCTGTTATTTTTCTTTTCGCAGGGTCTGTTTCCTTTCGTGCCTGTCGGCTTTCTATATCTTTAACGATTACTGTATTGTATATTCCTTCCAGATAGGTGTCGACCTTTTCCCGCGTGCGCTCCATGACAGCAACATATGGCAACCCTCCGTCACGCATATATTCAGCAAGTCCGCGTTCTTTATCCGTCCCGGTAACTTCAAGGAATTCTTTAAATGAAAATGGCAACATCTTAATTTCAACGTACCGGCCTGTCAGCAGTGTAGCCAGATCTCCCGAGAGCATATTAGCGTTGGATCCTGTAATATATATATCCACGTCCGGTTTGACGTACAAGCTGTCTATTACCTTCTCAAAAGACGGCACTTTCTGAATTTCGTCCAGAAAGATATAAGTCATCTTCCCTTCGCAAAGGCTATTTTTGAGATAATCGTACAGCTTGCGGTAGTCCTGCAAATCTTCGTATTCCAGTTCCTCAAAGTTAACAGAAACAATCTGCACGTCTGAAACGCCACTTGATTTCAACCATTCCCGGTACTGCAAAAGCAAAGTGGACTTGCCGCAGCGGCGTATACCGGTGACAACTTTGATTACCTGTTCATCCTTCCATTGGATAAGACGATTCAGATATTCTCTTCTCTCAACCAAAACAACCACCTCCATCAAATATCACTCCCATATTAGCACACGCCTTCACGTACGTCAAATTCCGTTCCCATTTCAGAACAAAATTTATTATACACGCTTGTTCGTTCCGAAACAGGAACAATTCGCGAATATCGAAATATACTTTTGCAAATTATCACCTTAAAGTTTTCTGACAAAGTATATAACAAATACACGATTCTTGTCAGAAAACCCCTTAGCTTAATCACGGAGTCTGACAAAATATTTGTGAGAGCAGGGAGTTTGTCAGAAATGCCGTAGAAAACACAGAGACACAGTCTCGAGCAGCAAGCAGTGAACATAGGAAATAGCTAAATCCCGGACTTGCCCGAGAGACGAAGTCTCGAGTTCTGTCCGGGATTCTATTTCCTGCTAGTAAGCATCTATGGTCTGCTGCGATGAGGTTTACTTCTCCTCTATCATAGCCTCCACATCCGCCATCTTGCCTGTCACCAGGTCTTCGGTGAGGGATACCTGACCGCATTCAGGGCAACGGGGAACCTTGTATCGGAAGTCGCGGGTCAGGTATCTGAACTGGACTTCCATTAGCTCCATCTCCACGCCGCATCTGTCGCAGATAATCTTTTCTTTCATTTCGGCCTGGCCGCTGGCGCCGGCACTTTTGTTATTCATCAATTTTCTTGCCATTGAACACCGCCTCCAGTTTTATCTGCATTCTGTGGGAATATACGTTGTAAATGTGACGTTCCTCAGGAGATCCCTCCGTGTATTCCACCCAGAGAGTTATGGCGCCGATTTCCCTGTAGGCTTTGTAACGGCCCGTTTCGGCGCTGCGGGTTCTGCGTCCCGTCTTCTCCGCGTATTCTATAACCTCACATATGTCTTCATCGAGGATTTTCTGCCTGCGGGCTTTGTCCGCGGCCTCATCCTCCATTATCAGTCTGTATTTCATCTCGTTCCTTCCGGACTTACCTTCTTCTCCCCAGATCTCAGCCAGAAGCCTGTTCTTCAGTTCGATGCGGTTGGCTCTTCTTCCCGATAGGGTGAGATCTCCATCGGAGTTTTTCTCGTTAATTCCGAAGAGAATATCGAGAATATGAACCGCCTCCTTGTCTCTGTCAGTGAACACATCACGGCAGTTTGAGCAGTATACAATGTATGGCTTATCAGAGAGAGAAGCACGCTTGTCTGCCACATAATCAGAGAAGCCTTTGGCCGCCAGAGTCCCGTTGCCTCCGAAACCGCAGCAACCGTGCACGTCTCCCTTAGGAAGCTCGCACACCTTCATTCCCGCACCGGAGGCCAGCTTGCGTACCGCTTCCTGAACACCGGATTTCCCCCGTGCGGAGCACGGATCGAAGACTGCCGCTTCATCGTATTCAGGTAGCGCGCTCTCCGGGAATCCGCCGCGCTCCGCCATAACCTCATAGAGAGAAACCGTCTCTATCTCAGGCAGATACTCGGCAAAATGCTTCATACAGGACATGCAGGCCATAATGAGCTTAGGTCTGCCCATGCCTTCCCACTGAGCCCTGATATCAGCGATTTCCCTGTCATGCTGCTCCTCGTTGCCGTTCCAGTTTGCCGGGATACCGCAGCAGCGGAGAAGAATCCCCGTCTCCCTATTTCCTTCGAGAAGCCACTTGTACGGTTTAATAACGTACTCAGGATTCAGAGCGCCCAGATTGCACCCAGGGAAGAATGCCTCGCTGCATGTGCTGCCGCCGGGAACACGATCAAGAGCGCATTCCTCGCTGTCGGCGAACTCCATATCTCTGATGTAATACTGTTTATATGCAGCCGGAACCTTGTCCGCTTCGTGCATCTTGTGTCTGGCCAGCTTGACCATGCCGCAGAGGTCGATGCTCTCCGGGCAGGCCTCAGTCAGAAGGCCGCAGTCGGTGCATGCGGCGATATACCTTCTCGCCGGGCTTTTGTGCACCAGGGATCCCGCCGGCTTGCAGGAGAGGAATATCTCATCACGCATCTTCGCCGGCCATTTGTCGAAGAATCCCACAATATCGCAAAGGCTCTCGCAGGCATCGCAGCTGCATCTGATACATCTCGACGCTTCGGCTTTGCACTCTTCTTCAGTAAAAGATTCTCCCGCAGGGGAAACTGCCTCCTTCTTCTCCTCCAGATGATCTCTGTTGGCGACACACCTGCTGTCAGGACCGGCCCTGTAGTACTCAAGCTTGCCTATCTTGAGGAAATCCTCCGCCGAAGCGGACAGATTGAGTCCCTCGGCCAGAGCGTGCATCCTGTCGTGACCGCGCACCTCTCCGCCGAGAAATACTGCCGTATCACCTATCTTCATGCAGCCTTCGTCGCCTATGCCGAAATCAGCACCGCCGGCGCCGGTAGCCACATATATCACGTTGAACTTCTCCGGATTCTCTTCGCCCTCCTCCAGACAGAGGCTTCTTATATCATCTATCTCCGTGCCCGTCTTCAGCTCGTATTTCTCGTTGCCGAACTGGAGGCTGAAATCCTCCATGTATATGTCCCTGTCCATAACCTGACTGAGACTTCCTCCGGGATAATCTTCTCTCTCGAATATTGTAACGGGATATTTCTTCGTTGCCATTCTGTGGGCAAATCCCATGCCGGACAGTCCTGCGCCGATTACCCCTATGCGCTGCTTCTTGGCAGGCAGATTGTAGGAATTGGGGGTTTTGCGCGTGGCCAGAGCGATCACCGATTTCTCCAGCATGTTTATGCGCACAGGTGAATCTACAACCTGACGGATACATGCCTCCTCGCAGTATCCCGGGCACACCTCACAGACTATCTCGGGGAAAACCACCTTGTCTCTCAGTGATTTGTAGGCGGCATTAATTCTGCCTCCCGTTATTCTCTCCTGAAAGTCGAGAAAGTCAACTTTGAATGGACACGCATCGGCACACATAGGTATGTCGTGCTCTCTGCACGTGTCAAATTGTTCGTAGTAAAATTGCATGTTATCATCCATATAACAATTATACATTCACCTTGAGGATTTTAGCAAGCAAGTATGCCCATGTTGATGTATAATGATAACGAAGGTAGGTGAAATTGTGGAAGACAATATCAAAATTGAGAAACGAATTCTGAACTTATCACTGGCGGGAAGTATCGCATACCTTCTTGCCGAAGTTGTGGCGGCCTGGTTTACAGGTTCCAAGGCCGTTTTCATGGATTGCGTGTACGACATAGCCGACCTGATAATGATAGGTCCCTTCATCATTCTCGTACCGCTTCTCTATAAACCTGTAACCGAACGTCGCCCTTACGGGCTCTCACAGGTGGAATCCCTTTTCGTTACTATTAAATGCTCCCTCCTGGCCATAATCACAGTCGTTCTTATCATACAGAGCGCGGGTACTATTCTGGACGGAGGAAATCATGTTGATGCATCCTTCATTGCCATATTCGAGATGGCCATGTCTCTGGGATGTGCGGTAATGTACTTCGTACTTAAGAGAATCAACAAAAAGTTCTCATCGCCGTCAATCAAAGCTGAGCTGTACATCTGGAAGCTGGATACCTACAGCACTCTGGGTGTGGGCGTAGCTTTCCTTCTGGCGCTGATTCTCGAACACACGGGAATCTCATTCATCGCACCTTATGTGGACCCGGCAATCGCCATAATACTGGCTGTAATCCTCCTTAAGGAGCCTATCTCCATGGTTGTCGAGGCACAGCGCGGAATGATGCTCTTCGCTCCCGACGAGGAGACCATGAACAGCATCCGTGAGGTTGTGGAACAGCCTATGGCCGAGCACGGATACTTCGTAAACTTCCTGGACGTTATCAAAACGGGCCGAAAGTACTGGGTGGATGTATACTTCGTTACGGGAGACAACATCGTGCGCCTGGATGAGTACAAGGAACTTTGTGTTAAACTTAACGAGCTCCTCGGAGAGAAATACGACAGCATCTACGTGGAGCTGATTCCGGACATCGAGAAGGCAAAGGCCGAAAACATCGAGAAGATACGCGCAAGACGTCAGGAAACCATAGACTACATTGAAGAGAAAGACAGACGCCATCAGGCAAAGGCCGAAAAGAAGAAATCAAAAAAGAACACCCAGATGTAACATAATTACAGCAAGTTAGTTATTGTTTGAAGATGGGGTTTCTTGACACTGCTCTGTCAGAATTGATAGAATATTATCAGGTATCAAGTCAAATTAATAGTACCAATGGAGGTTTTTATGAATTTCAAGAAAATGACGCTGAACATCAACGGCGCAGACCGTATGTTCATATGCGACCCGGAGAAGGATACTCTGGCGGACGTAGTCAGAAGACTTGGTCTTACCGGCACCAAGGTTGGCTGCGGAACAGGCGTATGCGGCTCATGTTCAGTAATTCTTAACGGCAAGGTCGTACGTTCATGTACGAAGAAAATCGCGAAGATTGAGGAATACAGCGAGGTTATCACAATCGAAGGTATCGGTCAGCCGAGATTCCTTCACCCTCTCCAGCTGGCATTCATGCACCACGGTGCCGTGCAGTGCGGATTCTGTATCCCGGGCTTCATAGTATCGGCATACCAGCTTCTTCAGGAGAATCCCGATCCTACGAGAGAGGAAGTAAGAGACTGGTTCACCAAGCACAGAAACATCTGCCGCTGCACAGGCTACAAGCAGATTGTTGACTCCGTAATGATTGCTGCCAAGTGCATGCGCGGCGAAATCACCATGGAGGAGATCAAGCAGCCTGAACCTGAGGTTGGCGAATACTACGGCAAGCCGACCCTGAGACCTTGTGCTCTGGCCAGAGTATGCGGCGTAGAGGACTACGGTGATGACATCGAAATGAAGATGCCTTCAGGCACACTCCACGCTGTCATGGTTCAGCCGAGACTGGCAAGCCACGCCAAGATCAAGAACATAGACATTTCAGAAGCAGAGAAAATGCCGGGAGTATACAAGATCGTTCTGGCCAAGGACATTCAGGGCTCCAACAGACTGGCCTTCTTCTCATTCACACCTAGAACACTGGCAACAGAGAAGACTCACCATGTAATCGCTGAGGACAAGATCATGAACTACGGCGATATCGTGGCCGTAGCCGTTGCCGATTCCAAGGAACACGCCAGAGCAGCAGCCGAGAAGGTTAAGGTTGAAATCGAGCAGCTGCCTGAATACAACAACTATCTCGAGGCTGTAATGCCTGACGCCATGAGAATACATGACGACCATCCTAACATGTGGTGCGTACAGCCTACAGTCAAGGGCGCAGGTCATGACATCGAGCCTCTCTTCGAGGATGCTCCTCACGTTGTTGAAGGAAGCTTCTACTCACAGAGAGAGCCTCACGGCAACATCGAGGGAGACTGCGTACAGGCTTACTTCGATGCTGACGGAATCCTGACAGTACAGTGTAAGGCAATGGCAATCGGCGCCAACCTGGCCGATATTTCAGAAGCCACAGGACTTCCTGTTGAGAAGATCCGTGTTATAGAGAACCCTACAGGCGCATCCTTCGGATGGTCCACAGCAGGACTTACCTTCGCTCTGGCTGCTATCGTATGCCAGGCATGCGACGGAATGCCTATTGCCCTGTCAATGACTTATCAGGAGCACATCGCTTACGCAGGCAAGAGAGCACCTTCATGGTCAAACTCCAGACTGGCATGTGATGATGACGGTAAGATCATCGCAGCTGAATGGGACTTCGGTCTTGACCACGGCGCTTACAACGAGCTGGGTGACGACCTGACATGGAGACCGGCAAGATTCACATACTTCCCTTACAATGTACCTAACGTTAAGGGACTTTCGAGAGTTGCCACATCCAACCACGCTTACGGATGCGCATACAGAGGATACGGTTCACCGCAGGCGTTCACATGCTCCGAGGCCATGATGGACATGATGGCAGAAGAAATCGGCATGGATCCGTTCGATATCAGATACGTGAATATAGCCAGACCTGGTGAAACCAACGTTAACCAGCACCTCTTCAGAGAATATCCTATGGAGAAGATGATGGACACTCTCAGACCGCTCTACGAAGAAGCTAAGAAGAGAGCTGCCGAAGAGGATACTCCTGAGGTAAGAAGAGGCGTAGGTATCGCATGGGGCGGATACAACGTAACAGAGGGTTACGATGACCAGTGTACTCTGGGACTCGAAATCGCTCCGAACGGCAAGTTCATCAAATATGACACATGGCAGGATGTAGGTCAGGGCGGCGACGCAGGTTCCCTGGTAGTAACTCTGGAATGCCTCAAGGAACTCGGTGTCAAGAAGGAAGACATCATCCTGAGACAGAACGACAGTGTATACGGCGTTGACTCCGGATCATCCGCATCATCACGTCAGCACTATATGAATACAAAGGCCTGCAAAATGGCTGCCGACAAACTTATAAACGCTATGAGAAAGCCGGACGGCACATTCAGAACATATGAAGAGATGGTTGCCGAAGGCATCCCTACAAGATATGACGCACAGTATGAGAACCATACGGACCCTACTCTCTCATATCTTGATCCTAATACGGGAGTCGGCGAACCTACACCGGCATTCACATATGCCCTCTTCATGGCAGAGGTTGCCGTTGATACGAGAACAGGTAAGACCGAGGTTCTCCGCTTCACCTGCGTGGATGACGTAGGCGTTATAGGAAACCCTGTATGTCTGGACGGTCAGGCTTACGGCGGAATCGCTCATTCCATCGGATTCGCTCTCTATGAGGACTACGAGGATGTCAAGAAGCACAACAATATCGTAGGATGCGGAATCGCTACAGCGAACATGCTTCCGGATGATATTCAGCTCATTCACTTCCAGACTCCTAGAGACACTTCACCGTTCGGTTCATCCGGCGGAAGTGAAGCATTCCAGTCAGGCGACCACATGGCTGTTATCAACGCCATCAACAATGCCTGCGGCGTGAGAGTATATGAGCTTCCGGCAAGACCTGAGAAGGTTAAGGCAGGAATCGAAGCCCTCGCCAGAGGCGAGAAGGATCCGCTCAAGCCTCACAAGTACTTCCTCGGCTCCGACTTCGAGGAGGAGATGGAAAACATCAGAAACAACCCTGTATATTTCGAAGACTAACTACAGGCACATTGACAGGAGTGCGGCGGTGCTGCACTCCTGTTTTTTCGGGTTTTGAATATGATAAGAAGAAACACAGAAATGAACACATACCTGGACGGTTTCAAAGACTGTCTCCAGCATGAAATATCCTTCTGCGCGGCCGCGTGTCCTTTTAATCTGGATGTGAACACCTTCATCAGCCGCCTTCAGGAAGGACGTTTCGACGCTGCCTATAAGGTATTCCGCGATGCGACGGGATTTCCCTTCATAGCCGAAGCTATATGTCAGGGTCCCTGCCGCTCCTCCTGCCCTCTGGCGGCGGGTAACGGAGAGGCTGTCGACCTCCCAGCTCTGGAGCAGGCCTGCCTCACCTATGTCAAAAAGAAGGATCCCGTATTCTATAACCTGCCGCAGAAAAAGAAATCCATAGCCATAGTAGGCGGCGGCATCAGCGGTATGGCATGCGCTCTCAGGCTTTCAACCAAGCGGTACAGCGTCACTCTTTACGAGAAGAGCGACCGCACGGGAGGTCATCTGAGAGACATAATGGACGAGGCCCTCATGGAGGAGGACTTCGAACGCCAGATGCAGCATCTGGACTGCAATATTGAATACAACAGCGAGATAACCTCCATTGAGGATATCCCTGAAGGCTTCGATGCCCTCTATGTGGCCACCGGCAATGGCGGCTGCAGCTTCGGCATCGAGACAGAAATAGATTTTTCACTGCTCACAGGTGAGATTGACGACCCGTCGGCACCATGCGCCATAATCAATGATATGGGTGTATTTCTCGGCGGGTCACTAATAGGCAGGAACTCTGCCGAGGCCCTGGCCGACGGACTGAGAATCTCAACAGCCATCGACAACTTCCTCATGACGGGTAATCTGAAGTATCCCGTTCACAAGGAAACTTCAGTCAGAGTCGATGAATCCCTTCTCTCGGAGCAGCCTGCTGTCTCCGCCTCTGAGGATGTGTACAGCAAGGAAGAGGCCGTTGAAGAAGCAAAACGCTGTATTCGCTGCCAGTGCAGCGCATGCATGCTCCACTGCGACATAACCGAGTACACACACAAGTGGCCCCTGCGACTGAGAGACGAGATACTGGCCACCACTGCACCGGGCAAATCAGAGCTGCACGCCACTCCGGCGGTGCGCCTGATAAACACCTGCACCCACTGCGGGCTTTGCAGGGAGACCTGCCCGGAAAGCATTGATATGGACGGTCTTATTCAGGCCGCACGCATAAGAATGCACAAGCTGGATAAAATGCCGTGGGCGTTTAATGACTTTTTCCTGCGTGACATGGCCTTCTCCAACGAAGAGAAATCGTATACCTATCGCAAATCCCCAAAGACGGGCAAGGCGTCTTATGCCTTCTTCCCGGGGTGTCAGCTGTCGGCCAGCGCGCCGGAGCTGGTTACGGATGCTTACGAGTACATTCTGAACAATGAGCCGGATACGGGCATAATGCTGGGCTGCTGCGGAGTTCCCGCCCTCTGGGCCGGAGATGATGAACTCTACAAGCAGGAGCTTGATCGAATTCACGACCACTGGCAGGAGCTCGGCAGGCCTGTTATGATTCTGGCCTGCCCTACATGCAGAAACAGATTTTCGGAAGAGCTCCCTGACATAGAAACCGTCCTGCTCTACGAGCTTATGGACAAGTGGGGAGTTTCACAGCTTCCGGGGGTTTCCGGCGGCGCTTCCCGCAGCAAATTCTACAGCGTCTTCGATCCTTGTGCCACCTCCGAAGGAGAAGCTGTCAGAGACAGCGTCAGAAGCCTTTGCGAGGAGGCCGGAGTGAACCTTGTTCCTCTGCCGGTTCAGGAGAAGTGGACCGCCTGCTGCAGCTACGGAGGCCACGGTGCCATCGCGGATCCGGACTTCGCCTCACAGGTTAAGCAGAAGAGAATCAGCGAAGGGAAAAATCCGTATATAACCTACTGCATCAACTGCAGGGACGCTTTTATGAGCGAGGGCAAGGAGAGCGTGCATATACTCAACCTGCTCTTTGACAGGGAGCCGCACAGCGACACGGTTTCCCTGAGGAGGCACAACAGAACCGCTCTTAAAAACAGTATTCTCGCCATGTTCGGTGAGGACCCGGTACCTGAGGAGGAGCTGACCATGAAGCTTGAAATTTCACCTGAAGTAAGAAAGAAAATCAGCGACGACTACATACTCGAGAGCGAAGTCGCTGAGGTTATAAGCTTTTGCGAGAGAACGGGGCGTACACTCTACGACACGGAGAAGGACACCTACACGGGCTACAGGAAGATCGGCAACATGACCTACTGGGCCGAATACAGCAAGTCCGATGACGGGCAGGTCTACACCCTGGTGAACGCTTACTCTCACAGAATGGAAATTGAACTGGAGATGGTCTGGAATGGAGAAAAAATCGACATTGATATGTAACAAGTGCAAGGTACCTCTCGAGGAAATCGAGGTGGGCTTTCGCTATCTGACGAAACAGTTCCGCCACAAAGTCAGCAGGTGCCCGAGCTGCGGGCAGGTCTACATACCTGAGGAGCTGGCCAAGGGCCGTATGGCCGAGGTGGAAAAAATACTTGAGGAGAAATAATTATGAAAAACAATTTTCTGGGTCTGCCCGAGGGAGGAAGCTGCGACTTCCTTCTCTTCCCGGGATGCAAGCTCTGTGAATACGAACCGTCTATCGTTGTTAAGCTGTATGATTCGATACGCTTTCAGAAACCGGATACGGGTATCCTGATTCGCTGCTGCAAAGACGAGGAAATGGATCTGTCGGATATCTGGCTGTCCGCCGGCAAGCCTGCGATAATAACCACCTGTCCCGGCTGCCTGAAGAATCTTCGTGACACTTATCCCGAAATAACCTTCGTCTCCGTTTATGAGGTTCTGACTGAGCTTGGTATAGGCGGCGGCTGTAACAGTGTGGGATACAATATTTATAATCCGGCGGCTGAATACTATGATGAGAAGAGCGCCGAGGCGGTTAAGAGCCTGGCTCTCGACATGGGTGTTAAGCTGCAGGCGGAAACCGCCGCCGGAGCTCCGCTTCCGGACAACGGTTTCCCGTTTATAACCCAGAGCATCCTTTCACGTAACGAGCTTATAGAGAAGGGCCTCAATGCAGCTCACATTCTGGAGCTGATCTACGGAATGGGTGAGCTGAACTCTCATCTCGTCCATGAGCATCATGACCATGAGGAGCATGAGAGCGAAGAGCCTGAATGTCCGCCTCCGGCGCCTGTCGGAGTCGCATTCCCCGACAGCGCGGCACTTGATGCTTCCCGCAGAGAACTCATCGACATCCTGCAGGAGCTCTACGGGTTTGAGAACGCACTGTAATTACTCTACCAAATCTTTATACGAGGTAAGAGGAGAGCGTACATGAAAAGCGTTCTCATGTTATAGATATAACTTATACTTGTGGGGACGATACATAAATACTATAATGATATTTAAGAGAAACCCTTGCGGTGGACGGTTGCTCCTCATGAGAGGAGGTGATGCTGATGTACATAACGCTATCGGAGCTCTTAGCTTTTGGAATGTTTGTTATTGCTCTCATTGCCTTAATTGCAGAGATTAAGCATAAGTAGTTTATATAAATAAATTACCCGTCCCGCTTACGGAATAGGACGAGTAATTTATTATTCCAATATTCCAGAGCAACCGTTCATCGGTTTCTCTTTTCTGTAATTATTATATTGCAGATTATAAAAGTATGCAATAAGCTTTTTCTATTTTGCGAATGCCCTTTGATTTTCTACAAAATAGTAAGAATCTACACGCCTTCTCAGCCAATTCTATCCGTTCCCATATACTGTCTCAGCGCTTCAGGGACGATTACGCTGCCGTCCTCCTGCTGATAGTTCTCCAGTATGGCGGCAACTGTTCTTCCCACTGCCAGGCCCGATCCGTTAAGAGTATGCACGAATTCCGGCTTGCCCTTCGGCTCTCTTCTGAATCTGATATTGGCTCTTCTTGCCTGGAAATCCTCGAAGTTGGAGCAGGATGAAATCTCCACGTATCTGCCGTAGCTTGGCATCCATACCTCCACATCGTAAGTCATGGCAGATGAGAATCCCAGATCTCCCGTGCTCAGCCTTACTACTCTGTAAGGTATCTCCAGAATCTGCAGAACCTCTTCTGCGTTAGCAGTCAGCTTCTCCAGCTCCTCATAGGAATCCTCCGGCTTGACGAACTTGACCATTTCAACCTTCTGGAACTGGTGCTGACGTATGAGGCCTCTCGTATCTCTGCCGGCACTTCCTGCCTCTGCTCTGAAGCAAGGTGTATATGCGGTGTGGTATATCGGGAGCATGTCCCCGTCGAGTATCTCGTCGTCATAGAGGTTGGTTACAGGCACCTCTGCCGTCGGTATGAGGAAGAAGTCCTTCTGAGGGATGTAGAACATATCCTCTTCGAATTTAGGAAGCTGTCCCGTTCCCGTCATAGCACCTCTGTTAACCATGAAAGGCGGCAGTATCTCTGTATAACCGTGCTTCTGCGTGTGAAGATCCAGCATAAAGTTGATTACCGATCTCTCCAGGCGTGCGCCCAGTCCTTTGTAGACTGTAAAGCGCGCTCCCGCTATCTTGGCTGCTCTCTGGAAGTCAAGAATATCAAGATCTTCTCCTATATCCCAATGAGCCTTCTCCTCGAAATTGAATTCTCTCGGCGTTCCCCACTTTCTCAGCTCCACGTTGTCACTGTCGTCAGCGCCGGGCTGAACATCCTTGTATGGTGTGTTAGGGATATTGAGCAGTGCTGACTTCAGATTCTCCTCAACCTCCGCCAGATCTCTGTCCATATTCTTGATATTATCCGAAAGCTCCTTCAGCTCTGCCATGAGCTCATCCGTGCTCTCTCCGGCCTTCTTGAGAACCGGAATTTCCTTTGACTTGACCTTCTGTCTGTTCTTCATCTGCTCAACCTCAGCCAGAATCGCTCTGCGCTTCAGGTCAAGGCTGTGCACATTCTCTATTCCGAAATCTCCCTTGCCTCTGGACTCTACGGCCTTCTTCACACCTTCGTAGTCCTCTCTTATTCTCTTGATGTCTAACATGTTCCCTCCTGTATTCAGCTAAAACAAGTTCTTTCTGTACGTAGCATATATCTCGATGAGCTTCTCAACCTTCTCCTGGACCTCCAGCTGCAGGTCTGATGCCGCGGCATAATCCCCGACATCCAGAGCTTCAACTATCTGGGTAAGCAGGCATGTCTCCTCCAGAGTGTTCTTGCCTATGCGGTCTCTCAGTCTGGAGACTTTGCCCCAGTAATGTCTGTCATAGTCCACCGCATCGTCATCGGTGTGAACCTTCTCACAGGATCTGAGCAGATCCATCACCTCGGGAACGGTTCTGTTCTGAAGCTCGGCTGACCACTGTTCCAGTACCGCCGCCTTGTATGACTCCAGCGCCATAGTGGTCATAACATTGTCTCTTCTGAAAATATCCAGCTTCTCCGGATAGTCCTCGAAGGCTTTGATGTTCTCCCATACTGTTCTCGGAGCCCTGCCGAAGTACTTGTTTCTCTCCTCGTCGGTATAGTCGTTGAATACGTGCTTCTCGCTCCTGTATATGCGATCCTTCTCCAGGTAGAAGTCCTCCTCTCCGTATTCCTTGGAAATGGATTTCTCCAGATCTGAAGGGGTTTTGCCGTGTTCCAGCGCCTCCTTGATTCCGTCGAGCATAGCCATATATGAGGCTGCAAGCACCAAATATGTGTTGCTCTTCGGATTCGGCGATCTCAGTTCGAATCTTGTTGCCATAGGATTGCCTATCTCTCTCACCAGACCCGCCATTACCGTTCTGTTTCTCGACGGCATCTTCACGTCGTGTCCCAGAGATGTAACCGTGCACACAGGTGCCTCGAATCCCGGCTTGAGACGCTTCAGAGAGTCGCTCGTTGAGCTTACGAAGGGATTTATCACCTCATAGTTCTTGAGGAGTCCCATGAGCGCTCCGAAGCCTACAGGGCTCATGAATTCCGTATCGCCGTTAACTGAGGAGAAAAGATTTATCATCCTGCCGTCTTTCAGTCTGGCAGCCACGCCCATGTGGGTATGCTCTCCGTTGCCCGCAACGCCCTCTATAGGTTTGGCCATGAAGGTAACCTCCAGACCGTATGTTCTGAATATGTCACGGATGACATACTTGATATGATTCTCGTTGTCAGCCGCCTGAATGGCCGAGGAGTACTTCCAGTCCACCTCAAGCTGCTCCATAACATGATCGTAATTGCCGGAATTGCCGAATTTGGCTTTGACTCCGCCGACTTCCTTATGGCCCATCTCAACCTCGAAACCGTACTTCTGGAGCACCAGGAGGGTCTCCTCCAGAGCGGTTCTCACCGGCCCTGTGGTGCGCTTCCAGTACTGCTCCTTTAGAAGCTGAGCCGTGGACAGCTGTTCTCTGTCTGCATCATCGTCCGGCGTCTTAACCCAGAATTCCAGCTCCGTTGCCGCCGTGATCTCAATCTTCTCTATATCATCCACTCCGTCCGCATCCAGATAATCGAACACGTACGGGTTGTTGCGCAAAAGCTCAAGGAGATCTTTTTTGAAGTTATATATGGCGTCTCTGAGTATAACTCTGGAGCCCACACTGTCTGAATCGTTATGAACGAGCGATGAGGGAATTCTCAGTGTTCCCACAGGAAGTCCCGTATCAGGGTCGGGATAGTTGAAATTGTGATCCACAAACCAGTTGACCGTCACGTCCGGTATTATATCCACCTTGGCGTTGTTGAGCTCCGCTATTCCCGGAAGCACAACGCTGGATCCGTCGGTCTGCACACCCGTTGCGAGGAATCCGTCTATATCTTTCAGAAATTCCTCCACAGGTATCTTCTCATCCGTATCGTGGCCTCCCACGTCGATACCCACCAGCGAGATGAACTTGACCTCGGGATGGGCTGTGAGCACTTCCCTTATCTTCTCCTCGCTGTGATCTTCAGCAGGCAGTGTGTATAGCATTCTGTCTAAATCGTAATTAAGCATTTCCCGCTCCATGTTTCCTAAACGCAGAACATTCCCGATGTGTTCCCGGGAATGTCCTGAATCATTAAATTATTTGTTTATCAGTTAAGCTTATTCAGGTTCTTCTCAAGCTCATCCATATACTTGCCGTAAGCTGACCAGTCGCCGTCCTTGAGGGCATCCTGAGCATTGTCATATGCCTCCTGACATTTCGCAATTATATCAGCCTTTGACTCGCTGCTTCCCGAGTCTGAAGATTCGTTCTTCTTGCCGGAATCTTCGCTGCCTTTGCTCTCGGTGGCGCTGCCTTCTCCAAACATGCTGTTGAGGGCTTCGCTGAGAGTTGACTCGTAGGCAATATTGTCGCCGTAAACAACGATTACTCTCTTTACCTCAGGTATACTGGAGTTTGTGGCCTCCAGATATACAGGCTCAACGTAGAGGAGTGAATCCTCAATCGGTATTACGAAGAGGTTTCCTCTGCTGTACTTGGATCCGGATGAATCCCAGAGTGAGAATTCCTTGGAAATCTCAGTGTTCTGGTCTATCTGAGCTTCAACCTGCATAGGACCGTAGACGATCTTGCTCTTAGGCATCTGGTAGAGCACCAGCTTGCCGTAGTTGTCCCCGTCATTTCTGGCTACGAGAAGTCCCATGAGGTTCTTCTTGTCCTTAGGAGTGAACGGAATTGAGTTTACAAACTCAGCGCTCTGCTCGCCCGGAAGCTTCATGATATAGTAGTTCGGGGTCATAGCCGATTCTTCTGTTCCGTATATTTCACTGGCTATCTGCCACAGGTCCTCGTTCTGGTAGAATACCTTCACATCGTTCATGTGATATCTCTGATATACTGTCGCCTGGATGTTCAGGAGAGTCTGCGGATATCTGATGTGTGCACGGAGTCCTTCAGGCATCTCGTCGAAGTCCTTGAAGAGCTTCGGATAAATCTTCTGGAATGTGCAGGCGATAGGATCGCTGCTGTCCACCACATAGTAGTTCGTCTCGCCTGTGTATGCATCGATTACCACCTTGATGGAGTTTCTCACATAGTTGACATCCGTCTCTTCACTGTACGGCTCCGAGTAAGGATAGTGGTTTGTTGCCGTATAGGCATCCATTATCCAGTAGAGATGTCCGTCCACAGTTACCATATACGGATCCTCGTCATAATCCAGATAAGGCATTATCTTCTGGACTCTGTCCATAATGTTTCTGTATATGAGTATCTGTGAGTCGCTGTTGATATTTCCTGATACGAGCATCTTCAGGGATTTCTCCTTGACTGAGAAGAGAATCCTGGACATAAGGTTCATCTTGATTCCGGAATCACCCTCGTACTGGCAGTACTTGTTGCTGTTGCCGTCAGGATAGTCGAACTCGTCCTCTGATGTGTTGACGAGCACATAGTCGTTTGTCATCTCACCGAAGTAAATCTCAGGATCCGTTATCTGCAGATCTACCGAGGAGCTCGGCGGTATGCTGTCGATGAGCATATCCGGCTGGCCGCTCGCAGTGATCTTGTCTACTCTCGACAGTGTGGCACCGTAGCCGTGAGTATACTTGAGATGTCTGTTCAGCCAAGTGTCATTTATCTTCTCTTCGTCGATTTCTCTGGCCGACATGAATGTCTGGGTATATTCACCGTCTATGGTGTATCTGTCAACGTCCACGTCATTAAAGGTATAGTACTGTCTTATTGACTGAGTCTGGTTGTAGAATGTCTTGGCAGGAGCATAGTCATTGATTCTGATATTTGAAATCGTATCATCGTTGTTGGCTATGTCCTCGCTTGACAGGTCCTCTGTCGCCTTGAAAGGCTTCATGTCAACACCGTCAAGTCCGTAGGCGTACTGGGTGTATTCTATATTTCTCTCCAGGTACTTGCTCTCCTTGTTGATTTCGTCAGGAGATACTATGAAGTTCTGTACAACAAGGTTTGCGCCTGTTCCCAGAAGTCCGATGCATATCATCACTACAGGAGTGATTACAGCCGGCTTCCACTTTTTCTTCACGATTCCGATTGCAAATCCTATTGCCGCCAGCACCGAAAGCACTATGAGTATCCTGTACATCCACATAGTGATGTTAACTGCTGTGAATCCCGCTCCGAATACTGCCCCCGTCGATTCAAACAGAAGATCGTACTGCTTGAGGAAGAAGTGGATTCCTATCATCACGAAGAAGAGAATTCCCACAATTATGAGCTGCTTCTGCGCTATGCTGAGGAGCAGGCTCACATTCCTGTTGTCAATCTGCTTCTTAGGCTTCTTCTTACCACCGCCGAACTGCTTGGTGAAACCGCTGAACATCTTGTTCACTTCACTGAAAGGATTGTTATCGTCGGTGTTGAATCCTGTATATCTGCCGTCGTCGTACTCCTCTTCTGCGTCTGTATCTTCCTCAACCTCCTGGAATATCTTAGGAGTTCTCATGGACAGGAGTATAGCATAGTACGCCACCGTCAGCAGAGCGAATGCGAATATGAGTATAATCGCTATGCTGTTGGCCTGTTCCACGAAATTGAGCTTGAACACATAGAATGAAATGTCTATGTTGTAAAGGGGATCCTTGATGTCAAAGTCCGTACTGTTGACGAACTGCAGAGTCTGGAACCAGAGTCTCGTCACAGCCACATATGTGGTTATAATACCGAAGGCTCCCGCCAGTCCCCAGGAAATCCAGTTCAGCTTCCTGTTATCGGGAATCTCATCCGATTCAACCTTCCTGAAATAGCCCTTCTTGAGCGCCTTCAGGTACACATAGGCCAGGAAGGTTACAACAATAAATGTCGGTACTCCTATCTTGAGCTGTGTGAACAGCTTGGTCAGGAATACTGATACGTAGCTCAGCGAACTGAACCACATGAAGTCGGTTATCCATCCTATGAGGGCGACGAATATAAGCACTATAAGCAGCGCTATTATTATTCCGCCCTTAAGGCCGACTTTCTTTTTTTTCTTAGTCTCCGCCACAATAAGCCTCCTCTAAAATCATACTTCACCGTTAAGGTCTATATCCATATCCGCAAGCTGTTCCTCCAGCTGAACGTATCCGGGATCATATGCTGTGTACGCATTCCCATCCTCACCTGTGATGAGCTGTATAACATTGTTGAGGCACTTGTCTATAAACTGTGCAGGTGCACTCTCCGGTGCAATCCACTTGATGCCTATACCTGCCAGCTCCACAACAAATATAACGATGAGAACCACCAGTATCACCTTGAGAACGACTCTGCCCTTGCTGGATGATTCTTCCTCTTCGTCGTATTCGTCCTCTCCGTTGAAGGCATCCTGCATCTCCTGCTGCTTTATATAATTGTCTGCCTCTTCTCTGCCGAAGTTGTCGAAATCGTTGGCATCCTCGCCGCCCATATCTGACTCAGGCATAACCATCGTATTGTCAAGGCCCGGCTTAACCGCTTCGTCGCTTCCGGCCTCCGGCATAATCTGAGGCTCCTCCTTCGGTGCAAAGCCTTCAATCACAGGTTCCTCCTGTTCAGGTTCTCCCACGTCCTCGAAGGAGTCTCCAAACTGTCTGAGGAAATCATCTGTGGACAAATCTGCCGGCTCCTCCTGGATTTCAGGTTCCTGTACCGGTTCAGGTGCAGCTTCGGTTACTTCTTCAGCAGCCTCCTGTGCCGCTGCCCTTGCCTCCAGGTTGGCGAAAAAGTCTCTGTCCTCTGTTGCTCTCAGCTCTTCCTTGGATATTCTTCTGGTCATTTCCATGCCTGCGAGAATATCCTTCTTGTCGATGACACGTGTTCTTGCCATGTCCTCCTCAGGCTGAGGAACCTCTGTCTGAGGAATCTCCGCCTCTACAGGAGCAACCGGTTCAGGTATGAACTGTTCCTGCTCTGCAGCCCTGGCCTCGTTCTCCTGCATGCTGCGATCCAGCTCTGCGAAGAAGCTGTCTCTGGCACGAGCCATCTCATTTATCTGCTCTCTCGTCTCAACACGAGCCTGTCTTATTTCATTGTCCTCTTCAGGAGCTGCACTTTCCGCTGCCCTGAAGCCTGCTACTGCCGCCTTGATTTTCTCTGCCTCTTCAGCCTTGATTCTGGCAGTCTGTTCCAGGCAGTCACGAGCTTCCTGTGCCGCCTTGTCTCTCTCGGCCTCTGCTCCGGCAGCTGCATTTTCTTCTGCCAGTCTGGCTCTCAGAAGCTCCGCGTCTCTGCGACGTTTCTCTTCCTCCTCACGGAATCTGGCTTCTTCCTCAGCTGCCAGCTTGGCTTCCTGTCTTGCTCTTATTCTGGCTGCTTCCTGTGCTTCTCTGAGCTCCGCCTCCACCTTGAGTCTGGCTTCTTCTTCCGCTCTGGCGCGGGCCTCTTCCTCCGCCTTGAGACGAGCTTCCTCTTCGGCCTTCATTCTGGCCTCCTGAAGCATACGGAGCTTAGCCTCCTCCTCGGCTCTGAGCTTGGCTTCCTCTTCAGCTCTGCGTCTGGCTTCTGCCTCAGCTTCAGCTCTCAGACGAGCCTCTTCCTCCGCCTTGCGTCTTGCCTCCTCTTCGGCCTTGAGTCTTGCTTCCTCTTCGGCTCTGAGGCGTGCTTCCTCAGCTGCTCTGAGGCGGGCCTCCTCTTCGGCACGAGCTTTCGCTTCCTCTTCAGCCTTGATGCGTGCCTCTTCCTTGGCCTTTCTCTCCGCTTCAGCCTTCTCTATTTCGAGACGGATACGCTCCTTCTCCTGCCTTTCTCTTTCTTTCTCAGCATCCTGAGCTTCTATCTGCCTGAGCAGATCTGACGAAAACGGCTTCGGTTCATAAGGTCTGTTAACGCCTTCTCTGTTGAGGAATTCCTCCATTGTAGGCTCTTCCTTCCTTATGCGGAATCTCTCAGATGCGGCATTCTCTGCCTGCGACATTTCGCTGGCAAGAGCTCCGCCCTGCTTAATCTTCTCATACTCTCTGTTGAGAAGGGCCTGGAATTCTTCATTCTTCTTGTTGATGGTATAGAACTTGTCGATTCTGTCCGTTCCTGCGGACGGCTCCGGCTTTCTGTCTGCCGGGAAAATGTCTTCCGGTGAAAGCTCAAGACCCTTGTTGACCTTGGCTGCCACCTCCTCAACTTCTCCGGCCGAAAGTCCGGATGTGAATCGGTCCTTAACGTCTGCCGGATTCGCATCCCAGTTGAAATTCACGTCTTCTGTTTTTTCAACCCCGGCGCCGGGATAATCTCTCACGTCCCACTGAAATTCATCGAAAATGCGGCTTTCCTTCGCCGGTTCGGCAGTCTCAGGCACTGCCGGAATTTCTGCTTCCGGAGGTTCCTGAACGTCCTCTGCAGCCGTCCCGAAGCTCTCTGCTGCTACGGGCGCGCCGCAATATCTGCAGAACTTCGAGTCGTCTGAAATTTTATTACCGCAATTACTACAAAACATAAAACCCTCCTGTTGCTCATTCCGTTTCTATTCTCTGATTAAAGACTCCAGGTCCGAAAGTGTGTATTCTTTGCCGCTTTTGCCTACACCTGTTCCGCTATATCCGGTCGCGGCAGGCTGCTGATACTGCGACTGCGGTGCCGCCTGTGCAGGTCTCGGTGCCGGCCTCTGCGACTGCTGCACCTGAGCTGTCTGCGCCGGTCGCTGAGGCTGTGGCTGTGGAGCAGCCTGCGCCTGCGGCGTTTTCCTGTATTCATTGAGCATACTTCTAAGCTCTCTGGCTTTTCTCTCTATATCATCAGAGCTGTCTTCCGCCTGCACCGGCGGTACCTCTTCGAAAAGATCGTCAAGGTATATCTCTTCCTCATATTCCTGTTTCTGAACCTTCTGTCGCTGCTCCTCTCGTGCAGGCGGCTGCTCAGTCCGAGGCGTGTTCACCACCCTGGTCTGCTGAGGCTGGGGTTCGGGCGCCTTCACGGTCTGTGGAGCCTTTGAGGTCTGTGGAGCCTGCGCGGCCTTTGCGGCTTTTGCGGCATGTTTCCCCAGAGCCTGCACCATTTCCTCCAGCTTCTTGATTCTGGCTTCCTGCGCCCGCATTTTCTCCTGCATGGCGAGCATGTCACCTATTGCTCTCTTCAGAGTCTTGTCTGATTCCTCCATCTTATCTTCAAAGGAAGACAAAACCTTATGGTTTTTTAATAATGCAAAAATCGTCAGAACACAAAACACTATGAAAACAACTGCAGCGATAAGTACAATCAGCATAGTTTTCGTCATCTGAAAATCTCCTGTTCGAAAATATGTATATTCTTTTTGATTATACAATAAAAGATAGGTAAATTCTACCTTTTTTCCTTGATTTGTGCGGTCTCCCGGTTAAAATATAGTTATGAACAGAGTTTGCGCAATTATTTCCGGAGGGGATTTCGCTCCCCTTGACGGCATTGAAAAATCAGATTATATCATAGCCTGCGACAAGGGTCTTGACTACGCTGCCTCGCAGGGAATCACTCCCGATCTCATCCTGGGGGACTTCGATTCCTGCTCCGGCCGGCTCCCCGATGACATCCCTGTCCTGTCTCTTCCCGTAATGAAGGATGACACGGATACAATGGCCGCAATACGACATGCTGCGGATATGAACCGCTTCAGCGAGCTGCGCATATACTGCGCTCTGGGCGGCCGGCTTGATCATCTCTTCGCCAACAT
This sequence comes from Clostridiales bacterium, assembly GCA_022773945.1. Taxonomy (GTDB): domain Bacteria; phylum Bacillota; class Clostridia; order Peptostreptococcales; family Anaerovoracaceae; genus Lentihominibacter. The sequence goes on from JALFNS010000048.1 coordinate 106,124, forward strand.
CCAGGCAGGTGCCTTCGCAGCCCGCCACGGTCTGACGGTCAGAATCTCCGACGAGAACACCCGCATCATAATCATGCCTCCGGGCGAAATTCGCCTTCCTGCCGAAGAGGATTTCTCTCTGTCTGTTTTCGCCCTCAGCGATTCATGCCGCGGGCTCTCCATAAGCGGCGCACTCTATACCCTCGACGATGCCGAAATCACTTCATCATTTCCCATCGGTGTCAGCAACCAGTGGGCCGGAGACGCTCTCATAAGCTTCACCGAAGGTATTCTCATGATTGTCATGTCACGGATGCCGAATTCCTGAGACGTGAGTAATTCTTAACGTAGTTTCTGTGCATAAGCCACACGTCACGGCGACTCAGCCTCTTCCTGCCCCCGTTGGCGCTGCAGAGACAGGCTTTCTCCACCAGCAGTCTCAGGGCTTCCTCATCGTCTTCATCAGCGGCTTTAACCAGAATTCCCTTTTCTCTGTGAACGGCCGCTCCGCTGATAATGTCTCTGTCCGTCAGAGGAATCTTCCTCCCTATCATCTGCGCCACGTCATCGAGAACCGTGTATATGTCGCTTCCCTCTGCGATTACTCTCTCCACCGCCTCTTCAACCTCTGTGTATTTCACGTTTGCTCTGCAGACTTCTTCCAGACCCAGTGCCCGCTCCAGAGCTTCCTCTCTGCTGCCTGCACATATGAGCACACCGTGATGCGCCATGAGTATTGTCCTGTGGCCTTTGCGCATTTCGCGAGATACGGCTCCTGTCAGTTTGTCGGATCCCGGAAGCCCGTATGCAGCCAGCCCCGCGTCATCCGCCTGATGCAAAGTCTGCAGCCCGAGCACGCTCGCTATCGTGGCGAAGGTCTGGTGGGTGTGGATTACGAAGTTCACATCGTCGAATGTCCTGTAGGCCTCCCTGTGAACCGCCCATTCCCCCGAGGGCTTGTACCTGCCGGTCCAGGCACCCGTGCTCACATTGACGGTTGCCATGTCCTCACCGGTCAGATTCCGGTAATCCAGTCCGCTGGGAGTTATGGCGAAGTGTTCCTCGTCTGTTCGTTCCGATATATTGCCCCATGTCCTGGCCACCAAACCCAGCTTCAGCAGCTCTCTGCCCGTTTCGGCTATTGCATTTCTCATCGTCTCACCTTCCTGCTATGATTCTACCACAATCGCACAAGAAAAGGCCGCCGCTTATGCGACAGCCCCATGTATTGCTCTTATTGATTTATAACCGTGCGGTTTAGCCGAAGTATCTCTTGAGGAGGCCTTCGAATGCCTTACCGTGTCTGGCTTCGTCTCTTGCCATCTCGTGAACTGTGTCGTGGATAGCGTCCAGGTTCTGAGCCTTAGCCATCTTAGCCAGCTCGAACTTGCCTGCAGTAGCTCCGCACTCAGCGTCTACTCTCATCTCCAGGTTCTTCTTAGTGGAGTCTGTTACAACCTCTCCGAGAAGCTCTGCAAACTTAGCTGCATGCTCTGCTTCTTCGTAAGCTGCCTTCTCCCAGTAGAGACCGATCTCAGGATATCCTTCTCTGTGAGCAACTCTTGCCATTGCCAGATACATACCA
>JALFNS010000046.1 GCA_022773945.1 Clostridiales bacterium
CGGCCAGTGGGTTGATGAAACTCTAGAGAAGACAGGCAAAACCGGTTTAATCGTTGGCTGTGAACCAACAGGGCACTACTGGATGCCCCTGGGTAAATTCTTAAAAGCACATGAAGTTAAAATGGTGTTTGTCAATCCATACCACGTTCATCAGATAAAGGAACTGGATGACAACTGTCCTCTTGCAATATTTCCGTTCGGCCAGTCCTTCCGAAGCGAGGGACTGCAGCTTTCCTTACACCATGCGGCTTTAAGTTTATTGTAGACTGTAACGACTATTTATCGTTGCTCTTTTGGTATTTAGTCCCTCTTCCGTTTCCGGTTTTCCTGATATACCCTTTCTCCTCTAAATCTCTTAACACTCTCAAGGCTTTGCTCTTCCCAAATCCCGATGCTTCTATTATTTGTGAACTCGATTTTCCTGTTCTGCTTAAGCTTTTGTATATGATCTGTTCATCTCCCGACAGCTCGTCTCCTTCTGAAATTACCGGAAGCACCACTTTTATTACGTTTGGAGAAAACTCATGTCTAGGTCTTACTTTGCTGCCGGCATATGCTGCATCTATTCTTTGAATTCCCGTTCCAAAACTCTCAATAATATTGAGTCTGTAAAAGACTCCTCCTATAAGCGGATTACGCAGTACCGATATTTGCCCCGAAAGATATTCTTCTGCCGTAATCCCTTTCGGCAGACCTCCCGGCGAGAACACTTCAATTCTGTCTTGATACATCGCCACTCTTATGTGCGCATTTATATCCCATGCTCTGTGAACCAGTGCATTTGCTATTGTTTCCCTGAAAGCTTTCTCCGGTATGGTCTCTACGGTGACTCGCGCAGCTCCTTTAATCTCATCAAACTGGTAGTATTTTCTATACAGACTTACAGCCTCATCATACTGCTGCAGTATGGATTTTTTCTCAAGTATCTCTCTGTCAAATATTATATCTATTGTTTCACCAAACCGGGCACAGTCAATTCCGCAAAAGCTGTTTTCATCAGCCAGCAAAGCACCTGCGTTACTGTATTTGCCATCGCTTCTTATTATCCCAAGCGTCCTTAAGATATCATCGTTAATTTCACTTATTCCTATTTCTTTTTTCATCTTCTCTTCCAGAAAGAAAAACTTAAGATCTTTTTCATCAGACTCCAGTTCATCATAAGAAAGATTCTCTCCTTCGAGGACGAGACGATTAAGTTCTATACGATCAACTTCTATAGTTGCTGTGTCATTTCTCTTATATGCTTTACCTTTGTAGTAATATGGCTTGAAGCGACCTTCCCTTACTTCCAGGGTTATTACATTGTTTTTATCATCCAGGCTAAGGCTGTAATCCGGAGCCGGTGAAATACTGTCATTAATCCTGTTTTCTATATCAAGACATGCACACACTGCATCGTCTAAGCCAACGACGTTCCCATCGTCATCAATCCCAAAGCAGATTACTCCATCTCCGAAATTTGCATATGCACATACTGTTTTAAGAAATGTACTTGTAACCCTTTCCTTAAACTCCAGCGAACGACTCTCTTTCATTGTCAGCATCCTTTCGTTTTATTGTTTTGTTTATATTATACTAAAACAAAACGCAAAATCAAACGTATTTTTTTGCGTTTGATTTTGCGTTTTCGTTTCATTCGTATTTTTTCGTCTACGTAAATGCATGGTGTCTTATTGTTCCGTAATTCAGCAAAATATTGTTCCGATAGAGATTGCAGTGTTCCGTAAAACTGGTATACTTTTATCAGGACGGAGGTGAAGCCAATGTATATTACGGTTAAAACCGCTGCAGAAAAATGGGGGATATCGGAGAGAAGAGTTCGTACCCTGTGTGCAGATGGAAGAATTCACGGAGCATTTCAGGAGGGACGCGGCTGGAAGATACCTGTTGATGCGGCAAAGCCCGCAGACGGACGATTCAAGTCAAGTGAGAGTCTGCTGCAGCAGATTGACAGAAAGAAAACTGAATTGGACCGATGCAGACCTTTGACGGAAGGCGAGCTTGAAAGACTCAATGAAGAGTTTACTGTTGAATACACATATAACTCAAATGCCATTGAAGGAAATACACTTACATTACGTGAAACAGATCTTGTTCTCAGAGGTCTGACCATTGACCGGAAACCACTTAAGGATCATATGGAAGCTGTCGGGCATAAAGAGGCCTTTGATTTCGTGAGAGAACTTGTTAAAGAAAAAGCCCCTATGACTGAAAGCATAATCAAGCAAATACATTACCTTGTTCTTGCTGACAAGAAGGATGACCGCGGTATATACCGCAGAGTTCCTGTTCGCATACTTGGAGCGCAGCATGAACCGGTACAGCCATATCTTATTAGTCCTATGATGGAACAGCTCCTTACAGACTATGAAGAAAGCGATGCTCATATTGTAACAAGACTTGCAAAATTCCACATCGAGTTTGAAGGAATACATCCATTTATTGACGGTAACGGCAGAACAGGAAGACTTCTTGTCAATCTGGAACTGATGAAGGCAGGCTATCCGCCGATAGACATCAAGTTCACAGACAGGCTTTCCTACTATAATGCATTTGATGAATATCATACAAAACACAGTCTCAAGCCCATGGAAGACCTGTTCGCAGGATACATCAATCAGAGACTGGATTCATATCTTGCCATATTGCATCGGTAGGCAAGTATAGGCTACTACACTCTTCAATCAAGTACCAAAAATAGGACAGCATAGCGAGTATTATATATGACAAGAGGGGCGGACATAGAGGCCGCGTTAGCATAAGGAGAAAACGAAAATGAAATATATAGTACTTGATATGGAGTGGAACAGGCCTGAGAGCAGAGCGAAATGCATCAAAAGCCCGGTGAGACTCAGAGGGGAGATTATTCAGATCGGAGCGGTGATGCTCAACGAGGACCTGCAGGAAGTCAGCAGCCTTGAGATTAAAGTGAAACCGCGGTTTTACAGAAAGCTGCACAGGGATGTACAGGCCCTTACATCAATAAGCCCGCAGGAGCTTCAGAACGGGCTGCCCTTTCAGGAGACCCTGGAAAACAGACAGTTCTCGTTGGACTACGCGGTCTACTACTTCGAACTCAAGGGGAGCAAAGGGCACGATGCGCTGAATGATGCGAGGGACACGGCAGCGGTAATCAGAGAACTTGATCTTGAAACTTTCATCGAAGAAGAGCGTGAATGGAGGAAAGAGAGCGCGACTACAATCGCATAGGGAATGAGATGAAAAAGAGAAAGAGCGATTGCATTGACGGATGCAGTCGCTTTTTCCTTGTAGACATTTCTGACAAAAACCCGAATTTACCTTCCGAATGAATAATGACACATTGTTTATTCACTTGATATTGCCGATATCCGGCTGTGATTACGGTGATTCTTCGGCGAAGTTAAGAAATTCAGCAGGAATCGGCCTGCATAAGCATGCATGGGTTATGTATAATCGGGCAGATACACTTATAAGTGTCATTTTGATATTAGTACAATGCAATGCTACGATAGAATACAGAGTATTAAAGAGAGATGAAGGCAACCCTTACGGTGTATAGTAGTGCCATCTGCTTCGGAAATGCCAGAGCAGATATTTTCAATATTACAACAGGTACTGGTTTGTCTTGTATCGTAGCAGGATTAGTGTATCTGCTGTTAGCACAAATTCCAAGTATAAAGAAATATCTTACAAAAGATAAGGCTAAATAATCAGGAGAAACGAGGTTGCAGGAAAGGTATGCGATTTTGCTCAGTCGATTGAAGGGAGAATTCTATCCTCGAAGTTACTTTTTGGTAAAAGAAAAGGCGCGGGAATTACCTTTGCGTAACAGAATAACAATTTAACACAAAACACACCAGGAGCTATAAGCGTTGAAATATCAACGCTTATAGCTCCTTTTTGTTTTTAAAATCAATGTGGCACGCTCCATGCTCTTAATAAGGTCACTTTGTTTATGTGGAAGCGTACTTGGAGGTAAGAAAAATGCAAGTAAAAGAAAAGTATCTGAATTTCTATTATGAAACAATAGGTGAAGTTGATGAGCCGAAAATCGATCCTAAGAAGACTGCGCTTCTTCTTGTCGATCTTCAGAATGAGTTCGTTTTAAGAGATTTCGGTGAGGCTCTTCAGTTTAAGGAAGCAGGCGAGTGGGAAAGATGGATTCCTTTCCACGACAGACTCGATGACATCGTAATTCCAAACAACAAAAAGCTTCTTGATTTCTTCAGAAAAAACGGACTTACGGTTACATTCGGAAGAATCGCATGCCTGCGTGAAGACGGAGAAGACCGTTCCCCTGTACAGAAGTCGGACGGCTGGAACGGAATGCTTCTTCCTGTAAACAGCTATGCTGCTCAGATGGTGGATGAGCTTACACCGCTTGAGAATGAAATCGTAGTGAACAAGACTACAGACAGCGTAACAACAGGAACAAACTATCTGCAGCTTCTTCAGTTCATGGGAATTGAAACGGTTATCGTAACAGGTATCGTAACTGACCAGTGCGTTGCATCAACAGTAAGAGGTCTTGCCGATGCAGGCTACAAAGTTATCTGCGTAGAGGATGCATGCGCTGCAGGAAGCCAGGAGCTTCACGATGCAGAGCTTAAGATAATGAGCGTTATATATTGCGATGTTCTTTCAACAGATGAGACTATTTCTCTTATTGAAAAGAACCTGTAAGAATTTGGAGGTGTTATTATGGATAATGGTTTAAGAAAGGCGATACGTCTGCCGGGAATGATTGCTATGGCAGCCGGCGGCATGATCGCAGCCTGGATGGTTGAAATCAAGTACTGGTTTGAAGTTGGAGGCGGCGGCGCTGCATTGTCACTTCTTACCTGTGCAATTCTTATTCTGCCGCTTTGCTTTATGTACACAGAGCTTACAAGCATGATGCCGTATGCAGGAGGCCAGAATATCTGGATTACAAATGCATTCGGATTTAACACAGGATTTGCATCATGCTGGGTTATTATGCTTCTTTACATAATGGCAATGCCTACAGTTTCAATGGGTATTGCATCAATGCTGGGATATCTCTTCCCGATTACGGCAACTCAGATTAAGATAATAGCAGCGGTGCTGCTTGTGCTATGGTATTTTCTTACTAACTTTGAGCTTAAACTTCTTACTAAGCTTCAAAATATATGCTTCTGGAGTACGCTCATCGTAGCAGTAGTAGCTGACATCATCTTTATCTGCAGTGGTAAGTGGAGCTTTTCAAACATCGAATGGTTCCCTAACGGATTTAACGGATACACAGCAGGAATCGGCCTTCTTATCATGAAGTTTGTAGGATTTGACCTTATTCCTCAGCTTTCAGAAGAAGCAAACTTCCCTAAGAAGCATCTGTGGAAGGCATTCCTTGGAGCACTTGGATGCACAGTACTTGTATACGGCCTTGCAGTAGTAGCAATCGGCGGTATAGTATCTCTTGACTGGATTGATTCGGTTAACATCGTTGACCCTAAGGTAGCAGATTTTCTGGGACTTCACTGGCTTGGAATACTGATTGTTGTAATGGGAGTTTTAACCTGCATCACAACGCTTTCATCATTCTGGCTTTCAGCATCAAGAATCCTTTACGGGGCAGCCAAGCAGCACCAGATGACTTCAAAGTTTGCGAAGCTTAACAAGCACGGACAGCCTCAGTTTGCTAACCTTATCGTAGGAATCTTCTCGATATACTTTACTATCTTTGCCCCTGAAGCATGGGTAAACTATATCTACGTAATCTACGGAGTTGCAGCCGGATTCGTATACTTATTAGTAACACTTTCCTTCTTAAAGCTCAGAAAGTCTCACCCTGAATGGGAAAGACCGTATAAGGCTAAAGCAGGAGTTGTAATGGGCATAATAGGAATACTGTTCTGCGCATGGATACTATGGACAAACGGTACAGCAATGGGTAAAGCTGAGTGGATAGTTCTTCTTATTTACCTTGCAATAGGACTTATTCTTTGGGGATATGCTAAGATGATGCAGAAGAAAAAGCCTGAAGAGTGGGCACCGGTTGTAATAAACCCTGAAACAGTTTCTAAAGAAGAAGCTAAAAACATTGTACAGTAATAAGTAATATAAATAATTTCAAACACTGCGGGCCTGGATATATTCCGGGCTTGCAGTGTAAAGTCATAACATTAGGTGTATAATAATAAAAATGTTTGAACGTCAGAGGTCTTTAATAGTAACAATAGTAATACTCTTTCTTGTTCTTAACGTATTCTCTATATTTGCTTTTTCAAGATATGCAATATCTAAATCCGAGACGCAAAGCCTTGACAGCGCAAAGGACAGCATCCTTGAAATGGTAAAAGAAAAGGGGGTTTGTGTTTCTGATACCTTTGACAAGATTGAAAGCAACGCTGAGCTATTAGGCGTTGCAATGGAAAATGAGCTTGAAGATAATCAAAAGAAGGTAGCACCATCTGATTATCACATAACAGAAGATAACATTTTGGTAAGAGACCGGAACTCTTCAAAGGAAGATTTTGAGCAAAGCAACGTAATTCGCCCAAATACCTCTAAGATGAGTCAGGATCTCATCAGGACAATTAATGCGACAGAGCGGCTTGACAAAGCTCTAAGCTCTATAGCGTCAAACGACATCGTTGAATGGACATACATTATAACAAAAGATAATTTCATGAGGTGCATGCCATATACTAATCTTCCTGATTATTATAACGATGCGCACGCACAGATAAAGGATGACTTTTACAAAATAGCTAACGAAGAAAACAACCCGGACAGAAAGATTGTCTGGACGAATATATATTATGACTATCTCGGAAAGGGCTGGATGACAACGTGTTCAAGGCCTGTATATGATAGTAATGATGAGCTCTTTGCTGTAGTATCAATTGACGTTTCCATTAAAGAAATGCAGAGTGTGTATTTTGAAGATTTTCCTCTTGGTGATACAGGTAAGGTCTGCTGGGCGGACAAACAAGGAAATGTAATATATCATAGCGATTATCAGGACATGACAGCAGAGCAGGGCGAGAAATTCGGAATGAACGTCTTTGATGAAGAAATGAGTGGCTCAAAAGAGGCGGCTCTTGAAGATGCATTTTCAGGAAAGACCGGAATAACCTTTTTTAGGGATAAAGGCTCTAAAATGCTTGTCTATACGGACATCAAAGGATGCGATTCGGTTTTATTCTTTGAAGTTGATATGGACGAGTTTAAGGCAAGCGAGGAAATTGATATCACCGGCATGTGGATTATAGTAGGCCTTGGCGTTGTCTTTATAATAATCTGCGCCGCATTTTTATACCTATATATTTCAAGACCTTTAAACAGGCTCGTCAAAAAATCAGAGCGTATTTCAAAAGGAAACTTTAAGGTTATAGAAGATGAGGATGACAGCTCCGGCTTTTATGAGATAGCAAGCCTTAATCAGGCTTTTAAGACCATGAATGAAAGCCTCGAAAAGTATACAGATAACTTGATTGAAAGAAACCGCGAGCTTTCGGTTATCATGGAGTCAATTGAAGAAACTCTGATGATTGCCGGACTTGATGGAAATATAGAGCTGAAAGCAGACGGTAAAAAAACCGTTCCGGAGGAGATGCTTAAAAACGGAGTTGCCTGCGTAATTGAAACGGGAGAAATATATAAAGAGCAGCCGGTAGTCGGAGGCGAGGTGTATAAGAACACATATTATCCTGTATTTACGGATGGCAAGCTGACGAGCGTTGTAGTATCAAGTGCCTGCATAACCAAAAACGTCCTCATGGAGAAAGAGCTCCAGCAGATTGAGAAAATGGCAGGAGTAGGACAGCTTGCGGCAGCAATAGTTCACGAGCTTAAGAATTCCCTGGCTCTTGTTAACGGCGCTACATATATCCTTGAGATGACCATGGAAGACAGCAGTGCTGAAGTGAACACCATCAAAGATGCTGTCATGGATGCGCAGAACATTATAGACACGCTCCTTGAGTATTCTCAGAAAGATGAGCACGGAGTAGAACCTATACACATCAGAACTATGATAAACCAGATTCTGCTTCTTGCCAAAAAGGAAATGATTTCAAAGGGAATAGAAGTAGACGTTGACTGCTCCGATGAGTGCTACTACAACTCAAGCGGAAGAACGGCCTTAAAAGTAATACTCCAAAACATTATTCTTAACGCTATTCAGCAATTTAGCGAAGAAGGTAGTATTTATATTAAGCTCACAGAAGATGATGATGCCATTTCTATTGCAATTACAGATACGGCAGGAGGAATAAAGGCAGAAGACAAGGACAGCATCTTCGAGCCGTTTGTAACAACAAAAGATGACGGTAACGGTATAGGGCTCTGGATAACGAAGCAGCTTGTCGAAAGCTTGAACGGCAGCATAAGAGTATCAGAGCCCGGAGAAGGCATGACCACGTTTACTGTAGTTCTGCCGAGAAATGGTGAGGAAGGCGAAAGTGATGACGAAGGTACTATTAATTGACGATGATAAAAAGCTGCTTGATGTATATGAGAAAATCTTTCAGCTTAAGGGATTTGACGTAACAGCCTGCTCCAATGCGATGGAAGCAATATCTGAAATGAAGACCAAAGAATTTTCTGTAGTAGTTTCAGATATAATAATGCCGAGGATGAACGGAATTCACCTTCTGGAATATGTCAAGGGAAATTATCCGAGCACTGAAGTTATCATGCTTACTGCGGAGGGATCTATTAAAGGGGCTGTTGATGCAGTCAAGAAGGGCGCGTTCTCATACCTTGTCAAGCCTGCAGATATTGACGAGCTTGTAAGTATGGTGGGAAAAGCAGCAGAGCTTTACAGAATAAAATCAGAGAATACCATTCTTAAGGGACAGCTCAAAGACAAAGAACAGGACCGCGCATTCATCTCGGTTTCCGAGACAGGGCGGCGTGTTTATGACATGGCCTGCAAAATCGGAAAGACCGACTCATCCGTTCTGATAACGGGTGAAACCGGAACAGGAAAGGAAATTATAGCACATACCATTCATAAAAACAGTGCGCGCGCGGACAAACCTTTTATCTGCATAAACTGCGGAGCGCTCAATGAAAATCTGATAGAAAGCGAGCTCTTCGGCAGCGAAAAGGGAGCATACACCGGTGCAGAAAAAAGGCACATAGGCAAGTTCGAAGCAGCTGACGGGGGAACGATATTCCTTGATGAAGTCGGAGAGCTCAGCCTGAATATGCAGACAAGGCTTTTAAGAGTTCTTCAGGAGAAGGAATTTAGCCGTGTCGGCGGTATCGAAACAATTAAAAGCGATTTCAGAATAATAACTGCCACCAACAGAAATCTTAAAAAAGAAGTGGAAGAAAAGAGCTTCAGAGACGATCTGTACTACAGAATCAGCATCGTGCCTATTGAAATTCCGCCGCTTCGCAGCAGGAAAGAGGACATAAAGCCTTTGTGCGAGCATTTTATACGGCAGTACGAAGCGGAGCTTAAAAAGAAAATAGCACCGATTGATGAGGAATTTCTTGGCATTTTCTGCTGTTACGACTGGCCGGGAAATGTAAGAGAGCTTAAGAACATAATAGAACGGATGGCGGTTCTTGCTGAGGACGGAGAGCTTTCTGTCAGCTGCATCCCGGAGGAGATAATATCATCAGCAGCTCCTGCGGAAGAATCGCTTAAGGGAAAAACTAAGGAATTTGAGAAACAATATATAATAAGTGTTCTGGCAAAACATGGCGGAAGTGTCGCAAAGGCCGCAGAGGAAATGCAGATAGCTAAGAAGAATCTGTACAGGAAGCTCAATGAATATGAAATCAAATATTAACAAAGTGACATTCGGTGATATAAAGGGAAATCACCCCTTGTTAAAAAAGCAGATAGAAATTGCCGTGAAGGCATCAAGGTGCGATGCGCCGGTATTGATTTACGGAAAGCGGTGCTTTTACCGATGCTGTAGAAAGCAAAGGCCTGTTTCAACTGGCAGATGGCGGGACCGTGCTTCTTGATGAGCTGAACAGCATGCCTGTTTTTCTTCAGTCGAAGCTCCTCAGGTTTTTGCAGGACGGTCTTGTCAGAAGGCTCGGCGGGCTCACGGAAGAGGCAGTTGATGTCAGGGTGATTGCGGCTGTAAATGAGGACCCCGAAGAGCTTGTGGAAAGAGGAATTTTAAGGGCCGATCTGTTTTACCGGCTTAATGTTATACGAATTAATGTGCCGTCTCTTGATGAGCATAAAGAAGATATTCCGATTTATGTTGAGCATTTTATCGAGAAGGCTAATAGAAGATACGGCAAGGAGATAAAGGGAGTCAGCGATGATGTTATATCAGAGCTAGGCTGATATGAGATGTGGGATATGAATGCAAATACCCCAAAGAGAACATGATCTTATAATCCATTTCTGTAGATGTCATTAATTATCGCCTGATAGCGTCTCTATCGCTTAATATAGACAGATTAAGCGGTAAACCCTGCGCAATCTGATGAAAAATCGCCCCGCGAAAGCGGGGCGCTACTTTTATCAGATTAAGGCATAGGTTCATGTATACCTACGGTCCTGTTTTTTTCCCTTATAGGAGTACATCGACCTTCCCCAATACCCCACCCGGGCATAGCAAATGCTTCAGTTTCCTACATGAACTGCACGGTTACGCCGGCAGGGTCTGTGACAAAGAAAAACTCAACTCCCGGCATTGGGGAGACCATCGGCGTCGGTGCAAAGCCTGCTTCTATCATCTTTTCACGCTGAGCGGAAATGTCCTCGGCTTTAAAACCGACTGACAAGTACCTGTTACCGGCATTATCTGAGTCCGGATTATACAGAACTTCGATGCATGTTTCTCCTGCACTGTTCCCGAGAAAAACAATATCCTTGCCTTTATCCCGAAGATCATCCTGAACAGTAAGTCCCGCATATTCCCGGTAGAAATTGATTTCTTCTTCCGGTTTGTTTGTCTGAATAGTCACATGAAGCATTTTCATAACAGTCTCCTCCTTTAACATGAAATATATTCTCACACAGTCTATATTATACCATTGCGGGAAGCAACAGTTACTTTTTCCGGTACGAAAAAAGGAGTGCATCAGATGATACTCAGACTGTAGACAAAGTCCGGTTCTGATAAAATACCCGGATTTCGGCGATGTTTTGTCAGGAAATCTCGTGAGAATTCTTCATATGCATAATCACACGCCGTTTATACGCTCGTATTGACAATATCTGGTAGCGTAGCAGGGCGGCGGAGCCGGGTGCAAAGGCCTTTGTTCTCTCAGGGGAGTCGATTCCTGACAAAAATTTCATATATCGAGGATTTTGTCAGAATACCGGTTGAATAAGGAAATCCGGCCCGATTTGCTGCGAATAAGCATACGAGAGTTATACAAACATAAAGCCTGCACCATACACGGTCCAAGGCCGTGAAGAAACGGAGGAGAAAACATGAAAAAGATGCTATCAGTACTGCTTGCCTGCATCATGACACTGACAATGATACCGGCGGCAGCATTCGCGGATTCGGGGGGAGTGTCGCAATAAATGAGACAAACTTTCCTGATGCGAGCTTCAGAACTTATGTGAAAACATTTGATAAAAACAGCGATGGAAGTCTTTCGGAATCAGAGATTGCAGCTGTTACAGAGATTAGCTGTGCGAATAAAAGTATAGGAAGTTTGGAAGGTGTTGAGAACTTCACAAATGTGGTTAAGCTTGACTGCCGTAACAACAGTCTGACATCCCTCGATGTAAGCAACTGCGCGGATTTGACTTCGCTGAATGTTTCAGACAACAATCTGACAACTATTTCTGTTAGCAATAATTACAAGTTAAACTTTCTTGATATAAGGAATAACAATCTGACATCGCTGAATCTTAGCAATAATACCAACATTGAAGGTCTCAACTCCGCCGGCAATACATATGATATTATCCCTGACAGCAACAGACAGTTCAACCTATCTAATCTTGCGGGAACTTTATCTGTATCAAAAACAAGTAGCTGGAGTGATGGCACAACAAACACAGTGAAGGGTAAATGGCAGATTACGAAGGCTGACCCTGAATACACTGTCCCGACAGGCCTTTCGGGAGTGAAGGGCAAGACTCTATGGACTGTCGGTCTTCCGGAGGGTTTATCGTGGATGGACGGCAATACTGTCATGAATACTGCAGGGGAGCAGATTTTTAAGGCTAAGTATATTCCTGAGGATACGAAGAACTACAATACTATCGAAAACATCGATGTTAAGGTTAATGTGGCAGTTCCCAATATCTCCGACGCGACAATCAAGCTTCCGTCAGCCTATACCTACACCGGCAAGAGCATAACCCCGGCTGTTACTGTGACAGACTCAGGTAAGAAGCTGGTGAAGAATACCGACTACACCGTTTCCTGTTCGAAGAACAAGTATGTGGGCACCGCGAAGGTTACGATTCGAGGCACGGGAGCATATACAGGCACCGTGACCAAGACGTTTAAGATCAACCCGACCAAGGTAACTGTGAGAAGCGTCAAGAGAGCCGGTTCCGGCAAGATGAAGGTTACGTGGCAGAAGCATTCCACACAGACTACAGGCTTCCAGATTCAGTACGGCACATCGAGCACATTCAAGAACGTGAAGACTACCACAGTATCGGGCAGCAAAGCCACAACGAAGACTATCAAAAAGCTGAAGAAAGGCAAGAAGTACTACGTGCGCGTACGTGCATACAAGACCGTGAACAAGGTTAAATACTACAGCAGCTGGTCTTCGAAGAAGTACGTGAAGATTAAATAAACAGACAGTCACATGCCCGGCCTCCGGCCGGGTTTTGTATTACCAAACTATTTGAGTAACTCAAATTCTCTTTTCAAGAAACTCAAATCATAATTGAGTTTCTCTTGAAATAACTCAAATATGATGTTAAAATATTTAACAAATAAAGGAGAAACTCAAATGACAACAGATGAATTAAGAGAATTATTAAAATCAATTCAAAAAAACAAATGCGAAAGTCAAACTTTGGAATTAAAAAGAGCTGAATTGGAGTGCCCTAAGCGCTTATACGATACTTTGTCAAGTTTCTCAAATCAGGATATGGGAGGCATCATTGTATTCGGCATATATGAGGAGAATGACTACGAAGAAGTCGGCGTGTATGATCCTCAGGATATACAGAAAAAAATAAATGAGCAATGTCTGCAGATGGAGCCTAAGATACGCCCGCTTATTACAGTGCTTGAGAAAGACAACAAGTTCTTCGTTTCGGTGGAAATTCCCGGAATTGATGTTGCCGACAGGCCGTGTTTTTATAGAGGAAAAGGAAGAGTCAGGGGTTCTTATACACGCGTCGGAGACAGTGATGAACCGATGACAGAATACGAGGTGTACAGCTATGAGGCCTTCAGGAAGAAGTATCAGGACGATATTCGTACAATACCCAGGGTATCATTTAACTCTCTCAACAAGGAAGCTCTCGGTAAATACGTTTCGAAGCTCAAAGAAGGCAAGCCTCATTTGGCAGGATTGCCGGACGATATAATTTGTGAATTGATGAGCATAACGAGAAATAAGGAAGTAACACTGGCCTCAACACTGTTATTCAGTCCCTATCCTCAGGCATATGCGCCCCAGCTCTGTATAACGGCACTGTCAATACCTGGCACAGAGAAAGGAAGTATAGGAGAAACCGGAGAGCGTTTCATTGACAACGAGAGGATTGAGGGAACTATTCCTGAGATGCTGGAGCAGGCAATCTCTTTCGTTCGAAAAAACATGAAGAAAAGAACGATAATAAACAGCGAAACGGGTAAAAGAGAGGATAAAACAGATTATCCTATAACTGCGGTCAGAGAAGCTGTTCTCAATGCATTGGTTCACAGAGACTACAGCATTCATACAGAAGGAATGCCCATTACGCTGGATATGTATGAGGACAGAATTGAAATCAGCAATCCGGGCGGATTATACGGGCGCATTCGAGTTGATCAATTGGGAAAAGTGCAGCCAGACACAAGAAATCCTGTAATTGTAACGGCTTTAGAAGTTCTGGATATTACTGAAAACAGATACTCCGGCATCCCGACAATCAGGCAGGAACTGAAGAATTACGGGCTCGAGGAACCTGAGTTTATTGACCGCGGGGGGCATTTCACAACGATCTTTCATAAGGCGAAATCTTCTCCTTCTAAGGTAGAGGAATCCACTGATGAAACAAGCAAAAACCTCATAGAGTTTTGTGCGGTACCGAGAAGTCGTGCAGAAATAACAAGTTATCTGGGGCTGGAATCCCAGTCCTATGCAATCACCAGATACGTCACACCACTGGTGGAGGCAGGCGTTGTTAAGCTTACCATACCGGACAAACCGCGAAGCTCGAAGCAGAAGTATTACAGTGAACAAGCAGGAGGAAGACTATGAAACTGAAGAACGTTTTAATCGTAGTCGAAGACATAGAGAAATCGAGAAAATTCTATCACAATCTGTTTGGTATAGAGCTGGTGGTTGATAACGACGGCAATATGATTCTTACCGAGGGCCTCGTCCTTCAGGATAAGAAAATCTGGGAAAAGTTTCTGGGCAGAGACGTCACCGCTAAGAGTAATTCCTGTGAATTGTATTTCGAGGAGCGGGACATTGAAGGTTTCATCGAGAAGCTCGAGAGTTTGTACCCCGACATCGAATACGTCAACCGACTCATGACACATAGCTGGGGTCAGCAGGTCATCCGCTTCTACGACCCGGACGGTAACCTGATAGAAGTGGGAACACCGGTGTAATTGGTACAACTAGAGAAGAGCAGGAGGCGCAGTTTTTCATAGCGACTCACTCGCCGATTCTCCTGGGGCTGCCGGGTGCGGGAAGTGAAGATTTGAAATCGAGTATTAACGATTAACGGAGTGTTTGAGTATGAAAGTTTATGATGTATTAAAGGAGTACAAGGCCCTGTTGGACGAGGGTATTATCACTGAAGAAGAATTCGAGAAGAAGAAGAAGGAGCTGCTTGCGCTGCCGGACTTCGGGGAGGAAGAGGAAACCCAGGGCAAGATAGAAGATGAGAGGAATGCTCTGGAGGAGCACAGGAGAAAGCTCAAGGAAGCTTCTCTCGAAGAGAAACGGAAGCATCTGGAGCAGCTGGAGGAGGAAGAGCGACAGAGAAACGCTGAACGGGAACAGGAGGAAAAACCGGTCGATGCGGAATGGGAACCGGCTGAGGAAAGCGATTATTTCTGTGGCGAAACGGGAGAAGGACGTAAGAAGAAAACTAAGCTGTTAGGGATAATAATAGCGGCAATCATTATCGTTCTGTTAATCCTTATTATCGTGGTGAAAACCGGCAAACCCAATTATGAATGGCCTAAGAGCGGGCTGGCGACGAGCATTCCTGAACCGAGCCAGAAAAAGGGCGAAATATACAGCAATGATAATACAATGTTTGACATTAACCTGTATCGAGTCTCCGAAGATGACTATTCCGCATATGTACAGGAGTGTATGGATAGCGGGTATACTGTAGAAGCTGATGATGAGACTGCAGATTACGGCGCTTATAACGAGGATAAGGATCGGTATATAGAAATAAACTACTATGACTACAACAGTGAGATGAGTGTAACTGTACACGCACCTGACAAATGGACCGATATATATTGGCCATCCAGTAAGGTGGTGAAGAATTTGCCGAAACCGAAGAATCTCTATGGCGTTATTAACTGGGATTACTCTGACAGCTTCAGTGTGGATATAGCGAATGTATCTGAAGCTGAATTTCAGGACTATATAGATGAATGCATGAAGGCCGGTTATAATGTTGACTACGATAGAAATGATGACTCATACTATGCTGATAACAAGGCCGGTGTGAATTTGAGCGTTAGTTATGAGTATTTCGACGTAATGAACATAAGTGTCAGAATGGAGGACTAACCTGCCATTCTCGGCACCTGTATTTCTCCAAAAATAAGTTCGATATCGCCAAACATGCTAATCCATTCCGAAACAGCTGGCGAAGGAATTAAAGAAGTTCCGGTACTCGACAGTTGAGAAGGGAAAAACGCGCAAGAAATACGGCGGCAGTGCAGTTCCGGTTGAAGTTAAAGCCGGTAACACAGCCACAGTATCACTGAATAATTTCATTAGAGATTTCAATCCCCCGGCAGCCTATAAGTTTGTAAGCGGTAATGTGGGGATTTCGGGAAACAAGATAACATTGCCACATTACATGGTGATGTTCATGACAACTGATATACTATAGATTTTGATCAACAGATTATGAGTACTTTAATGTAATGAACATAAATGTTACAAAATGGTAAGTTGTACAGGGAATCAGTCCGAATCACTTCAGCAGCTTAGAATAATAGGCGTTCGCCTGATACAGAGCTGCCGCCGGGTTGTGGCCGAGCACACGGTCCTTGGTTATAAGCGTCGTGCACAGCGCGTCGGAATACTTGTAGAACAGACTGTCGTGTCCGACGCAAAGGCCTATGACCACATTGAGATCCGTCTTTTCCTCATTTAGGAGTTTAGCCTGCATTATCGGGTTGCATATATTGGGTCCCACATCGCAGCATCGCTCGTCGATACCGACGGAGACCTTTGGCTGTGCGCCTATTTTGCAGGCTGCGCCCACGACCTCGAAGCCTTTGTGCCTGAAGATTTTAGCGGCCGTGCGTGCTTCGGATATGAGGCCCACGCATGTGGCGATTCCCAGCTTGCGGGCACCCGTCTTCGATGCGAATTCAGCGATTTCTTCGATTCGTGTCATCCGGCAGTAATTCTCGGCTTCCACTTCTGCGGCGGCCTTCATGACCGCCGAATTCTCCTCATCGTCTATGTAGAGCCTCACTGCAGATTCAAGCTTCTCAGGATCAAGTTCGCATGTCGGGCAGAAATCGGGGAACATACCGCCCTTGCCGTTGCATGCCGTTACTGCGCAGTCTATACAGCTTCTCTTTGTTTCTTTGTCGTTCATTTTATTTCTCCTGATTTTCTGTATATATCTATTTTACACTTTTTTGAGGGGATTTGTGAATTTACAGTGGAATAGAGTATAATATCATTTGTACATTTTTACTAAAGGGGGCTGTCATCTGTGCAGAGTAACAAAAACTTTCTGGGCACCGAGCCTGTGGGGAAGCTGCTTCTCAAGCTGTCTGTTCCGACGGTTATTGCCCAGCTCATTAACATGCTTTATAACATCGTGGACCGGATTTATATCGGGCACATTCCCGGCGAGGGCAGTCTGGCTCTTACCGGTGTGGGAGTGTGTATGCCGGTTATCGTGATTGTATCGGCCTTTGCGGCACTTATCGGATCGGGAGGCGCGCCGAGAGCATCCATCTCTATGGGAAAACAGGATAACGAATCTGCCGAGCGGATACTGGGGAACTGCTTCGTTCTTCAGATTGTCGTGTCCGTGATTCTGACCGCGGTGCTGCTGATATGGAGCGAGGGCCTGCTGCTGGCTTTCGGTGCCAGTGAAAATACGATTGGTTATGCGACAGACTATATGCACATATATGCGTTCGGAACGCTGTTTGTGCAGCTTACTCTGGGCATGAACGCTTTCATCACTGCGCAGGGGTTCACGAAAACCTCTATGGTTTCTGTTGTAATCGGGGCGCTCTGCAATATAATTCTGGATCCGTTTTTCATATTTGCTCTTGACATGGGAGTTAAGGGTGCGGCGCTGGCAACGATCATTTCGCAGGCGATTTCGGTAGTCTGGGTGATGCGTTTTCTCTGCGGGAAGAAGACTCTGCTGCATCTGCGAAAAGCATACATGCGTCTGCAGCCCCGGGTTATCATTCCGTGCGTCACCCTGGGATTTGCAACCTTCATCATGCAGGCAAGCGAGAGCGTTGTCGCCGTCTGTTTCAACTCGTCACTGCTCCGTTACGGCGGAGACATTGCCGTCGGTGCCATGACGATTCTGACAAGTGTCATGCAGTTCGCGCTGCTGCCTTTGCAGGGAATAGGGCAGGGTGCACAGCCTATTACCAGTTATAACTACGGGGCGAAGAATGCGGACAGAGTGAAGAAAACCTTCCGGATTCTGCTGATTACCTGCCTTATATATTCAGTGTCCCTGTGGATTGCGGTAGAGCTTCTTCCGGGAGTGTTCGCCGGGATTTTCACCGCAGATGAGAAGCTCATCGAATTCACCGCGCCGGTACTCAGAATCTATCTGGGAGGACTGTTCCTCTTCGGTATTCAGATTGCCTGTCAGATGACTTTCACATCTCTGGGAAAGGCGGCGAGTTCTATAGTGGTCGCAGTCGTACGTAAATTCGTCCTGCTGCTTCCGCTCATCTACATTATGCCTCACATCATATCCGATCCGGCAGTAGGCGTATATACCGCGGAGCCGGTGGCAGATGTTATCGCGGTGACCTTCACGGCCGTTTTGTTCGCGGTTCAGTTCAGGAAGGCACTTGTTGAAATAAAGGAGAAAAAATGATTTACATAGGATGTCATCTATCATCAACTAAGGGCTTCGCCGGTATGGGCCGGGTGGCAGGCACCATCGGAGCGAACACCTTTCAGTTTTTTACCCGTAATCCGAGGGGCGGCAAAGCTAAGAATATCGATCCCGAAGACGCTGCGGCGCTGATGGAACTCATGAAACGCGAGGGATTCGGTCCGATTGTCGCCCATGCGCCTTACACTCTGAATCCCTGCTCAGACAAAGCTCACGTCCGAGAGTTCGCGCGCATGGTTATGGCTGACGACATGAAGAGAATGGAATATCTGCCCGGGAATTACTATAACTTTCACCCCGGCAGCCACGTAGGCCAGGGCCGGGAAGCGGGAATCGCCATGATAATCGACCTGCTAAACGAGATAATCACGCCTGAACAGTCAACCATCGTTCTCCTGGAGACAATGGCCGGCAAAGGCAGCGAAATCGGAGGTCGCTTCGAGGATCTGGCCGAGATAATCGCAGGAGTTAATGTTAAGGACAGAATCGGTGTGTGCATGGACACCTGCCACATAAGCGACGGTGGTTATGATATCGTGACGGACCTTGACGGTGTTCTGGAGGAATTCGATTCAGTTGTCGGGCTGGACCGGCTCCACGCGCTGCATATCAACGACAGCATGAACCCGGTGGGAGCGCACAAAGACCGCCACGCCGGAATCGGCGATGGCACTATAGGTACAGCAGCCCTGAAAGCATTTATAAATCACCCTGCTCTCAAGGGCCTGCCGTGCATACTCGAAACACCTAATGACCTGGACGGGTATGCACGGGAGATAGAGCTTCTCAGGCAGTGAGTTGTTGCAGTTTACCGCTTCGTTAGGCGTTGACACAGCATTCCTGAAAGCTTAATATAAATTCATCTGATTTTGCGTGAGAAAACGAGGGTAGATATGAGGGATATTATTTATGCGGATAATGCTGCGACAACGAAACTGAGCCGTAGCGCTCTGGAAGCCATGCTTCCCTACCTCAGGGAGGAATACGGCAACCCGTCGAGCCTGCACAGTGCAGGGCAGGCAGCCCGCAGAGGTATAGACGAGGCTAGACAGGCCATCGCTAAGATATTGAACTGTTCGTCACAGGAAATCACTTTCACTTCCGGCGGAACGGAGGCGAACAATCAGGCTATACTTACAGGTGTTTCGGACAGGAGAAGCAAGGCCCGCAAGCACATTGTTTCTACAGCCTTCGAACATCACTCGGTTCTCCATTATCTTAAGAAGCTTGAAGGGGAGGGCTATGAAGTGACTCTTCTGGATATTCCCGCGGACGGCGTGATTGAGCCGCGGCAGGTGGAGGAGGCTATCCGGGAAGACACTTGCCTGGTCAGTATTATGTACGCCAACAATGAAATCGGCAGTATTCAGCCGATCAGGGAGATAGGCGAAATATGCCGGCATCGGGGAGTCCTGTTTCACTGCGATGCCGTACAGGCGGCAGGATATCTGCCTGTTGATGTGGATGAGCTGCAGGTTGATATGCTCACCGCTTCAGCACATAAATTTCACGGACCGAAGGGAGTCGGTCTGCTATATGTACGCAGAGGGATTCACCATGCCAACCTGCTTGAAGGCGGTGCTCAGGAGAGAGGCCACCGGAGCGGCACGGAGAATGTGGCTGCTATTGCAGGAATGGCGGCGGCCCTGCAGGAGGCAGCCGGAGACAGAGAAGCAAATAGAGAGAAAACCGCACAGCTGCGCGACCGTCTCATTGACGGACTGTCGAATATACCCCACAGCATTCTCAACGGAAACAGGGAGAAACGACTTGCCGGGAACGTTAATTTCTGTTTCGAAGGAATTGAGGGAGAAACTCTGTTGCTTTTGCTCGATCGGGCGGGAATCTGTGCATCCTCGGGAAGTGCATGCAGCGCCGGATCTCTGGAAGCGAGCCACGTGCTGCTGGCTATCGGCAGACCGCGGGAGCTGGCCTCCGGATCCCTCAGATTAAGCATAAATGAGGATAACAGCGAAGAAGAAATTGATAGGATGATAGATGTGGTCACGGACAGCGTGGCCCGGTTGCGGGAGAGATCGTCTATGTGGCACGATCGGCTTACCGGCAGGAGGGAGTACTTATTATGAAAGCGTTAATTGCCATGAGCGGCGGTGTGGATTCCAGCGTTGCCGCCGGGCTGATGCAGGATGCGGGATACGAATGTATCGGCTGTACAATGCGCCTCTTCGAGAACGAGGATGCGGGTATGTGTGACGACCGGACGTGCTGTTCCGCACGTGATGTGGAGGATGCCAGAATTGTGGCGGGGAGGCTTGGAATGCCCTATTATGTGTTCAACTTCACCGATGATTTTCGCAGACAGGTGATAGATCCTTTCGTTCACGAATATCTGAGCGGCAGGACGCCGAACCCCTGCATAGACTGCAATATCCATCTGAAATTCGACAGACTCCTGCGCCGTGCCGAGGAGCTCGGGTGCGACTGTGTTGTCACCGGTCATTATGCCAGAATAAGCTACGACGAGGAGACCGGCAAATACCGGCTCATGAAGGGGCTGGACTCTTCCAAAGACCAGAGTTACGTGCTCTACGGAATGACTCAGGAGCAGCTGGCTCATACACGGCTGCCGCTGGGGGAAATGACAAAGGCTGAAGTGCGCACCTTGGCGGAGGCCCGGGGAATGATTAACGCGGACAAACCGGACAGTCAGGATATCTGCTTCGTGCCGGACGGTGATTACGCTGAGATGATTCGCCGGTATACAGGCGAAGAGTCCGAACCCGGGGATTTTCTCGATCTCGACGGTAATGTGATCGGAACGCACAAAGGCATCATTCACTATACCATCGGTCAGCACAAGCGGCTCGGTCAGGCCTTCGGCATACCGCGCTATGTTTGCCGTATAGATGCCGGGGCCAATACTGTGACTCTCGGAGGGCCGGATGACGTCTACTCCGATTTCGCTGAGGCGACGGAATTCAACTGGATTTCCGGCGAGGTGCCGAAGGGAGAAATCAGATGCCGGGTCAGACTGCGCTACAAACAGCAGGAACAGTGGGCAACGGTCAGACCCGCAGAGCAGGGAAACAGCGTGGAGATCCGGTTCGACGAACCGCAGCGGGCCATTACTCCCGGACAGGCGGCGGTTCTCTATGACGGAGATGTCGTGCTGGGCGGAGGTAAGATTATATAGAAATCAATGTGCATCGCTTTAAAATATAATCAGATCAGATCCGGCATTCTGCCGGCAAGGTACAGAGGTATGTTTGTAATCTGACCATCGTGCTTGTACCCTCGAGAAGAGAAGCTCACCGCACAGGCCGGATGGTTGTTTCTGATGTAGCTTTTGAAGGAAGGTGCCGATTTGTTTTCGCCGGCCTTGACTTCAATCGGAATTATTTCTGTACCATTCTGGATTATGAAATCCAGTTCTCTGCTTTTGTCGGAGTAGTATCTCGGAGCAACAGGGAGAGCGCCTCGTAACTGCTGCAGTATGTAGTTCTCTGTTAGCGGCCCCTTGAACTGGTAGTTCGATTGCAGCAAAATTGCGCTGTTATCAATTCCCGCCATGTGTTTAAGAAGCCCTGTATCAAACATGAACAGCTTGAAACAACCCGGTTTGTCGAAGGCGGACAGAGGATGCTCGATTTTTGATACATTGTAAACCCGATTGAGCATTCCGGCGGAAACCAGCCATTCGATTGCTTCTTCGAAATCTCGTGCTCTACCACCGGATTTAACTGCTCCGTATATAAACTTCTCGTTTTCTTTAGCAAGTTGTGAAACAATGCTGCGAAATACCATAAGTATGCGACCGCTGTTCACCTTACCGTTGTGTTTTGAGAAATCATTTTCATAGATTTGGACAAGTTCGTTCTGGATTTGAGAAATACGCTCGGGGTCTTTGTACTTAACCCATGAAGATACGCATTCAGGCATGCCCCCGATAATAAGATAGTTCTTATATGAGTCTGTGAGACGGTTATGAAAGATTTCTTCGATAATCCGGCCTTTGCTGATACTTTCGTAATATGAAAACAGGCTCTCGTCAGTTGCGGCCAGAAACTCTTCGAAAGTCATAGGAAATACATCTAACAGATTCACCTGTCCCACGGGATAGGATTTTGGCGATGCCAGCAAAGTCCCCAGCAGGCTTCCGGCTGCAATCACATGGTATTCTCCGGCACTCTCATTAAAGTATTTAAGAGCGTTAAGGGCTTCAGGGCATTCCTGTATTTCATCGAAGATTATTAGTGTTTGCTGCGGGACGATTTTTTTGCCGGTTATCATGGAGAGCAGTTCAATTAAACGGTGAGGGTTTTTGTTTGTCTGAAATATTGACTTCAGCGCAGCTTCCTCATCGAAATTGAAGTAGGCATAGTCAGTATAATTGCATTTGCCGAATTCTTTCATCAACCAGGTTTTGCCTACCTGTCGAGCCCCTTTTAGTATCAGTGGCTTGCGCTCGGGATCATGCTGCCACTCAATAAGCTTGTTAAATACGGTTCTTCTCAAAATCATCACCACCTTATCAGCATTGATAACACTAGGCTAGCACGTTTTTCTGAAAATTTCAATCCGATTTCTGCACATTTTTCTGAGATTTTAATACCGATTTTGCACATTTTTCTGTTCACCATACGGTGAATTGTGCTAAACTCTATAGCGGAGAGGGAACAAAATGAAAAAGAGAATATTATCAGTAGTGACGCTTATATGCATGGCTTTCACCATGTCTGCAAGCGGGGCGTCTGCCTTTGAATCATATTCGGAGCTTGACTCCATGGGAAGAGCCGGTGCGGCATATGCCAGCCTTAACTACAATCTTATGCCGCTTTATGAGAGAGGCAGTATATCTTCGGTTACACCTACCGGATGGATTCAGGCACAGTATGATATAGTGTCGGGAACATGGCTGTACAACAGGTGCCATCTTATAGGATTTCAGCTTACAGGAGTTGACGGTGTTAACGAGAAGAAGGCATATCTCAAGAAGAATCTCATCACAGGGACCAGGTATCTCAATGTCGGTGCAGGTGACGAACAGGGCATGCTGGAATACGAGAACATGGTTGCAAGCTACATTAAGAACAATCCGGACAATCACGTTCTTTACAGAGTGACTCCTGTATACAAAGATTCAGCGGATCTTCTGGCAAGCGGAGTTCTGATGGAGGGCTGCTCTGTTGAAGACTCGAGCGTAAGCTTTTGCGTGTTCTGCTACAACGTACAGCCGGGAATCTCGATAGACTATGAGACGGGAGCGAGCAAAATCTCATCGGCTGTGGACAAGAATACGGATCAGCCTGTGAAGGTTGGAACGCCTAAGATAAAGAGTCTCACAACAATTACAAAGGCCAAGAAAAAGAAGAAATCAGCATGTAAGAAATGTGCAGCTAAAAGAAGCATCACCGTTAAATACAGCGGTGTGAGCGGTGCGACGGGTTATCAGGTGGCATACAAGAAGGTAGGCTCCGGTTCGTGGAAGAACGCATCCGTAACTTCATCGACCACAAAAACTCTGACGGGGCTCAGCTGCGGCAGCAAATATTCAATCAAGGTGAGAGCCTACAAGACTGTGAACGGCACGAGGACATACGGCGCCTATAGTAAAATCGGGTACAAGACGACAGTCAAAAAGTAACTGCAGAAACAAGTGAGACGGAGAAATGGTTATGAGGAACAGTGACAGATTCGATGGACTGGCGGATATTCATTTTCACGGAATTCCCGGAGTTGATGACGGATCCGGTAGTATGGATGAGACGGCGAAGATGATTGAAATGGCTGCGGCCCAGGGTGTGAAGTGTTCTGCGAATATGAATATATGGATGAGATAGCAGACGACCTGAGCAGCGGACTGATTCCGTCAATGAACAACACTGAATATGTGCTGACGGAGTTCAGCCCGCATGCTTGTGGAGGAACAGCTGGCGGATTTTGCGGGGTCGGATGCTCACAGCATTTATCACAGACCGCCGGAGATAGCTAATGGCGCGGATTACATACTGCGCAGCAGTGACAGAGATTATGCGGAAGCGCTTCTGTATGAGAATGCGCGGAGACTGCTGTTTGGAGAGGGCGCATGCCTGAAGTGATAGACGCGATTCCCATGACGAACATCACACGTTTGACGGACAACCTCCTCTCAATCTTCACGAAGACGGCAAACTGCCGACACATCCGGAGAGTAATATATAACCATCGAAGGGGTACACACCAAATCTTCTTCTCCACCCCTTCGATCACATAAAACTCCTCACAGAATAAGTGATGATAACTGCTAAGTAAAAGACGAAAATACCGGGACCGGACAGGTTCCGGTATTTTCATATGTGGAATCAGCATGCAATACCATTCTCAGACTGAAATTACTGATTTTCAAAGAGATAGAATATTAGTATAATAAAGTTACCTAACAGTAATCATCTAACGCGGAAGTGAGGAGAAGAAATGCAGGCAATTAAGATAGTAAGCAACCCATATAGGAAAACCATAGAATTCTTCAGCAGGAGTGCTGATGAAGAGACGTGGGAAATTATTGCACAAGAAAGCAACCCGGGAAGCAAGCTTATCTCAGAAGAAATCAGGACAGGCTTCTTTCCATATAAGATAAGGGAAATTACAGCTCAGGTAAATCCACATTCATAAATGCAGGGTAAGATGATAGCTCAGATGAAGAAAGAGGTGTTAAAATGAGTGAAAGATTTCCGGGAATTGAATGGTACTGTGACCGTTGTAATGCATGTCTAAGTGATCAACCGGGGTTTGACGATCATAAGTATACATGGAAATGTAAAGAGTGCGGTTATAAAAACAGCATATCGCGCGATGACATAGTTGAGTCAGAAGAAGAATTCAAAAATTACAAGAAGTGTAAATAGTCTATGGCGAAGAGATAGTAAGGAAGTGATTCTATGGGTTATGCCGTGTTGAGTAACAAAGATAATATGTCGATTTTCAGTTACGGGGATTATGTTATTAGATTCAAAGCCCCATACTCTCTGGAAAAATATGTGTCTGTAAAGGAATGGAATCATGGATATCTTGTAGTTATGGCAAAATATGCTCATAATGACAAGTCCGAAGAAGAATATATAGATCTGGTTCCAATACTGGAAGATTTGTATATTTCACCGGAACCGTTCTTAAATAATATAGAGGAGGTTAGAGTAGAATATGCTTAATATTGATAAGGTGGCTGAAACGGCGGATATGATTGTCAATGGCTATGCATTTACAAAATGTGATTCTAGGTGCAGGGTTTTGAATTTAAATAAGCCGAATTGTGCGGTTGTGTTGTCAGAAGAAGGGGAAATACTTGAGACGACAATGGATGACATTGAGGTTCAAATAGTGAAAGATTATTATCAGAGAAACAGATTCAGGGAAATTCTTTGTTAAGAACAATGGTGATACTGTGTTGCAGAACAGAGGAATCTTAAACGATAGAGAAATCAGAAAAATTCAAGAGTTTATAAAAAACAACTACAAAGAAATGTACTTGAAATGGGTTCAATACAGCACAACTGGATTTTATTGGGATAATGAAACGGAGGACTGATTAGACCATCACCAATGACAATATCACTACCAACCTACTCAAAACTGAATACTGCGGCGCTGTCACGGGTCTTCGATAATAAGAGTGAGTGCTACAAGCTCTTTTGGTTTCAGGCTATCATGAGCCGGGTCCGGGAGGGCCGGCGTGTGATGAGCTTCGAGGAACTTATCGATGAGATGATTGCCGATGCCTGGTACATGGTGTCAGAATATCATCTGAATCTGGGGCCGACGGACAATCTTGAATTCGCTGTTGACTACATCCACAGCACGATGGACTTGAAGAGCTCAGAGAAAAAAGAACTGATAATTGAGGAAGTCAGGGCCTCCGATGACAAGGTAATTCGTGAGTACAAGAGGAAGTTGATTGCCAACGTGCCGTACAGACTTCAGTCCACACTCATGCCCGACATGAAGGGTGGGGATTGGGACTGCGGTGCGAGGAAGCTGGCGGAGAAAATCAACGGTCAGGATCACCTGATGTACTACTTCACGAAAATAGCCGGTCTGGCTTCGGAGATTACCATCGAGCCGGAATGGTTCGATTATCTGACCGAGAATCAGGTGATTATTGACGGCTGGATTCAGTACAATATGATTTCCTACCTGCAAAGGCGAAATCCTAATGTCCCGGGCATTGTGGACAAACTGCGGCCTCCTGAAGAGCGAAATTTGACGAAGGTAAGCAGATACTGGAAGGCTATCGCCGAGACAGAGCCTTTGAGAGATATCTATGCGGGGGAGCTTATAGACCGGAAAAACATGTCCATCGACCATTTCGTGCCATGGTCTTACGTAGCCCATGATGAAATGTGGAATCTTCACCCGACGACTCGTAGCGTCAATTCGGCCAAGAGCAACAAACTGCCTAGGTGGGATGAATATTTTCCGGGACTTTGCGAGATAGAGTATCGTGCCTATGAGCTGGTCTGGTCGCATGAGAAGATTCATAAACTCTGGGACGACTGCACCCGGGAGCATGTGAACAGCGACGAAGTAAGGCAAAGGCTGTATAGGCAGGGTCTCGCCCGTGATGAGTTTGCCTGTGAGTTGGAACGCGTTGTAGAACCGGTGTATATGGCAGCACGGAACTGCGGATTTGGAGAATGGAGTTACGATGACTGATATGACGAATACCACAATAGAATATTATAACGAACATGCGGGCGAGTTTTTCGATGGGACCGTCAATGCGGATATGAGCGAGATACTGAAACGCTTCGAGAAGCTTTTGCCGGAAGGCGGATGCGTGCTGGATGCCGGATGCGGCAGCGGCAGAGATTCGAAACACTTTCTGGAGCAAGGTTTCAAGGTAAGTGCGTTTGATGCGTCACCGGAAATCGCTCGACTGGCTTCGGAGTATGTGGGAATTGATGTTAAGTGCTGCACCTTCGAGGAATTCCATGAGACTGAACGTTATGATGGAATCTGGGCCTGTGCCTCTCTTCTTCATGTGAGGGAAAGAGATATCGAAGCTGTAATGGGAAATCTGGCCCAGGCGCTGAAACCCGGCGGTGTAATCTATATATCCTTTAAATACGGAGAAGGTGAGAGGCAGCGTGGGGAACGATTCTTCCTGGATATGGACGAAGACGGAATCGCCCGGATTGTGGGCGGCGCAGGGCTGGAGATGGTGAGCACCTTTGTTACCGGGGATGTTCGTGATGGTAGAGATTCTGAGAAATGGATGAACTGCATCGCAATACGCAGAGTTAACACGAGAGAGATTGGTTGGTGGGGGTGACAGTATGAGAACTGATAACAAAAGAATATTAAAAGATACTCTACAGTTCTTCGCCGTTTTGGATAAGACCGAGGATAAATATAACTTCAGAGAGTTCAGCAGGAATTTCATGCCTGTCTAAACCTGTCTGAACCTGTCAATGGCCATTTCAATATCGAGAGTATGGTACCCCGGGTACATGGAATTTACCGATTTCGCGTCGGCGGTTTTATAGATGGTTCTGCTGGATTCGCCGGTATAGAAATTCCAGTAGCGATACAGGTAGCCGGCCCAATAGAGTGTTTCGCCATCATAAGTATTGCCCTGTTTCCTGAAGCCTTCCGGATATTCTTCTTTCATTCTCTCCAGCAGGTATTCCTTGCCTGCCCAGTGAGTGAAATCAAAGTCTGAATCAAGGCCTACAGCCAGGTCGGAATTCATGAAGGTTCTGATGAAGCATTCGCTGTCATAGCCTTCCATGCCGCTCATCTCGAAGAGCTTGCCCTGCATTTCGCACAGGGATGTACGGATACTCATATCTTTCATATCATGCCCTCGCTTAATATCTCGCCGAAGAAACGACCGTCTCTTCTGTGTTTCTTCACGGCCTCTCTCGCCAGTGATATACCTTCCTTCCTTCTGATTGAGCTTCTGTCCGGAAGGAACATGTGCTCACTCTTCCGCCTCCTTTTCCATAAGTTTATACAGTTCGCGCCAGCTGCGCACGTTCATCTTTCTGTAGATGTTGGACGTGTGCTTTTTTAATGTGTTGGGGCTGATTGACAGTTTATCGCAAAGGCTATCGTGGGAGATTCCCTCCAGGAGAAGGTAGAGTATCTCCACTTCACGCAGTGTGAGATCGTGATGGTCTATGAGAAAATCACGGCTCGGGTAGTGGGCTTTGCTTTTCTTGAACTGCTCGAAGCTTCCGGCTGCTCTGCGGCCCAGGTGACTCTTGAGAAGATCCAGAATGAACATCTCCTCGTCGGAAAAGTCAACGTCGTCTTTCTTTCTGAACAGGTCCAGGCAGCCGTAGAATCTGCCTTCGTGGATTATGGTCAGTATGGCTGAATAGTGAATGTCATCGGGTTCAAACATAGTCTTATAGAACGGGGTGTTCACCCGTGCTTCCTCGTTCATCAAATCAGTCTCTCTGTAGGCCATGGCCGTAGGGGCGGCGAAGGTCCAGCGGGTGTAGTCCATGTCCTGATATTCATCTATATACTTCTGCAGGCGCTCCTCGGAGATACCTATTCCTACAGGTTTAATCAGCTCGTAGGGGTTGTCGGGGGATGCCAGATAAAATGTCGCGATTTCATAGGGTATGAGAAATTTCAGGGCTGCCAGCAGGGAATGCCTCATCTCGTTATAGTCGTCTATATTATAAATTTTATAGATAATATCGCTGAGCAGCATCATATCATTTTTCTGCAGCATATCACTCCACCTCCTGTTAATTATAATCATTAGGCAAATTGATTATAGCACAGAAAATTACCGGGTACTACTTAAATACTATACAACTAATACTTATAACACCATGACTAAGACGAGTAATAATTCTTAAGTAAATAAATCGTAATGTTGGGTAATTTAGGAATTTTCAGAAAGGTATTAATATACAAGCACGAAATAGCAGTCAATAATTGTGAAAGGAGGATTTGCTATGGAGTATGGTATTATTTCCTGCATTCCTATTGCAGTACTCATCATCGGTGTATTAATCACCAAAAGAATGCCTGAGATGATTATTCTGTCATCAATAATCGGCGCTGTGCTGGTTTACAAGGCTAAGTTTTTCACCGGCTACGTGGGCCTGCTCTACGGAGCTCTGGCCAACGAGTCCTATCAGTTCCTGCTGATTTTGCTTCTCGGATTCGGCGGTATGATCAAGCTCTTCGAGAAGTCCGGCGCACTGCAGGGCTTCGGCAAGGCGATTTCGAAGCTGGCCGACGGTCCGAAGAAGTCCATGGTGGCAACGTGGATAATGGGTGTGCTCATGTTCGTCGACGACTATCTCAACGTGCTGGCGGTTTCTTCATCAATGAGAGGAATCACCGATAAGAACGGAGTTCCTCGTGAACATCTGGCATACGGCGTTAACTCCATGGGCGCGTGTGTATGCGTGCTGATTCCGTTCACCAGCTGGGCTACCTTCGCTATGGGCGTTATGTCGGACCAGGGTCTGGGTTTCTCCGATTATGTGAGAGCTCTGCCGTACATGTTCTTCCCTATCATCGCGATTCTCGTATGTCTGCTCGTGGCAGTAGGCGTGATTCCGAAGGTTGGACTTATCAAGAAGGCTTATCAGAGAGTAGCCGACGGCGGTCCGGTTCTTGTCAAGGAAGAGACAGAGGGCGCTTCAATAGTCAATATGGGTTCAAGCGACAGCGAAGAGGAGCCTGAAGCTACTTCAGCTCTTAACTTCTTCATCCCTATTATCGTTCTCATCGTGGTAATGATTATATGGGACAACAACGTTGTCAACGGCATCATGGCAGCCCTCGTTTGCCAGCTGATTATGTACATGGCTCAGAAGATAATGACTCTGGGTGAATTCCTCGAGAACTTCTTCGAAGGTCTGCAGGGAATGGCTCCGCTGGCGTTCATCATCATGTTCGCATACATTCTGGGAGCAACTAACGATGAGATGGGATTCTCAACTTACATCATCGGAATCCTGACGAAGACTATCCCGGCTCAGCTTCTGCCGATGATAACCTTCCTGGTTGTGGCAGCAGTAGCCTTCGCGGCAGCAAGCTTCTGGGTACTTATCGTAATAACCGTGCCGATTTTCGTTCCTCTGGCAGTATCCATGGGAATCGACCCGGCAATAGTAGTCGCAGCCATCATGTCAGGCGTTGCCTTCGGCAGTAAATTCTGCTTCTACTCAGATGCCGTATTCATGACATCGGCCGGAACGGGAGTTTCCAATATGACCCAGATTAAAGCCGTCGCACCGTATGTACTGGGATCCGCGGCACTGGCGGCAATCATATTCGGAGTAGTGGGATTCATAGCGGCATAAACAGACAAGGGGGATAATATGAAAGCAGATTATATCTTGAAGAGCAGTGCCGTTTTCACGGGGAAGGGCGATAAGCCTTTCCCCGGCGGCGTAGCTGTTAAAGGCAATAAAATCGTCAGAGTTCTCGACGCCGGCGAGTTGGATTCATACGAGGCGGATAAGGTTCTGGATTACGGAGACCGGCTCATAATGCCCGGATTCGTTGATGCTCATGTTCACTACTTCATGGGAGCCATATCGGCAAGCGAGCACATGTGTACGGACATTGCGGAGTCCACATCGGAGGCAAACTGCGTCGAAATCATGAAGAAGTATGCGGCCGAGCATCCTGACGAGAAGCGTATTCTGGGAGTGGGCTGGTTTCCGGCAAACTGGAACGACGCACCGCTGCCGTCAAAGAAGTCTCTCGATGAGGCATTCCCGGACAAACCGGCGTATCTTATCGCTGCGGATGTTCACACCTTCTGGCTGAACACGAAGGCTCTCGAGGAGTCGGGCATCACGCCGGACATGAAACCGAGAAGCGGGAGTGTAGGGGTTGACGAGAATGGTGAACTCACAGGACTTCTATTCGAACCTGACGCATTCGCACCGGCCATGGTCAAGGTGCAGGATTTCGACAGGGATAAAATGATCGAAATCAACGAGGCTTTTCTGAAGCATATCGCCGAGTGCGGCGTTACAAGCATAAGCGAGATGTCCGGAGATCCTTATGACGATGCGGTATTCGACAAATACTGCGCAGTCAGGGATATGGAGGAGCAGGGCAAACTGACAGCCAGAATGCATATCTACACGGAGCTGGCAGGCTACACGGATTTCTCCAAGGCTAAAGAATGGCAGAGCGAACTCTACAGCGAGAAGCTCAGATTAAACGGAGTCAAAGGCTTCATCGACGGAGTCACATCCACATTCACAGGCCTGCTTCTGGAACCTTACAGTGATAACCCGGAGACGAAGGGTGTGGGCGTTCCCAATATTCCTTATGAAGATATGCGCGAGTATGTTATCGCCGCCAATAAGGCGGGGCTTCCCGTCAGACTCCACTGTATTGCCGACGGTTCCGTGCGCATGGCTCTGGATCTCTACGAAGCCTCACGGGAGGCCAACGGTGATGTGAATGTTTCCAATACGATTGAACACATCGAGAATATACATCCCGACGATATACCGAGATTCGCAGAGCTGGGCGTTATACCGTCAATGCAGCCGTACCACCTGACTCTGGACTTTCTGGAGAAGCCTCGCAGGATAGGTGAGGAGAGATGCAGATGGGAGTGGCCTCACAGATCCCTTATGGATGCAGGGGCTACCCTGGCCTTCGGAACGGATTATCCGGTTGTCGACTTTAACCCGTATCCGAGTATATATGCGGCTGTGACGAGACTGGATGACGAGGGCAAGCCTGCCAGCACCAACCCTGAGGAATGTATAAGTCTGGCGGAGACGCTGAAGGCTTACACGGCAGGCGGGGCTGCGGCTTACGGACGTGACGACATCGGAGTTCTGGAGGAAGGCAAGCTTGCTGACATCATAGTTGTCAGCAGTAACCTATTCGACCTGAAACCTGAGGAAATCCTCAGCTGCGAAACTGTAATGACAATGTTTGACGGGGAAATCGTATATGAGAAATAAGAAAACAAGAGCCCTTGTGGCAAGTCTCATAATCAATCTCTGCGTGGGATCCATATATGCATGGAGCGTATTCGCAGGTCCCCTGTCACAGACCTTCGGGTGGTCGGCATCGGCAACCGCACTTACTTTCACCATTGCTAATGCAGTCGGTCCGATTACCATGATTATAGGAGGTAGGCTTCAGGACATCTACGGCCCGAAGTGGGTGGTGTTCGCAGGAGCCTTCCTCTTCGGAGGAGGCATGTTCGCATCCGGATTCGTGGAGTCCGTCAGCATGATGTATGTGACTTACGGACTTTGCATGGGGTTCGGTCTGGGAACTATATACACATGCACTATAGCCAACACCGTTAAACTGTTTCCCGAGCGCAAAGGCCTGATTTCAGGCGCGACAACTTGTGTCTACGGTCTGGCGACAGTGGTTGCCGCACCCCTGGCCCAAAAGCTGATAGTGCTCTACGGAGTAAGCGTCGCCTTCAAGATTCTCGGCGTGGCATATTTCGCTGTGGTGGCGATATGCTCTCAGTTTCTCATCAAGGCTGAAGTGGGTGAGCCTGATGAAGGTGCCGGATCTGAAGATAAAACCTGGAAGCAGATGCTGGCTCAGCCGCAGTTTTATGTGCTTCTGATAATGCTCATGTTCGGAGCGACTTCGGGCCTCATGATTATAGGGCAGGCGTCGATTATGGCTCAGGAGATAGTGAAGGTAAGTGCGGCTACGGCTGCTGCCGGAGTCGGTATAATTGCTGTTGCCAATGCTCTGGGCAGAGTTGTTCTGGGAAGAATATCGGATAAGACAGGCAGGTATCCTGCCTTGATAGGAATGTTCGCAGTACTGGCAGCTTCCATGATGGCACTGACAAGAGTCGGAGAGGGTCAGTGGATTATGTTTCTGGCCTTAGTGATGGCGGCCGGCTTCTGCTTCGGCGGTTTCATGGGAATCTTCCCCGCCCTGACCGCCGAGAAGTTCGGTATAAGAAACAACGGTGTCAACTACGGATTCATGTTTATCGGATTCGCCGCCGGCGGATATATAGGTCCGAAGCTGGCAACGGCCCTGAAGATGACACCACTCGGTCTGTACAGCATGGCATTCCTCATAGCGGCAGTGATGGCCGCGGCCGGCATAGTTGTGGCGGTTGTGCTGAGCCTGCGTGAACGGTGAATCATGCGAAGATAAGCTGTACCAGCAGCATATACACGACCGTGCCGGTCACAATGCTGAGAAGAGTGTTTTTCTTCCAGATATGCAGTCCTACCACGGTTCCTCCTGCAATCAGCTCCGGGAGCCCGTGGGGTGCGGTCGTGATTCTTACGTCTTTCAGACAGTACACCACAAGCATTCCCATTATGGCATAAGGCAGAACCGACGAAAGATAGGTTATGCAGGCAGGTGTTGGCCTGCCCCCTCCGAAGACAATGAAGGGGAGGGCGCGCAGCAGCAGGGTGACAATTGCCATTACCGCTATTAATATTACAGAATGCATTTCGTTCATTTCTTACGGCCCTTTCTTTTTCTCCATTCTCCCAGAACTATGAGAATGATCGTTATTCCTATCATTGCCGGAATCAGGAAGTTGTCCGATCCGAAAATCAGCAGGCAGGCTGCGGATGTCACCACGCCTATTATAGCGCTGGTGTGGTCCTTCGTGCTCATCCACTGTTCGGTGAAAACCACCAGAAACAGGGAAGTCATTGAGAATTCTATACCGGCTGTGTTAAATGTTATGAGGCTTCCGATAAGGTTGCCGGCCACGCCGCCGATGATCCAGTAGCACTGGTTGAACATTGTCAGCAGGAAAAAATATTTGTTCCTGTCGACGCCGGCAGGAACATCGCCGCTGCATACCAGAGAATAAGTCTCGTCTGTAAACCCGAATATTAGATAAGGTTTGTAAGGCTTCGTGTCCTTGTATCTCTCCAGCATGGAAACTCCATAAAACAGATGCCGCGCATTTACCATGATGGTCATGAGTGCTGTCGTTATAATTGAGGCGCCTCCTGCCAGCAGGTTGACGCCGACGTACTGCATGGAGCCTGCGAAAATAAAAAGACTCATAAAAAAAGCCCATATAACGCCGTAGCCTTTGGACTTGAGCAGTATTCCGAACCCGATTCCCAGCACGATGTATCCGGCCATAATCGGGAGAGATTGTTTAAAAGCGTACTTGATTGTCATACCACGATTATATTGTATTTATCACCGTTATTTCAAGTTTAACGAGGTATCTTTTAACATTATTGAGAAATATACTGCGTTAATCGGTGATTTCTGTGTTAGGATATAAGCATTCACAGGGAGGAAATACAGTCATGAAACGATACAAATCAATTCACATGGTAAGAATGGAGCATCTGAATCACCACGCCAATCTCTACGCGGGACAGGGAATCGAGTGGATGATGGAGAGCACCTTCATCGCCGCCTGCCTGGCTCACGGTGATGCTGCAGGACTCGTTTTCAAGAACACTCACCAGTTTAATTTCATGAAATCCGTGCAGCTGGGTGACATTATAGGCTATGAAAGTGTTGTGGTCAGAACCGGCAGAACCAGCATGACCATGCGTGTGGGCATGGTAAATGAGATGACCGGCGAGCTGATGGCTGAAGGCTATGCGACCTATGTGACAATAGATCCGGAAACACGTAAGCCTCTGGCTCACAGCGTGGTTCTCGACGAAACGACTGACCCGGAAGAACTGAAGTGGAGAAAGACAGCTGACGGATTTTTTGGAAGGTAGATGGTTTTGCGTCATGGTGTCAATCTGTTAATCACAGCAGAATCCTTGTTGCAGAATCATGTTCCAGTTACTTTTGCTAAGCAGGAAACGCACAACAGTTACGCGCCCGGTATCTTCTGAAATAAAGAAAAAAGCCAGATAACTGCCAATGGAAATAAAGCGTATTCCCCAGGAAGCTAAAACGGAATCATCGACCAATCTGTGTATTTTCGGAAATTCGGATAGGGAACCGATTCCTTCTGTCGCTTTATTAAGGAGGTCATCTGCTGCTTTCGGGTTTTTGAGAACAAATTCAATATAATCAGCGGCATTTGATATATCTCGTTCGGCAGCTGATGTGATGTGGATGTCATAACTCATCTTTTCCTTTTGCTCCTGATGTCAGCCATCGCATCATTAAAAGGACGAGTGTTGCCGCTCGCAGCATCATCAAGCCCTTCCTTAATCCGGCTGTAGAGTTCGAAACGGCTGCGCATCTGCTCATAGACTTCTATGCTCATCACGGCAAGATCTCCTTTACCGTTTCTGGTGATGAATATCGGCTCCGGGTATGTGTGACAGAACTCAGATATTTCGCTATAATTATTGCGGAGATCCGCGCTGGATTTAATAATTGGCATAATAATTCACCCTCCTTATTGATAACAATATTATAACTGAATTTTGTTATAGGGTCAATCCGAATAGTGAACGGTAAATTTCTTTAACGAGGTAGACAAAAATGGAAATAAGCAACGACATGATGCTGGAGGTAATCTCCGGGCTGATTGTCATAGACAAGACAGGCAAAGTCGTGTATCTTAATGAAGCCTGTGCCGACTATATCAAGGTAAACAGAGAAAAATCCATAGGGAAGGACATAAACGTTGTGTTCCCGCCTTCCACCATGAAGAAAATGCTGAAAGGCGATAAGCGATTCAACATCCAGTACTACTTCACCGAAGGTCGAATGAGCGCCAGCAGTCAGGTGCAGATCAGAAAGGATGGCGAAGTAATAGGTGTACTTGAGTATGACATGCTCGAGGAGGTTGAACAGCTCGACTTCTTCCTTGAAAGGTACTCCAGTGCCCTCAAGGAGGAAATTGCCTATTTCAGAGAACAGACCAGGAAATTTGCAGCTACCAAATATTCAATAAACAGTATAATCGGATCCAGCAGTAAAATCCGTGACTTGAAGGAACAGATTGAAATTGCTGCCATGTCAACATCAACGGTTCTGATACAGGGAGAAACGGGAACCGGCAAGGAGCTTGTAGCTCATGCAATACACAATCTCAGTGCCAGGGCCTGTCATGATTTCGTTAAAGTGAATGGAAGCGGAATGGCTGAGAACCTCATAGAATCAGAGTTATTCGGATACGTGGAAGGGGCATTTACAGGAGCAAAGGCTAAAGGCAAGAAAGGTAAATTCGAACTGGCGGACAGAGGAACGCTGTTTCTGGACGAAATTAATCAGATGCCGATGTCCATACAACCTAAGCTGTTGAGGGCTCTTCAGGAAGGTGAAATTTCTCCTGTGGGAAGCGAAGAGGATGTTCAGGTGGATGTGAGACTCATAACGGCATCTAATCAGGATCTGGAGAAGCTCGTTGCCGAGAACAAGTTCAGAGCCGATCTCTTCTACAGACTCAATGTGTTTGTTGTTACGATACCTCCTCTCAGAGAAAGACTGGAGGATATACCGGAACTCGTGGAACACAAGGTGCAGGAGCTGAACAGAGAAATGGGCAAGAATATTGTCACCATTGAACCGGAAGTCTATGATATGTTGACAGGCTATGACTGGCCCGGAAATATAAGAGAGCTGTATAACAGGGTAGAATCC
The DNA here is from genome assembly GCA_022773945.1 of Clostridiales bacterium. GTDB lineage: Bacteria > Bacillota > Clostridia > Peptostreptococcales > Anaerovoracaceae > Lentihominibacter. The sequence goes on from JALFNS010000046.1 coordinate 36,863, forward strand.
GCCATGAACTATGTGCAGGGGGATACCTTGAAAAAAGCCCACTTCAATTTCAGGGTGGATAACAGCAGACTTAATATGGAAGCTCTGAAGAAGAATGACAATCCTATTGAAGCCATAAAACGTGAGGCTGAACGGAAGCTGATCAACGAAACCTTGTCCATGTTTGACAACAACAAGACACAGGCGGCAAAATATCTGAAAATTTCCAGACCTCTTCTTTACCAAAAGATGAAGCGGCTGGGTATTGAGGAGTAAGTTTTCACTTACAGTGTAAGTGTACGCTTACGTTGATTCGTTAGAGTGCGAAAACGTTGATTAACAGGGGAATTTTATAAATTATCAGATAAATACAACAGCATGTGTAAGTGTAAACTTACGCATGCTGTTGTCTTTGATATCCGAAAGTCTTGAATTTTGCGACTTTTCAATTTGGCACGGGTGTTGCTTTTCCTTCTGTCAGGAATTCATATTACGAAAGGAGGTAAAGCTACATGATATATGCCGATATGATAATAAGGAGCAACGCGATATTCGATTCGGTATCAGATGAGCCTTATGAAGGCGGAATTGCCATCAAAGACAACAAAATTCTTGATGTGTGTGAGGGAGATGAAGTAATCAAGTATGCGTCAAAGGACACGGAAGTACTGGTATTCAAAGATAAACTGGTTATGCCGGGGCTGATTGACGGGCACGACCATCTTTGGTGGGGCGCCGTGGCTGACAGCAGTCATGTGGTCAATCTGACTGAATCAAAATCTGAGGAAGAAGCCATTGAGATGATCAAGAAGTTTGCGGAAGAACATCCTGAGGAACCAAGAATAAGGGGATTTGGATGGTTTCCGGCAACGTGGAACGATGCACCACTGCCGACGAAGGCATCTCTGGATGAAGCGGTGCCTGACAGACCGGCCTATATGAACTGTGCGGACGCTCATACTGCATGGCTGAACACGAAGGCTCTTGAGGAATCGGGTTACAGGGCAGATATGGTAATGAAAGCAGGTTCCATAGGACTTGATGAGAATGGCGAAATGAACGGCCTCATCTTCGAACCTGACGCACTGGAACTGGCGTGGAATAAATTCTATGATTTCCCTGACGACCAGATTGAGGAAATAATGAAAGATTTCATGTCGGGACTTGCCAAGCATGGAGTTACGGCATTATCCGAAATGAGTGCTGACGACTATGTTCCGTTTTATCATCACAGATACGAAATCTTCAAGAAGATGGCCGATGAAGGCTGGTTTACAAGCAGAGTTCATGCATACACCAAGTTCATGGGGATGACGGACTTCACAGAGTGCTGCAAGTGGACCGAGGAGTTTAATTCTCCTTATTTCAGAGTTTCAGGTGTTAAAGGCTTTCTTGACGGTGTGACGTCAACATATACGGGACTTACTCTGGAACCGTATGAGGACAGACCTGATACCTGCGGTATCGGAGTTCCGCTGGACACCCAGGAATCCTTAAATGCCAGCGTGGCAGCTGCAAACAAGGCTGGTTTACCGGTAAGAATACATTGTGTGTCTGAGGGAGCAGTACGAATGGCGTTAGATGCATTTGAAAACTCACTGAAGGTCAATGGTGAACATGGACTTGTGAACACGATAGAACATATTGAAATGTGTGATCCTATGGATATTCCTAGGTTTGAAGAGCTTGGAGTTGTTGCTTCAATGCAGGGTGAACATCTGCCTATGGAGCAGAATGAAAAACTTGTTCGTATGGGTGAAGAACGCTGCAGGTGGGAATGGCCATTCAAATCTCTTTTGCAATCAGGAGCGGATCTGGCATTCGGAACAGATTTCCCGGTTGTATTTTATAACCAGTGGCCGGGTATCTATGCTGCCGTATCCCGCAAAAACTACGATGGCACTATTGCCGGCGCTGATAACGGAGAAAAATTGACTCTCGCTCAGGCTATAAAAGCCAATACCATTGGTTCGGCCCATGTTTACGGCAGAGATCATGAGATTGGCAGCCTTGAGAAGGGAAAGCTCGCGGATATTCTTGTATGTGACAGAAATCCGTTTGACGGACCTGTTGACGAAATAAAGGATGTTAAGGCTGTCCTGACCATTATGGACGGGAAGATAACATACAGCGCATAGCTAAAAAATGAATCTTTATTGTTTACAGTGTTGTAGAAGGAGGTTGTTATGGACGGAACTTATGGCCTTATAAGTTTGATTCCGGTTGCAGTGGTTATTATCGTTGCAATTTGGACGAAAAGGTGTCTGGGAGCATTACTTTGCGGAACATTTGCGGCTGCCATTATTCTTTATAAGGGAAGCTGGTGGAGCGAATGGTTCTCGCATATACTCGGGGAGATTGGCGGTTCAGCAGGGTATATCATCATGTTTGGTTTCTTCGGCGCGCTGATCAGATTACTTGACGAATCAGGTGCTGCGCTGGGATTTGCTGACATTGGATCCAGGCTGGCAAATACGAAAAAGAAATCTTTAATCTTCACCTGGATTCTCGGTATAATTATCTTTGTCGAGGATTACCTGAATGCGCTTGGCGTTGGTGTTGCCATGAAATCACTGACGGACAAGAACAAAATATCTCGTGAATACCTTTCGTTTGTTGTAAATTCTACTGGTGCAGCTGTATGCGTACTGGTACCTTTCTCAACCTGGGGTGTTCTTTATACAAGCCAGATTGAAGAGACCGGACTTATTTCAGGAATGTCTTCGATAGCGGCCTATGCCCACGCAATACCATTTATGCTTTATTCGATAATTGCGGTTATCGTAACATTCTTATTCATAACGGGAGTAATTCCTCTCTTTGGACCTATGAAGAAGGCCGAGCTGAGAGTGCAGGAAACAGGACGAGTATTCCCGGATTGGAAGTATGAAGGTGAGCAGGCAGATGAACTCGAGAACAAGGTTGAGGCCTGCAGCGCATGGAATTTTATTATACCAATGCTGGTACTTATTGCAGTTGCGGTTCCTACAGGTGACATAACACTGGCAGTTATAATCGCAACTCTGGTTTGCGGAATTATGCTTGTTGCCCAGAAGATTATAACAATCGGGCAGATGATGGATGGTATAGTAAATGGATTCAAGGACATGCTGTACGTTACAATGCTGGTTCTGGTTGCATTCTGTCTGGCAACATTAAATGACGAGCTTGGCCTGACTCCGTTTGTAATCGACAGCGTAGCACCGATTATGAGTCCGAAGCTCTTACCGGTAATAGCATTTATTGTTGTAGCTGCTCTGTCATTTGCTACAGGATCATTCTGGGGTGTGGCAGCTATTTCGTTCCCGATTATTCTGCCGCTGGCACAGGCTCTGGACGTTAATCTGTTCCTGGCAATAGGAACCATTGCTGCAGCCACTTCTTTCGGAAGCCATGCATGCTTCTACTCAGATGCAGTTACCGTTACCTGTGCTGCGACGGGTATCAAGAACATCGATTATGCGAAAACAGCAATTCCTCTTATTATGGTACCGTTTGTTCTTGCGATTGCGGCATATCTGGTTGTCGGAATTATTATGGGATGATGGAGGTAATTATGGCTAAACTACCATGGTGTCCGTGTAAGGATGAGACTTGTCCGTTTAACCCGGCAAATCATGATCAGGGATGTAATCTCTGTGTTGAGGATTCTCTGAAATGCGGGGAAATTCCGAAATGCTTTTTTCTGAAGGTTACGGATAATGTTGACGGATTTGATGATTGGAGTTTTGAGCATTTTGCCAAGCTTGTAATTCAAGCATCTGATAATTAATACAGGCAATTACCCGAAGCAGGAGTAGTTGCAGACACACTTCACCAAGTGTTTCTTTAACAGGAGATACTTGGTGAAGTTGCAATCTGGGTAAAACAAAGACTGATCCGTATACATTTAAGGAGGAAAATCAATGAAGCTTTCAACAAAGGAACAGGAGCGGGTGCTGCTCTTCGGCGTGGCTGAGATCTCCAGAAGGAGATGGAAGCGGGGCGTGAAGCTCAACTACATCGAAGCTTCATCCATTATCATGGATGAGCTGCTGGAGAGAGGCCGTGCCGGAACAAACAACATAGGGGAGCTTATTGAAATAGGTTCACAGATTATAACAGCAGAGGACGTCATGGAGGGAACCGGGGCTCTGATGCCTTGCATAATGTTCGAAGTTCAGTTCCCTGACGGTAACAAACTGGTTACGGTTCATGACCCGATAAGGCTTGAGACCAGGGATGAGGCAATTCCTGTCAGCGAGCTTCTGTCCATGAACTACTGATTCAGGCGAAAGGAAGGTTGAACTATGACACATCCGATTGGAGAAATCATATACGGCGAAGGAGAAATAGTAATCAACGAAGGACGCGACACGATAGATTTAGTTGTCACCAACACGGGGGACAGAACCATACAGGTCTGCTCCCACTACCACTTCTTCGAGGCCAACAACGCTCTCAGCTTCGACAGAGAGGCCGCCTTCGGCTACAGACTCGATATACCGGCCGGGTCGGCAGTTCGATTCGAGCCTGGTGAGGAGAAGAAGGTTCGACTCACAACCTTTGCAGGCGGCAGGAATCTCTACGGCTTCCAGGGATGGACCATGGGATGCGTGGACGACCCGCAGGTTAAGGCAAAGGCAATGGAAAACATGAGAAAGGCATTGAAGGAGGGCTAGTAATGGCGGTAAAATTAACACATCAGGAATACTGCGAGCTTCACGGCCCGACAGTAGGCGACCGGATACATCTGGGGGATACCGGTCTCATAGCTGAAATCGAGAAGGATTACTGCGCGGGACATTTCGGCGACGAGATGACCTGGGGCAGCGGCAAGACGGACAGAGACGGCATGGGGCAGAAGGCCGGAGATCCCGTTGAAGGGACGGACGTACTGGATGTTGTGGTAACCTGCGCCACGATTATGGACCCCGTAATAGGCATAGTCAAAGGCGATATAGGCATCAAGGACGGCAAAATCGTAGGAATCGGCAAATCGGGAAATCCGGACACCATGGATATAACACCCGGCCTGGTTGTAGGCGTGGGAACGGAAGAAGTATGTGCGGAGGGGCTCATAGTCACTCCGGGAGGAATAGATGTGCACATACATTTCGAAAGTCCGGGACAGGCATGGGAGGCTCTCGCCAACGGTATTACAACAATGCTGGGCGGCGGTTCGGGGGCCAAGACCACGTCTGTTGAGACTCCGGGACCTGAGCATCTGAGAATGATGATTGCGGCTCATGAGGAGCTGCCTGTCAATGCGGGCTTTATAGCCAGAGGAAATTCCAGCCTGCCTGAGGCCATCGCGGAACAGGCCAGGGCAGGAGCCATGGGCATGAAGATACATGAGGACTTTGCGGCTACGCCGGAGGTTATAAGAACGTGCCTGGATGTTGCCGACGAATACGACTTCCAGGTTCAGATTCACACGGACACCCTTAACGAATCGGGATTTGTGGAGGATACGATAGCCGCCTTCGGAGGAAGAACCATACACACATACCATTCGGAGGGAGCAGGCGGCGGACACGCACCGGACCTCCTCAAGGTTGTGGGAGAACCGAATGTCATTCCGTCCTCGACAAACTGCACGAACCCGTACACGGTCAACACCATTGCGGAGCATCTGGACATGATAATGACGGTGCACGGACTCAACCCTAACCTGCCGGAGGACGTGGCCTTTGCAGGATCAAGGATAAGAGGAGAGACCATCGCGGCGGAGGATGTGCTCCACGACATGGGGGCGATATCCATACACGGCTCCGATTCCCAGGGAATGGGGCGTGTCGGCGAGACGGTTCTCAGAACGTGGCAGCTGGCATCGAAGATGAAAAAGCAGAGAGGGCCGCTTCCTGAAGAGACGGGAGACAACGACAATCAGAGAATTCTCAGATACCTGGCCAAGTACACGGTGAACGCGGCGAAGGTTTACGGTATAGATGAATATGTGGGATCCCTGCAGCCGGGAAGGCTGGCGGATTTCTGCGTCTGGGACCCCTGCTTCTTCGGGGCCAAGCCGTGGCTCTGCTTCAAGAGCGGACAGAATGTGTACTCCGCGTCGGGAGACACGAACGCCTGCATAGAAGTGGCGGAACCGATGCTTTACAGACGCCAGTATGCGAGCCTGGGTATCGACAACTCTCATTTGAGCAAAATCTTCGTGTGCCAGGCGGCAATAGACGATGGAATAGAGGAGAAGATTCCTCATTCGAAGGGCAAGTTCCTGCCTGTCAGGAACACGAGAAATCTGACAAAGAAGGACATGGTCCGCAACGATTATCTGCCTGATATCACTGTGGATCCGGAAACCTACAAGGTATATGTGGACGGCGAGCATATCACGTGTGAACCGGCGGAAGAAGTGTGCCTCTGTCAGAAATATTTCTTCAGATAAGGTGTGACAGATATGATAGTTGAGAAAATCATCGGGAATCTCCGTGAACGGGACAAGGAGAGCAGAACCATAGATCCCGTATTCATGGATCATTACGATATGACAAGACCTCATCAGAAGGTCAGGTCCGAATCCGGTGAAGCGATTGCCATATCCCTGGAGCAGGGCGAAAGCCTGGCTCCGGGGGATGTGCTCTATGAGGACGAGGACAGGGTGATAGCTGTGGAGCTGCTTCCGGAGGACGTGCTCAGGATAATGCCCCGGGGAAATATCCAGTGGGCGCGGGCCGCATTCAATATCGGAAACATGCATCAGGCGGCCTACCTGCACGAGGACTGCATTCTGGTGGCATACGATGCCATACTGGAGGGGATTATCGGGAAGCTTGGAATAAGCTGTGAGAGGATTACCTGTCCTCTCGACGGAATCAGAGCCAATGCATCGCAGAGTCACCATCACCATCACGGAGAGCATCACCATGGATAAGAAAAAGCTCTATGCGCTTTATCAGATAAACGGCGGCACCTTTCCCACCGGCGGATTCAGTCAGTCATGGGGACTTGAAACCTACGTGGCGGAGGGAGAAATCGATGATGCGGATGCCTTCAACGAGTTTCTGCACACATACATTCTCCACTGCACGGGCATGTGCGAAGGTCCGATAATACTTCGTGCATATGAACTGGCGGAGCCGCTGCAGGCCGGCGAACTGCGCGAGCTCGAGCAGCTGTCGAATGCATCCAGAGTCACACGCGAGAGCAGGGAGGCCGGTCTGAGAATGGGCAAAGCCTTCTTCAGGATAATGGCTCCCATACTCGAGGATTCACGGCTTGACGAAATCGAGGAAATATTTACCGGCAAGGATGTGAGCTATCCTGTAATCTACGGCATAGTTTGCAGACTGCTGGACATAGAGGCCGAGGAGGCGCTGCGGGCGTATGTCTACAGCGCCGCGAGTACTCTGGTGCAGAGCGCTGTGAAGCTTGTGCCTCTGGGTAATACGGAAGCTCAGGAAGTGCTCTTCCGGGCGGCGGATGTAATGGAGAAGGCGGTGGAGCTGGCCGCAGAGACTCCAATAGATGAAATCACCAATTTCTGTCCGGGGACAGATATAGCCGGGCTGAGGCACGAGAGCCTGCCTGTGAGATTGTACATGTCATAAATTTCGGGAGAACAGATATGAGAAAACCGGTAAAAATAGGCGTCGGAGGACCTGTGGGATCAGGCAAGACGGCGCTCATCGAGAAACTGTGTAAGGCTTTGCGCGACGATTATGAGATAGGTGTAGTTACGAACGATATATTCACGAAGGAGGACGCCCTCATTCTCACTCGGGCTCAGGCGCTGCCCGAGGAGAGAATCATAGGAGTCGAGACGGGAGGCTGCCCTCACACTGCCGTGAGAGAAGACATCTCCATGAACCTTGATGCCATCGACACCCTCAAGGACAGGTTCGACAACCTTGATATTATTTTCGTGGAGAGCGGAGGAGACAACCTGGCTGCCACCTTCAGCCCGGAGCTTGTGGACGGCCTCATCTTCGTTATAGACGTTGGCGAAGGAGAGAAAATACCGCGCAAAGGCGGTCCGGGGATAACCAGGTCCGATCTTCTCGTCATCAACAAGATAGATATAGCTGAGTATGTTCATGCCAGTCTGGAGGTAATGGACAGGGACACGCGCGTGCAGCGCGGTGACAAGCCCTACGTGTTTACCGATCTCTACAGAGGCGAGGGGCTGGATGATGTAATCAGATGGATAAGAGAAGACATGCTCTTCGAAGGAATGTAGCGTGCTATGACTGATATTAAACCAAACGGCAAAATCTCCATCACCTTCAGACGGAGGAGCGATGGCAGAACATACATGGCGAAACAGTACTACAAACTGCCTTTGCAGGTTATGAAGCCTCACTATTACGATGAGGACGGGACTGCCTTCGTGTATTCCCTGAACCCTGCGGGCGGCATACTGCAGCACGACAGGCTGCTGACCGAGATTGTCAGCGAGGCGGGTACCGATGCTGTATTCACCACGCCGGGCAACAGCAAATTCTACAGGATGGATGACGGCTGCGCCAGAATATGGAACAGGATAAGCGTTCACAGCGGCGGCGTTCTGGAATATCTGCCGGAGCACAACGTTCCCTTCGCGGATTCAACCGTTTATCAAGAAAATGAGTTCAGACTGGGCAAAGGCGCAGTTCTGTTCGCTTCGGACATGGTGACTTCAGGTCGCGCGGCAAACGGTGAGGTGTTCCGGTACAACCTCTATTCGTCGAAGACAAAGATTTACGTGGACGACGAACTCATTCTCTACGACAACTGCAGGATGGAGCCGGCCCTGGAGGATCTGCGGCGCCGGGGACTCATGGACGGCAGGAAATCAAACGGCTCAATGTATGTGTACGCTGAAGCCATGGACCCGGAACTTAAAGAGCGCATAAACGGCCTCAGCTCAGAGCCGGTCAAGCTGGCGGCCGGAAACATAACCCCCGACCTGATGGTGGCCAGATTCCTGGGTGACGGCATTATGGACATGGTCAGAGTCACCCATGAGGTCTGGGACCTGTGCCGGAGGAGCATACTGGGCAAGCCGGCGGTAAGGCTCAGGAAGGAGTTTTCTGATGTATGACAAAGAGTTCAGACAGGTGGGACAGACACCCCTGAGTATAAGTATATATTCGGTTAAGAAAACTCCTACACACATTCATGACCGAGGTTATCTGGAGATTATCTTCTGCCTGAAGGGCAGCGTCCGCTTTGCCTATGGGTATGAAGAGTTCACTCTCTATGAGGGAGAGTATATTTCTGTAGATAAAGATGCATATTACCTGTATGACGGCAAGGACAATCTGTGCGTTTCATTTCTGTTCGATCTGGAACGGTATGTGAACAAACATCCGTACATATGCAATACCCTTTTCGTATGTGAAGGTCTGGCGGAGACAACAATGGAGTATCCGACCAGAGCTCATAACCGGCTGAAGGGTATGATGATAGGACTGCTCAAGTATATGGGAGAAGATGCGGATGAAGAGACGATTGCCGGAATATCGGAAGGTATAGTGGATCTCTTCGTCGAGTGTTTTGACATTTTCTTCTTTCACACGAGAGAAGCCAGATCGGACAAGGCGGATTTTTTGGGACTGCAGAAGGTTAACGACTACATGCACACTCATCTGAGAGAGAAGGTGACGATAGGTGATCTGGCGCACATTCTCAATTTCACAGAAGGTTACATGTCGGAGTACATGAGGAAGAATTCCATAGGGTTCAGGGAAATGATGAGCTACATAAGAGCCAATGAATCCGAGCATTATCTCATGAATACAGACAAGACTATACTGGAGATTTCAGAGGAATGCGGGTTCTCCGATGTCAAATACTATTATGCGGCTTTTCGCCGCTGGTACAACTGCACTCCGAAGCAGTTCCGCGATCAGTATCGCAGAACTGCCGAAGCGGAGATTGAGTACCTTAATCTTGATGACATAGTTGACGTTGTGGACAGGCTCATGACCGTGCATTACATGCAGACATTCTGTTTCTCAGGATAATACAGAGCAGAGCGCCTGCTGCGCACAGGCAGGTGGCTATTATCAGACCTGCCGAATAAGGTGCGGCCCCTGCATCCCTGAAGGAAACCGCTATTCTGGGACCGACGAAGGACCCCAGAGCATACCCGAAGAACATGAGTCCGTAATTGGAGCCGCTGTTGGCTGAACCCCAGATTTCTGCAGTAACAGCAGGGAAAATGCTGAGAAGTCCTCCGAAAGCTATTCCTATCATTATGAGCGAAAGCACGAATCTGAACCACTGCCCGTCTGACGATCCTGAGAAAATGAACAGAAATACCGCCATGAGAATGAATATAATCGGGAGGATATTGTATCTTCCGAATCTGTCAGACACGGTTCCCCACAGTATTCTGCCGATTGTATTGCCGAGGGCCACGAGACTCACCCCGATGGCGGCTGTCTGTGCAGATACGTTAACCATCTCCTGAGCCATGTTTGATGTCTGACTTATTACCATCAGACCGCCGCAGGCGCCCAGTGCGTAGATGCATATGAGCAGGTAGAATACGGGAGTCTTTAGCATTTCCAGTGTGGTGTACTCCCTGCGGATTCCTGTGGCGGTACCGTCGGATTCGCAGACTTCCGGAGCTTTCTCCAGAAAGACGGCGCATATTATTATTATAACGAAATACACCAGACCGAAGGATTTGAAGGTAAAGAGCACATCCCTGGAATCTATAAGCATCTGTGCTACAGGCGCAGCGACTATTGAGGACATGCCGGCTCCCGCTGTGAGGATGCCGCTGGCAAGTCCTTTTTTATCGGGAAAGAAACGAATTGTGTTGGAAATCGTGCATATATAGATTACGGCCATGCCCACTCCGCAGCATACACCGTAGGTTATGTACAGCCATGAGACGGATTTCGCAAAGCCTGAAAGGAAAAGTCCTCCTCCGAAGAGAAATGCGCAGCATATAACGGTTTTGCGCGGACCGAATCTGTTGAGAATTTTGCCTCCGGCAATCATAGGAATCGGGCCGACTGCGTTGGCGATAGTGTAAACAAGGGCCGTAGCTGCAGCACTCCAGCCGAAGAGCTCCATCAGCGGTCCGGAGAAAACGCTCCAGGCATATATGATGGTTATGCAGAAATTGATAATTGTGCTTGCGGTAAGTATTACCCATCTGTTGTTTTTCATAATTAGATTACCTCGATAGTATAAAGATACCCTAAGTTGAGATTGAACAGCAATGATGATTCATTGCTGTTTTCGAGTTTATTAACATGAAAACAACAATGAATCATCATTGTGTTAAAGCAAAATAATGAGTATTCTGAAAATATAAAAGCGCGCTGATCTTTCTGCAAAGGAGGAAAAATAATGAAAAAAGCTGATATGGTACTGCTGAACGGTCACATTCTCTCAATAGATAAAGCCGGAAACAGGATAGACGGACAGGCTGTAGCCGTAACAGACGGTATCATAACGAGGATAGGAACCGACGATCTGATTCGGGAATATGTGGGAGATGAAACGCAGGTTATAGACTGCTACGGCAATACTGTATTGCCGGGTCTGTGTGATGCTCACTGTCATCCGTCATCATCTGCAAGTGCCTATTCGGGATGCGATCTCTTCGGTATCTACATACAGGAGGAAGAAACGGCAGATGAAATCATAGATGATTACATGGCTCGCCTCAAGGAATTTGTGGATGCTCATCCGGAGGATGAACTCATACGTGGTACAGGCTGGGTAATGGGTAATTTCACCGGGGACAGGGTTCCCACAAGACATGATATCGACAGAATATGCAGTGACAGACCGGTTATACTTGAATCATTCTGCCAGCACAATCTCTGGGTGAATACGAAGGCAATCGAGATTGCCGGAGTTGATGAGAAGACTCCTGACACTTACACCGGGTGTATCTTCAGAGAAGAAGATGGGTATCCTCAGGGAATATTCAACGATCCGGAAGCCATGGCACTGATTAAAGAAAGAGTGCCCGGCTACGACTTCTCCGTTGAGAAGTACAAAGAGGCTCTTCTCTATTACCAGAAAAATTACGCCAATAAATACGGTGTGACTATGGCGATGGACTGTATGCACAGCGACAACGCAAGGGCCGCCTACAGACAGCTGGCCAAGGAAGGCAGACTGACCATAAGAGCCAGAGGCGTTTATCTAGCGGAACCTGATAAGGGTCACGAGCAGCTTGACGAATATATCGCCCGCAAAGGCAGTGACAATGTGGGAGATGATTTCAGAATTGATACGGTCAAGATGTTTGCCGAGGGAATGTTCTCTCTGGTGGAACCTTATGAAGACGGTAGCAATGCGCCTCTGTACTGGAGCGACAGAGACTTCATTGACACTGCTGCGGCTGCAATGAAGGCAGGATTCAATGTTCACGTACATGCCATGGGAGATAATTCCGTCAGGCAGAGTGTCAGATGCCTGTCATCGGCGCAGAAGATTGCAGGAGTGAATTCGGGAAATACCATCGCACATCTCATGCTCATCAGTGATGAGGATGCGGATGAGATGGCTGGGGCTTCAATCATAGCAAACTGTCAGCCGAGGTGGATGGTGTATGATTCGGATATCGCGGGAATGCTCCCTATGGTAGGCAGGAAGAGAGCCGAGAGTGCGTATCCTCTGAGATGTTTTCTGGACAGAGGAATGACTGTAGCATTCGGAACTGACTTTCCTGTAACACCGCCGCCGGATACTATGCATGAAATCCAGTGTGCCATGACAAGGAGTGTGTTTCCTGACGCACCGGATTACGAAGCTTTTCGTGGGAAAGTGCTGGGCAGTGAGAAGCCGGCAGATCTCTATGAGGCTTTGCAGGCTCTCAGTATAAACGGAGCGGTTCAGATGCTTGCGGATGAATACACCGGAAGCATAGAAGAAGGCAAATCGGCCGAACTCGTATTGCTCGATTCGGATATTGAGAATACTCCTGTCGGAGAGATATACAAAATTCAAGTCAATAAAACTATCTTCAAGGGTAACGTAGTATACGAGAAAGGAGAAAGTTATGGAAACTAATGTTTCAACTCAGACACCTGAACTCAAAAGAGTTCTCAAGCTTCCTACGCTTGTATGTCAGGGACTGGCTTATCTGTGTCCTGCATGTGTTTTAATGTATTACGGAATTATTAATGTTCTTACTGACGGACACTTCCCGCTGGTACTTGTAGTGGCGGGCGTAGCCATGACGCTCACAGCGCTCAGCTATGCTAAAATGTGCAGGAAGTATCCTGTGGCCGGATCTGTGTACAGCTATGTGAGCAATTCAATAGGTGCCAGAACAGGATTCATAGCAGGCTGGGGTCTGATGCTGGATTACTTCCTGCTGCCGATGACATGTTATCTGTCATGCGGGCTGTATCTGAACGTAATGTTCCCTGCAATTCCTGTATGGGCATGGATAATTGTTGCAGTAGTTTTCGTATGTGCATGTAATTATGTAGGCGTAGGTGTGGCTTCAATCATCAACAACATCAATGTTATCGCACCTATAGCTGCGGTTATAGTTACACTTATCTTTATTATCAAATTCGTTATATGCGGAGGCGGTGCAGGAACGCTCATATATCCTGAGGCTTTTTACAACCCTGAAACATTCAATATCAACACTATAATGACGGGCGCCGGAATTATGGCTATAGTATTCGTAGGATTCGACTCCGTAACCACATATGCAGAAGAGACAATCAATCCTGAGAAGAACATGCCGCGTGCAGTAGTTCTCATATGCGTGGGAGCTGCAATCGAATTTATCATTGTGGCATACTTCATGAACTGCGGCTGGCCGTATGAGCCGGGTACTATCGAAAACCCTGATACAGCTATCGCTGAGTACAACATTCATATCGGCATAGCCTGGATGAATTCAATATTCATCGTTCTCAATACACTGGCATGTATAGGATGCTGTATAGCAGGACAGGGCGCTACGGCCAGAATTCTTCTCGGCATGGGAAGAGACGGATTCCTGCCGAAGAAGTTCTTCGGATATGTACATCCTAGATTCAAGACTCCTTCTAGAAACATAATTCTAACGGCAGTAGTAGGGCTCACGGCTATACTCTTCCAGGACAGCCTGATGAACGCCATGTCTCTGGTAAGCTTCGGAGCACTGCTGGGATTCATATTCACCAATATATGTGTAGTAGTTAGATTCTGGGTTAAGGACAAGCAGAGAGGCGGTGCGGCAGTTATCAAGTACGTAATCATTCCGATTATAGCTGCCATAGTATGTATATATCTGTGGATAAGCCTGCCTGCGACGGCTAAGATAGTAGGTTTCATATGGCTTGCCCTGGGAATAATAGTACTTGCAGTTAAAACTAGGGGATTCAGAGAACTGCCTCCTGAACTGAATCTTTAGAAATACGAGAAAGGCGGATAATGCGGATGAGAGTGCTGACGAATGCGAAGATATATACCATGAGTGAAGAGACACCGTTAGCGGACACCATAGCATACGAAGGCAAAAAAATAGTTTACGTCGGTAGGGGATGGTCCGGAGAAGGCGATGTGACTGACATGAAGGGCAGAACAATACTGCCCGGTATGATTGACAGCCACATCCATCCGGGCGCCTGCGCCGGGAGCTCATGGCATGTGAGACTGCCGTGGACTGAGAATGCGGATGAACTTCTGACATTCGTTAAGAAGTATGCTGACGAACATCCCAGAGAGGAACAGCCATTCATATATTTCGAGTACTATCCGACCGGTATGTTTGATGAGAAGGGGCCGTCCAAGGAACTGCTTGACAGTGCAGTGTCGGACAGACCTGTTCTCTGTCAGGATTTCGGTGAACACCTATGCTGGGTGAACAGCCGTATGCTGGAGCTTATGGGTGTAGATGAGAACACACCGGATCCCGGCACTCTGGAAGTATTCGTCAGAGACGAAGCAGGCAGACCTACCGGCTGGGTGAAGGAGATGGCCTGGCTGAATTTCGCCGACAGAATGTATGATGCCATCGGATGGAGACCTCCGGAGGAGCTTGACGAGAAGGCTTTACAGCCGGTATTCGACTTTCTGGCGGACAGCGGCATAACTGCCGTGTTTGATGGGCTCATTGAAACGGACAGACAGATTGAATCCATCTTTAATCTTGATAAAGCCGGCAGACTTAATACATATTATGATGGTTCTGTCAGGTTCCGGACTTATGAGGAGCTTCCGCAGAAAATAGAAAAGCTCCGTGAATATCAGAGGAAGTATTCCTCGGAGCATATTAAGATAAACACTCTTAAGCTCTTCCTGGACGGAACCAATGAAAGCGGCAACAGTGCATCACTTCACGAGCATATAAACGATCCGGGTAACTTCGGAGAAATTATGATGGAGACCGAGGAACTGATGCGGTGCTTCCTTCTCGCCAATCGGGAGGGACTTGATGTGCATATTCACGTGGTCGGTGACAGAGGATTCAGGGTTTGCTGTGATGCTGTTGAAGCGGCTCAGAAGGCCGCTGTGGCAGAAGGTTCGGAATGGGTCTGCAAGCCTGTACTTGCTCACTGTGAAGTTGTGGACCCCGCAGATATGGGGAGGCCTGCTGAGCTGGGAATATCCATAAACTGGAGCTGTCACTGGTCGGGAGGTTATTTCGGAGAAGAGGCAATGAACTACTACTCGGAAGAGAAGTGGCGCCGTATGTACAGATTTAATGAGATGATAGACAGCGGAGCTCCGGTCGCTTTCTCAAGTGATGTTGTGACATGCTACGAACTGCACAGGGCATATCCTTATTTCGGCATGCAGGTGGCTGCAACGAGAGTTGATCCGGAATTTCCGCTGGACAGTGACAGATATCCGGGAAGCATGAGACCGGAAGAGGATGCGAAGCTTGATGTGAATACGCTGCTTAGAGGATATACTGTCATGGGTGCCCGCCAGCTCAGGATGGAGGACAAAATGGGAAGTCTGGAGACGGGCAAACTTGCCAACATGGTGGTGATTGACCGGGACATTCTGGAAACTCCGCCGGACGAGTTAAAAAATATAAGGACAGAAGCGGTTATCTTTGACGGGAAAGTTGTAAGAGGTGCCTTATGAAAAAACTGTTTGATATGACTGTTTGTCAGAATGACGATATTGATATGGGGCAAACCTGCTGTGGAGAGATACTGATTTCGCCCACGGGCGGAGGGGATTTCTCAGGGCCGGAATTGCGCGGTAGGGTGGTTCCCGCCGGAATGGGGACAACCCGGACACCGCGTCCGGGTATGAACGATATCGATGCGCCTATGCTACTGAAAACCGATGACGGTGAACATATTTTTATGTGCATCAGGGCGATATTCGATACGGATGAAGCGCTGGAAAAGAAAATGGTTGACGGTGAAAAAGTCAATCCGGATGAATATTATTACAAGGGTGTTGTGAGCTTCATAACCGGAAGCGAGAAGTACCGGTGGCTGGAGAGAAAAATATGCGTATGTAACGGCATAATAGAGAACTGGGAAAGGCTGAGGTTTGAAGTGTTCATGGTCTGAATAATCACCGGAGATTTATATGAGAAATCAAGGAAGCATGTATTCCATCGGCCCTGTTTTAGAGCCGATGGGAATACATGCTCTCTTTATGCTAGGGGTATGTGCATCCGAATCCTCACATTTTAGCCGTATAAGCATATGTAATAGGGATCCTGAGAGGGTCAATATATGCGTGAAGACTGTTTTTGAGGCTCTGGGTATACAATCATAGCATTGTTTCGGGCTTTATGTATTCCCGCGCCCTTGTTTTAGGGGTAAAAGGAATACATCAATCATATGGGATACCCCACCCGGGTATATTTAGAGTGAGAATAGTATTAGTTATTTGAGTCTGTATGCGTGTCTGTAGTCGCAGACTTCTGTGTATATTATATGCTGGCCGCCGAGATATCTCTTAATTTCCAGATCGGCCAGTGTCTTGCCTACGCGGTAGTATGTAGGCATATCTGTCCATTCGGGTTCGTTGAACTGGATTGTGCCTTTGCAGAACTTGGATTGAGGCGGTTCAATTTCCCACTTGTAATCCTCAGGTTTATCCCACTGCTTAGGGTTGAATACCGGGTACTCAACGTCTGCTACGGTAACATCATCTACCGATGGGATATATCTGTAGTTCATCTTGCCCTGGCTCTTGGCTGCAAGCTCCATGAGAGCCTTAGGATCTTCGGCCTCCTTCGTTGTATCCAGCTGAAGCTTCATGAACGGGAAATCCCAGCTTGAGGCTTTGGCTGTATATATACCTTCGTAGTGTGTGAATCTAGGCATATCAGCATAAATCTTGCTGTAGCCTATGCCGTCACGGCCGGCAACGATAGGATCCGCGTGGTTCTCGAACATTACCAGAACCAGATCTCCGTCAACATCATGAACGTCACCCTTGAAATGAACCGGAGTTGAGACGTTAATCAGATTGTACGTGTGTCCGGCCAGCCATCCGATATCAGCGAATTCGCATGCCTGAACACTGATTACGGGAGCGTTCGATGTAAAGCACTCCGGCAGAAGTTCATCAATCTGCTCCTGATTTGTTTCGAAGGTTACTCCCAGACATTCACCTCTGGCAGGTTGATGAAGTATCATCTCACCTTCCATATTCTGCATGGTGGTCGTCGGGCCGAAAAATATCGGCTGCATGTAGAACTTACCCTTTTTACATTTGAATGACATAATCGATTCTCCTTTCTTCGGCGGAGTCGTTTACGGCTTCGTCTGTTTATATGAATGATATTTATTTCTATGATTTTATTATACCCTTCTCGTATAAAAATACAACTTAGTGGCAAGGATTGGTAAACGTTTGTTTTATTTATGACCGCAAGGTATAATACTATTAAGGGGCAGAAAGGACTTGATGATATGATTATTTTTCACGGCAGCAATACAATCGTACAAAACCCCCAAATTATTGTGAATGGTTACTACAAAGATTTCGGGTACGGTTTCTATTGTACAGAGATAGAGAAGCAGGCCAAGCGCTGGGCATTAACAAAAAGAAAGAAACACATTGTAAATAAATATGTCTATAAGCCTGATAAGTCATTGAATATATGTAGATTCACAAATATGTCTGACGAATGGTTGGATTTTGTTGTAAACTGCAGAAGCGGTATAGAGCATGATTATGATATAGTGGAAGGTCCCATGGCCGACGATACAATCTGGGATTACATTGAGGATTATACGGCTGGAGCAATATCAAAGGAAGCGTTTTGGGTACTGGTCAAATTCAAATATCCTACTCACCAGATAGCTTTTTGTACAGAGAAAGCTATTACTACTCTGAATTTCGAAGGGAGTTATGAACTATGACAAATATATTCTTCCCGGATGAGAAAGTAACAAGAGATGATGTGTATTTTATCTGTTATATGATTGAGCGCGTTGCCAGGAAACTGAAGCAGAGAAACAGCTATGTTGTTAATTCCATAGGGGTGAACGAGCTTGTACGCCTGTTGTGTCTGGCAAACGTATTGCATTCGCAAAACCCGATACAGGTCGAGGACGAATGGATAAACGAATACAAATTAACAGAGGGAACATTTGATATCACGGACGTAGATGAAGAACTCGTTGATGTCATTCCGACTGAGACACAGATGGGAAAAGTATATATGCGATTAATCTTCGCAACTTTATTGCCTGACGAAAACTACGCGGAAGCAATTCTCAGAGTGTATAACGACTCTATCTGTGACATATTAGACAATTATAATTCCAGTGCGTATTATGAGCCTTCCTATGTTATCGCCAGAGCATATAACCAGGGTGGTTTCTAGAAAACAGGAGGTGACAATTTTTGAGAAAAATAAAATTAGTGCCGGACAGGCATTTTGCAACGAAGTGTGAGATAGCGATTATAGACGTGACTGAAGGCGAGAAGCGACGGGGCAGGATTACTGCCGAATATGCACATTCCGATATCAGTCAGCTGAAGGACAGGGGTATGGACTACGAAGGAACCATGAACTACTTCAGTGAGATGATTGACGATGTTGTCAGATACTATATCCTGAGCGACTGGGAGTGTGTCGAGGGATACGATGAAACCATGGATATCATCGCATCACACGTGAAGCCTTATTTCGAGTAAAAGTGAAGAAAATGCAGTATGGGCAGGGAACGTTGAATCCCTGCTGAGGGAAAGAAAATGAAAACAGAACCTAACATCATGAAACGCAGGCTGCTCCTGCTCCAGAAGCTTCTCTACGAAACGACTGATGAACAGCATCCGATTAATACCTTCGAAATACTGGATTACCTCAGAGAAGAGGGAATCATCACCAACAGGAAGACTATCAGAGGAGATCTGGACCTTATGGTCGAATGCGGCATGGACATTGTGACCATACAGAGCAAGCCGAACAAGTATTTCTGGGGAGCGCGAAGGTTCGAACAGGCTGAGCTGAAACTGCTCATAGATGCGGTGTCCTCATCCAGATTCATCACCCAGAGGAAGAGCCGCGATCTGGTTAAGAAGATAGTGGGACTGGCCAGCGAACCGCGACAGAAGGAGCTTAGGCGTAATATATATGCGACGAATCGAATCAAGTCGAGAAACGAAAGCCTGCTCTACATAGTGGACACAGTTAATGAAGCTGTTTCGCGCCGTAAGAAGATTTCATTTCAGTACCAGGATTATTCCCCTAAAAAGAAGAAGGTGCTGAAGAATGACGGTGAGGTTTATACACTGAGCCCTTATGCTCTTTTCTGGAACGAAGATTTCTACTATGTTGTAGGCTACTCCGAGAAACATGAGAACATATCATCCTTCAGAGCCGATCGCATATGCAATATTCAGCTGCTCAAAGAAAAAGCTGTCAAGAGGCCTAAGGATTTCTCTCTTGACAGATATTCCAGACAGATTTTCGAAATGTTCGATGGGGACACGGTGAAGGTGACTCTGGAATGCAGTAATGATATTATGCGATATGTCATCGACCGTTTCGGAGAGAACGTGAAAACGGAGATTGCCACGGATGATACCTTCTACGCATATCCGGAAGTGGCCTTGAGCCCGAATTTCTACAGCTGGCTGTTCAAGTTTACAGGCAGTATTAGGATAGTGGCTCCGTTCCGGGCTAAGCGGGAGTACTTCGAGAAAGCAAAGACTGTTGTAGCAGATGAAGAATTAAGTTAAAATAGCAACTGAATCAATAAATGAAAACCATGAAGAGCACGCGAGAGACAAGCTCGATGACCGTGCAGCAACCTGCCGAAGGGTAAGGTGCTAAAGCTTGGACGATGGGGCCGGGAGGCAATTGTTCTGAAATGAAGCTCCATTGTCACGATGGGGCTTTTTAAGTGTGCTCTTTGAGTGAAGGAAGGAGCACCAATGAAAAGCAGTATTTTAATCCACGTACCTCACGCGTCTATGTATATACCGGATGAATACAAGAAGACGGCACTTATTCCCGCAGAAGAACTTGAAGCTGAGAACAGATTCATGTGTGATACGGGAATTCAGGAACTCATTCCGGAGTCAATGAAAGAACGGATGAAATTCTCAGAGAATACGGCAGATGCATAATAATCGATCTCCATTCGTACAGCGACGAAACGGTGGACAGGCTCTTCGGATTTAAGAATTGTCCTGATGTATGTGTGGGAGTTGAACCGGATTATTATTCTGCAGAGCTGGTGAATTCGGTTATAGGGTTTTGCAGAAGTCTGGGTCTCAGTACAGAAATCGATTATCCCTACAGGGGATCTCTGGTGCCGAATCGGTATTTCGGTCACAGGAATACAGGTATTGTATCGATAATGCTGGAAATCAACAAGAGAGTGCTGTTATAATATGGGCACGAATCAGGCGTTAGCACGGTTGTAGCATATACAGTTCTTCAGGAAGATGACACCTGCCAGTGCCAGCGCGCATCCCAGGCCTGTATAGAAAAATGCGATGAATATATCGGGGAAGACGCCGGCGGCTCTGAGTCCGATTCCGCCTCCCATCATGCAGGCCATTATTATGTATGCTTTCGCGTCGAAAAAATGCCAGAAAGGTCTGAGCTCCTCGTAGCTCATGATTCTCTTCGTATGTTTCCTGCTCATCTTCAGGAACATCATCCCGAAGGCGGCGAATACAGCCAGAGCCAGCAAAGGCAGGTACCAGCGGATTTCTATACTCATGCAGGATATTACTCCCAGTCTGGCTACATTGAATCCGGCTATGAACCATACGATACCGGCTATAAGAAGAAGCGTTCTGTTGTTGACGCGAAGCATTTGACCTCCTGTTCTGAATTGCTGTCAGCGAACAGTAGACAATTATACACCACCCGGTCGTTTTTATCAAATTGCAATTACCGGTGCAGAGGAGGTCCTTCTCTGTTTATAACGTAAACAAGTTCCATTCTGCTGCTGACACCTGTTTTCTCGTAGATATTCTGCAGGTGTTTCTTCACAGTATTTCTCGATATATAAAGAGCCTCGGCGATTTCCGGGTTGTTCTTTCCTTCGTATACGAGCCTCATCACATCCAGCTCCCTGGCTGTCAGCCTGTGCTGAATCGCGGCTCGCTCGACGGGATCCATTTCTTCGAGTCCTCCGGAGGGAGACGATTTTTCCGGATAGTAGAGAGGACTGAAATCCTCACGGAACACGTAGACGAAGGATGCCATGCCAATGATAAATACGGTGGGTGAGGTGGTGTCGAAGAAGCCCATCCCCCAGGCGGAGATGTATCTGCCGGTATAAAGCCCGGTATCAACTATGTTCTGAATGATTTCCCATAGTACGAGAAGAGACGAGACTACACCTATATAGATTTTGCTGTTTCTCGACAGGGATGCCCGGAGCCCTTCGATGGAGTAGCGGGCGATAATGAGAGATGTGATTGTCACAATAATAAACTCCGCCGTCAGGTATGCCCCCGTGATTGAGGGATACCTGAGGGCGTAGTATTCGTCCAGCAGGAATATGGCCGAAATGACTCCCGTGCCGGTGCGGGCTGCTCCGCATATCCAGGCCCATGCCGTGATGTGCTTCATGGAGCGCCCTTCATGCTTCTCAAAGATGCAGCCGATGGTCCGCAGCCAGAAGAAGGTTACAGCACCGTCAAGAAGGTAATCGATACACCGCAGAGGCATATTCACTTCGTAATAATGCAGCACCATGTCTCTGAAATAGAACATGAAATACATGCCGCAGTAGGCGAATATGACGATGCAGAAGCATATTACCGCTCTATAGAGTTTCGATTTCCTGTTCTCGCTCTTGGAGATCAGGAGTACCAGCAGTCCTATACCCAGCAGGGCCACGAAGGAGGCCAGTACGTATGTCAGGAATCCTATACTTATATACATGTGGTGATTATACCACAGGTAGAGTTCCTATTTCAGATAATAATATGCGAAAGGTTCCATAAGTTCGCGCTCCTCGGAGAGAGGATCCGAAACCATCTTCATGGCATTATCATCGTCCATATCCATTGTCATGGTATTTCTGTCCGTTGTGTCGTAGGTTGTCCACTGTACATCGGCTATGCTCGGGTCGCCGGACTTGGCGAAGTTGACCCATGCTTCGCACATCTGGTCTGCCAGACCTTCGTCAACTGTTCCGCTGAAGATTGTCTCGTCAAGATTGTGGAACACGTAGGCCAGCTCCGATGCGTGGCATGCACCTACCCAAGGGAAATTGTCCGATTCCTTGGCGAAGTAGTACATATAGGTCTTGCCTTTGGCCTTGTCGTCCGATGCGCAGTAATCTGCGTGTGCCGCTGCCATAGCGATTGAAGGAGCACGGAATCCTGTTTCGTTGGCCAGCTCGGTGGCTGCCCACATGTATTTGCCGTCTGTTTCTGTTCCGTCACGACCTGTTACTCCGTCGTCGGTATCCTTGTATTCCAGGTCTCTGGTCTGCATTTCTATAATTTTGTCAACTGCAGCTTCAGCTTCCGCATTGCCGGCAGCCTTTGCTGCGGCCTTTGCTTCATCAATCTTAGGGAGTACGATGAATTCCGCGTAATCGCCCAGATTGAGCATGAGATCCTCTTCGCTAAGGTCGAGAATCGGTTCCCAGTAAACTTCGCTAGTCCAGTAGCGCCACTCGTCCTGGTTTGTGCCGACAATCAGATCCACGTTTGCTGCCGCACCGTCTCTCAGTGCCCGGAACGGGTCTTCGGGAAGGACTCCTGTACTGCCGTCACTGTAATCTCCGCGCAAAGGCATATTGTACACGTCTCCGACTGCGGATCCGTCAAGATCTACGAGTTCAGGGTCGTTGTTAACCTGATACATCTCGTCTTCGGTGAGTGCGAGAAGGTCATCCATGGTCACATCCTCTGCGCTCTTGAGATCATCGTCGTCTCTGAGATTGGCCACGGCCTCGCAGAGTGCCGCCGCCGTACCGTTGGTTTCGAATTCCTCATAAGTGTATGTCAGGTTGAGTGAGCCGCTGTGAGCGATACATCTGTTGAAGAGATTCTCCTCGTCAACATCCGGTGTTCCGTTGCCGTTGGTGTCCGCAACGAGCATGCAGGATACGAGATTTCCTCCTGCTGATTCTCCGAATATGGTGATATTGTCCGGATCTCCTCCGAAGGCTTCAACGTTCTGCTTGATCCATCTCATGCTCTGCATAGCGTCAAGCAGGCCGAGATCTGTGGCTTCCTTGTACTTGTCAGTATAGCCTTCCACTCCTCTCAGATCTATGAATCCCATTGTTCCCACACGGTAGTTGCAGGATATGACAACCACGTCGTTGTGCTCCTCTACAATGTACTTGCCGCTGTAGAGAGGGTCTGATGAGCCGCCCCAGCCGAAGCCGCCGCCGTGGAAGTATACCATTACCGGTTTGTCTGCGGTTTCTGTATCACTTGTCCATACGTTGAGAGTGAGACAGTCCTCGCCGCTGTTGTGCTCTTCTCCGCTTTCTGTCTTCTTGGCGTTTACTGTGCTGGCAGGCTCGGAGTGCCACTCCGTCTGCAGACTGGTCCAGCCGAACTCCTTGGCGTCATAGCTTTCGTCGCTTTCTTCAACGGCCTGTGGCGCCAGCCATTTCAGATCGCCTGTAGGGCTCTGGGCGTACGGTATTCCCTTGTAGGAATACACACCGTTGTCCTCAACCATGCCGGTAAAGGTTCCGTTGTAGCATTTCACCGCAGGGGCGTCGCTGCTCTCCTCGTCACCTCCGCCGCAGCCTGTCAATGAGAACACGGTAAGTGACATTATCAGGCTTGTAAGCAAAGCAATAAATGTTTTCTTTTTCATGTCGCACCTCCTTAGATCGTTTAACTTATACTCGGATTTTATATTTTTCGGCTTTCCGGGGCAATTACCCAGGTGGGTGAAATGGAGGTACAGGCCGGTCTGTTGAAGTTTCGGGAATATGGTATATAATCTAAGTATAGATTCAGTGGAGAAGGAGAGGAATAATGGCATTTTTTGACTGGAATCATGATGGTAAGAAGACACCGGCGGATTCGGCCATCGAAATGATGATTATCGATGACATCGAGGCAGAAGCTGAGAAAGAGGCAAAGGCCAAAGCCGGCGGCCTCGATGAGAGTGAATTCACTAAGCGGGCATGGGAGCCGGTGTCCTCGCCTTCGGCTGATGATAAGAACGGAAGCGCTGTTTTTAACATACTTAAAATCATATTCGGGATAGCTTTCGCTGCACTGTGCGTTGACTGCGTAATCAGCATTTTCACGGGATATCTGACACCGGCTGAGGTTATCGTCTGCGCCGGAGGGATAGTGTTTCTTATTGTCAGGAAGATGAGAAAGAAACTTTAATCAGGAAATACTATCAGTGAAAGTGAAAAGGTTGAAGACAAAGTGTACGGCGGCTATGCCAAGTCATTGGCGCTACTGCCGCAGTGCCTTCTCCAGGCGATCTCTGACAAGATCCCTGTTCTCACAAATATTTTGTCAGACTCCGTGATTAAGCTAAGGGATTTCCTGACAAGAATCGTGTAGTTGCTATATACTTTGTCAGAGAATCCAACCTGAAGGAGTGATTAAAGATGAATCGTGAGAAAGTTAGGAGGGATTTGTCTTGTTGCCCACCGCGGTTCTGACAAAGTATTCCTTGTCAGAAGGATTTTGTCAGAATACAGCGGAATCTAACTCAGTTCTCTGACAAGAAAGGTGCCGATTTTGTTGCTCTTGTCAGAAAATTGAAGAGACCGCGAAAGTTTATTGACAAAATCATAATATAGGTGGTAACATACACAATACTTGAATATTTATGAAACGGGCAAATCGGAAACCGGTGTGAATCCGGTACTGTGTCTCAGCAGCCGTAATACCTGACGAAAGGGCGATATGCCACTGGAGAAATCCGGGAAGGCGTCCGAGTAGGCTGAGGGTTAAGTCGGAAGACCTGCCTGCTTCAGAAGCATCTGTCATCTGAGGTAAGACGGTTGATAATCGGTGTATTTTTGTGATACACTGACGGTTGGAATTCGCGTACTCAGAGGAGTACGTTTTTTTATTGCAGCCGCCTCTTTTACACAGATTGAGACAGACAACAGGAGAGGAGGAGAAAATGAAATGGTAAGAGAAAGTATGAGAAAAGCGCTGGCATGGTTCATGGCGATTGCAGTTGCCCTGACCTGCACCGGCGTGAGTCTGGAATCCGCGGAGGCGGCCTATGCGGATGAAGGCGGCGAGGTGGTGTCTGTTACAACCGCAGAAGAATTCGCAGCCATGGAAGCAGACGGAAACTACAGACTGGACAGCGATATAGCAATAACATCATCCTATGGCAACCCATTTACGGGGGCCTTCGACGGTAACGGTCACACTATAACCGTAAGTACCGGCGGAGTATTCGGAACCGTAGACGGAGGCCGCGTCGAGAATCTGACGGTGGACGGTGCGTTCACATCCTCGTCAAGTGCCAATGCGGGAGTGTGTAGCACATCAAATAACGCCAGCACATTCTACAGATGCGTTAACAAGGCTGACATCAGTACAACGGGAAGAACCGGCAGAGCGGCGGGTATCGTCTGCAATGCCACCGGAACGGCTAATACCACAACGATTACAGAATGCGCCAATTACGGAGACATAAGCGGATCGGGCACTTCCTGCTATTCAACGGGTATAGCTGCATACGTTGCGGGCACAGTAACCATAAGCAAATGCTATAACACGGGCGATTTGACTGGAGCTTCCAGAACTGCGGGTATAGTCGGACAGATTGGATCAGGCAATTCAGCCACAGACTGCTATAACGTAGGCGCGCTTACCGGAGGAACATCGGGAACCGGTGAGATATTAGGCTGGAACAATGCGTCTGCAGGGGCTGAGAACTGCTACTGGACAGGGGAGAATGCTGTTCAGGGCGGAGGTAGCGGAGTACCTGTAAACTGTGAGAAGGTTGCTGATTCTGCGGCTATGCTTGAGAAGTTGTCCTCCGCTGGCTATGTGGCAGACAGTCAGAACATCAACGGCGGTTATCCGATTCTTGAGTGGCAGAAGAGTGCCGGAAGCAGTGAGGAAACCGTCGTAGACGAGGGTGATCAGCAGGTACTCGATTCCATCAAGAGTAAATACGAAGCAGAGTACGGTGCTCTCAGACCTTCATATGACAAGTGTTCCAACATCAACAAGATGATTGAAGACAAGATTGCCGCATATGAAATCGAAGGATTATCGGCTGATAAGATTAAGGTAGAAGTTAAGAGCAGCGACGATACGGATGTTATAGCCGAGGACGGAACGATAAACTACATCAGAGCCGATGAGTGGACCATGTCCGGAATGTACTCGAAGAACGTGAGCTGCGTTTTTAACATAGCCTATGGAACTGCGGACTTTGAAACATCAGCGAGAACCGTGACGGTCGGATGGGATGTTGAATATTTCGAAGGCAAAATGCAGGAAGAAGCGGACAAGCTGACTGAAGAAAGCATCAAGGGTGAAAATGCAGACCTGGCAAATGTGGAATCACAGCTCACACTGCCGAGAAGCATGGGAACCAGTGCCAAAAAGGTGTGGTCCGAAATAGAGTGGACGGTATCAGAACCGTCTGTTATATCACCGGAACAGGAGGAATATACAGGAATCGGAACGCCTCTCAAGGGTGTTGTTAACAGACCGGAATTCGACACGGAAGTTACCCTGACGGCCACCTTCAAGGCCAACGAGAGCATACTCAACACAAACGTGGAGACGGTTTCGGACTTTTCGACAATAACGAAAACCTTCACGGTTACGGTCAAGGGTACGGGAATTCACGAGGACACTGAGGACGAGCTTCGGGCGATTCTGGACAAGTACTACACTGACGATATGCTGCAGAACTTTGCGGACAAAACCACCCTGGACAGAGATAACTGCACAGGCGACATACAGCTGCCGAGATATACGAGAATTGACGATGAAGACGGTAATCCTGTCTTCGAAAACAAGGAAATAACAGTTACATCTGACAACGAGACTGTTATCAGAATAAACGGATACAGAGCATTCGTCGACAGATTCGCCATAGATGAGAAGACAACCGTTAAGCTGACTGTTTCCTTCACTAGAGGTGACAAGACGGTCTCCAGAGACATAGCAGTAACAGTTATACCGGTATCAGATGAGGAACTTGATGCAGAGCTGGCGGCCATGGATAAGGCTAAAGCAAGCTACTGGGACGGAATCAATGACGGAGTCTACAAGTCGAAGAACGAAATAACAGGAAATCTGAAAGCCTTCCAGGAGATCAACATTGATGCTGAAGGCAATGTGTCATTCATTTACAACTACAATGATATGACAAATAGGGGAATAATCCCTGACGGCTGGTTCGAGGATTCATGGGAGATGGAAGCTGCCGGCTACAACAGATTCAAATCATCCGCCGACAACGTGATAGCTCATGAGAATCTGGTTTACACGGAGCCTGAGAAGGATACCGACGTAACGATAACATCGTGGCTCACAAGTGAGAGGTTCGGCGAGTACGCACCGGCGCATCCGGAAAACGAGAAACTGCAGAAGCTTTACAAGCAGGAGGTTTCCGTAACGGTCAAGGTGCTCGCGCCGCACACTCACCAGATGGTTCATCATCCGGCCAGCGGTGCCACGTACACATCTGCAGGAAACACTGAATACTGGGAGTGCACAACCTGCGGCAAATGCTACAAGGACGAAGCGGGAACTCAGCTTATCGATGAGAAGTCAACGGTTGTTCCTAAGAAGGTTGCTAGACCGGCCGCTGCGGGAACCGTGCTGAAGAGCGGCAAAAGCTACTACAAGGTGAAATCTTCGAGTGTCAAGAACCCTACGGTATACTTCGCGAAGACTTCATGTAAGCGTTACTGCACTATACCTGCGACAATCAAGGTTAACCACGTGACGTACAAAGTCACTGGAATTTCCGCAAAGGCATTCAAGGGTAAGAAGAAGTTCAGAACGGTTATCGTGAAGACTAAGAGTCTGACGAAGTCCTCTGTTAAGAAGTGCTTCTCCAAGTCAAGAGTGAGAACTGTGAAAGTCAAAGTCGGAAGCTCGTCACTCAACAAAAAGTATGTTAAGATATACAAAAAGTATTTCAAAAAATCAAACAGCGGTAGGAAGGTAACTGTAAGAAGATAGTATGAAAACAAGGTATAGAGGCTGCATCAGCCTGACAACAGCAGTGATGATGATTTTTTCCCTTTTCGTTCCGTGGGGCGGTACTGCCTTTGCTGCAGATGAAAATTCTGCGGAGGCGATTGCTGCCGCACCGGGAGAAGTCATTGTGGTATACGAGAAAGACTGCAACAAGACGGAGCAGCAGGATATCATAGACAATCTGAATACGGAGCAGGAGGTTCAGGATTCGGAGACACTGGCTAAAACCGTGGCGGATGAGGGCACCGGGCAGCTTCTGTACCTTGAAGACGAAAATGCTGTGTCGGAGGCTGTAGAGCTTCTGGAGCAGGAGGATGGCGTGGCATACGCCCAGCCTAACTTCAGATATGAGATTTTCGAAAGCACTTCCGGGGATCCTCTCAGTGAGCAGCAGTACTATCTGAACGATTGGGATGAGAGTTTCACCACCAGCTGCGGCGCCGGTATAAGAGCCGCCTGGGAATCGGTTCCCGAGGATGCTCATGTGACCATAGCGGTTCTGGACACGGGCTGCCTTATAGATCATGAAGACCTGTCCGGCAATATAGATCCGGCTTTCGCATATAACGCACTCACAGGTGAGAAGGGAGCGGCTGCCGTAACGGATACAATGAATCACGGCACCCCCGTGACGGGTATCGCGGGAGCCGTTTCAGGCAACGGTAAAGGCATCAGCGGAGTGGCAGGAAGCTGGGCGGACATCATACCGGTTAAGATTTTCAGAGACGACGGAGGTGCATACACGTCTGAGATGATTGCCGCTTTCGATTATCTGGAGCTGCTCATGGACAGCGGCAAGGTCGATGACCTTCATGTCATCAACATGAGCCTGGGCGGCTACGGTAAGCTCAGCAGCAAGGATTTAGCCTTCGAGAGTGAGATAACGGAGATGAGAGGACGTGACGTGCTGACGGTCTGCGCCGGCGGTAACGGTGACTCTGCGCAAAATCCGATTACGGACAAAGTCTTCCCGGGTGATTACGAGGACTGCCTATGCGTGACATCACTTGATGAGAATGGATGCAATTCGTCTTTTTCTGACTACAACGAGTATAAGGACATCAGTGCGCCCGGTGAATATATCATTTCGGTTTCCAAAGAAGGAACCGGCAGTTACAGAACCATAAACGGCACATCGGCTGCCGCGCCTGTGGTGTCCGGAATTGTCGGTCTCATGTGGGCAGTGGACGAGGACCTGACAGCTGATGAAGTTGTCGGCATTCTCAAGGATACAGCCAACAAGGTGAATACCGAAAAGAATGACAGAGGTGACAAAACCGGAAGCGCCGGGGCTATTGACGCTGCGGAGGCTCTTCAGAGTCTGGAGGGAAGCGCCGCTTCCAGAGCAGATATAAACGATGCACAGGTCACACTTACTAAAGGGAACAAATACACATATACAGGTTCGGAGATAACCCCTCAGGTCACTGTGGAATATGAAGGCAAGTTGCTGGAGGAGGGTGTGGATTACACCGTTCACTGCAGCGGCAACAAAAATGTAGGGCAGGCCAGCATGGGAATCACCGGCATCGGCGCCTACAGAGGCACCAAATCCGTATCATTCACCATAGCTGCGAAGTCGCTGAAATCTACAGAAGTGCATCTATCCGCCTATTTGTTCAAGTACACCGGGTCGAAGCGTTTTCCCGACATTAATGTGAAGGACGGAAGCAGGAAGCTGGTATGGGGAACGGATTTCACCGTATCTCAGACCGGGGGCAACTCGAAGAGTCCGGGATGGAACACCATTGTCATTACAGGCAAAGGCAACTACACGGGCAGCTTTAAACGCTACTTCAGGATTCTGCCTTCCGGTTCTAAGGTTGTGTATCCTAAGTCTGCGGGCAAAACCTTCAAGGCGGGAAGCAACTACTATGTGGTTACTAAAATTCCGGGGGAGACAAATCCGATGAA
The DNA here is from genome assembly GCA_022773945.1 of Clostridiales bacterium. GTDB lineage: Bacteria > Bacillota > Clostridia > Peptostreptococcales > Anaerovoracaceae > Lentihominibacter. Next base: position 67,238 of record JALFNS010000046.1, read on the forward strand.
CAACGCGTATGTGTCCTTCGTGAAGACCACCGGCAAAAGGAGCGCCACTGTGCCGAATTACGTATCCTACGGTGGATATAAATATAAGGTGACGGGCATTAAGAGCAAGGCGCTCTCCGGCAAGAAACGAATTAAAACCCTGACCGTGAAGGCCACGGGGCTGAGTGCTGCTTCTGTCAAAAGAAGCCTTACCGGTTCGTCTGTGAAATATGTTAAGGTCAAGGTCGGCTCGTCCTCCAAGAACAGGAAGTACAGAAGCGCCTACAAAAAAATCTTCACCCGGAGCAACTGCGGCCGCAAGGTGAAGGTGAAATAGATTTAACCGGACAGACTCATAGCACAAACTTAAAAATACTCATAAATGGTAAAAGTTTATCGTATATGATAAACGGAGCCGTAAGTACAGCAGTTTCAACCTTTATCAAAAATGAAAAAATAATCAGTCGAGATAAATTATCATAAGTGATAAATCATCTCAAAACACTGCAAGCTGTTAAAGCCATGAATTTCAACGTTTTTCAAGTTTTTTGAATTTACGTACAAATGGCACGCGGCTTGCTTTATTTAATTGGTGAAAGATGCTTTGCTAAACCCTTTTTTAATCTATTGCAATTATACATTCAGGAGGTAGTAAAAATGAGTGAATTTAAAGGACAATCAGTAATAATCACAGGCGGAAGCGGCGGCATGGGACTTTGCATCGCTGAATCATTCCTTAAGGAAGGTGCTCTCGTATATCTGGCAGACATCAATGAAGACAGACTTAAGAAGGCTGTAGAGGATCTCAAACAGTACGGTCAGGTTGACTATGTTGTTACAGATGTAACCAAGGTTGCTACAATCGAGAACCTCATGGCGGAGGTTGTTAAGCGTGCAGGTAAGATCGATGTTGTAGTAAACACTGCAGGACTCTGGGTTGAAGGTGATTCCGACAAGATGACAGAGGAAGAGTGGGACAGAGTTGTCAATGTAAACCTGAAGGGAACTTTCTTTGTATGCAGCAGAGCTATTCCTGAACTGGAGAAGACTGGCGGATGCATCGTCAACATCAGTTCAGATGCAGGAATCGGCGGAAACCCGGGCAACTGCATCTACAATGCTTCCAAGGGCGGCGTTACACTTATCACCAAGTCGCTGGGACTGGAGCTGGCTCCGCGCGGAATCAGAGTTAACGCCATCGCACCTGCAGACGTTGAAACACCAATGCTCGTAGGGCAGGCTGAAGTATACGGCAACGGAGACATGGAAGGATACTACTGGAATCTGCTGAGAAAATATCCTCAGGGAGAGAGAGCCAAGTTTATACAGCCTTCAGAAATCGCTGAATGCGTGCTCTTCCTGGCATCCAAGAAAGTTGAATCCATTACAGCTACGACCCTTTCCATCGACTGCGGCCTGACTGCCGGATATTAATGACGGACCCGGAAGGAGTAAAAAATGAGCAATAACATTGTTTATCCGTATATACCAAATACCGTTCCGGAAATTAAAAAGGAAATGATGGATGCGGTGAATGCGGGAAGCGAGAGAGAAATCTTCGAGGTAATCCCGGATCATCTTCTCTATAACGACTTCGAATTCCCGGAACCTATACTGGACGAGTACTCCCTGAAACGCCATACGGAGGAGCTGCTGGACAAGAACGCCAATCTGGGAACGCATCTCTGTTTCCTGGGGGCGGGATGTGCACCTCACTTCATTCCTGCTACAGTGGATGAGGTCCTCAAGAGAGGAGAACTGGTGACGGCCTATACAAGCGATCTAGGCGACCAGGGAAGAGGTCAGATGCAGTTTGAGTATCAGAGCCTTATGGCGGAGCTTCTGGATATGGATGTAATCACATTTCCTCAGTATGATGGTGGAAGCTCCCTTGGGCACGCTATAAGAATGACCAGAAGACTTACGGGAAGGAAGAAGGTTCTCGTGGCATCTACAATCAATCCTTTCGCTCTCAATGTGGCTCAGAACTATCTGTCTCAGATTGACGGCAACTACTGTGATATCGAGATGATTGCCTATGACAGACAGACGGGTCTTCTAGACCTGAAGGATCTGGAGGCCAAGCTTAGCGATGAGGTGGCAGGTGTTGTTATCGAGACACCGACATTCCTGGGAACCATCGAGGTTAACGCGAGGAAAATCGGAGAAATGGCAAAGGCTGCAGGTGCCGAATTCGTCGTTTACGCAGATCCGATATCTCTGGGAGTTCTGGAAGCTCCGGGAGCCTACGGCGCAACCATCGCATGCGGAGACATCCATTCGCTGGGAATTCACATGGCTGCGGGAGCAGGCGTGGGCGGATATGTCATGGTAAAGGATGAATACAAGTATGCCAAGGAGCTCAAGGATATGATGTATGCCGCTTCTCCTACGGGAGTGGACGGGGAGATAGGCTTCAGCTTCGAGGCTTCCTTCGACAGAACATCCTATGAGATAAGAGAAAAGGCGGCGGAATTTACCGGAACAAGTGCGGGCCTCTGGACAGCGGCTGCAGGTGTATACCTGGCAACTATGGGTCCTGCAGGCATGAAGGAAGTCGGTGAATCAATAATCACCAGATGTGCATATGCAGCTAAGAAGCTGTCGGCCGTCAAGGGTGTTGAAATCGCTTTATCAGGTCCGGCTTTCAAGGAGCTCGTAGTAGATTTTTCGGGAACGGGCAAGTCCGTACAGGAAATCAACGACAGACTTCTTGAGAAGAATATAATAGGCGGATACGATCTTTCGAAAATCTATGAGGATCAGAAGGAACGCATGCTTCTGTGCGTAACCGAGATCCACCTGAAGAAGGATATAGACAAGCTTGTAAGCGCGATTGAAGAAATCGTAGCGTAACCATGCAGAAAGGAATGATAAAGTTGAAAAATGTTGAGATAAAAGAATTTCACCAGGCCAGATGGAACGAGCCGATCGTCATGGAACTCTCCGTTCCCGGAGAACGCGGCGTGCTGCTTCCGGGTCTGGAGAAGGAGCTCGAAGACGAGGCCGGTACTGTGGATTACAGCGGCATTGCACGTAAGAGCCCTCTGAATCTGCCTGAAATCAACCAGCCGAGACTTGTCAGACACTACAGTCGCGTGACTCAGGAGATGATGGGTTCCGACAATACTCTGGGCATCTCTCAGGGAACATGCACTCTTAAGTATAACCCTAAGGTACAGGAACACATGGCCATGGACAAGAGAATTGCCGATGTTCATCCGCTTCAGGATGTGAAGACTATGCAGGGTATACTGGAGATATACTACAGGACAGACAGGATGATGCGTGAACTGGCAGGCATGGACAAGTTCTCCTTCCTACCTACAGGCGGAGGACAGGCTATCTATGTTAACGCTCAGATAGTCAGGAAGTACCATGAATCGGTGGGCAACACTCACAAGACTGAAATAGTCACCACACTGCACTCCCACCCTGTTGATGCTTCCGCATCGTCCACTCTGGGATACAAGATAATAACGCTTATGCCGGATCCTGTTACAGGACTTCCTAACTGGGACGAATACAAAGCGGCACTCAGTGACAAGACAGCGGCAATATTCATAACAAATCCTGAAGACACCGGTATCTTCAACGACAGAATTGACGAGTTCGTCAAGGCTGCCCACGAGGTTGATGCGGTATGTGTATATGACCAGGCCAATGCCAATGCCCTTCTGGGAGTGGCCAGAGCCGGAGAAGCAGGCTTCGATCTGATGCACTTCAACCTGCACAAGACCTTCTCGGCGCCTCACGGTTCGGACGGACCGGGCTGCGGAGCCATCGGATGCAAAGAAAAATTCGCAGCCTTCGTTCCTAAGCCTACGGTTGAGAAGGACGGTGACACATACTATCTGGATTATGACAGAGAAGACAGCGTAGGCTATGTCAAGTTCTACATGGGTAATGCACAGGCAGTGCTCAAGGCCTATATGTGGTGCATGAGTCTGGGTATCGACGGACTGAGACAGGTTGCCGTGACATCGGTACTCAATAACCAGTATATGCTCAAGGAAATTCTGGAAAAGGTGCCGGGCGTGAAGCTCTACTTCGATGACGGCAGGAGAAGAATGGAACAGACAAGACTCTCCTTCGAACCTCTCATGGAGGAAACGGGCTGCGGAGCTGTTGATGTGAACCACAGGCTTATAGATTACGGCATTTCCGAGCTGTGGATGTCCCATCATCCGTTCACGGTGCCTGAACCGTTCACACCGGAGCCTTGCGAGAGCTACAACAAGGACGATCTTGATTACTACGTTGAGGTTCTGAGAAGAATCGCGGTAGAATGCAAGGAAGATCCTGATACGGTCAAGACTGCACCTCACAAGGCGGCAAGACACGCGCCTGTGGCTGTTCCTGAAACATCCTCCGAGGAAGATTTCGAGAAACTGGCCACCACGTGGAGAGCTTACAAAAAACGTTTCTAAACCATTAATAGACGGAGATCAGAGCAGGAATAATTCCCGCTCTGATTTTCTATCAGCTAGTCGGAGATAAAAATGACTGAAAAGAGAAAAATAGGACTCATAGTGAATCCTGTTGCAGGTGTCGGCGGTAAGGCCGGGCTTAAGGGCAGTGACGGTGAGGAGATCCAGCGAGCGGCTTTCGAGAAGGGTATCAGGCCGGAGGCTCCGGACAAGACTTTGCGAGCGCTTGAGGCTTTGAAGAAAATTTCTGATGAGGTGGTATTCTGCACCTTCGAGGGAGCTATGGGTGGAGATGAAGCAAAGGCTGCAGGTTTCAGCGTCACGATTCTGGGGGATCCTGCCTGCCCGGAGAAGACCACGGGTGCGGATACGGAAAAACTGGCGCGCATGCTCCTTGAGGAGGGTGTGAAGCTCATTATCTTCGCGGGAGGTGACGGCACGGCCAGAAATATCTGCAGTGCTGTCGGAGACAAGGTGCCTGTAATCGGGATTCCTGCCGGAGTAAAGATTCATTCGGGCGTATATGCAGTCAATCCTGAAAGTGCCGGGCAGGCGGCACTGCAGTTCATCAGAGAAGGGGGAAATGTCAGGGAGGCGGAGGTCATGGACCTCGACGAGAGTCTTTACCGTGAAGGAATTATAAGTCCCCGGCTCTACGGATACATGAACATTCCCGACAACAGGAAGAAGATGCAGAATGTGAAGAGCAGATCTGTGTCACAGGTGGCCGCGCTTGACTACATCGCGACGGATATTATACAATCGATGGATAATGATACAGTATATATTATAGGCGCGGGAACGACCACGAGGAATATTATGATTCTCATGGGACTTGATTATACTCTCATAGGAGTGGACGCTGTATGCGGGGGCAGGCTTATCGGCAGAGATCTTGATGAAGGCGGGCTGTGGGAGCTTGTAAACAGCAGGCGATGCCATCTTGTCATCACTGCCATAGGCGGGCAGGGACACATCTTCGGACGAGGTAATCAGCAGCTCAGTCCGAGAGTAATCAGGAAAATCGGCAAGGACAATATCACGGTCATAGCGACAAAAGAAAAGCTTCTGTCTCTGCCTGACAGGTGCATGCTGACGGACACGGGAGACAGAGAGCTGGACAGGAGCCTGGAAGGCTATATGAAGGTTGTTACAGGACTTAATGAACGCACGATATGTGCTGTCAGAGCTTAACAGGAGGTACTGATATGAAACTGCTGGAAGGAAAAGTCGCCATAATAACAGGTGCGGCTCAGGGTAACGGTTACGGTATTGCTAAAGTGATGGCTGAGAAGGGTGCCGTAACGATTATGACGGACAAATCGGATAAAGTGAAGGAAACTGCAGCCGAGATTACGGCGATAACCGGTAATGACAAGGTTTATGCCTATGTTATGGACGTTACTGATAAGGCTGCGGTAAACGAGGTGGTCAGAAATGCGGAGGAAACTCACGGCCGAATCGATATTCTTGTTAACAACGCGGGAATCTCGCTTCTTACCGAGATTGAGAAGATGGACGAGGAGCTGAGGGATCTGCATTTTAATATCAACATCAACGGACCGTGGAACTGCGTCAAGGCGGTACTGCCGGGAATGATGGAGAGAAGATACGGACGTATTGTGACCATATCTTCTGTCACGGGACCGAGGGTCTGTGATCCGGAGAACATAGCATATGCCACGACAAAGTCGGCGCTTCTGGGATTCAGTAAGGCTATAGCCATAGATACGGCAGGATATAATATCACATCCAATGCAATTCTGCCGGGTTATTTTCTGACGCCTATGGTGGAGCTTACCGCGTGGGAGACGGATGCTGACAATCCTCAGCGTGTGCTTGACGAAATCGTGGAGACTATCCCTGCGGGGCGCTTCGGCAAGCCCGAAGAGATAGGATATCTGGCTGCTTTTCTCGCGTCGGATGAAGCGGCGTACATTACAGGCAGCGAGTTTGTCATAGACGGAGGAAGCACTCTGCCTGAAACCATTTCAGTGGGACGTTAATCGGAGGATGTTTTAATGAAGCTTTCTGCAATACAGAATACGGTGCAGGCGGTTGCCGATGCTATTTCGGAAGCCGTTGAAATCGAGACGGAAATAGTGGGAGAAGACCAGATAATTGTTGCGGGAACAGGCCGTTACAGGGACCGTGTGGGCGGCATCGAGGAGTGCGGTGATGCGGACACCAATGAAATATACGGAATGATATTCCGCACAGGGACTCATTACATCGTTGAAGATGCGGTGACTCATCCGGACTACTGGGGTGACGAGGGTGAACTGGCGGAAATATGCTGCCCTATTGAGCTGGACGGCAAGGTTATAGGGATAATAGGACTCGTCGCTTTCACGGAGGAGCAGCGGGACAATCTGCTGTCTAAGAAGGCGAGCTACCTGAATTTCTGCAGCAAGATGGCCTATCTCATAGCTATCAAGGCCAAGGAAATGGCGATAACCAACGGCATGAGGACTCTGCTCTCCGTAATAAGCAGAGGTGTTCTGTATGTCAGCCGTCACGGTACGGTTCTGGATTGTAACGAAGGCGCTCTCAAACTGCTGGGCAGAAGCTATGAGGAAGTTGTGGACAAAAATATTGAGATTCTCTTCGATGACCCGTGCCTGAGTGACGCGGTGAAGAACGGCGAGGAACACAGCGGTGTGGAGAAGCGCTATTCGGGCAGGAACGGTAAGGATATGCACATTCTTCTGGATGTGTATCCTATATTCCTTGATCTTGCCGAAGGCTCATCGCAGAGTGACCCGGGCTCGGACGCTGTGGGGGCAGTAATATCACTCGAGGATATGGCGGATATCAAGAAGATGGTCTATGACATGACCGACAACAACGTGGCGGAGCAGTATAACGAAATTATAGGTAACAGCCGGAGCATTCGTGATATCAAGGCGCAGATAAACAGGATAACCGACAGCAAGTCCAGCGTCCTTATAACAGGAGAAAGCGGCACGGGCAAAGGTCTGGTGGCCAAAACCATTCATTATGAAGGAAGCAGGAAGGACAAACCTTTCATACATATAAATTGTGCCGCCATTCCTGACACTCTGATCGAAAGTGAGCTCTTCGGCTATGAAGAGGGAGCTTTCACCGGTGCGAGAAAGAGCGGCAAGCCGGGTAAGTTCGAGCTGGCTGACGGAGGAACCATATTCCTTGATGAAATCGGCGATATGCCTCTTCATCTTCAGGGAAAGCTTCTCCATGTTCTTCAGTCAGGATGCTTCGAGAGAGTCGGCGGAACTGAGGAAATATCCGTGGATGTGAGAATAATCGCCGCAACCAACAGAGATTTTGATGAGATGATAAGGAACAAGGAGTTCAGAGAGGATCTCTATTTCAGGCTTAATGTTATTCCTATCAACATGCCTGCTCTCAGAGAGCGGCGCGAGGATCTGCCTCTGCTCCTGAACAATGCTCTGAAGAAATACTGCAGTATGATGGGGAAGGATATTCGAGGGTTCAGTGAGGAAGCCATGAATGCTCTTATAGCCTACAACTGGCCGGGAAATGTACGTGAACTTGAGAATGCTGTGGAATATGCCATAAACATGGAGGACGGGCCGGTGATTTCGAAGGATTCTCTCTCGGATAAGCTGAAGCGTATGAACTCGATCTATCATCAGGGGCTCACTCTGGAGGAACAGACTCGTGCATTCGAAAAGCATATTATAGAGCAGCATCTGGAGCGGGAAGGATATACCGTGACTGACAAGAAACGCGTGGCCCGGATGCTGGGAATCGGAGAGGCGACTCTCTACAGGAAGATGAAATCGCTGAACATCAATACTAAAGGGCAGATGCCGTATTGACGAGAGGCTAACAGAAAAGACCATTGCATGATGCAGTGGTCTTTTCTTGTTCTATTGGTATTTACGAGTTGGTATATTATGCTACTTTATAAGCTTTTCGAAGCCTTCTGTTGAATATTCCTTACCCTGACGCTTCAGTTCCAGATTCTTGAGAAGAAGCTCGAAACGAGGACGTGTTACAGGGTAGAGCAGGATTACGAAGCCTGCTGCCAGACAGAAGAGTCCCGGCCAGAAGGTGAACAGTGATTTAATCGCTGCCAGAGCCTCCGGTGTCTGAACTGCTGCTGCAGCATCATAATGTGCGAACTGAAGAATCCATCCGGTGATGGAGCCGGCAGCAGCGCCGCCCAGCTTGCCGCAGAAGGAGAAGAATGCCATGAGGAAGCCTTCTCTTCTCTTGCCGTTCTTGAATTCATCGATTTCGTAGATATCGTAGAGCAGTGTGTAGCTCAGGGTCCAGTGTCCTGCAGAACCGATGTTGATTACCGCGGCGAAGAGGATAGCTACGAACAGGGTTTCGATAGGTATGAACTTGCCGATAATCATAATGATTCCGCCTATGAACATACATGCGATATAAGCTGTCCTCTTGTCGAATTTAACCGCGATAGGCCCCAGAAGAATGGAAACGATTATTCCTCCGATGGTTACGCCTGTATAAATCAGGGAAGCTTCTGTCTCGCCCATTCCCAGGTTGTTCTCTGTGAAATAAATAATCGCTGAACTCGAAATGGTGTAGCAAGCATAAAAGAGCAGCTGGCTGAGAATTACGTTGAGATAAGGACGCAGGCACAGCACTTCCTTGATTTCCTTGAATATGTTGTCGTGTGAGTTGTCCGTGGTTTCCTCGATATCGAGCTCATAGCCTCGGGTGGCGTTCCAGCTGATGAGAATTACTATGGCGGCGATGGCGCCGATAATGATTACTGCATACTGCCATGAGTCCACATCGCTGAACCCGGCCTTCTGGAACATGCCTACCAGGAAGGTAGGAACCGCACTGGCGAAGAACACTCCGATGAAATTGAACACCTGAGCGACGGAACGGATTCTCGTACGTTCGTTGGTGTTGGATGTGAGGCATCCGCCCAGTGAGAAATAAGGAATGTTGAAGCAGGTATACGCAGTCCAGAAGAGACATGCGAATATCAGATAATATACGAATTTAGCACTTCCCTCGAAGGCTACAACGTGGAACAGTCCCATCATAACCAGTGCGAGAGGAATTGCCGAGCAGAGCAGGAAAGGACGTTTCTTGCCATACTTGGACTTGCTTCTGTCGGACAGCATGCCTATTACCGGGTCAGTGATGGCGTCCCACAGTACAGCCAGACTGATTATAGTACCGGCAAGGGCAGGGCTGAGACCCGCCATGTCCGTCAGGAAAAAGAGGAGGAAACTGCCGATGAAATCGTAAGCGATGGCGTCTCCCGTACCTCCCATAGCGTATCCGACTTTGATCTTGAATGGGATGAGCCGGTTCGTCTTATTCAAATTATTATCATTCATAATAAATAACTCCTGTTAAAAGGCTTAGTAAACGAAAGATTGTAAAGATGCTTTGCTGTTTCCTTTAATTAGAAGCAAATTTCGTACCACGTCGCCGGTAAATTCAGACAAATCCTGCGAACCGCTGATTGCAGTGCCTACAGCGATTTCACCCCACGCAGAGGCTGACGAGAAATTATCAAAAGTGATAAAATGCTTATCGTAAATGATAATAATAAGTTGATTGACTAAATGGAAAAATATGGTATTATGACAATGAGGGACTGCCGGGCGGCTTGGCTACTTTCGTTGAAAGGAGGTAGCCGCCTTATGTATATCACATTGGATGAACTCTGTTCGTTGATGTTGGTATTGATAGGGATTATTGGGTTGTTTCTCATGGGGAAAGGCCACTAAAAAACCGCCAACAGTTAGTTGACGGCTCACTCTTAGGGCCAAGTCGCTAACCACAAAACGACAGTCCCTTTATTGACTAGAAGATATCACTAAAAAGTGGATTTGTCAATGAAGATTGACTAGATGGAAAAATATGGTATTATAGTAATAAGGGACTGCCGGGCGGCTTGGCTACTCTTCACGAAAGGAGGTAGCCGCCTTATGTATATCACATTGGATGAACTCTGTTCGTTGATGTTGGTATTGATAGGGATTATTGGGTTGTTTCTCATGGGGAAAACCAAATAAAAATACCGCCAACAGTTAGTTGACGGTCCAAAACCAGGGCCGAGTCGCTAACCACAAAACGACAGTCCCTTTATTGACTAGAAGATATCACTAAAAAGTGGATTTGTCAATGTGCTAGCCGCGAAATATTGTAATGGGTGGGTTATCTGCTGATTGTCCAATTTTATCAGTTATTTTCTCTATGGACAATCAGCTGTCCATTTTCGTAGGTCTTAAGGCAAAAGGACAATTTAGGGTGGGTAAATTCCCTATTATTTCCATTTATTGTCCATTTCTCAATAAAAGAAGCTATTGAGGGGAATTTTCTCGGCATTATTTGTCCATGTCGCGAAGGAATCAATAAAATGGACAGTGGATTGTCCTTTTTACTGGATTAATCAATAAATGGACAATCTCATAACAGTTGGTATCAGTGTGGCATAATAGTTTCGGCAACTCGGGTATGCTCCCGGTAGGTAACTACAGCCTGGAATTCATAAGTTTCGTTGTAAGTGTAATAGGTTGATTTGTCTATAATGAGTCTTATTTCTTTTCCTTCTTCTGTAACGCCTTCGAGATAGTATGTCGAAAACAGCCTCTTCAGGCTGACGCTGTCAGATACGGTGCAGCCGGTCAGTTGCTCCGTAACAGGATCTTGTGCATTATCCAGACCGGCGTATACTAAATTCTTGCCGCCGACAGTCAATAGTGACAGTCCTATGAGAATACCTGCTATGAGAAATTTCCAATCTTTTTTGCCGTAGCCTCTATGGGCGCCGTAAATAATGCCGGCGATTAACGCGGATACTCCGAGTAAGGCTAGGCTCAGATTCTTCAAGGAGTAACATGCCAGAGCATGGCTGTCGCTGAGTAAGAAACTGAGTATCAGGCAGATGAATCCCAATATAATAGGTATGCATATAACTAGAATGTGTCCTCGTCTCTTCATCATATATCCTCACCGGAGGCGTAGCGGCTGACTTTGCGCCAGAAATAATCGCAGGCCTCATTCTCTGTTTCAAATGATTTCAATCCGCTCTTAATGCCGCGTTCGCTGTAATAAACCTGCCACATGCCGCCTTCATTAATAATACACAGCCTCTCGTTAGGCAGGCCGCCGGTTGTTATGGAATACAGATTCGTCGGAACATTGAACGCCTGCAATTTAATCTTAAGTTCTTCTAATGTCATAGTGCACCTCTCGCATTAGGGTATACCATTAATGAATGCTTCCTGTCAATGGTGTTCCCTTGTAATTGTCAGTGAATAATTCAGATGATATAATGACAGCGATAAGGATAATCGACACATGAAAGGAATAAACCATGAAATTTAAGATGATACACGAAAACTACAATGTTCTCAATCTGGAGCGGTCACTGGAGTTCTACGATAAGGCTCTGGGACTGAAGGAAGTAAGAAGAAAGGAAGCTGAAGACGGTTCCTTTATAATTGTCTATGTAGGCAATGAAAAGTCTGAATTCGAGCTGGAACTCACGTGGCTGAGAGACAGGAAGGAACCTTACAATCTGGGAGACGAAGAGTTTCATCTGGCCTTGGAGGTGGAAGATTTCGATGAGGCATATAAGCTGCATAAGGAGATGGACTGCATATGTTTCGAGAACGTGGAGATGGGACTGTATTTCATCAAGGATCCTGACGGATACTGGCTTGAGATAGTGCCGCAGAGATAGGAGGAGAGGGATGACTTTATTGGGAAATGTTCTATGGGTTATTTTCGGAGGCTTTATCAGCTGGCTGGGCTGGCTGATGACGGGACTCATATGCTGTATTACGATAATCGGGATTCCGGCGGGGCTGCAGTGCTTCAAGCTTGCGCAGATTTCTCTGTTGCCATTCGGTAGAGAAATCATATATCCCGGCGGAAGTATCAGCTTCCTGCTGAATCTAATCTGGATTGTGCTGTTCGGATTATCCCTGGCTGTTACCAATGCGGTTATAGGATTAATCTGGTGTGTTACCATTGTGGGGATACCTTTCGGCAAGCAGTTTTTCAAGATTGCCCAGCTTTCGCTGATGCCCTTCGGAGCGGAGGTTGTGAGGGTGTAAAGGCCGTCACTTTCGCGACGGCCTTGATTTAAGCTTGTGAAAATCTAAGCTGTAATGTTTACTTCAGCATCTCGGCAAGCTTGACCATGGCATCGGTTTCGGCCTGCATGGACTTGACAAGCTCCTCCTGCTGAGCGGCGAGAGCCTCATTGTAGATGGCTATCTCATCGTCATAAGTCACATCTTCACCCGATTCGACTGCGGCAGCTTTGGCAAGCACTGAGATTGTTGCCTCGCTGGTGTCGGCGAATGTGGAGCCTTTGCCGGTTCCCCAGAAGATGTTGCCTTCGTTGTATTCTTCAAGAAGTGTCTTCTTGGAAGCTTCGGATGTTTCAGGGCTGAAGCTGTAGTAACCGTATTCGGAGCCTCCGTTGATCTGCCATGCCAGATCGAGAGCGCCTGATGTTTCGTCTTCGCTGGAGAGTTCACCCTTTTCAAGTGCGGCAACCACTCCGGAGATGGTCTCTATGTTATTCTGATAAGCAACGTGTTTGATAACAAGATCGGATGTGAGAATAATTCCGATGAAGTTGTCCTGTACATATTTATATGTCTCCAGGATTTCTTTGTTGAGTTCGGTGCCTTCCGCTCTGATGGCTGCTATCTCATCATCTGATGCATCGCCTGCAACGGCTTCCTCATATCTGGTGTTGATATCATCAATCTTCTTGTTGAGCTCCTCGGCAGCTGTTCTCAGCTGTGCGGAGGCTTTTTTGTATGCCTTGACGTCTGCTCCTGCGGCCTTTGCGATATCTGCATTAAGCGCTTCGTCTATATCGTCGCAGGTTGCCGTGAAGTCGAGCTGCAGTGCAGGGGTCTGATCCAGATAGATTGCCAGCGCGCCGAAGGTGTTAAGGTTGGTCGTCATAACGTCCGCATTGTATGTGTCCTTATCGTCGGCTACTGTGTGGTATCTGTCGCGGTTCCAGTTTTTCTCTGCAGTCGTGTCGAAGCCCGGCACGTTGATGAAGTGAGGGACACCTGCTCCGCGGTAGGATACTCCGTCTTCCAGACAGAATGTGTCAATGCTTGTGCTGTCGAAGCCGTCAGGATATACGTCGTTGACAGGATCGCTGTTGAGTCCGCTGTTTTCGATGAATTCTTTAGCGAGTGATGCGAATTCAGGTTCGCACTGAATCTTGGCCTTGTCGGCACCGTCGTAGAGTGCAGGAAGTTCGAAGTTGAGCAGTGCCAGGGTCTTGCCTGCCCATTCAGGATGAGCTGTGTTTATCATTTCCCAGGCACCGGTTGTCCAGTCAAACTGGCTTCCGATAGCGCCCCATTCCTCTGAACCGTGAGCAACGAATACGATGTCGTTCTCAGGAGTGTATTCGGCATCCTTCATGGCTTTGGCCATTGCAAAAACAAGTCCGATGGCACAGCTGTCATCCTGGAATCCGTTAAAGTATACATCATAGTGTCCGGCAACGATTATCTGCTGATCTGACGATTTGCCCTTGATTTTGCCTATAACATTGTAGCTTGTGCCTTCGTCCGGTTCCATCACGTTGTCGACTGTTAGAGTCGCTTCATTGTTTCCTGCTTTGATGGCCTTTGAAATCTTCTTGTACTGATTTCTGCTGATACTTACACATGGAATTACGTCATCGGCGCAAAGATCCTGCATGTTTATCATGTCATCCGAATATGCTGCGTATCCACTCTCCAGACTGTAGCTGACTATGGCAGCGGCGCCGTGAAGCGCTGCTTCGTTCATGTACTGGTCTATCCATGCCTCGTTCCACTGGTCAACGCCTGCCAGAGCAATCTTGCCTTCGACGTCCTTGCCTTCATAGTCGGCGGCCATTCCGTTGCCCACATCCACGATTTCGGCTGTGATTCCCTCTTCATCAGTGCCGTTTGTAGCATATGAAGCCGGCATGATGTCGATGTCAGTTCCCTTGATTGTCAGGGAAGCATCGTTGAACTGCCACTTGTCCACTGTTACGGGAACTTTCTCAACATCTTCCAGACCGAGAGATTCCATTTCTTTTGCCAGATAGTCGGCAGCCTTGTGCTCTGCATCGGATCCGGCAGTTCTCCAGCCCAGTTCGTTAGAGAGATACTCCTCGTCATAAGCCAGGGTCTCGGCTATGTTGTAGGCGTATTCCTGATCCACATTTTCGAGATACTTCTCAACGTCGGGAGCCATGGAGAGCTCCGAGTCGATACCTGAGCTGCCGCAACCTGTGAAACTCAGTGACATTGTCAGAATGAGCGCTGCAGATGTGCAGACAGCAACCAGCTGTTTGAGTCTTCTCTTCATAATACTGTTCTCCTTTCGAAATAAAAATAATTTTCCGACATTTGCGTTTAATTTATCTCGAAAGAGTGAAAATAACAATAGACCAGGTGGACTATTTTGACTGGTTAACCAGATGGACCAGTTCTATACGCGTTGAAATATCAAGCTTCTCGAAGATATTGTGCATATGGTGCTTGACTGTGTATCTGGAGATGGTAAGCTCCTCGGCAATCTCAGGGTTCGTCAGACCTTCGTAGGCAAGTTCCATGACTTCCCGCTCCCTACGGGTCAGATTGTGAGCCTGGGCTATGTAGTCGAGGCGCATTTCCGTGGATTGAGGTTCTTCGATCTGCTGCTCCGGCATGGTGAAGAGCGCCGAGAAATCCTCACGAAGCACCAACACGACGGTCAGAATGTTTGTGATAAAAATGAAGAAAGCCGTAGGATCAAGCAGCCCGTCGGCCTCAGGACCTGCGTGGGACGTCATGAGCTCGGTAACCAGAATTGCGTTCCAGGTGCCGTTGACGGCTATGAATACGGATATCATAGTAATAAACCTGCGGGTAAGTTTCTGTACGAGCTGCTGCAGCGCCCCGTGCAAAGTCCACAGGTTTACTGCCGTAAGAAAAATTCCCAAGAATATTTCGACAGCTACGGCGGCATTTCTCGAAAAGCCCTCGCTTGTCCGGTAGTAGTCGTTCATCAGGAAGCCGTAGCATATTACCGAAGTGATTAAAGAGAGTGCGAAAAGACCATAATAGATAAAGCGGGATGTCCGTGCACCGGATCGTGAGATGCCGGTGCCGCTTTTCTCCCGCATATAGCCGCACCAGAAATAGACCTGACCTACGAAAAGGCATATGTCGAGCACGCGCAGAAGCGGTGATGTCTCATGATGACCGGAGACAAGCACGTGATAGTCAATGTAGAAATAAAGGGCGTCAATCATGGCGGTGCACACCATGAAGTTTCTCATGGAAGCCAGCAGTTTGTGGTTTCCGTCGCTTTTGTATTTCTTCAGAATGAGAACCAGCAGTATGACGATGAGACCAACAAAACCTGCAAATATATATGTGAAAAACAAAACGTCGCTGAACATGTCTGTGCCTCCCTAAGGAAATATACAGCTTATTCTAGCCACGGGAGAGGAATATGTCAATGCGGGAAAGAGGCATTTCTCTCTCCACCGATGTGTCTGTATGTGCTGCAGCTTAAGTCCTCGTCGCAGGCAACTGAAGGTTCCTCTCTCGCTGATAACCTGTTACGATTGGGGGAAGAACCCCCAACCTCACCACGGTTCCCAGCTCGTGCCGTCACTCAGTTGCGGGCTGCTCCTGCGGAAAAAGCCGCAGCTCATACAGATACTTCGGTGAATTTACAAATGTCTTTCCCGGAAGAGAATAAATTTGTTAGAAGCGGGAGATTAAATCGTCCAGCTTGCATACTTCTCCGCCGTAGGTGGCCTTGAAGTATTCGAGTCCGCCCAGATAGTCCTCCTTAGTAAAGGAACCGGTGGTTTCTTCAGGGATTACCAGGTCGAATCCGTACTGATAGGCATCAGCTCCCGTATGTCTGCAGCACATATGTGCGTGAAGCCCGCAGATTACGCAGGTGTCTACACCAAGATCCCTGAGCAGAATATTAAGGTCGGTTCCGAAGAATCCGCTGTAGTGTCTTTTAGGTACGATGAAATCCTTCTCAGGGTCTGCCTTCAGTTCAGGAATCACCTCGGCTCCCGGAGTGCCGGCGATGGCGTGGTCGCCCCAGAATTCCAGTTCCTTGTCAACACCTTTAATGTGACAGTCGTTGCTGAAGATAACAGGAACGTTTTTTTCTCTGGCGGCATCTACGAGCCTGGCAACGTCAGGAACAATCTCCTTCGCCATATCGCATGTCAGAGCGCCGTTTACGAAATCCTCAAGCATATCAACTACAAGTACAGCATATTTAGCCATTTAGTTACCTCCTTTAAGTGCTACAGATGTAGCACATTAATTAATATCATGACAATTATACAGTTATATCAATATATGTGTCAAGACAGTAATAAGCGCGACACACTCTTGACAGAATGATATAATAAAATAATACAAGATAACGGGGGAGACTATGGATTCGGAAAAAACGAAACATGCAGCTGCCGGCGGTGCGCTGGCATTTATAACTTTAATGGGTATTGTCAGCCTGTTCTCGGATATGACTCACGAAGGAGCCCGGAGTATTCTGGGAGAATATCTGAATATAACCGGAGCTTCGGCCGCGACTATAGGATTCGTGTCCGGAATAGGGGAACTATGCGGATATTCTCTCAGACTGATATCCGGATTCATCGCCGACAGAACTAAGAAGTACTGGGGAATTGTAATCTTCGGGTACGTGCTTCAGGTGATGGCAATTCCGGCTCTGGCACTTGTCCCGGAGAACGGATGGTTCATAGCCTGCTGTCTCATCGTGATGGAGCGAATAGGCAAAGCCATCAAGAAGCCGGCCAAGAATACGCTGGTGAGCTTCGCCGCCAGTGAAATCGGGGAGGGCAAAGGCTTCGCCTATCAGGAGTTTCTCGATCAGCTGGGGGCTTTCATCGGGCCGGTCATTCTGTTTGTAATAGCGGCTGTTAAAGGAACTGAGGATGTGTTCACCACATATAGACTTTGCTTTTTCATACTGGGGGTTCCGGCGGTTATAACCGTTGCGCTGGTTCTGCTGTCGCGGTTTAAGTATCCGCATCCTGAAGCCTTTGACAAGAGGGCTGAGAAGGAAGAAAAGTTCTCCTGCAAAAGATCCTTCGTTTACTACATGATTGCAATATGCTGTTTCGCATTCGGGTTCGCGGATTTCACGCTGATCACGCTTCATGCGGCAAAAACAGGTGCTTTTCCTGTGGAGCAGCTGAGCCTGCTCTATGCGGGAGCTATGGCTGTTGATGCTGTGGCTGCTCTGTTCTTCGGATGGCTCTTCGACAGGATCGGAATCAGAGCGCTTATGATATCAACCGTAATTTCTTCATTCTTCTCATGCTTCATATTTCTTACCGGCAATCCGGTTGCCATCGGCTTCGGAATTGTGCTCTGGGGAATTGGAATGGGTGCTCAGGAGAGTATAATGAAGGCAGCTGTCAGCCGCATTGTACCGAGCTCCATGAGAGGAACGGGATTCGGGATATTCGAGACCGGATTCGGTATAGCCTGGTTCTTCGGCAGCTGGCTGCTGGGAGTGCTCTATGACCGGAGCATCGTGGTGCTCGTTGTGGTGTCGGTTGCTGTGCAGCTGCTGGAAGTGTTGTTCTACCGCAAAAGCGAAAAGTAAACCGGCCTGCTAAACATACGGAATTGAGAGAATATTAAAAATAGTTAGTGAATTTCATGGACTTTTTTCACTGCTCTTGCTATAATGAAGTCGTTTCAAGAACTTTAATATTATAGCGGGGAGGTGAACAGTTATGACAGAAAAACTCCAAAATGAAGCTAAAAGCTTCAATCCCATCCGCGCACTGATTGCCGTTATAATTGTTATTGCGGCATCTTATGCACTGGCTTTCACGCTGGTACCTGTGAGCAACCTGGATGCTGAGGACGGCAATCTGGGTATATGGTCATGTGTACCGGCGTTTTTTCTTGTGGTGTATATATTCGCCACTAAGAGAGTGCTGGAGGGGCTGATACTGGGATCCATCGTGGGACTCATATTTGCGGCACCGGGGGCCAACGTAATCGGTGCATTCAGCGATACGGCCACCGAGGTTATGATGGACGAGGACACAGGATGGCTCATACTCGTATGCGGGCTGATGGGTTCCATAATCAAGCTCATCGAGGTCACAGGCGGAGCTCAGGCTTTCGGCGAATGGGCAGGCAGGAAGGCTAAGTCCAGAGAGGCGACCCTCATGTGGACTTACATTCTGGGATGCATAATCTTCATTGACGATTATCTGAACTCTATGACCATAGGGTCCTGCATGAAGAAGCTTACCGACCAGCACAAGGTATCACGTGAGATGCTAAGTTATGTAACGTCTTCCACGGCTGCGCCTCTGTGTGCGCTGATTCCGATTTCGACCTGGGCCATCTTCGCCGGACGAATCATGGTTGATAATGGATTCGGAGTGGAAGGTAAGGAAATTCAGTCATTTATAACAACTATTCCGTTCAGCTTCTATGCATGGGCGGCAGCATTGCTGGTTCCTCTGGTAATATGGCATGTGGTTCCTGTTTTCGGACCTATGAAGAAGGCCGAACAGCGTGCTCAGTCGGGAGGGCCGCTGGCTCCTCCGGGATCTGAGAAGATCGATCTCAATGCAGGTAATGTTGAAATCAAAGGAACGCCGAAACTGTACAATCTCATAATCCCTATCGTCGGAATGGTATTCTTCACTATTATCTTCGATCTGGACATGCAGTACGGAGTAATAGCCACCATGGCTTTATGCTTCTTCCTCTTTGTGGGACAGAAGCTGGTAACAGCCGAGGAATTCTGGGATTACAGCATCGAGGGGATAAAGAACATGATTCTCCCTCTTACACTCATGGTACTGGCATACATATTTGCGGCTGTAAACGACCAGGTGGGATTCACCCGCTTTGTTATAGACATTGCTGTCGAGAATGCATCGCCGCAGATGCTTCCTGTTCTGATATTTGCCCTTCTGGCGGTTACTGAATTCGTAACGGGAACCAACTGGGGAATGTACATAATCGCACTGCCGATAGTAATACCTATCTGCATGGGTGCAGGCATACCGGTGGCACTGGGATGCGGTGCCGTTATTTCTGCCGGCGTTCTGGGAAGTCACTGCTGCTTCTATTCTGATTGCACGGTAATAACATCATCCGCAACAGGCTGTGACAACTTCGCACACGCTTGGACTCAGATGCCTCTGGGACTTCTGGCAGGCGGAGTAGCAGCTATTGGTTACTTGATTGCAGGATTCGTTATGATCTAGTGTCAGTCTGTGCTGCGGAGATCACTATGATTGTCCATATTATCATGAGAGCTCCCGTGAACACTGCCAGCAGATAAGGAAGGTGAAGGGTGATGATGCCGCCGAGGCATCCGGAAACCCATGATACAATGAAAGGCGCGGCGAACTGCCCCAGATAGAGGGCTGCGGATATGAGAGGCATGGCTACTGATACAGCTTCAGGGCCGGCCTTTGCCGAGGCGGCCGATATGATGCACGGTACACCGCATCCGTTGGCGAAGCCCACGAGAAATGAGCCGGCGAAGGCACCGAACCATCCCGGAATCAGGGTGAGGAGAAGGTATCCGCATACGAAGAGCACAGGAGCGAAGAAGAACACCTTTCGTTTGAGAATGTTCTTTATCTTCGTGTAGAGAAGTCCGCCGCCGAATGCCGCAAAATCCATAAATGCCATGATAACAGCTATGGCGCTCTGAGGGATGATGCCGTCGCTCAGAGTTTCCATGGCGAAATTGGCAGGATATACGAAAAATGTCACCATGAGAAGAAACATGGAGATTACATACGGAGAGTACTTGATGAAGGCGATGAAGATACTGCTTTTCTCTGACTGCTCCTCTGCCAGCCTGTCGTTAGGCAGGAAAATGAGGCAGAGAATGAAGCTGAAGAATCCCAGCGCATAAACCAGGAAACTGACACGCCAGCTTACGGCTGCCAGAATTCCCGAGAGAAGAGTGGCGATAACGCCGCCCATCTGGTTCATGGCCGAGGAGTACCCCATGAGCTTATCGCGCTCCTCGGGAGGGAAGTAATAGGATAGAAGTCCTGTTGAAAGAGGCATGATAATACCTACTCCCACACCTACAAGAGCACGGAATATGAGTACGAGATATATATTCGAAAACAGCCCTGCCGCGCAGCCGCCTGCTGTGTAGAGGGTAAGCCCCATAAGAACCAGCGTGCGGGATTTGAAGCGGCGACAGAGCCCGGGGAAGAAGAAGCTCATCAGGAATATGAATACGGCCGGGATACTGATAATGAGCTGCACCAGCAGATGACTGCACTGGGAAAAATAACTGCTTATGACGCCCAGAGCAGGGGCAACTGCAGCTCCCGCCATAACCGTGAGAAGTGACAATGATAAAATACTGATCTTTTTCAAAACTATACCTCCTGTATAAAAAAGAAATGCGCAAGTCCGGTCCGGACTTACGCATTTTGCTGCTCAACCGGAGCAATTATAACATTTTTTTCGAGACAGGGTCAAAGGCTTTTTAAAGATTAATTGACGGGAAGGTTCGTGAAACTATATAATTCATTACATGAGAACCATTGATATTATAGTTCCCTGCTACAACGAGGAGGACAACATAGAGGCCTTCTTTCGGGCGGCGGAGGAAGCGAAAAATTCAATAGGAGACTGCACCTTCAACTACATATTCGTAGATGACGGCAGCAGTGACGGAACTCTCGAGAAAATCAAAGCGCTGGGAAATGCGGGATACATATCCTTCAGCCGGAATTTCGGCAAGGAGGCGGCCATGTATGCGGGACTGAAGGCTTCTGCCGAGGGAGATTCCGACTACGCGGTGATAATAGATGCGGATCTGCAGCATCCGCCGGCACTCATTAAGGATATGGTTGAGATCCTCGAAGAGACGGGATGTGACAGCGTGGCGGCACGGCGTGTCTCCAGAAAGGGAGAGCCGATTATCAGAAGTATCTTCGCCAGACTCTTCTATAAGATAATGAACAGGTTCAGTGAAATACACCTGGCGGACGGTGTGGTGGACTTCAGAATCATGAGAAAACCCATGGTTAAGGCTATCGCCGGCATGCCCGAGAGATGCAGATTCTCCAAGGGACTCTTCCAGTGGGTGGGCTTCGATACCCGGTGGATAGAATTCGAGAATGTCAGGCGAATGTCCGGTGAGAGCAGGTGGACCGTATGGGGACTTACCAAATATGCCATTGAGGGTTTTGTGGATTTTGCGGCATCGCCTCTGAAGGCTGCAGGAGTTGCCGGTTCCCTCATAGCGGCGGGATCGCTCATTTACCTTCTGGTGGAGATAATCAAAACTCTTGTTATGGGAAAGGACACCCCCGGATACGCCTCAACAATATGCCTTATACTCTTCTTCGGAGGAGTGATAATAGCCATGCTGGGCATAATCGGAGAATATATCGGGAGAATGTATATAGAAACAAAGGGCAGACCTGTATATGTGGAGAAGGAGAGTAACATCGAAAATCATAAATAAGCGATATGAAATCGCGGCGTTCTTCATGCCGGTACTTATAATGGTACTGGCATTTGCTGTTAATGGAATATATCCCTTCGGGGAACAGCAGATTGCCGTTATAGATATGTATCATCAGTATGTGCCGTTTCTGAGCGAGCTGCAGAGCAAGCTTCAGTCGGGAGACAGCCTGCTATTCTCATGGAATGCCGGAGGGGGCATCAACTTCTGGTGCCTTATGTCGTATTACTGTGCCAGTCCGCTGAATCTGCTTCTTATCCTGTTCCCCAAGGCCTTCCTCATGGAGGGAATCACGCTGATTCTCCTGATTAAAATCGGTCTGGCGGGGAGCTTCATGTACATATACCTGAGCCGCAGTCAGAAACCGGATCCGCTGGTTCGAATCTGCAGAGAGGAAAGAGGCGGCGGTATCATAAGCAGAGCTGAGGTTGAGGATTATCCCGGAACCGCGGGAGGAATGAAGGGCGTGGCCTTCTCCTGCGCCTACGGACTTTGCGCTTATGTTCTCGGATACTACTGGTGCATCATGTGGATGGATGCGGTCATGCTGCTGCCACTGTGTATTCTGGGACTTCACCGTATCATCGAGGGCAAAAGTTCTGTTCTCTATGTGGTCAGCCTGGCTCTCATCGCGTTCAGCAACTACTACATGGCCATTATGGTCTGTATATTCATACTGTGCTATTACCCGGCTCTGTATTTCATCAGGGTCAGAGGCGGAGGCGCGAAGAAATGCATTCTGACGACGGGGCGTGCTGTGGGATTCTCTCTTTTGGGAATCTCCATGGCTGCTGTAATGCTTCTGCCTACATATCTGAGCATGGACAAGACCTATTATTTTTCCTCGGAGATGCCGACGTACCGGCAGTGGTACAGCAGCTTTTTTGACATACTCCGTCAGCTGCTGCCGGGATACGAGCTCACGTACAGAGAGGGACTTCCTAACCTCTATTGCGGGATAGCGGCCATCGTATTTCTGATAGTCTATCTGGCGACGAGACGCGTGAATCTGAGAGAGAAGCTCATCAATCTGGGGGTTCTGGCATTCCTGACGGTGAGTCTCAATTTGAATATACTCGATTTTATCTGGCACGGGATGCACTTCCCGAATCAGCTGCCTTACAGGTATTCCTTCGTGTTCAGTTTCCTTATTATAGGGATGGCGTATAAAGGATTCGGTTCTCTGGAGAGGTGCAGGGGGCCGGTTAGCAGGAGAGTTCTTCTGGCGGCGCTGGTTGTGGTGACCGCTGCCGACTGCTCTTTCGGGGCGGTTAAAGCTCTTCAGGAGATTGGCAGCACCACTCGTGAGGATTATTTCAGCGGAGCCGGAGATATAGCATGTATTGCTGAGGAGAAAGAAGAAGCCGGCAGAATGGAGATATACGGGAAGCACACTCTGAACAATCCGGCTCTCTTCGGCTATGAGGGCGTATCTCTCTTCGCATCATGTGCGGATGAGAGCACCTCGGATCTTATGGAGTCTGTCGGACTGGAGGCGGCTGATTACAAGAACAGGTACAATTACGTGCTGACGGACCCGGTAACCAATGCTCTTCTCGGAGTCAGATATATGGTTACTGTGGACTGTACTCTTGCAGATGAAGATTTCGTTCCTCTGTTCAGGAGGGGAGACTGTTATGTGTACGAAAGCAGGTACCCTCTCTCTCTGGGCTATGTGGCCTGTGATGAGGTGACAGACTGGAAACTTGATCCGACAGATCCCTTCCTCGCACTGACCGATTACCTTGAAGCGGCAACGGGGGAAGAGAATGCTGAAGTCTTCAGAGATGCGGAACAGGTGACTGTTAAGGAAAAGAAAAAATCCACAGAAATCAAAGCTGTCTCCACCGGGAAGGAGAAGTACTATGTTTTCGTGGAGCCTCACGGGGCAGAATCTGTGGATTTGCTTATAAACGGTGATTATTCCCGCTCCGTGACTGAGGATTGCGGTGCGATTATCTACGCGGGAAGCATAGCCGAAGGGGACAGCCTTTCTCTGGTAATCAACTATGAGAATGAGGAGGATAAGACGGAAGACCCTATGTGGAGAATATGCACTCTGGACAAGACAGAGTGGGAGAAGGCATACGAGAGACTCAGTGAGTCACTCCTTGATGTGGAGGAGCTTACGGGCAGAGGGCTTACCGGTGAAATCGACGCGAAGCAGGACGGGCGACTTGTATTGTCTGTTCCTTACGAGGACGGATGGACCGTGAAAGTGGACGGTGAAGTCTGCGAGGTTGACAGAGAAATCGGCGGTTCCTGGATTTCTCTTCCTGTAGAGAAGGGAAGACACAGTGTAGAAATGACGTTCATGCCGGAGGGTCTGGCGGCGGGAGCCTGCCTGACCTCGGCATCTATAGCGCTTCTGGTTATACTGCGTCTTGTCGCCAGAGGCCGGTCAGGTCGGAGATCAGAGGAGTTATGTCATTCAGAGGAATCTGATTGTAGTAAAAGATCATAGACGTTGAAGATCCGCCGCTGCCGGGCAGGATTACAGTGGGAATGCCGAGACTCTCGGCTTCCTTTTTTAATTGTGCAGGTTCCTTGCCGGAGTCTATGGTCAGAAGGACGTTGATTCCCGAGGAAGTGTTTTTCAGCGACACGAAGTCCCCCGCACACGATGCAAAGGCCTCGCACACAGTGTTCAGCTTCTCTGAATAGAGTTTTCTCAGCTTCTTGATGTGGGTCTGATAGTTGCCTGTCTCCATGAACATGGCCAGAGTGAGCTGCTCCAGCTTGGAGCAGGTCTGTGAGTATTCGCCGGCTATGGAGCTGAATATGCCTGCCAGATGAGGCGGGAGAACCATGTAGCTTATCTTCACTGCCGCGAAGAGAGTGCTGGAGAATGAACTCAGGTATATTACCCGGTTCCCCTTGTCCTCCAGACTTCTGAGAGCCGGTATAGGGCGGCCGAAGTAGCGAAGCTCGCTGTCATAGTCGTCTTCAATTATGTAGCTGTCGTTGTTTTCAGCCCAGGAGAGAAGTTCGTATCTTCTTCCCACGGGCATGACGGAGCCGGTGAAAATGTGGTTTGAAGGGCTCACGTATGCGGCAGTCCTTATGTTGGCCGGAAGCTTCTCGATTACCAGGCCGTTCTCTGCAACGTTCACGGAGGTTATGGCGAAACCTCTGTCTCTGAAAGCACTCCTTACCGGCGTGTAGCCGGGGTCCTCAAGGGCCACGTGCTCTATACCGCTCTTTCTCAGGAGTGTGGCAAGCTGGCTGGTAATCTGCTGGGTTCCGGCACCGATGATAATCTGATCGGGGGTGCATGAAACGCCTCGACTTCTGTACAGGTATCTGGCGATTTCGGTTCTGAGCCCCATCTCACCCTGAGGATCTCCCTCGAAGAAGAGTGAAGGGGAATAGTCCGTCAGGATTTTGTTCATGCACTTCTTCCACTTGTTGAAGTCGAAGCAGTCGGGATCGTACTGCATGGAAGGAAATTCCTTCTCCACTATGTCCTCCAGATCCGGCAGCTCCGTATCGAAGCCGGGGTCCTCCAGAGGCAGGTTCTGGCCTGCGCCGGAGATAACCCTGCCTACGTAGTAGCCGGACTGGGCTTTGCTGTATATATATCCTTCGACGAGGAGCTGGTTGTAGCTCTGCTCGATGGTGGTGATGCTCAGCTTCGTGGATTTGGCCAGGCTTCTGAGTGACGGCAGTTTCTCGCCTTCCTTGATTTCACCTTCGAGAATCGCCCCTTTGATGTAGTCGTAGAGCTGCAGGTAGTACGGTCTCTTCCTGCTTTCGTCGAATACGGGGAGGATTGCTTTCATAATACATCTCCTGTCTGTTATTATAAAAATAATAAATATTGTCTATTTAATCGGGTACAATATGCGTATATCATATTATAGAACAAATAAAATCGTCTATCTACAAGAAAATTTCACATTAATATTTTATAATTAACAAAAATTTGGTAGACTGTAAAATATTAAACCGAACAGGAGATAAAAAGATGAAACCTCTTAAGATAAACGATATGATACTTGAACCCGGCAGACCTAAGATAGCGATTCCTATTTCGGGACGCACCCACGAAGAGATCGTGGCCCAGTGCGAGGATGCTGTGGAAGGACCCTGCGACATACTTGAGTGGCGTGTGGACTACTACCTGAACACCATAGGAAACCTTGATCAGAAGGTTGAGAATATGCAGGTTCACCCGGAACTGGTGAGAATTCTCGACGATATTGATTACGTGGCCGAGGGTAAGCCTGTGATATTCACGGTAAGAGGCGGCACTCAGGGAGGACTCAAGCCTATAAGCAGGAAGAGCGCCTACGACCTGGGCAGGATAGCGGCTCAGTCTCAGCTGGTCAGCATTGTGGACATGGACCTCTTCGAGGAGGATGACACCTTCGACGCGGATGAGGTGATGGAGCAGGTGGATGCCATTCATGAGTACGGAGTCAAGGTTATCCTCTCATATCATGATTTCGAACATATGCTGTCCAGAGAGGAGATTATAAACCTTGTCAGTCTGATGAGAAATCTGGGTGCTGATATATGCAAGATTGCGGTCACTTCCGAATCAAGAGACGAGGTGGATGAACTGGTCAAGACGGCAGCTCTCGTAACGGAAGGGGACAATGGTCCTGTAATAATTCTGGCCATGGGAGAAGAGGGAAGAGTTACCCGCATTGCCGGCGGAGAGTACGGATCCTGCATAACATATGCGGCGGGAACAAAAGCAACGGCTCCCGGACAGATGTCCGCCGAGTTTCTCAGCGAAATGCTGGACAAATTCTATAAATAACAGGCAGTTGTGAAGAGTTAATGGAGTTTATTAAAGCAGAAAACCTGACATTTGAATATACCAAGGAAACGGACAACGGCCTTTCGAAGACAGTGGCAATAGACAATATCAGCTTTACTGTCGAGAAGGGCAGTTTTACTGCGGTCATAGGACAGAACGGATCGGGCAAGTCCACTCTGGCCAAGAATATCAACGCGCTTCTGACACCTACGGGAGGGCGTATTGAAGTTGCCGGAATGGATACATCCGTACCTGAGAATCTGTGGGATATACGCAGACGCATAGCCATGGTGTTCCAGAATCCGGATAACCAGATAGTTTCCTCTATAGTTGAGGACGATGTGGCCTTCGGGCCTGAGAATCTGGGAGTGGATCCCGAGGAGATACGCAGTCGTGTCAACTTCGCTCTCAAGGGAGTGGAGATGTATGAATACAGGAAAAAGGGACCTCACAATCTTTCGGGAGGACAGAAGCAGAGAGTGGCCATCGCCGGAGCCATAGCAATGGAACCGGAGTGCATAGTGTTCGACGAACCTACGGCCATGCTGGACCCTAAGGGCAGAAGGGACGTCCTGGAAGCTGTGCATGCCCTGAATGACCGCGGAATAACCGTAATACTGATTACCCATTTCATGGAGGAAGCTCTCTGCGCCGACAAGATAATAGTGATGGACAGAGGCGTTATCGCCATGGAGGGAACACCTCGTGAGGTCTTCAGACGGGCCGACGAGCTTAAGGCTCTGAGTCTGGGTGTTCCTGCTGCGGTTGAGCTGGGAATAGAACTGAGAAAACGAGGCATAGACGTGCCTGAAGATATTATGACCACAGAGGAGATTGTGGATTACGTTTCTTCTCTGACGGGAAAGGGAAGGTGAGGAAGTGTCAATAGAAGTCAGAAATCTGTCTCACGTGTATAACGGCGGCCTTCCCAATGAATCACTGGCCATTGATGATGTTTCCTTCGATGCGGACAGCGGATGTTTTCTGGGAATAATCGGACATACAGGATCCGGCAAGTCCACGCTGCTTCAGCATCTCAACGGGCTTCTCAAACCTTCGGGAGGAACCATACTCATAAACGAAATGGATGTCACTGCAGAGGACACCAGAATGATAGAGGTGAGAAGGAAGGTGGGTCTGGTATTTCAGTACCCTGAGTATCAGCTTTTTGAGGAGACGGTTGAGGCGGATGTATCATTCGGGCCGAAGAATCTGGGCCTTTCACAGGAGGAGATTCACGAGAGAGTTGTTGAGGCCCTGGAGCTTGTGGGGCTGAACTACGAAGAAGTGAAGGACGCCTCTCCTTTTGAGCTGTCCGGAGGACAGAAGAGAAGAGTTGCCATAGCCGGAGTAATAGCCATGAAACCGGAGGTGCTTGTTCTTGACGAGCCTACAGCGGGACTCAATCCGAAGGCTCACAGGGACGTACTTGATATGGTGACGGAGATACACCGTCGTGAGAATAATATAACAGTGCTGGTGTCACACAACATGAACGACATCGCGGCGCTTTGCGATAAGGTTCTGGTAATGGATCACGGACAGCTTCTCATGGAGGGAACTCCTGCACAGGTGTTTTCACGTGAAGAGGAGCTCAGGAGCGTAGGGCTGGCTCTTCCCGACAGCATGGAGATTGTGTCGCGCCTGCGCGACCGCGGCATGAATATTGAAAAAGCCTGTCTGACCATTGAAGATGCGGCAGAAGCTATAGCAGAGATTTTGAAATGATAAGAGATATTACACTTGGACAATACTATCAGGGGAACTCGCCGATTCACAGGCTGGACCCCAGAGTTAAAATAGTGGCCACCATTCTTTATATAGTGGCCCTCTTTCTGGTGCGGGATTTTCTGGGATTTCTCGTGGCCTTCCTCTTTCTCGAGGCTGTTATAATAATATCCAGAGTGCCGAGAAGGTTCATATGGAAGGGTTTGAAGCCGGTAATTCTCATTCTGGCTTTCACCATAATAATCAACATGTTCATGATAGACGGAGACGTTCTCGTCAAGGTATGGATATTCCATATAACCCGTCAGGGTCTGCGGACGGCGGGATTCATGGGAGTGCGACTTGTGCTGCTTATCATAGGCTCCTCAATGCTCACTCTCACCACGAAGCCTATCGGGCTTACCGACGGTATCGAGGCGCTTCTCACGCCTTTCAAACGCTTCGGGCTTCCGGCTCATGAGCTGGCCATGATGATGACCATAGCCCTGAGATTCATACCGACGCTCCTTGAAGAAACGGACAAGATTATGAAGGCACAGCAGGCCAGGGGTGCCGATTTCGAGAGCGGCAATATTATCAGGCGTGCAAAGGCCCTGGTGCCTATTTTAATACCTCTGTTCATAAGCGCATTCAGAATAGCCCAGGAGCTGGCACTGGCCATGGAAGCCAGATGCTACGGCTGCGGAGTCAAGAGAACGCGCATGAATGCTATGAAGCTGGGCAGGATAGATGTTTTCGGAAGTATTGTATTCGTATTCTTCCTGGCCGCGATTGTACTTGAAAGGATATTCCTCTGATGAGACAGAGAAAAGCCAGAGATCTTGATAAGAAGCTTGAAGCCTTCGGGGATATTCTCGTGACCGAACCTTCGCCGGAGGCGTGGGATGGAGCCTTTGCGGGATGCGGCGGAGACATATACCTGGAGATAGGCTGCGGCAAGGGTAAATTTATAGTTAAAAAGGCGGCGGATAATCCTGATGACAGATTCATAGCCGTTGAAGGGCAGGGCACTGTGATGCTCCGTGCGCTGACGAGAGCAATTGAGGAGAACGGAGGAGAAGCACCTGTCAATCTCAGGTTCGCACTCACCTTCGTGAACGGAATGGAAAAGCTCTTCAGTGAGGAAAGTCTGGCAGGAGTTTATCTGAATTTCAGCGACCCATGGCCGAAGGCGCGCCACGCCAAGAGGCGCCTTACCCATCGCGACAGGCTTAAGGATTACGCGCGTTCTATCAGGGACGGGGGATTTATAGAGATAAAAACCGACAACGATGACCTCTTCGCATTTACCATGGATGAAATCCGTGAAGGCTGCGCAGGGGTGCTTGAGATAATCGAACTGACAGACGATTTGCACAACAGCGATTACGAGTCCCGGCTGACGATGACCGAGTACGAGGAGAAGTTCAGCGGCAGGGGCAAGAATATACATTATGTGAAGGTTAAGGTTAATAGAAACAAAGGAGAATAACAGTGGCAGAGTACATACTGGCAAGGGGAAACGGCAGACACATTCCCCAGGAGGACAAGATTTTCGGGATAAGCAGCAGGGCAAAGGCTGCTATCGCCGTGCACGGCAAGGATGCGGTAATCAACGGCACCATCGGATCTCTTCTCGATGATGACGGTGAACTTGTTGTGCTTAAATCAGTTGATGAGGTGTTCAAGCATCTCAGTCCTAAGGATTATGCGGAGTATGCTCCGATAGGAGGTATCAAGCCTTTCAGAGAGTCGGTCAAGAAGGCCGCCTTCGGAAATCATGTGCCTGAGGGATATATTGAGGCGGTTGCCACTCCGGGAGGAACAGGTTCTCTGAGAAACGTCATATCAAATTACTCGGACGGCGGGGATCAGGTCCTCACTTCCGACTGGCACTGGGCTCCGTACAATACGATAGCTGCCGAGATAGGCAGAAGCATTGCGACTTTTGACTTCTTCACAGAGGAGGGCAAGTTCAACGTGGAATCCTTCAGAGAAAAGTCAGCGGAGCTTCTGGCCAAGCAGGAGAGTCTGGTTATAATTCTCAATACGCCGGCTCACAATCCTACGGGATATTCACTTACACTTGAGGACTGGGACAATGTCATCAGCGTTCTCAAGGATGAGGCTGCATGCGGCAAGGCTATTGCCCTGGTTGTGGATGTGGCGTATATAGATTTTGCCGGTGACGAGGACGAGTACAGATGTTTCATGCCGAAGCTGTCGGAGCTGCCGGAGAACGTTATATCGATAGTTGCATACAGTCTGTCCAAGACATTTACACTCTACGGAACAAGATGCGGTGCGATGATATGTGTTGCCAAGACTCAGGAAATCGCGGACGAGTTCAAGAGAGTGTGCGAGTTCTCATCGAGAGGTTCCTGGTCAAACAGTGCAAAGGTAGCTCAGGTTATACTCTCAAGGATTTACAGTGACCCGCACCTTCTTGAGGAAATCAATAAAGAGAGAGCGGGATTCAGAAGCATGCTTCTGGCCAGAGGCAAAGCCTTCGAGGAGGAGGCCGCCCGTGTAGGTCTGGAAATTCTGCCTTTTGATGCGGGCTTCTTCGTAAGTGTGCCTTGTGACAATCCGGACGAAGTCAGCAGTAAGCTGGAGGAGGAGAACGTGTTCCTGGTGCCGCTGGCCAAGGGAATCCGTGTATCCGTGGCATCGCTTCCGGAAAGCGCATGCAGGAAGCTCCCGGCAATAATAAAGAAATACGTACAATAAGCATATTGACAAATAATGTAAATAATGATAATATCTACCATGAAAGGGATGCCATGAATCAAGTACCATGAGCAGGAAAGGAGATATTATCATGAACAGAAACGGTGAAAACAGCGTCAGATTTGAAATCATTGAGGAGATAGGTGTTATAACCACTCACACCACAGGATGGGCCAAGGAACTCAACCTGGTCAGCTGGAATGGCGGAACTCCCAAGTATGATATCAGAGACTGGAGCCCGAGCAGGGACAGGATGTCCAGAGGCATGACCTTCACAGAGGAGGATATGAGACGGATACTTGAGCTCTTCAGAAAAAGACGCGGCGGCAAGAGAGCCATGTCCAGCGAGGCGGTGCAGGTTGCAGAACCCGCAGTATCGGAAACCGTTGACACGACTGACGTTGCAGATGCGCCGGATGAAGCGGTTGCTGACACGATTGCGGCAGAGGAATCGAATGCGGAGGCGGCCGAAGCGACCTTCTGAGGTTAAATATTCATTCACAGGAAATAGAATCCCGGATAAAACTCGAGACTTCGTCTCTCGGGCATATCCGGGATTTTGCGGTTTCAAAAATCCGGAATTTGAGGTATAGTAGTAAGATACAAACCTTAACAAGGAGGTAGTGAGATGAAGATAGAACTGAGACTTGAATCTGACGGGTCGTGGATCCCCAGAGAGGTGCCGGAGGGGATGCTGCTCAGCGAGCTGGCGGAGGAATACAGGGAGCAGATGCCCTACAGAGTTCTTCTGGCAAGGGTGAACGGTTTTGTCAGAGAACTGACGGAGCCGGTGGAAGCTGATTCGCGAACGGAGCTCCTTGATGTGAGGGATCATTCGGCGGATCTGGCGTATCAGAGAAGCCTCTCTATGATATACGTGCTGGCGGTTCGCAGGGTGCTGGACTCGGATGTGATGATTGACTACTCCATAAACAAGGGTTTTTTTACCAGGGTAATTGATCGGGAGTCCGTCAGCGAAGAAGATGTGCGCCTCGT
Source organism: Clostridiales bacterium (assembly GCA_022773945.1). Taxonomy (GTDB): domain Bacteria; phylum Bacillota; class Clostridia; order Peptostreptococcales; family Anaerovoracaceae; genus Lentihominibacter. The sequence goes on from JALFNS010000046.1 coordinate 99,338, forward strand.
TGAAGATGAGATGAGACGTATAATCAGCAGCGACGCGCCAATAACGCGAGACGGCGACGACTATGTTCTGGAAGGTTTTAGAGACTGCTTCCACGGGGAGATGGTGCCGTCTGCCGGATACATAGAGTATTTCTCACTGATGAAGTACAGAGACGGAATCCTGCTCAGGTTTCCGCATTACAGCAGACCTGAGGTGATTCCACCCTTTGAAGACGAGTACAAACTCCGGGAAGCCTTCGAAGAAGCCCACAGCTGGGGCAGACTCATGGGAGCGGAGTATCTGGATGAGCTTAACGAAATCGTCAGGAAGGGTGAAGCGGGAAACCTTATTCTCATAGCTGAGGCCCTTCATGAGAGGAAGATGGCCGAGATTGCCGAGAAGATTGCCGAAGAGGGGAAGCGAATAATTCTCGTTGCGGGGCCTTCATCCTCAGGCAAGACCACTTTCGCCAGAAGGCTGTCGGTGCAGCTTAAGGTTAACGGACTCAAGCCTATATATCTGGGAACCGACGATTACTTCCTGGAAAGAAAGGATGCGCCGAGAGACGAGAAGGGCGAATACAGATTCGAGGATCTTGATGCCATAGACATAGACCTGTTCAACAGGCACATGAACGGGCTGCTGTCGGGAGAAACCGTGGATTTACCTGTCTTCGATTTCATAGAAGGCAAGAAAATTTTCGGTGAACGCCTGACGAGAATTGACCGGGATCAGCCCATAATCATAGAGGGAATACATGCACTGAACGGCGCACTCACTGAGCAGATACCTGATGATGAGAAGTTCAGGATATATATCAGCCCGCTCACTCACGTGAACATCGACAGGCATATGAGGATTCCGACGGCGGATGCCAGAATGATCAGGAGAATGGTGAGGGACTGCAAATACCGCAACCACGCTCCCGCGGACACTCTGCGCAACTGGCACAAGGTGAGAGCCGGTGAAAACAGGAATATATTCCCTTTCAGCAACAGCGCCGATGTTATATTCAATACAGCACTGGTATATGAGCTGTGTCTGTTGAGAAAGTATGCGGAGCCTTTGCTGGAATCCATAGGACCGGATGATGAAATGAGAGGAGGGGCGGAGGAGCTTTTGCGTTTCCTTAGACTGTTTGAAACTATTGACGAGGACAGATACGTTCTCAATAATTCCATAATGCGCGAATTTATAGGGGGCTCCGTGTTCGGAGACCTGTAGGAAGGCCGGGTGATTTAATGATAGCGGTTATAGGAATAGCCGGTGCTAAAGTCAAAGTTAAACTGGGAATACCTGAGAAGAAACCGGAGGTTCATGAGCATGAGCTCATACAGGATGTGCCGCCGGAAATGAGTTATGCCTACGAGGAAGCCATGCGCTCCAGAGACGAGCTGTGGGATGGCGTGGGCAGAGAGCAGGGCGTTTTCGGAGGCTACGATTCCGTGGAGCCTGAAAACGGAGATGAAATTACAACGGAGTTCAGAGGGACGGCTTACAAGGTGGCCTGTCATCTGGCGGAAGCGGGGGAGAAGGTTAAGTTCATATCCCTTGCCGGTAAGGATCTTATGGGAGATGCTCTCTCGTGCGATCTTGAGGAGAGAGGTGTTGACACATCCTGTCTAAGGAAGGTGGAAGGGAAGACTCCTGTGGAGGTGCAGGTTGTCAACTTCCTGAACGATCTGCAGTTTTCGAGAGCTGACGGCGTTCTGGGAGACTCACTGACGCCGGAGATTATTGATGAATACAGCGAGGTTCTGACCGGAGCTTCGGCTGTTATGGTGGACGGAACTCTGCCGGAGAGGACTTTGCAGCATATATCCGACGTGTACGGCGGTAAGACGAAAATAGTCTTCGATCCGGGAACTCTCGGCGGCGCTGAGAAGGTGAAGCTGAGGAAATCCGACGCATTGTCGGGAATGTACTGCATAGTGCCCGGACGAATGGAGGCTGAAACGATGTGCGGACGCAGCATTCTCGGACGGGACAAGCTGGCTGAAGCGGCCGGACTCTTCATAGACAAAGGCGTCAAAATGACAGTGATAACCATGAAGGGCGGCGGACTCTATTACAGTACCGGTGAGGAGGAGAATATTATTAAGCCTGAGCGCGTGCTCGGCTTCGCCGAGCCGGAAGGTGCGGGAGATGTGCTGACAGCTGCTGTTGTCAGAGGAGTGGCACAGAAGCTCGCTCCGGGTGAAATATGCAGCAGGGCGATGGAAGTCACGGCAGATTACCTCAAGGACATAAAGGATGAATTTTAGGAGGGAAATATGGCAATAAAAATAGACAACGTTAAGAAAGCCGGTAAAATCAAGATCGACACTATAATCAGGAACCTCGAGAAGAGAAACATGAAGGGATACTATGCTGAGGACCGCGAGGAGGCGCTCAGGATGCTGCTTGAGATGATTCCGGAAGGCTCATCGGTGGGAAAGGGCGGATCGGCTACTCTCGATGAGGTGGGAATCACCGGGATTCTCGCCGAGGGAAACTACGAATATCTGGACGCCTTCGGCAATCCGGATCCGGATGTCGCAAAGGCCGTAAAACGCAAAACCTTCAGTGCGGATGTGTTTATCACCAGCACCAATGCCGTTACAATGGACGGCAAGCTTGTGAACATCGACGGCACGGGAAACAGAATGGCCGCATTCATATGGGGACCGGACAAGGTTATAGTTGTTGCGGGAAGAAACAAGATTGTGGCAGATGAAGACGAGGCTGTTGAGAGAATCAGGTGCGATGCATGTCCGCCTAACTGTCTCAGACTCTCCAAGAAGACTCCATGCAGCGCCACGGGAGTGTGCGGGGAGTGCCTCTCACCGGGCAACACCATATGCTGTCACACCGTTACCACAAGGTTTTCTTCAATAAACGACCGTATCCACGTGATACTGGTTAACGAAGTGCTCGGGTTCTGATAACAGGAAATTAACGTAGAGACTGCCGATATATGCGGCGGTCTTTTTTTTCATGTGCTGCACACAGAGGTGAAATGGGTACACACTAAAAAGTGTTCGAACATACAGGGCTGGAAGCCTTGAAAACAGTGGATTTTGCATTGTAAAAAACCGCGAAATTAATTTCAAAAAACACTTGAAAGACGGGCGGGGGTTTGGTAAAATGATAGAGCTTGTGTAAGGCGATGAAATGGGAAGTTACCGTGCTATCGGAGAATTTCCATGGAGAAAGTCCCCACATAAGACCGGGGGCGAAGGGATTCGCTGGATTTTTCTTGTGTGTCAGAACATAGAAACACACAAAGGCGTGTACAAAGCAAGCAAACCACCGTACACGTTGAAAATTCAAGGCTGAACCCCTTGTACAAGCATAGCGAAAACTGTACAAAAGCTAAGTTGTAGGAGGAAAAAATGAGCGAATTACAGAAAATCAGAATTAAGCTTAAGGCTTATGACCACGCGCTTCTGGATGCATCCGCTGCTAAGATCGTGGAGACTGCACAGAAGACAGGTGCCGAAGTTTCCGGCCCTATTCCGCTTCCGACGGAAAAAGAAGTTATAACTATTCTGAGAGCTGTTCACAAGTACAAGGATTCCAGAGAACAGTTCGAGCAGAGAACTCACAAGAGACTTATCGACATAACCAGTGCCACAGCCAAGACTACAGACGCACTGACAAAGCTTGATCTCCCTGCAGGAGTTGACATCGAAATCAAGCTTTAAGCTGAGAATGAAGGGAACACTCCCCGATTAGTATGGACAGTGCATAGCATGATCCGCCGCCGGCCGGCAGTAAGGTTAGCCGGTGAGTTGTATCAGCGGAGGGATTGATGGTGTGCTGGCCCGCTGTTAAGAAAGAGAGGAAAAAATAAACTATGAAGACAATCTTAGGAAAGAAAGTGGGCATGACTCAGATCTTTACCGAAGCAGGAGCAGTTGTTCCTGTAACAGTAGTGGAAGCCGGCCCTGTAACGGTTACTCAGGTTAAGACGGTTGAGACAGACGGTTACGACGGAGTACAGATCGGTTTCGAAGAGGCCAAGCCTCAGAGAGTCAACAAGCCTATGACAGGCCATTTTGAAAAGAATGACCTTAAGCCTATGAAGCACCTGGCTGAGTTCAGACCTGAAGAAGGCGAAGAGTACCAGGTAGGACAGCAGATTACAGTTGCTGATTTCGAAGTCGGCAGCAAGCTGGATGTTACCGGAACTTCCAAGGGTAAGGGAACTCAGGGTAACATCAAGAGACACGGACATCACAGAGGCCCTATGAGCCACGGTTCCAAGCACAAGAGACTGGCCGGAGCTCTGGCGGCAGGTACATACCCGTCAAGAGTATTCAAGGGTAATGCAGGTCCGGGAAGAATGGGACGCGAGACAGTTACCGTTCAGAACGTTGAGCTGGTGAAAGTTATTGAAGATAGAAACCTTATGCTGATAAAGGGCGCTGTTCCGGGAAACAAGGGCGGAATCGTAAGCGTTCGTTACGCAGTTAAAGGCCAGAACAAATAGGATGACTTCAGGAAGGAGGAAGTAAAATGTCAAAAGTGACAATGCTGAACATGGCAGGCGCAGAAGTCGGAACCATCGAACTGAACGATGCGATTTTCGGAATCGAGCCTAACCAGAACGCAGTACATGCGGTAGTTAAGAATATTTTAGCCAACAAGAGACAGGGCACCCAGTCAGCAAAGACCAGAGCTGAAGTCAGAGGAGGCGGAAGAAAGCCTTTCAGACAGAAGGGTACAGGACGCCACAGACAGGGTTCCTCAACAGACCCTTCACAGGTAGGCGGAGGAGTGGTATTCGCACCGAAGCCGAGAAGCTACAGATACACACTGCCTAAGAAGCTCAGAAGACTGGCAATGAAGTCAATGCTCTCATCAAAGGCACAGGAGAACGAGCTCATCGTAATCGACGAGATTAAGTTCGAAGAGCCTAAGACCAAGGCTATGGTCAAGATGCTGGCAGACGTAAAGGCAGAGAAGAAAGCACTGATCGTAACTGCAGAGAAGGATGAAAACATCATCAGATCCGCAGCTAACATTCCGGGAATAAGAACTGCACTGGTAGGAACAATGAACGTTTATGAGATTATCAATCATAACAGCCTGATTCTCACCAAGGCAGCAGTTGAGAAAATTGAGGAGGTGTACGCATAATGAAGACTCCTTACGATGTAATATTAAAGCCTGTTATTTCAGAGAGATCCATGGAGGATGCTCAGGCCAAGAAGTACACATTCAAGGTAGCGGTTGATGCCAACAGGACAGAGGTTAAGCAGGCTGTTGAAGAGATCTTCGACGTTGAGGTCAAGAAGGTCAACATAATGAACGTTGTAGGAAAAGAAAAGAGAATGGGAAGATTTGTCGGCAAGACTGCCGCTTCCAAGAAGGCAATTGTCACTCTGACTGCCGGAAGCAAGGAAATCGAATTCTTCCAGAGTCTGTAATACAGGAGGTAGACATAAATGGGAATCAAAAAATATAATCCGACAACTCCTGGTTTAAGAGGAATGACGGTTTCTACATTTGAAGAAATCACCTGCACTACACCGGAGAAGTCACTGACAGTAACTCTCAAGAAGCATTCGGGAAGAAACTCCAGAGGTAAGATTACTGTAAGACACAGAGGCGGCGGATACAGACACAAGTACAGAATCATCGACTTCAAGAGAGATAAGGACGGTATTCCTGGTAAGGTTGCCACTATCGAGTACGACCCTAACAGAAGTGCCAACATCGCTCTCATCAACTACGCTGACGGTGAGAAGAGATACATAATCGCTCCTAACAACCTGAAGGTCGGCGACATGATCGAGTCAGGTCCTGAGGCTGATATCAAGACAGGAAACGCACTTCCTGTAGCAAATATCCCTGTAGGTACAATCATTCACAACATCGAGCTTAAGCCTGGCAAGGGCGGACAGATGGTAAGATCCGCAGGAAACGGTGCTCAGCTCATGGCTAAGGAAGGACAGTTCGCTTCAGTGAGACTGCCGTCCGGAGAAGTGAGAAAGATCAGACTCGAATGCAGAGCCACAATCGGTGAAGTTGGAAACCTTGATCACCAGAACATTCAGATTGGTAAGGCAGGAAGAAAACGTCACATGGGAATCAGACCTACAGTCAGAGGTTCCGTAATGAACCCTAACGATCACCCTCACGGCGGTGGTGAAGGTAAGGCCGGAATCGGACGTGTAAGCCCTGTAACACCTTGGGGTAAGCCTGCACTTGGTTACAAGACCAGAAAGAAGAAGAAGGCATCCAACAAATATATCGTTAAGAGAAGAAACGAAAAATAACAGGAAGGAGCAGAAGATAAATGGGTAGATCACTGAAGAAAGGCCCTTTCGTAAATGAGAAGCTGCTGAAAGCCATAAACGAAATGAACGCAGCTAACGAAAAGAAAGTAATTAAGACCTGGTCAAGACCATCCACTATTTTCCCGCAGATGGTCGGACATACAATAGCAGTGCACGATGGCAGAAAACATGTTCCTGTATATATTACAGAAGATATGGTTGGACACAGACTTGGAGAATTCGCTCCGACCAGAACTTTCAGAGGACATGCAGCAGATAAGAAAGTTAAATAAAGAAAGGAGATAACAGAAAATGGAAGCAAAAGCAATTGCAAAATACGTTAGAATGTCTCCTTCTAAGATCAAGCCGGTTGTAGATCTGGTTAGAGGCAAGGATTTAAGCGAGGCATTAACAATTCTGAAGTTCACTCCCGGCAAGGGAGCTGAAATCGTAGAAAAGGTTGTACAGTCCGCAGCTGCCAATGCAGATGTTAAAGAAATGAACGCTGACAATCTCTATGTAGCGGAAATATATGCCCATCAGGGACCGACAATGAAGAGATGGAAAGCCGGAGCACAGGGCAGAGCATCAATAATCTTAAAGAGAAGCAGCCACGTAGGATGCACTCTGAAAGAAAAGGAGGTTAACTAATGGGTCAGAAAGTAAGTCCGCACGGATTAAGAGTAGGCGTTATCAAAGACTGGGATTCCAAATGGTATGCTGACAAATCCAAGTTTGCAGATTATCTCGTAGAGGATAACCAGGTAAGAGAATTCGTAAAGAAAAAGCTTTTTGCATCAGGCGTTTCCAAGATTGTTATTGAGAGAGCGGCTGAGAACAAGATTAAGATTATCGTTATGACGGCTAAGCCGGGTATGGTAATCGGCAGATCCGGAACAGGCATCGATGACCTGAAGAAGGATCTGGAGAAGATGACAGGCAAGACAGTCATTATCGACATCAGAGAAGTCAGAAGAGCTGAACTGGATGCACAGCTTACAGCTGAAAGCGTCGCACAGGCTCTCGAAAGAAGAGTTTCCTTCAGAAGAGCTATGAAGCAGGCTATCGGCAGAACTATGAAGGCCGGTGCCAAGGGAATCAAGGTTCTCACATCAGGAAGACTCGGCGGAGCTGAAATCGCCAGATCCGAGAAGTACAGCGAAGGTAACGTTCCTCTTCACACATTAAGAGCTGACATAGACTATGGTTTCGCAGAAGCTGACACTACATACGGTAAGATCGGTGTCAAGGTATGGATTAACCATGGTGAAATTCTCGACAAGGGTCTCAAGAGCCAGGTAGTCGAAGAAAAGAAAGAAGGCAAGGGCGGCAGAAGAAGAAGAGATGACAGAAGAGGCCGCAGAGACGGAGACAGAAGACCTAGAAGAGACGACAGAAGAAATGACAGGGCAGAAGCTCCTAAGGCAGTAAATCCTAGAGTCAGGAAGACTCCTAAGGTAGAGCCGCAGGTTGCGGAGGCTCAGGTAGAAGAAGCTCAGGCTCCTGCAGAGGCGCCTGCTGAAGAATAGACAGTAGCGAAAGGAGGAACGCGACATGTTAATGCCAAAGCGCGTTAAACACAGAAGAGTCCACAGAGGCAGAATGAAGGGCAAAGCCACTAAAGGCAACACCATCACATATGGAGATTATGGTCTTCAGGCTACAGAGTGCGGATGGATAACTTCAAACCAGATCGAGGCTGCCAGAGTAGCCATGACAAGATCGGTTAAAAGAGGTGGTAAGGTTTACATCAAGATCTTCCCTCACAAGTCCATTACCAAGAAGCCTGCAGAAGTACGTATGGGTTCAGGTAAAGGTGCTCCTGAATACTGGGTAGCAGTAGTTAAGCCGGGCAGAATACTCTTCGAGATCGAGGGAGTAACTGAGGAGCAGGCAAGAGAAGCTATGAGACTGGCTTCACACAAGCTGCCTATCAAGAGCAAGTTTGCCATCGCAGATAAGACAGAAAAGGGTGGTGAAGCATAATGGAATTAAAGAAAATCAGAGAAATGTCAGAAGCAGAATTAAATGCAGAACTGTTAAAGATGAAGAAAGATCTCTTTAATCTCAGATTCCAGCATGTAACCGGACAGCTTGAAAACCCTATTCTGCTGAGAGATACCAAGAGAGATATCGCGAGAGTTAAAACTATAATCAGAGAAAAAGAACTCGAGAAGGTTCAGGGCTAACAGAAAGGAGGATGTATTATGGCAGTTGACAGAAACAGAAGAAAGACATTAGTCGGTATCGTAACAAGCGATAAAATGGATAAGACAGTTGTCGTAACAGTTGAAGACTTCGTAAGACATTCACTTTATGGAAAAGCCGTAAAGAGAACTAAGAAGGTTAAGGCTCACGACGAGAACAATGAATGCCAGATTGGCGATAAAGTCAGAATTATGGAGACAAGACCTCTGTCCAAGGACAAGAGATGGAGACTTGTGAACGTTATCGAAAAGGTTAAGTAAAGGAGGCGCTGGTAATGATTCAGACTGAAACAAGATTAAGGGTAGCTGACAACTCTGGCGCTAAAGAACTTCTCTGCATCCGTATATTAGGCGGAACAAGCCGTCAGTACGCTAACATCGGCGACGTTATCGTATGCGCCGTTAAGGAAGCTACTCCGGGCGGAGTTGTTAAGAAAGGTGAAGTAGTCAGAGCTGTTGTTGTCAGAACTAAGCATGGTGCCAGAAGACAGGACGGAAGCTATGTTAAGTTCGACCAGAACGCAGCAGTTATTATCAAGGACGACATGCAGCCGGTTGGAACCCGTATTTTCGGGCCTGTAGCCAGAGAGCTCAGAGATAAAGGCTTCATGAAGATCGTATCCCTGGCACCGGAAGTATTATAGGAGGGTATCAGTAATGAAAATTAAGAAGGATGATACAGTAATCGTACTTGCCGGCAAAGACAAGGGTAAGACCGGCAAAGTGCTTAAGGCAATGCCTAAAGAAGGCAGAGTTATAGTAGAGGGCGTAAACATCCAGACAAAGCATCAGAAGCAGACTCAGAAGGCTGCAGCTGAGATCAAGCATCAGGAAGGCCCTATCGACGTTTCAAACGTTATGTACTATGACACTAAGAACAAGAAACCATCAAGAATCGGCTACAAGGTTGAGGAAGGCAAGAAAGTAAGAGTTGCCAAGGCTACCGGAGCCGTGATTGACTAAGAAAGGAGGAGACGGTTTTGACAGCAAGATTAAGAGAAATGTACAAGAACGAAGTCTTCCCTGCGTTACAGGAGCAGTTCAAGTATGAGAACGTTATGCAGGTTCCTAAGCTTGAGAAGGTTACCATCAACATGGGACTGGGCGAAGCTAAGGAGAACGCTAAGATTCTCGAGAGCGCAGTTAAGGAAATCGCACTCATTACAGGACAGAGACCTGTTGTTACGAAGGCCAGAAAGTCAATTGCAAACTTCAAGGTAAGACAGGGAATGCCGGTGGGAGCCAAGGTTACTCTCAGAGGCGACAACATGTACGAGTTTATCGATAAGCTTTTCAACATCGCTCTTCCTAGAGTTAGAGACTTCAAGGGCGTAGGCAAGAACTCATTCGACGGCAGAGGCAATTACTCGATGGGTATCAAGGAACAGCTTATATTCCCTGAAATCAACTACGACAAGGTTGAGACAATCAAGGGTATGAACATCGTATTCACTACAACGGCTGAAACTGACGAAGAAGCTAAGGCTCTTCTCGAGAAGCTTGGAATGCCGTTTGAAAAGTAAAAGGAGGATATAGATGGCTAAGACATCGCTCAAGGTTAAGCAGCAGAGAAAACCTAAGTACTCAACTCGTGCATATACGAGATGCAGAATTTGCGGAAGACCTCATTCAGTGCTGAAGAAGTACGGAATCTGCAGAATCTGCTTCAGAGAACTGGCTTACAAAGGCGAAATCCCGGGTGTTAAGAAAGCATCCTGGTAATAGAGATTAGAACACTATTCGTTAAGTTGCATCGGGACATGCACCCGACCGCGGAGGCGGCTCCGGGGCAGGTCCGGCAAAACTGATGAAAGGAGAATTACGAAGATGACAATGACAGATCCGATTGCGGATATGCTGACAAGAATCAGAAATGCTAATACCGCCGGTCATCCGACGGTTGACATACCTGCTTCCAAGATGAAGAAGTCAATTGCCGGCATTCTTAAGGAAGAGGGCTATATCGAGGACTTCCAGGTAATCGAGGACAACAAGCAGGGAATCATCAGGGTTACCATGAAGTATGGTCCTGAGAAAGAGAGAGTAATCAGCGGAATCAAGAAGATTTCCAAGCCTGGACTCAAATCTTATGCAAAGGCCAATGAAATTCCTAGAGTTCTCGGCGGACTGGGAATCGCTATCATCTCCACTTCAAAGGGAGTTATCAGCGACAAGGAAGCCAGAAAGCTCGGAGTTGGCGGCGAAGTAATCTGTTACGTATGGTAGGAGGTATATAAATGTCAAGAATAGGATTTAAGACAATTGAAATTCCTGCCGGCGTAGAGGTTAAGGTTGACGGAAACGTTGTTTCAGTCAAGGGACCTAAGGGCGAACTGCAGGAAACAATCAGCAAGTTATTAACAGTTGAGATCAGTGACGGCGTTCTCGAAGTAAAGAGAGACGGAAATGACGCTGAGAAGAGAGCACAGCACGGACTGGCAAGAACTCTCATCGCCAACATGATCGAAGGCGTAACCAAGGGTTACGAGAAGAAGCTTCAGCTGGTAGGCGTAGGCTACAAGGCTGAGAAGAAGGGAAACACACTGGTAATGAACCTGGGATACTCACACCCGGTTGAACTGCCTGACCCTGAAGGCATCACTACAGAGACACCTGATGCCACAACTGTAATCGTTAAAGGAATAGATAAGGCACTGGTTGGAAACTATGCTGCCAATGTAAGAGCCTGGAGAAAGCCTGAACCTTACAAGGGCAAGGGAATCAAGTACGAGGGCGAATACATCCGCAGAAAAGAAGGTAAGACCGGAGCTGCAGGAGCATAAAGAAAGGAGTAAAGCAGAATGGCTAAAAAGAGCAGAAATGACAAGCGTCTTGTCAGACATGAAAGAATCAGAAGACATATTAGCGGAACTCCTGAAATGCCTAGACTTTGTGTTTTCAGAAGCAATAAGAATATTTCGGCACAGATTATCGACGACGTAAACGGAGTTACTCTCGCTTCAGCTTCGACGATTGACAAGGAACTGAAGGCTGACATCAAGTATGGCGGCAACAAGGAAGCTGCAAAGGCAGTAGGAGAAGCTATCGCAAAGAGAGCACTTGCGAAGGGTATCGAAAAGGTATGCTTCGACAGAGGCGGATTCCTCTATCACGGAAGAGTTAAGGAACTGGCTGACGGTGCTCGTGAAGCAGGATTGAAATTCTAACGGGAGGTAACAACATGCGAAATACAATAGATGCATCAAAGCTGGAATTAACTGAAACTATAGTTAATATCAGGCGTGTTGCTAAAACCGTTAAGGGCGGCAGAAACATGAGATTCAGCGTTACAGTTGTTGTAGGTGACGGTGAAGGACATGTGGGAGTCGGTCTGGGAAAAGCACTGGAGATTCCTGAAGCAGTTAGAAAAGCTACAGAAGATGCTAAAAAGAATGTAATCAAGGTTCCTACAGTAGGAACTACAATTCCTCACAGACAGCTGGGAGTATTCGGAGCGGGAAGAGTTCTTCTCATGCCGGCTGCACCCGGTACCGGAGTTATCGCAGGTTCATCAGTTCGTACAGTACTGGAAGCTGCAGGTGTTAAGGATATCAGAGCCAAGTCAATCGGATCCAACAACACAGGTAACATGGCATATGCCACAATCGAGGGACTCAAGAGCCTCATGACTGTTGAGGAAGTTGCCAGAAAAAGAGGCAAGACTAAGGAAGAAATCTTAGGATAAGGAGGAAGTAGTAATGGCAAAGATGATTAAAGTCACTTTAACTAAGAGTGTTATTGGCGCTTCCCCGAAACAGAGAAAAGTAGTTGAAGCGTTAGGACTTAAGAAGATGCACCAGTCAGTTGAGCTGATAGATTCTCCGGTGACAAGAGGAGCAATCAACAAGGTACCGCATCTCTTAACTGTTGAAGAGTTATAAGGGAGGAGGAGAAACTGACATGAAACTGCATGAATTAAGAGCAGTAGACGGCGCAACAAAAGCACCCAAGAGAAAGGGTCGCGGAACAGGAACCGGTAACGGAACCACTGCCGGAAGAGGAATGAACGGACAGAAGTCCAGAAGCGGCGGCGGCGTTAGACCGGGATTCGAAGGCGGACAGATGCCTCTGTACAGAAGAATTCCTAAGAGAGGATTCACCAACATCTGGGGAACAGAGTACACTGTACTGAACGTAAGCGACCTGAACAGATTTGAGGCCGGAAGCACAGTTACTCCGGAGAGCCTCAAAGAGGCAGGACTTGCCAAGCAGGTCAAGGACGGTATCAAGATTCTTGGAAACGGAAGTCTGGACAAGAGCTTAACAGTTAAGGCTAACAAATTCAGTAAGTCAGCAATCGAGAAAATAGAATCTGCAGGAGGAAAGGCAGAGGTGATTTAATGGAGATGTTCAGAACAGTCGCAAAGGCATGGAACGTACCGGAAATCAGGAAAAAGATAATTTTCACGCTCTGTATGCTGGTGATTTTCAGAATCGGAGCTCAGATTCCGGTTCCCGGCATGGACAGACAGATACTGGCCGATACGTTCAGTAGTGACACAGGACTTTTCGCTCTGTTCAATCTGTTCTCAGGAGGCGCATTCAGTAATTTCACGATATTCGCCCTGAGTATAACACCTTACATTACAGCATCAATTATCCTTCAGCTGCTCACCATTGCCATTCCGGCACTGGAGAGACTGGCCAAAGAAGGAAATGAGGGCAGGAAGAAAATTGCTCAGTACACTCGTTATCTGACAGTTGTTCTGGCACTGGTGCAGGCCGTTGGTGTCACCATCGGTCTCTTCAGACAGGCACTTATCAGCACAGACGTATTCTCCATCATAGTAATCGTTCTGGTGCTGACCGCGGGCACAGCATTCCTCATGTGGCTCGGGGAACAGATAAACGAACACGGAATCGGTAATGGTATATCTCTTATAATCTTCGCAGGAATCATAGCCAGACTGCCGTCTGCATGCCAGGAAATCTGGACTAAGCTTCAGGACGGATCGATGAGCGTGATAACGGTAATCCTGTTTGCTATCTTCTGTGTGATTGTAATAGTAGGCATTATCGAGGTTCAGCAGGGAGAGAGAAGAATACCTGTTCAGTATGCCAAGAGAGTTGTCGGCAGGAAGATGTACGGCGGCCAGGCAACACATATTCCTCTCAAGGTAAACCAGGCGGGCGTTATTCCGGTAATCTTCGCAATGGCGTTCCTTCAGTTCCCTCTGACAATAACGTATTTCATGAATGCGCAGGGATCGGCCGCTCAGTGGATTGAGAAGTGGCTCTCACCTACGGGTTCACCGGGTGTATGGGTATATGCGGTATTTAACGTGATACTGATTATATTCTTCACCTACTTCTACACATCGGTTACCTTTAATCCGGTAGAAGTTGCGCAGAACATGAAAGCCAACGGAGGCTTCATTCCGGGTATCAGACCGGGTAAAGCCACCATTGAGTATCTGAACAGAGTAATGACAAGAATCACATTCGTGGGCGCATTGTTCCTGGCAGCAGTTGCAGTACTTCCTACAATTGTCAGCCAGCTGGGAGGTCTTAACTTCCACTTCGGAGGAACATCACTGCTTATAGCGGTAGGTGTTGCGCTTGACACGATGAAACAGCTTGAGAATCAAATGGTTATGAGAAACTACAGCGGATTCCTTAAATAAGGAATCGCTGGAGGGTCTCCGGCCGGAGAGGAGAAAAAGATGAATCTGATTTTATTAGGCCCTCCGGGAGCAGGCAAAGGCACCCAGGCCGCTAAGATTATTGAGAAATACAATATTCCTCATATCTCAACAGGCGACATCTTCAGAGAAAACATTAAAAACGGAACTGAGCTCGGCAAGAAAGCTCAGGAGTATATGAACAAGGGACAGCTCGTTCCCGATGAGCTGGTTGTGGAGATAGCCACAGACAGACTGACTAAGGATGACTGCAAGAACGGATTCCTTCTTGACGGATTCCCTAGAACAGTGTTCCAGGCGGAAGAGCTGGACAAGTTCCTTGAAGCCAGAGGAAGCGCTGTTGATCACGTGCTCGACATTGAAGTCGACAGAGAAGAGCTCATGAAGAGACTTACAGGCAGACGCGTGTGCAGCAAGTGCGGAGCTTCCTTCCATGTTGTAAGCATCCCTCCTAAGAAGGAAGGAATCTGTGATGTATGCGGAGCTGAACTCATCCAGAGAAAGGATGACAACGAAGAAACAGCTGCCAACAGAATAGAAGTGTACAACAAGGAAACCAGACCTCTCGTAGATTACTATGAGAAGGCCGGAAATATTTCACATATCGACGGAGCTGCAGGTCTGGAGAACGTATTCAATACGATAGCAGGCATATTAGGTGAATAGGCATGATCATAATCAAATCTGATTCAGAAATTGATATAATGAGAGAATCGGGCAAGGTGACAGGATCCATTCTGAAGGAACTGGAGACTTTCATAAGACCCGGCCTATCAACAGCCGATATAGACAGATTTGTTGAGGACAAGATCAGGGCGCACGGGATGATTCCTTCCTTCAAAGGCTACGGCGGATTCCCGGCCAGCGCCTGCGTGTCCATAAACGAAGAAGTTGTTCATGGGATTCCTGATAAGAAACGGATTCTCAGAGAAGGCGATATTGTAAGCGTTGATGTAGGATCCACCTACAAAGGCTATGTCAGCGATGCGGCCAGAACCTACCCTGTGGGCGAGGTGAGTGAAGTTGCAACCCACATAATGGAAGCTGCCAGAGACAGTTTCTTCGCAGGTATGGAATTCTGCAGGAAAGGTTACAGACTTTCGGATATTTCACACGCTATTCAGCAGAAGGCGGAAGGAGAAGGCTTCAGTGTCATAAGGGATTTCGTAGGTCACGGAGTAGGACAGAACATGCATGAAGATCCTCAGATACCTAACTTCGGCAAGGCGGGCAGAGGCCCGCGTCTGGCTCCGGGAATGGTCTTTGCGATAGAACCTATGATCTGTGAGGGCACATACGATGTACAGACCCTGTCCAACGAATGGACGGTGGTCACCCTGGACGGGAAACTGTCCGCACACTATGAAAATACAGTAGTTGTAACAGATGGTGAACCTGAGCTGCTCACTCTGGCGGTCTAGGGAATCCGAGTAAGAGGTGTTCAATAATGGCTAAGAAGGACGTAATAGAAGCTGAAGGCAAGGTTGTAGAGGCACAGCCGAACGCCATGTTTATCGTCGAACTTGAAACCGGACATAAGGTGCTCGCTCACGTATCCGGTAAGATAAGAACCAACTATATCAGAATTATTCCGGGGGACAAGGTCAAGGTTGAGCTTTCGCCTTACGATCTTACCCGCGGCAGAATCACATGGAGAGGCAAAGCGTAAAAGGAGGATAAAATGAAAGTAAGAGCTTCCGTAAAGCCTATGTGCGAGAAATGCAAAGTAATCAAGAGAAAAGGCAAAGTAATGGTTATTTGCGAGAATCCTAAGCACAAGCAGAAGCAGGGCTGAGCCCGGCACAGTGTTAATCAGCGGCATTTTGCCGTAGGATAGAAGTTTTATTTAACATCCCGTTTATATTACGGCCGCCGACATAAGTCTTCGGTGCAGCGCGTGACGGAAGATGGGAACAGGAGGAAAAATATGGCTCGTATAGCCGGTGTAGACTTACCAAATGAAAAAAGAATTGAAGCCGGTCTTACCTACATCTATGGTATAGGCTGGACCACTTCAAGAGAAATCTTGGAGAAAACCGGAATTGACCCTTCAACGAGAGTTAAAGACCTCACAGAAGAGGAAGCCGGTAAGATCAGAAAGGTTATCGAAAACGACTACATAGTTGAGGGTGATCTGAGAAGAGATACTTCAATGAACATCAAGAGACTCATGGAAATCGGATGCTACAGAGGAATCAGACACAGAAGAGGCCTTCCTGTAAGAGGTCAGAAGACCAAGACAAACGCCAGAACTCGTAAGGGTCCTAAGAAGACCGTAGGCAGAAAGAAGAAGTAAGGAGGTAGATTGATATGGCTAAAGCTGCAAAGAAAGCTGTTAGAAAAAAGAGAAAAGAACGTAAGAATGTAGAAAAAGGCCAGGCTCATATCCAGGCTACCTTTAACAATACATTAGTTACTCTGACGGACATGGCAGGAAATGCACTGTCATGGTCAAGCGCAGGTTCACTGGGCTTCAGAGGATCAAAGAAATCAACACCGTTTGCTGCACAGTCGGCTTCAGAGGAAGCTGCCAAGGGAGCTATGGAGCACGGACTCAAGACTGTAGAAGTATATGTCAAGGGACCGGGATCCGGCAGAGAAGCTGCTATCAGAGCCCTTCAGACAGCAGGCCTTGAGATTACAATGATCAAGGATATCACGCCGATACCGCACAACGGTTGCAGACCGCCAAAGCGTAGAAGAGTCTGATAGAAGGGAGGAAAACAAATGGCAAGATATACAGATGCTAACTGCAGATTATGCAGAAGAGAAGGTCAGAAGCTTTTCTTGAAGGGCGACAGATGCTACAGCAGCAAGTGCTCCTTCGACAGAAGAAGTTATGCTCCCGGACAGCACGGACAGGGCAGAATCAAGAACTCGGACTATGCTACTCAGCTGAGAGAAAAACAGAAGGTTAAGAGACTCTACGGACTTCAGGAGACTCAGTTCAGAAACCTCTTTGACAAGGCTGACAGAAAGAGCGGAATGACAGGTGCAAACCTGCTGATTCTCCTCGAGACAAGACTGGACAACGTAGTATTCAGACTTGGATTCGCTTCATCAAGAAAAGAAGCAAGACAGCTTGTAAGCCACGGACATTTCACTGTAAACGGCAAGAAGGTTGACATTCCTTCAGCTGCTGTGAAGCCTGGTGATGTTATCAAGGTAAAGGAAAAGAGCACAAGCTCACCTAAATTCAAGGAAGTTAAGGAAATGACTATCACAGTGCCTGAATGGGTATCTGTAGATGTTGAGAAGCTGGAAGGCAAAGTGCTTGCGGAGCCTACAAGAGAGCAGATTGATACACCGGTTGCAGAACACCTTATCGTCGAATTGTACTCCAAGTAAGTATAGGTTACTGTATTTGAACGGAAGGAGGGTTTTTAGTGATAGAAATCGAAAAACCGACAATCGAATGTATATATTCAAACGAAGATCCCAATTACGGGAAATTCGTTGTAGAGCCTCTCGAAAGAGGATACGGCACAACGCTGGGAAACAGCCTGAGAAGAATTCTTCTCAGTTCACTGCCGGGTGTAGCCGTTACATCAGTTAAGATTGATGGCATTCTTCATGAGTTTTCAACGATTCCGGGAGTCAAGGAAGATGTTACCGAGATAATACTTAACCTTAAGAAACTTGCTGTCAGACTGAACGGCGAGAACGAGAAGAGAGTTCTCATTAACGCTGTAGGTCCTAAGGAAGTAACTGCGGCTGATATTCTCGGTGATGCGGATGTTGAGATATTCAATCCTGAGCTTCATATAGCAACACTTGATGAAAACGCTTCCCTCGTTATGGAGATCAGCCTCGCCAGAGGCAGAGGCTATGTGCCTGCAGACATGAACAAGACGGAAAACACACCGATTTCCGTAATACCTACAGATTCCATATACACACCTGTCAGAAAGTGCAACTTCACGGTTGAAAACACAAGAGTAGGGCAGGTTACGGACTATGACAAGCTCATTCTGGAAATCTGGACGGACGGTTCTGTTACTCCGAGCGAAGGTGTTTCCATCGGCGCCAAGATCATGCAGGAACATCTGAACCTTTTCGTTGAACTTACAGATTCGGCGGAAGGTATGGAGATAATGATCGAGAAGGAAGTAAATCAGCAGGCCAAGGCACTGGAGATGACTATCGAAGAGCTGGAGCTTTCGGTAAGATCCTTCAACTGTCTCAAGAGGGCAGCCATAAACACTGTTGAAGAACTCACTCGCAAGAGCGAAGAGGACATGATGAAAGTCAGAAACCTTGGTAAGAAATCTCTCGACGAGGTTAAGAACAAGCTCGAAGAGCTTGGACTCAGCCTGAGACAGAGTGACGAATAATTTTTAACAGGAGGAACGCAGAAATGCCAGGATACAGAAAATTAGGCAGAGATTCCGCGCACAGAAAAGCTATGCTGAGAAATCTCGTAACTGACCTTCTCAGAGAAGGCAGAATACAGACTACTGAATGCAGAGCCAAGGAAGCCGGAAGACAGGCCGAGAAGATGATAACATTAGGTAAGAGAGGAGATCTCCACGCCAGGAGACAGGCTCTCGCATACATTTATGACGAATCGGTTGTAACCAAGCTCTTTGAAGAGATCGCTCCGGGCTACGAAGACAGACAGGGAGGATATACAAGAATCCTCAAGCTGGGTCCTCGCAGAGGAGATGCCGCAGAAGTGGTATTCCTGGAACTGGTTTAAGAGTAAAATGCAAAGGCTGTCGCATTATGCGGCAGCCTTAATTTATTATCATTCTGTTATCAGATCGACAAAATCGTCGAAGTATTCCATACCGCTCCTGACAAACTCCAGGAGAACAGGTTCTCTGAATTCATACTTGTCGTTTTCCATGAGATAAGGTCCGAGAGGGCTTTCCGTGAGCATTTTTTCCAGCTCGCAGATATCACGGGCACTGTATGCGGAGACTACAAGCTGAAGTGAATCCGTGAGATAGAACACACCGCGTACATCGTTGCTCAGCATGAAAATCCGCTCGTTTACATGGGAATTTGTAGGCTTGAATGACATGAACATACGTCCCTTTTCGTGGCGGGACATGATGGCGTTGAAGCCTATTGTAAATTCACCGATGTTGTCCTCAACCTCCTCTTCAGAAAGGAGAACGTCATACAGTGTGATGTATTCGGATTTACCCAGCATCATTGCAGCTTCCGTGGAACTGACATGAAACCGTGAGCAGTGCTCGAAACCGATCACACTGAGATCTTTCACAACAACCTTGGATACGACAGAATCGTATTCGCCGTTCATTTCCACGAGGGATTCACATAGGTAGGAAACAGAGCCGTCTCCGTATCTCTTCTCCACATCTATGACGTTTCTGCAGAAGGTTGCCTTCACATAGTTATCGTAGAGATTCAGTGGAAATATGCATTCGCTGTGACCGTCCCTGCATGCTTCTGTGAGAAGGTATGCGGCTTCATAATCTCTGCCGAAGCATCTCATGAGAAAATAATTTACCAGCTGGTAGTCGTGAGTGATGTCAGGGCATATGTGATTCATAACATCGAAGTATTCTCTGTCACTGAAAATTACTTCAGGCGTGAGGACAAAGGAGTAGTCCTCGTATCCCTCGGGAAGAGGAAGCCCTCTGTTGTCGTTAAAGGCTCTCCAGAAGGAAAGTATGCCTCTGAGTTCTCTTTCCGTAAGCTTTATCTTCTCCGCACCGAGACCGCCCACAAGTGACTGCTCAACGGAAACGGCCTCATGACCGAAATTGCCTCTGAGGCCTTTGTAAGTCTCCAGACCGGCCTCCTCACAGTCTATATAGAAGAACTGATGAAGATCGCCTGCGGGATCGGGTGTTCCGTCCGTATCGCTTATGCTCCAGGCGGCGTAAACGGCCAGAACGCCCATAAGGCGCGTATCGGTCACATAGGCCGAAATGAAGTGCTTTTGCTTATTCTCGAGGCTGTCGCCGAAACCGCCTCTCAATACAGTGAAATTACGATTTACCATAACCAAAGTATACATCTTTCGGAAGAAAATACAAGACCAAAGTGTTGACTAAAAAAACAGGTAATATATAATTATTGTATGTATGTAATTTTCTAGGAGGTATACATTAATGAAGAGATTATTCACATCTGAATCGGTTACCGAAGGCCATCCTGACAAGATATGCGACCAGATTTCCGATGCTATAGTAGATGCTATAATGGCCGAAGACCCGCAGGGCAGAGTAGCTGCGGAGACAACGGTGAATACAGGGTATGCCATGGTAATGGGCGAGATCACTACAGAATGTTACGTCGATATTCCCAAGCTGGCAAGACAGGTTATATGTGATATAGGCTATGACAGAGCCAAGTACGGCTTTGACGGAACAACATGTGCCATCATGACATCCATAGATGAGCAGTCTCCGGACATCGCGCTGGGAGTCGATGAGGAGACTAATGCCGACAAAGAGATAGGTGCAGGAGACCAGGGACTCATGTTCGGGTACGCTTGCAATGAGACTCCGGAGCTGATGCCTATGCCTATATCCCTGGCCCACAAGCTGGCCAGGAAGCTGACGCAGGTGAGAAAGGACGGCACTCTGGATTACCTGAGACCTGACGGCAAGACACAGGTTACCGTGGAATACGACGACGATAAGGTTAAACGTATCGATACCATCGTAATATCAACACAACACGATCCTAAGGCCACTCTGGAGCAGATAAGAGAGGATATGATCGAGCACGTTGTTAAAACCACCGTGGATCCGGCTCTGCTGGACGAGAACACCAAGTATTTCGTGAATCCGACAGGAAGGTTTGAAATAGGCGGACCTCAGGGAGATTCGGGGCTGACGGGCAGGAAGATTATCGTTGACACCTACGGAGGATATGCGCACCACGGAGGCGGATGCTTCAGCGGCAAAGACCCTACGAAGGTGGACAGATCTGCCACTTATGCGGCTCGCTGGGTTGCCAAGAACCTGGTTGCCGCAGGACTTGCGGACAAATGCGAAATTCAGGTGGCCTATGCCATAGGCGTCGCCGAGCCTGTATCCATAATGGTTGACTCCTTCGGAACGGGAGCGGTTGATGACGAGAAGCTGGCAGAAATCGTGGGCAGACATTTTGACCTGAGACCTGCCTCGATAATAAGAGACCTTGATCTGAGAAGACCTATATACAGACAGGTGGCCGCATACGGGCATTTCGGCAGAACAGATCTGGATCTGCCGTGGGAGAGACTGGACAAGGTAGAAGAACTTAAATCAGAATTAAGATAGCGGAGAAATGTGAATGGGAATTAAAGTTGCGAAGTTTGGAGGATCCTCCGTAGCAGATGCTTTGCAGATAAGGAAGATAAAGAAGATAATACAGGATGACGAAGCCATCAGGTACGTTGTGGTTTCAGCACCGGGCAAGAGATTTGCAGAGGACAGCAAGGTTACCGACCTGCTCTATCTGTGCAAGACTCATATGGAGCACAAGCTGCCCTATGAGCAGATTTTCAACGTGATAAGAGACAGATATATAGCAGTGGCGCACGATCTGGGAATCAGACTGGACCTGGAGAAGGAATTCGACGAAATCAGCCGTGAGATAAGTGAAGGTGCTTCCGTGGACTATATAGCCAGCAGAGGAGAATACCTCAATGCCAAACTTATTGCCGAGTATCTGGGCTATGATTTCATAGACGCAGGTGACGTGATAAGATTTACGGAGAAAGGCCGGTTCATGGAAGAACGCACCGATGAGCTTCTCAGAGAGGCTCTGGCTGAGCATGAGAATGCGGTTATTCCGGGATTCTACGGCAGACGCACCGACAGCACAATCAAAACCTTCTCGCGAGGGGGTTCTGATATTACGGGAGCTCTCGTAGCCAGAGCCGCAGATGCGGATGTGTATGAGAACTGGACCGATGTGTCCGGCTTCCTCATGGCGGATCCGAGAATCGTGGATAATCCTAAGCCTATAGCAACGATTTCCTACAAGGAACTGAGAGAACTGTCCTACATGGGAGCATCCGTTCTTCACGAGGAGGCGATTTATCCTGCAAAGGCCGCAAACATTCCGATTAACATAAGAAACACCAACAGACCTGAAGATCCGGGCACGATGATAACAGCCGAGCCTGACAAGAAGTGCGGGCAGGTAATATCGGGAATCGCCGGCAGGAAGGATTTCACGGTAATAGGAATAAGCAAGAGCCACCTGGCGGGAGAGAAGGGCTTCATAAGGAAGCTTGCCGGCATCATGGAGGACAACGATATCACAATCGAGCACATTCCAACGGGTATCGATACAATGTCGGTCGTTCTCGACAACAAGATGATAAACGGCAGGCTGGAGGAAATACTCGAAGAGATGAGGCAGCAGCTGAAGCCGGATTCCATGGATGTCTTCGAAGACATGGCCCTTATCGCCACAGTGGGAATCGGTATGGCGGAGCGTAAAGGCACTTCGGCCACACTTTTTACGGCGCTGGCTGAAGCCGGAGTGAACATAAGAATGATAGATCAGGGCTCCAGTGAGATGAACATTATTGTGGGAGTTGAGAACAGAGATTTTAACAAAGCCATCAAGGCTATATACGGAGCCTTTGTGGAACAGGAAGACGCGGAATGATAGTCAAGGAGATTATACTGGCGTGCTACCTCATATGCATTATAGGAATAGTCTTCGGACTTACCTGCGGAGTGCTGGCACACCTGCAGAAAAAAACGGAATACAACAAAATCGTGACCATGTTTCTGCTGATGCTTCTGGTTATATGTGTCTATGATCTGAGCATTTACTATTACAACTATGTGATAGGAGGCTTCAGCAGCCTGGAGGTTATGAGGATAGGTAACTGCCTTATAGCTGCGACAATGTACTTCTGGATAAAATTCCAGTGGAAGATAATACCGCGACAGGCCCTGTCACTTCTTGACGGAGCCGTGAGAAAGTATCTTATCTTCTATGCGGTGCTGTGGATTGTGCTCACACTGTTTTTGCGTCCGGAGCAGCTGTATACGGTTAAATGGCTTCTCCTCAGCACGGATGTGCTGCTGATTGTGGCCTTTGCGACGGCATCAATAGCGCACATCGTGTACGCGGCGGTGGCCAAGGAGAATCTGAACTTCTACTACATGTCCGTAACGACAGCGCTCCTCATATGGAACTACATATCCTACTTCTGGAGTGAAACCTCCGTATACTGGGGCAACAGCGGCTTCATGCGGGCACCTATGGACCTGACTGTTGTGTTCTGGCTGGCCATCAGTATATTCACGGCATTCTATATCTACAAGATATGCTTCGTGAAGGCCTACGAGAATCTGGGTGAAGGAACCGGCGAGAAGGGCACACATAAGGACCTGAAGACCCGCATCGATGAAATATGCGAGATGTACAAGATTACCCCGAGGGAGAAGGAGTTCATTGAGCTCATATACAAAGGCAAAAGCAACAAGGAGATAGCCGAGGAACTGTTTCTGTCGGAAAGCACCGTAAAAACACACATATACAACATCTTCAGGAAGCTTGATGTGAAGAACAGAGTCGGAGTTATATGTCTGGTGAACGGTGAGACCGAAGACGTTGAAAACAGTGAGGTCTAGCATTTAAGTACTACACCGGTTTAGTACCTGATGACTAAGCCGTTCGAACTGAATACCTATTGATAAATAAGATTGAGAAAAATAATATGTAGAGGAATTATTTTTCTTAATCTTTTTTTATGTAAGGAGGATTTATTATGGGTAGGAAAGTACCTATGTGGCAGTGCCTCCTCGTAATTGTCGCCATGGTTGTATTCCTCTTCTGGGGAGTAATGTTCGACAGTGCGGGTGAAGCACACATCGGTCTGATTCTGGCAGCATGTGTCGCCGGAATCGTGGGTATGGCCAACGGATGGAAATGGGCCTATATGGAACAGGGCATCCTGGCAGCCATCAACAGATCCATGCAGGCCATGCTGATTCTGGCGGTGGTAGGTGCCATGATCGGTTCATGGAAGGCCGGCGGTGTTATTCCGTCAATGATGTATTTCGGTATTAAGGTAATATCGCCTAGCGTATTCCTGTTTACCGCATGTCTTCTCTGTTCCATAGTATCACTGGCAACAGGTTCCTCATGGTCCACGGCAGGTTCCATGGGAGTTGCCCTTATCGGCATCGGAACGGCACTGGGATTCTCAAGTGCCATGACAGCAGGAGCAATAGTATCGGGAGCATACTTCGGAGACAAGATGTCACCTCTCTCTGATACGACAAATCTGGCGCCGGCTGTAGCAGGCTCAAACCTGTTTGATCACATTAAACACATGATATACACGACGGGACCGTCATGGGTAATAGCTGAAATCGCTTATCTCATTATGGGTCTCACTCACAAGGGAGCAGGCGGTAACGAAGAACAGATCGATACGATTCTCGGGTTCATATCCGACAACTTCAATATAGGTGTTCTCTACCTGATTCCGCCTGTATTCGTAATCGTGGCCGTAATCATCAAGATGCCGGCACTGCCTGCACTCATCGCAGGTGTTCTCCTGGGTGTACCGTTCATGGCATTCCAGGGAATCAAGATCACTCCTTTCGGAGGATCATCGGATGTTCTCTACATACTGAACTACGGACTCGAGGAGCTGCCTAGCGGATATGTCGCTCCTGAGGACGATGAACTCATGAACAACCTGGTGGGACTGCTCACAGGGGGTGGACTCCAGTCCATGATGTGGACCATATCCCTCATCATGCTGGCAATGTGCTTCGGCGGTATTGTAGACTCCACGGGAGTTATGGCGACGCTGGCCAATGCTATGCTGAAACTGGCAAGGGGTACCAGAGGAGGCCTGGTTGTGGTAACAGAACTGTCATGTGTATTCGTGAACGCTATCTGCTGCGACCAGTATCTGGCAATCATACTTCCGGGAAGAATGTACAAGGAAGCCTTCGAAGACAGGAAGCTCAAGCCGAAGAACCTGTCAAGATGTCTGGAGGATTCCGGCACAATCACTTCAAACTTCTTCCCATGGAACACTTGCGGTGCTACCATGAGAACATTCCTGCAGGTTAACAGTGCATACATTCCGTTCGCCATTCTCAACTGGCTGAATCCGATGATTTCAATGTTCTACGGATTCACGGGAATCACAATGCAGGAAATGACAGATGAGGAGTATCAGGCAGTTCTCGAAGAGAGAGAGAAGGAGAAGGCTGAGGCTCTGAAGGCTGCAGAAGCTTAAAAACTGACCACCATACAGAAGTTATAAACCTTCTGAACAAAATAAGTAGGGAGAGGCCATCGCGTTTCGCGGTGGCCTCTTACCATGTACGGTGTTTCGTTTATGATAACAACAGCGATTTATGAAGCCGCGCAGGCAGAGCGTGCTGCGGCTTAAGTCCTCGTCGCAGGTAACCGAAGGTTCGTCTCTCGCAGCACGCCTGTTCGAATACGGGAAGACCCCGTACTTCTCACCACGGCGTGCCGGCTCGCGCCCTCACGCGGTTACATCTGCTCCTGCGGAAGAAACCGCAGCACGCTCTGCCTGCGCGGCCTCATTCCCGCTGCTGTTATCACGAGAAGGCCCGTGCATTGTAAGAGACTTCGAAGGAAGAAATTTTTTGGAATTTTTTAGGATTTGAATATGTTCAAATAATACCTTTTAGTGTATAATCAAAAGTTATAGAGAAGTAAATAATGTTTTAATTAATATACAGGAGGTATCACAATGGATCCAAACAAAAGACCTGAAAACATGGAGAGAATCACCACGCCTGAGCTGGCTGAAGCTTTCATCGAAGAGCAGCTGGCGGCAATCAAGGAGCAGGTAGGTGACAAGAAGGTGCTGCTGGCGCTTTCGGGAGGAGTTGACTCATCTGTAGTAGCAGCACTCCTTATCAGAGCTATCGGCGACCGTCTCACATGTGTGCACGTCAACCACGGTCTTCTCAGAAAAGGAGAGCCTGAGCAGGTTATCAAAGTATTCAGAGAAGAGCTGGGCGCCAACCTTATCTATGTAGACGCTGTTGACAGATTTCTCGACAAGCTTGCCGGAGTAGACGATCCGGAAACCAAGAGAAAGATTATCGGCGCTGAATTTATCGATGTATTTGCCGAAGAGGCTTCCAAGCTGGACGGCATAAGCTTCCTGGGACAGGGAACTATATATCCGGATATTCTGGAATCTGACGGAGTCAAGGCTCACCACAATGTGGGAGGACTTCCTGAGGATCTTCAGTTTGAACTTGTGGAACCTGTCAAGCTTCTCTATAAGGATGAGGTCAGAGTTGTAGGTAAGGCTCTGGGTCTTCCGGATTCCATGGTATACCGTCAGCCGTTCCCGGGACCGGGACTCGGTGTGAGATGCGTGGGCGCTATTACCAGAGACAGACTGGAAGCCGTTCGTGAAGCGGATGCCATCGTGAGAGAGGAAATCGGCAAGATGAATCCTGCTCCATGGCAGTATTTCGTTTCTATTCCTGACGTCAAGTCAACAGGAATCAAGGACGGTAAGAGATACATGGGATGGGCTGCTGTAATCAGAGCTATCAATACGGTTGATGCTGTAACAGCTCAGTCAGTTGAAATTCCGTGGGATATGCTCTGCAAAATCCGTGACCGCATAATAGCTGAGGTTCCGGGAATCAACAGAGTGCTCTGGGATATATCCGACAAACCGATTGCCACAATCGAGTGGGAATAATGAAAAAATTCTGGAAACCCTTATAAACAGGGCATTTCCGGGCACAAGAAGTTCTATTTGATAACAAAATGATAACACCGGATATTTAGGTAGTATTTATCAGCAATCCGGTGGTTGTCAGGTAATATGTGTGAA
>JALFNS010000009.1 GCA_022773945.1 Clostridiales bacterium
CTGGGGTAGCAGGACTCGAACCTACGCATGACGGAGTCAAAGTCCGTTGCCTTACCGCTTGGCTATACCCCATCGTTATTTAAATTAAATTATCGTCAAAAAAATTGGCGAGCCCACAGGGATTCGAACCCCGGACACACGGCTTAGAAGGCCGTTGCTCTATCCAGCTGAGCTATGAGCCCGCAAATTTGGAGCGGATGATGAGAATCGAACTCACGCCATCAGCTTGGAAGGCTGAGGTTCTACCATTGAACTACATCCGCATATTGGAGCGGAAGACGAGATTCGAACTCGCGACCCTCGCCTTGGCAAGGCGATGCTCTACCCCTGAGCCACTTCCGCACATTTTATTAAATTGGTCGAGGGAGATGGATTCGAACCATCGAAAGCTCAGCTAACGGATTTACAGTCCGCCCCCTTTGGCCACTCGGGAATCCCTCGACATCTCGCGCTCGAATATTATAACACATCTGCGACAAATATCCAAGTGCAAATTTATAAAGGGATGAACCCTTTTTTGGAGCTGGCGGAGGGAATCGAACCCCCAACCTGCTGATTACAAATCAGCTGCTCTACCGTTGAGCCACGCCAGCTTATTCTCGTGACAGTTAACGCGCTTCCAGAAAATTGGTGGGCGCTACAGGGCTCGAACCTGTGACCCCCTGCTTGTAAGGCAGGTGCTCTCCCAGCTGAGCTAAGCGCCCTCCTTACGCGTCTTTAACTGCCCGACGCACTTACATACTATACAGTAATTCCCCGCGTCTGTCAACACTTTTTTAGTTATTTTCTATGAGCTTTTTAATGTGTATATATTCTGTATTTTTAATCACAGCTCCTCCCGAGGTTATGTTCATGAGAAGGCTTCTCACTTCCTCCTCTCTGTCCCTGAGGCATTGTATATGTGCCGTAACCTTCTCGCCGTACTCCAGATTGTCGATGGTGTACATATCACCCTCAAGCTTTTGCAGCATGGCAAGAAACGAGTACTCTATCTCCGCTTCAACAGCACAGCCCTCGTACACGGCGCATATGCCCGCAGCCTCCAGAGTTGCAGCCGCCGTGGATGTGTAGGCCCTGACAAGGCCTCCCGTACCCAGCTTGATTCCGCCGAAATATCTGGTTATGACTATCACAACATTGGTGATACCTTCCTTGACGAGCATCTGAACCACCGGTGCTCCCGATGTGCCCTGAGGTTCTCCGTCGTCACTGCCCCACTGAATCTGGAATCCGTCGCCTATCACCATCGCCGGGACATTGTGTGTGGCATCTCTGTACTCCGCCCGTATGTCAGCGATGAAAGCCTCCGCCTCCTCACGTGTCTCCACCGGCATAATGTGCCCGATAAACTTTGATTTTTCGATTACCCGGGTTTCAGACGCCGGTTTCGCCACTGTCCTGTATAGTTCCATATTTCTCGTACCTGCCGAAATCTTCTCTGTCAAACATTCCTCTTATAACGGTTCCCCTCTCCTCATACTCCATGGACTCGATGCGTCCCTTCTCGCACAGCTCCGAGGTTATTCCGCCCTTATCATAAGGTATGACAAACTCAGCTCTGACTCTGTCGGAGAAAAGCATCTCCTCAATCTTTCTAACCAGGAGATCCATATTCTCTCCGGTCTTTGCGGAAACGGGAACCACATAATCTCCGCCGCTGCCCGTCATATCCGGCTGCTTCAGATCGCATTTGTTGTAGGCCATAATAACCGGCAGCCCGCCGGCGCCGATTTCACCGATGACCTTCTCCGTCACCTTAATCCTGAAGTCACAGTCATCACTTGAGCTGTCTGCAACGTGAATCAGCAGATCCGCAGCTCTGACTTCATCAAGAGTGGACTTGAAGGCTTCAACCAGACTGTGCGGCAGCCCGCTCACGAAGCCGACGGTATCTATGAGGAGAAACTCATTCCCCGGCTCGGGAACTATCTTCCTGTGCTGAGTGTCAAGTGTGGCGAAGAGCATGTCGCGGGAGCTCACAGTCTTCTCCTCGTCTCCCTCATCCGTCATCCTGATCATATAGTTCATTATGGCCGACTTGCCTGAATTGGTGTATCCCATGAGCGCCACAACAGGTACGCCGCTTTTGCTCCTGCCGGCGCTCTGGACCTTCCTGTTCTTCTCCAGCTTCCTGAGCTCCGCCTTGATATCGTCTATACGCGATGCTATGTGACGTCTGTCCGTCTCCAGCTTTTTCTCTCCCGGTCCTCTGGTGCCTATGCCGCCTCCCAGTCTGGACAGTGACTTGCCGAAGCCGGTAAGCCTTGGCATTCTGTACTGAAGCTGGGCCAGCTCAACCTGAAGCTTGCCTTCTCTGGACGTTGCTCTGTCCGCGAAGATATCGAGAATCAGCACTGTTCTGTCTATCACCCTGACATCGAGAGCCTCCTCCAGATTTCTTATCTGAACGCCGCTGAGTTCGTCATTGAACACAACGGTATCGGCGCCCATGTTCCGGCACACTTCCGCCAGTTCCTCAACCTTGCCCTTACCTATCAGCGTGGCAGTGTTCGGTTTCTCCGGATCCTGCACCACTCTTCCCAGAACGCTGATTCCGTCAGCCTCGCAAAGGCCTTCCAGTTCATCCATGGACCTCTCCGTATCTCTTCCCCGGTAGAGCCCCACTATTATGGCATCGTACTCGTCCTCGCGAATTATTTCATTATTTTCGTTAAATCTAAGCATGAATCTATAATAACACAAAAATGACCCGCAGCCAATTACGGTACCGCGGGTCTCTTCCCTTAAAACGATATCAGATGTCCATCTTCTCCAGTTCCGACTTGAACTTAGGGTTGATAATCTTGATTCTGGTTCCCTTCATTCCCAGAGATCTGGACTCGATTACACCGGCACTCTCCAGCTTCCTGAGAGCGTTGACGATTACGGATCTGGTTATTCCCGACTTGTCCGCAATTCTGCTGGCAACCAGGAGTCCCTCGTCCCCTTCAAGCTCTGCGAAAATCTGCTGCACCGCTTCTATTTCCGAATAGGAGAGTGTTCCTATCGCCATCTGTACCATGGCAACCTTTCTCTTGTCCTCTTCTTCCTCTACCGTCTTCCTTCTCTGAATTTCAAGACCTACTATTGTAGCTCCGTATTCACCCAGAGCCAGATCCTCATCGGTAAACTCCGGGTTATATCTGGTCATAATCAGAGTTCCCCATCTGGTGCCTCCGCCTATAATAGGGATTACCGTATGGAGCTTGTCAGACGTATCGTAGTCATACTTGAATATCTCCAGAGCCTCGTCTCCCGACATGTTGGCCATAGTTCTGTGAACATTCATAAGGCCTTCGTTGTATTCTCCCGGGAATGCCTCAACGCCCGTCTCTGTGTCCTTAATCGTCGAGCTGTCAGATTTAATCTTGTAGTTTACTCCTATAACCTTGCCTCTGGTATTGGCTACATACACATTGGCATCCATAAGATCGCTGAGAATCTCGCACATCTCGTTAAAGGAGAAGGATCCCGTAGGACTCTCCTGCAAAAGCCAGTTCAGCTTCCTGATTTTAGTAAGTATGTCACTCATATTCCTCTTTACTCCTGTTCTATATTTAATATCTGACATTATTTACGCAACTACCTCATATATTATACACTCACACATATAGAAATTCAATCAATTAATTAGAGTTTTCAAAATCTTTTACTCGTGAGGAACAATTATGTCCAGACACAAAAAAAGAACTGCATCTTTGTGCAGCTCTTTGATTATTCTTGTTTTTAGAGAATAAATCTGTCCAGATCGTCCGGGTGAATTTTTTCTTCGAACTTCTCCTTGACGTAATCTCTGTCAATTACTATCTTCTCTTCATCCATATCCGGAATGTTGAAGGATATATCCTCGAGAAGCTTCTCCAGAATTGTATGGAGTCTTCTGGCTCCTATATTTTCTGTCTGCTCGTTCATGAGAAATGCCATTGTGGCGATTTCGTCTATAGCTTCATCCGTAAACTCAATCTCCACTCCTTCCGTCTCCAGAAGAGCCTTGTGCTGTTTCAGCAGGGCGTTCTCAGGAACGGTGAGTATCTTCACGAAGGTTTCCTTGTCCAGGTTCTCCAGTTCAACTCTGATCGGGAATCTTCCCTGAAGCTCCGGAATCAGGTCTGTCGGCTTGGCTGTATGGAAGGCTCCCGCACCGATGAAGAGAATATGGTCTGTCTTTATCGGACCATGCTTGGTGTTAACCACGCTTCCTTCAACTATAGGCAGAATATCCCTCTGAACACCTTCTCTGGAAACGTCAGCTCCGCTCCTGTATCCGGAGCCTGAAGCAATCTTGTCAATTTCATCTATGAATACGATACCGTTCTGTTCGGCATTCTCAAGCGCTTCCTCTGTAACCTGGTCCATATCTATAAGGTTCTGAGCCTCTTCCTCTCTGAGGATTTTGCGTGCGTCCTTGACCTTGACCTTCTTGGTCTTCTTTTTCTTAGGGGCCATATCTCCGAAGATGTTTCCTATCTGGATCATGCCGCCCTCATTCATGTCGAGCGTGTTCTGCTTCGGAGCCTCAGTTACCTGTATCTCTATGTACTGCTCCTCGAGAAGACCGTCTCTGAGCTGCTGGCGCACCTGTTCTCTGGCAAGACCCGTATCTGTGGCAGCGTCCTCTTCTGCCGCCTTCTGCGCCTGCTGC
The DNA here is from genome assembly GCA_022773945.1 of Clostridiales bacterium. GTDB lineage: Bacteria > Bacillota > Clostridia > Peptostreptococcales > Anaerovoracaceae > Lentihominibacter. The sequence continues at coordinate 4,643 of JALFNS010000009.1, forward strand.
TGTTCGTACTGCTCCTTCTGGCTCACATAGCCGCCGTTGCCAAGAATGAAGTCAAAAGGACCTCTGTTCTGCTGGTCGGCAACCTTGCCCTTGTTGCCCGGAATGATGGCTTCTATTATTCTCTCCTCGACTATATCGTCGGCTATGGAGTATTTCTCCTCAAGCATTTTCTGCTTGGTTATTCTTATGGAAGCTTCCGCCAGATCCCTGATTATGGAATCAACATCACGCCCCACATATCCGACTTCCGTAAACTTGGTGGCTTCAACCTTGACAAAAGGCGCATCCATGAGTTTGGCCAGACGTCTGGCGATCTCCGTCTTACCGCATCCCGTAGGTCCCATCATGAGAATATTCTTCGGAGTAATCTCCTCTCTCATTTCATCTGACAGGAGACTTCTCCTGTACCTGTTTCTCAGGGCTATAGCTACGGACTTCTTCGCTTCGTCCTGTCCAATGATATATTTGTCAAGTTCTGCGACTATTTCCTTAGGTGTCATCTGATAAAGCTGATTTCCCATACCCGTCCTCCTATAATTTCTCAACAGAAATATGATCGTTAGTGTACACGCATATGGAGGAGGCTATTTCGAGAGATTTTCTCACTATATCCTCCGCTCCCAGATCCGTATTGTTATAAAGAGCATTAGCCGCAGCATATGCGTAGTTGCCGCCTGAACCTATTGCCACGAAAGGCTGATCCGGTTCGATAACCTCTCCCGTTCCCGAAACAACCAGGAGATCCTCCTTATCTGCAACAATCATGAGAGCTTCCAGACTTCTGGCAGCCTTGTCCGCACGCCAGAGCTGAGCCAGTGCTACAGCCGCCTTCTTGAGATTGCCGCTGTGTTCCTCAAGCTTAGCCTCGAATTTCTCTGTGAGAGAAAAGGCATCGGCAACGGATCCTGCGAATCCGGTTATTATAGAATTTCTGTAAATTTTCTTGACCTTTTTAGCGCCGTTCTTCATTATTGCGGTTTCGCCCATGGTGACCTGTCCGTCACCGCCAATGCAGACATCATCGCCTCTTTTAACCGCACATATTGTCGTCGCGTGAAATTGTCCCATAGAGTTATACCTCCTTTATCAAAAAAAGAATATTAGGATTATTATACACCTCAAAAGGGATAAAATCACCCCTCCGACTCCTATTTTTTGTAATTGCAGTCCGTATTTGAACAGGCGTATTCGCTGCTTTTAGTCTTTTTTTCAACGAGAAGACTGCCGCAGACAGGACATTTCTCGTTCACAGGCTTGTTCCAGTAAGCCTGCTTGCACTCAGGATAGTTGGAGCAGCCGTAGAAGATTTTGCCTCTCTTGGATCTTCTTACAATTATATCGCCGCCGCACTGAGGACATTTGACTCCCGTCTCCTGAACCACAGTCTTAGTGAACTTGCACTCGGGATAACCGCTGCAGGCGATAAAGTCACCGTACCTGCCGTGCTTGAGAACCAGCGGTCTGCCGCACAGCTCACAGTTCTCCCCTGTAAGCTCAGGTTCTCTGGATGTTACATCTATTTCCTCATGTGCACGCTCAAGTTCCTCCTTGAGAGTGTCGTAGTAGTCTACTATAACATTCTTCCAGGAGCAGCCCGTCGCTTCTATATCGTCCAGCTTTCTCTCCATCTGAGCCGTGAAATCAACATCCACAATTTCCTTGAAATACTCGCTGAGCATATCCGTGACAGTGAATCCGAGATCCGTCGGCACCAGATACTTCTTTTCCTTCTTTATATATCTTCTGTCCGAAAGTGTACCCACGATAGGAGCATAGGTACTCGGTCTTCCTATTTCCTTCTCCTCCAGCTCTTTTACCAGAGTGGCTTCAGTATATCTGGAAGGCGGCTGCGTGAAATTCTGTTCTCCGTCCACAGACTCCACATCCAGCTTTTCTCCCTTCTCCAGTTCAGGAAGGAGCTTGTCCTCCTCAAGATCCTTCGAAGAGGAATAAACCCTGAGAAAACCGTCAAAAGTAATCTTGGAGCCTGTAGCCTTGAATCTGTAGTCTCCGTTGGCAATCACAGCCTTAACACCATGAACCATGGCCGCAGACATCTGGCTCGCCACGAATCTCTGCCATATCAGTCTGTAGAGATTGTACTGTTCCCTGGTGACCTGATCCTTGATTTCCTCCGGTGTAATTTCAACATTGGAAGGTCTTATAGCTTCATGAGCATCCTGAACCTCCTTCTTGCCGTTGCTGTACACGGTTCCGCCGTAATACTTCTCGCCCATGGTTCTGAATATGTATTCCTTCGCCATGGCTCTGGCCTCATCGGACAGTCTCACCGAGTCCGTTCTTATATACGAAACAAGACCCACAGTTCCTCTGCCCTTTATCTCCAGACCTTCATACAGCTGCTGTGCAACCATCATCGTCTTCTTCGTGGTGAAGTTCAGCTTGTTGGACGCATCCTGCTGCAGGCTGCTGGTGGTGAACGGCGGCGCAGGCTTCCTTCTTCTTTCCTTTTCTTCCACCGTTTCCACTGTGAAATCGCCCTTTTTCAGGTTTTCGAGAACTTCATCACTCTCCTCGCGGCTGTGAAGTTCTGTCTTTTTTCCCTTATACTCAAAGAGCTTACCCTCAAAAGTCTTGCTCTTTCTGAACAGAGCCGTCACAGTCCAGTATTCTTCAGGAACAAAGGCCTGTATCTCCTTCTCGCGGTCGCAGATTATTCTCAGAGCAGCCGACTGTACTCTGCCTGCACTCAGGCCTTTGGAAATCTTCTCCCAGAGAAGCGGGCTGATCTGATACCCTACAAGTCTGTCCAGAACTCTTCTGGCCTGCTGGGCATCGACAAGATTCAGATCGATGGGACGAGGATTTTTAATGGCCTCCTTAACGGCCTTCCCCGTTATCTCATTGAATACGACACGACACGGCTCATGGATATCTATTCCCAGCAGGAATGCCAGGTGCCAGGATATGGCCTCTCCCTCGCGGTCCGGGTCTGTCGCCAGATATATTCTGGAAGCTTTTTTCGCTTCCTTCTTAAGTTCCTTAATTACATCTCCCTTGCCCCGTATATTAATATACTGAGGGTCAAACGCCTCCTTCCCCTCTTCGGCGTTCGCTTCCTCAGGAAGAACTATTCCGAGTCTGCTCTTGGGCAGGTCGCGCACGTGGCCCACCGAAGCTACAACCTTGTAGCCCGAACCCAGAAATTTACCTATTGTCTTCGCCTTTGAAGGGGACTCAACTATCACAAGCTTTTTCTTAGCTGTGGTCTTCGCTTTAGCTTTTGCTGTCGCCATAGTAACCTTCTCCTTTACAGTAACCGATTATATTCACAAAGTTACCTGTTTGCAAGAAAAATTTTACCTATCTCCGAAAAAACGAGTCCCTTCATTTCAAGCACGGAAAGAATCCGGTTCACATATCCTGGCGGTTTATCCATCAGAATACACAGCTCATCTATGCTCATTTCTCCCCTGCCTCGCAAAAGCTCATACACTTGATATTCCGTGGAGCTGAGCTTTTCCCGGACGATATCCGGCTTCTCATAGCTTATTCCCAGCTCATGAAGTATATCGTCTATACTGACCACCGGCATTACACCTTCTCTGATAATCTTATTGTTCCCCAGATTGTACTCACTGTCTATATTTCCGGGAACCGCCATAAGCCGTCTTCCCTGGTCCTCCGCCAGTTCTGCGGTAATCAGCGCTCCGCTTCTGTTTCGCGCCTGAACAACAATCGTCATCTCGCAAAGTCCGCTGATTATCCTGTTTCGCAGAGGGAAATCGTATTTCTCCGGCACTTTGCCCGGCGGCTGCTCCGAGACGATCACTCCCTTCCGTTCTATTTCGGCCTTGAGATTTCTGTTCTCTGCAGGATAGCACACATCCGTGCCTCCCGCGAACACTGCCGCAGTATTTCCTCCCGCTCTGAGAGCGCCTTTGTGAGCGAAGGAGTCTATTCCTCTGGCCATTCCGCTCACCACCGTTATACCGTGCTCTCCCAGCTTCCTCCCTATGGACTCGGCCACGTTTCTGCCATAGGGAGTCACCGTCCTCGAACCCACCACCGCCACGCATCTTCGCGACAGCAGGCTTATATCCCCCGTATAATACAGCCTCTCCGGGCTGTTCTTTATCTCTCTCAGAAGAGGCGGATATTCCGCCATATCTCTTGTTACCACACCTTCATTCATAGTAATGTTATCCCCCGTAAAATTCTCCGCTCAGTCTGTAGGACAGCGCTTCCGCCACGTGTTCTTCTCTTATGCTCCCGCTGCCCTCCAGATCGGCTATCGTCCTCGCCACCTTGATAATCCTGCTGCATCCTCTCATCGTGAGCCCAAGCTTCCCGTAGGCTTCCTCCATCATTCGCTCGCCGGATTTCTCGAGGCGGCAGTAATCGGAAATCCCTTTTTCATCAAGTTCACCATTCGCCATATAGCCAGTTCCACTGTACCTTTCTCTCTGCAGCTCTCTGCAGCTTACCACCATCTCCCTCATCTCGCAGGAGCTCATGCCGAAACCTTCACGACCGGTAATGCCTGCATCTCCGAATTCTCCCGTATCTGCCGGCTGCATCTTCAGATGTATGTCCACTCTGTCGGCGAAGGGACCCATTATCTTCCTCTTATAGCTGTTTATCTGTCCTGCTGTGCACGTACAAATACGCTTAGTGCTCCAAAGATTACCGCACTTGCACGGATTGGACGCTATCACCACCATCACCTGAGAGGGAAAGGTGACTTCCCCGTAGTTTCTCTTGAGCCGTATCACTCCCTCCTCCACAGGCTGTCTCATGGAATCTATGGCCGCCGGCCGGAATTCTCCAAGCTCATCGAGAAACAGCACTCCTCTGTGAGCCAGAGAAAGTTCCCCCGGTCTCGGCCTGGATCCGCCTCCTACAAGTCCGGCCACAGTTATAGTGTGGTGCGGCGCTCTGAAAGGCCGCTCTCTGATAATTCCTTCTTCTCGTGACATCAGCCCGGCAACGCTGTATATACCTGTAATCTCCAGCTGCTCCTCATAAGTAAGAGGCGGCAGTATAGACGGCAGCCTTCTCGCCATCATCGTCTTCCCGCATCCGGGTTCACCCATCATCAGTATCCCATGGTTTCCCGCCGCTGCTATCATCATGGCGCGTTTGGCGTTTTCCTGCCCCCTGACCTGTGCGTAGTCGAGGCCGGAATCCTGTCTGTCCGTGCACTGCTCCCTGACATACGGTTCAATCTCAATTATTCCCATAACATGTTCTGCCACCTGCTCAAGCGTCTCAGCAGGCAGCACCGTCATGTCCTCCAGAATCGCCGCTTCATCCGCATTCGCCTTCGGAACCACAACCTTCCGTATTCCTTTCTCTCGCATAGCCATAACAAGCGGCAGTATACCCTGAACGGGGTTTATCCTGCCGTCCAGAGAGAGCTCCCCGAAAAACCCTATCTCATCAGCTCCGGCGGCAATCTCTCCCAGAAGAATTATCCCTATCGCCACAGGGAGATCAAAATGACTTCCCACCTTAGGCCTGTCCGCAGGCACCAGATTCACCGTGACCTTGTCCATGGGAAAAGGATAGCCGCTGTTCTTCACAGCCGGTCTTATTCTCTGACATGCCTCCTTGATGGTCATATCAGCCAGCCCCACTATATTAAAGGAGGGCATTCCTCTCTGCACATCAACCTCCACCGAAACCGGGTATCCGCTTACCCCTACCAGTGCGGCCGTATTAACCTTGACAAACATATCCCCCTCCTAAAATGCATCCGCCGTATGCTCCACGTAGATTTCCATCACATGAAAACTGCAGCTGCCCGTCAGCCCTCTCCTGTCCTTCATCTCCTCTATAAAGCACAGGGCCGCCTTCTTCATATGCTTCCGCTTCCTCTCATCCACAGCCTCTGCAGGCCTGCCGTAGCTTAGACTCTGCCGGGTCTTCACCTCAACGAAAGCCAGTATCCCGTCCCGCAGAGCGACAATGTCGATTTCCCCGTGCCTGCATCTGTAATTCTGCTTCAAAATCCTGTAACCCTTGGCTCTGAGTACATCAGCAGCCGTATTCTCCCCAATCTGCCCAAGCAGTCTCTTATCCATAATCCGTCTCCCTTTTATTTCATTAATTACCATTTATTTCTATTATACTCAGTTTCCATATTTTGTCAATTAGTTTCGTGAATTACATCGATATCTAAAAAAGCTTGCTATCCCATCATTTCAATGGGCTAACAAGCTTTTGCGTTAGAATCGGAATTATATCGAACCTAATTGATTGGTTCCGGATTGTCCAATTTCGTTAAATATTTTCGCTAAGGACAATCCGCTGTCCATTTTCTCAAATCTTACATCGAATGGACAATTTCGAGCAAGTTATTCTTCTGATATTTCCATTTATTGTCCTTTCCTACATAAAAACGGTCTCTAAGGGGAAAAATCCCAGTATTTTTTGTCCATATCTTTAAGAACTCCGTGAACTGGACAGTAAATTGCCCCTTCGCCCGAATTAATCGATAAATGGACATTCCTACTCGACTCCACTCTTTTCTGTCAGAACAAACTTCCTCACCGCATCTGCAACACCGTCTTCGTAATGAGGCGCCGCCACATATACGGCCTCCTTCTTCACTTCCTCCTTGGCATTGCCGACAGCTATCGGGAATCCTGTTTCTCTCAGCATGGCCAGATCGTTAGGGCTGTCTCCAACAGCCATCATCTCCGACGGGCTGATTCCCAGAAGCTCTCCCATATGCCTGAGCGCATTGCCTTTGCTCGTGGTGCTTCCGCCGATTTCCAGATTGTGCTCGAAGGAGCTGGTTATGGTCACATCCGGCAGAGCCTCCAGCCTGACCTTCATTGCCGGCTTCTCGCTCACATCCTCAAAGTTTACGTTGATATTCTCAATATGCTCCCTGTTCTCCAGCATGAAAGCATAAAAATCATCCTTCGGTTTCCTCGTGTTCAGAATGTAGTTCACGTTTCTGAAGCTCTCGCAGGTTTCCTCTACCTGCCTGTAGTACCAGCCTTCGATGTAGGCCTCTCCGTTCACGAAGGTCTCGAGAACATAGTGCAAAGGCTCCAGCAGTTTCACTGCCGCTTCCACGGCATTAGGAGCCAGGCAGTTCTCGTAAAACGTCCTGTTCTCTCTGAGATCCACTATTCTGGCCCCGTTTGACGTGAGGACGTATCTTATGGGTTCGAAGTTCAGTATATCATCAGGCAGGGCGCAGAGAGGCCTTCCTGTGGCAACGAGTATTTTAACACCCCGCTCCGCAGCCTCCATCAGGGCCTGTCTGTTACCCTCGCTCAGCCTGCCGTTTTTATCCAGTGTTGTTCCGTCAAGATCCAGAGCTATAAGCTTAATGGTCATCTATTTCACCTTCGTTTCTGTCATTTCTGTAAATTCTCTGTTTATGCGACGCACCTTCTTCATGTTCGCCAGATCCCCGTGTCCCGGATAGAGCATGATGTCATTCGGCCAGCTGTCGACAATGTTGCATATGCTGTCCCGCATTTCACTCTCGCTGCCGTCCTCCAGATCCGTTCTTCCCAGGTCCACATTGAATACAGTGTCCCCCGTGAAGCAAAGTCTGTCCTTCTCATCCATTATACATATGCTTCCGTGAGTATGCCCCGGAGTGTTTATTATCTCCAGCCTTCGTGATGCCGCGCCTGTTCCCAGCTCAAGCACATCTCCGTCCTCGAGAAACCGGTCCACTCTTCCTCTGTATATATCCCCGTCTCTTCTGTGAAGCAGCACCGGGCACTCCAGCTCCGAAGCCACCGCATCGGCGGCCCCTGAATGATCGTAGTGATGGTGTGTCAGTATTATTCCCAGAGGCTCCAGATCCTTCTCTCTTACTTCCTTTATAAATCTCCCCGGATTGTACCCGGGATCAATTATGTAGCACCTGTTTTCTTCGGATATGATATACCCGTTACTCTCCAGGTTTCCTCCGATAAATCTTTTTATTTTCATATCGTTATATTCTAACACATGAAAAACCTTCCGGACAACTTGAATTCCTAACAATTCGTTGTATAATATTTGTGTCAAATTATGTTTACACCCGTGAGGTTTTTATGAAAGTAGCAATTGTAGGAGCCGGCAAGCTGGGAATGAAGGTGGCGGAAGCTCTTCTGGGCGGAGACCACTCTGTAACAATAATCGATACCAACGAAGCCTGGACCGAGAAAATAAATTCAATACTGGATGTCATGACGGTAACTGCCAACGCCAAGGAAATCAAAGTCCTTAAGCAGATTGACATTTCTTCCTATGACTTCCTGGTGGCAACCACAGGTGACGACGAGGTCAACATCGTCGTATCCGCCTTTGCGAAAAAACTCGGCTGCAGCAAGGTAATCGCCCGTGTGAGAGATCCTGAACACATGCAGCAGATAGATTTCATCAAGGACCTTATGGGTATAGACTACATTGTCAATCCCGATCTGGGTATCACGGTGGAGATATATAAATATCTGGCGGAGAAATACACTCTAAGCAACGGCATATTCAGCAGCGGACTGGCGTCGCTTCTGGAGTTCTACGTTACCAAGCTGCCGGAGATTATCGGCATGTCCATGAGAGACATTTCTTCTCTTATGCCGAACATGCTGGTTATTGCAATATCACGTTCCGGCAAGGTTATAATTCCTCACGGCGACACATGTATCGAAGAGGACGACATCATATATGTAATCGGCGAGAAGGAGCCTATTCTCAAGCTTGCCGAGAAAGTACACGAAAAGGGCAAATACACTGACCTTCAGAAGGTTATGATTATAGGCGGCGGCAAGACCGGTTTCTATCTGGCCCGCATGCTGGCCGAGTTCGGTGCGGCTGTCAAGATTATCGAGAAGAGCAAAGACCGCTGTCACTACCTTTCGACGCATCTGGATGATGTTATGATTCTTCACGGAGATGCCACAGACCTCAGCCTCCTCGAGGAGGAGAACCTTGACGGGATGGATGCAGTTGTCACCGCCACAGGCTTTGACGAGGACAACCTGTTGCTGGCGCTCACGGCCAAGCAGCACAAGGTTGAGGATGTAATAGCCAAGGTGAGCAAAACCAGCTACGTGGAGATTATATCCGCCATGGGTATAGATATGGCTCTGAATCCTCTGGATATAACCACCAACGATATAATCCGCTACGTTCAGAGTTCCAGAACTGTGGTATCGTCCCAGCTCATTCAGGGACAGGCGGAGATTGTGGAGGTTATAGCCACATCCCACATGAAGATAATTGACGAGCCTCTTAAGAATCTGAATCTGCCGGATACCTTCCTGGTGGCCGCCATTCACAGGGGCAATAAACTCATAATACCTAACGGAGATACGATAATAAGAGAAGACGACAGGGTAATAATCATAAGTCTCATAAGCGATCTTAAGGTTACCGAGAAGCTTCTCAAAGATAACGGAAGGTTCTCCTTCCTGAGAAAATAGCATGAATTTGAATTTTGGCTCAATATTGCGAATAGTAGGCATCGTGATGGTTATAATCAGCGCGTCCATGCTGCCTTCTCTTTGTGTTTCACTCATATACGGAGAATACGATGTGGCTGTGGACTTTGCGATTACCGTCGCTGTGGTAGGCTGTCTGGGCGCGTGCCTCGCCAGACTGACGAAGTACAGCCTTCAGGATCTCAAGGTGAGAGACGGTTTTTTTATTGTAACCGTCTACTGGTTTATAGCTGCGATAATCGGAGCCGTTCCTTTTTATATATCCGGTGCTATTCCTGCACCTGTTGACGCCTTCTTCGAGTCCTGCTCCGGGTTCTCGACCACAGGCGCCTCCATTCTGACGGACATCGAAAGTCTGCCTCGCGGCATACTGTTCTGGCGTTCCTTCACTCACTGGATAGGCGGTATCGGTATACTGCTCTTCGCCATTGCCGTCATGCCTTCTCTGGGAATAAGCGGGCAGAACGTTGTTGTATCCGAAACTCCGGGCCCTATGCTGGATAAGATTTCTCCCAAAATGACGGATACAGCCAAGACGCTTCTTGTCATATACTCAATTCTTACTGTCACGGAGACGATTATGCTCCTTTTTGGAGGCATGAATCTGTATGACGCTCTGGTTCACACCTTCGGAACCGTTGGAACCGGTGGATTCTCAACCTACAACACAAGCATCGGTCACTTCGACAGCACGTATATACGTATTGTAATCACTGTCTTCATGGTGCTCTGCGGGATGAACTTCAACCTCTTCTTCATAGCTATGAAGAAAGGTCCCGCCACATTCTTCAGGGACACGGAATTCAAATGCTATCTGCTGATTCTGGCTATAGCATCTTCTTTCATATTCCTCGTTCTGCTGTTCACCGGCGAAGGGGAAAGTGCCGGTCAGGTGGCAACGGACGCCGTCTTCCAGACCGCCTCTATCCTCACCACTACCGGATACGCCACCTGCGACTACGAAACCTGGCCTCAGGTATGCCAGATTATGATTCTCCTGCTCATGTTCATTGGAGGAAGTTCATCCTCAACAGCGGGAGGTATCAAGGTTATCCGTATAGTTGTGGTCCTCAAGCTTGTTGCCAGAGGATTCTACACGAGACTGCATCCGAATGTGTTCAGGACGCCAAAGATTAACGGCAAAACCATACCTGGAGATTCAGTATCTCTCATAGCAAGCCACATATTCCTGTACATATTCCTGCTGTTTATAGGGACCTTCCTCATATCATTCGAAAACGTGGATATGACCACATGCCTGACCTCTGTCATGACCTGCTTGGGAAATATAGGTCCCGGATTTGTGGACATAGGCCCTTCGGGCAACTTCGCTTTCATGACAGGATTCTCCAAGATGGTTCTCTCCGTGTCGATGATTGCGGGCAGACTTGAACTCTATTCACTGTTTATTTTCCTGACGCCTCAGTTCTGGCATCCGGACAGATAAAAACATATTATTGAATTATGGTAAATGTAAACATCAACTACAAAGCCATGGTCAGAATCCTTGGCATTATAATTCTCATCACAGGACTGGCTATGGCCATACCCTGGATTTTCGCTGAGGTAACGGGTGACACCGCCAGCCTCAAAGGCTTCAGGATAGGAGTACCGGTCTCTGTTGTTCTGGGAGGCCTTCTGTCTTTTTTTCTTAAATCCGACAGGGCCAAATTCAGAGTCAGAGAGGGTTATATAGTCGTTGCATCCTGCTGGGCCGTGGCAATTCTCGCAGGAACTCTGCCATATTATTTCAGCAGCTTCACGGACAGCTTCATAGATGCGCTCTTCGAGTCAACTTCCGGGTTCACCACCACAGGCTGCTCTGCAGTTGCCGGTGATCCTCTCTCGGATTCACTTCTGCTCTGGAAGGCCATAACAAACTGGATGGGAGGCATGGGTATCCTGGTACTTGCCATATCTATCCTTCCCGCTCTGGGTGTCAACGGTCAGTTCATCGTCAGAGCGGAAGCGCCGGGCCCTGCATTCCAGAAGACTACCGTGCGCATGAGCGACTCAGCCAAGGTGCTCTACGTGACATATTTTGCTTTCACACTTATCGAGTTTATTCTTCTGATGCTGTCAGGCAAAATGCCTGCTTTCGATGCCCTCATAGCCACGATGGGCAGCATAAGCACAGGAGGGCTTACCGTTCACCCTGAGGGAATCGCGTTCTATGACAGCATCTTCGTTGAAGTTGTCATCTCTGCCTTCTGTATTCTCTCGTCGGTCAACTTCGTTCTCTATCACTATCTGGTAACAGGCAAAGGTTCATACCTTCTCAAGGACATTGAGCTTCGCGCATACCTGATTATAATTCTGGCGGCTATTCTCATATGCACCGCCGGCCTTGTTTTCGTAAACGGTGACGAACCGGGCACAGCCCTTCGCGATGCCGGATTCCAGGTGGTAAGCATGGCTACAACCGCCGGCTACACGAGATCGCCTTATGTTGTCTGGCCTGTCGTGTGCCAGATTACTCTTATCGTGCTCATGTTTATAGGCGGCTGTTCCTCCTCAACTGCAGGTTCAATCAAGGTTGTCCGCGTTCTTGTTATGCTCAAGCTCATTTTCAGAGGCGGAACCAAGAGAGTCCACCCGCGTTCTGTAGTGGCCGTCAAGCTGGGAAGGAATGCCGTATCGGCACCTGTTGTCTCGGCAATAACAGCCTTCATTCTCACATACATGCTGGTACTGCTCGTATCAGTATTCATACTATCCTTCCAGGGATTCTCTCTGGATACGACATTGACCGCAGCCCTGGCCATGCTCTCCAACACGGGAGCCGCCTTCGGAGAGGCCGCAGCATCCGGCAACTTCTCCATGTTCCACCCTGTCCTCAAGCTCTACCTGAGCGGCCTGATGATCATGGGCAGACTGGAGCTCTTCACGATCATGATACTCTTCAGCAGAACCTTCTGGGGAAAGAATCATTAAGGTACTAACTTCAATCCAAATATCACATTGTCAGAAATCCGGATTTTATCAGTTATAACTTATAAAATCCGGATTTCTTCGTTGAATTTCAGTTGTATCTGTGGTATTCTGTGCTCATAACAGGTAAGGAGGCTTATCTCATGATAAAACGCGAAATGTATATGAAACGCATCCGACCCTTCATCGGAACGGATCTGATAAAGGTTATGACCGGCATTCGCCGCTGCGGTAAATCCGTCATGCTGGAGCTTATTAAGGAGGAGCTTAAGGAATCCGGCATCAGCCCGGCTCAATTTATCTCCATAAACTTCGAAGATTTGAACCACACACATCTGTTGACAGCCGAAGCGCTCCATGATGAGGTTAAGAAGAGAGCCTCTGAAATAAACGGCAAGGCCTATCTGTTTTTTGATGAGATTCAGGAAGTGAAGAATTGGGAGAAATGTATTAACTCTCTGAGGGTATCCATGAACTGCGATATCTATATAACCGGATCAAACGCCAAACTACTGTCCGGCGAGCTCGCCACCTATCTTGGCGGGCGTTATGTAGAGTTTATCATTTATCCATTCTCTTTCTCGGAGTTTCTTGAGCTGTATCATTCCGTTGTACCTGATACGCCGGTTCATGAATGTTTCCGAAAGTTCCTTCGGTCCGGCGGCATGCCCTACCTTGCCAACATCCGCTACGAGGAAGACCCTTCCAAGCTGTATCTCAACGACCTGTTCAACTCCGTGCAGCTGAAAGATATTGTGAAACGGAATAAAGTCCGTGATGTGGATCTGCTGGAGCGTATCATCGCTTACGTAATTGCTAATGTAGGCACAACCTTCTCGGCCACATCTCTGTCGAAGTTCCTCAAGAACGAGAAACGAACCGTTGCTCCGGAAACAATACTGAACTACATCAAGTATTGCTGTGAAGCCTATTTGTTCTACCGGGTTAAGCGTGAAGATTTGCAGGGAAAGCAGATTCTCTCATCCAATGAGAAATATTATATTGCCGACCACGGCATCCGCGAAGCTGTTTTTGGCGGCAACATGCGCGATATAAACCTTATCCTGGAGAATATTGTTTATCTGGAGCTCCGTCGGCGTAACTACGAAGTTACAGTAGGCAAGATAGGAGATAAAGAAATAGACTTCGTATGCGACAGACATGGCGAGAAGCTGTACATTCAAGTTGCCTACCTGCTGGCATCAGACGAAGTTATCTGCCGCGAATTCGGTGCATACGACAACGTTCGCGACAATTATCCTAAATACGTTGTCTCGCTGGACGAATTCGATATGAGCCAAAACGGAATCAAGCACTGTAACATTCGGGATTTCCTGCTGGAAGAAGAGTGGACCTGATTACATACTCTAAAAGAGACCGCACAATGTGCAGTCTCTTTTAATTTCAGCGATTATATTAACCGATCAGTCCGCCGATTGCTACGAAGAGCGGTGCGAATACAACTGATACGATTGTCATAAGCTTGATAAGAATGTTGATTGAAGGACCGGATGTATCCTTGAACGGGTCACCAACTGTGTCGCCTACAACTGTAGCCTTGTGAGTTTCTGAGCCCTTGCCGCCGTATACTCCGCCTTCAACATACTTCTTGGCATTGTCCCATGCTCCGCCGGCATTAGCCATCATAAGAGCCATGAGTACGCCTGCCGAGAGAGCTCCTGCCAGCATTCCGCCGAGAGCCTCAGGTCCGAGTATGATACCTACTGCCAGAGGTGCTACGATAGCCATAACGCCCGGTACGATCATTTCTCTCAGAGCAGCCTGAGTTGAAATGTCAACGCAGTGAGCATAGTCCGGCTTGGAAGTTCCTTCAAGAATTCCCTTGTCTTCTCTGAACTGTCTTCTTACTTCGTCGATCATGTGGTTTGCTGCCTTACCAACCGAATTCATAGTGAATGCGGAGAACATGAACGGCAGCATAGCTCCGATGAAGAGACCGATAATAACGATAGGATTCAGAAGGCTGATTGCTGACAGTCCTGTAACTGATGCATATGATGCGAAGAGCGCCAGTGCAGTCAGTGCTGCGGAACCGATAGCGAAGCCCTTACCGATAGCTGCTGTAGTGTTTCCTACTGCATCCAGCTTATCTGTGATTCCTCTAACTTCCTCAGGAAGTTCTGACATCTCTGCGATACCGCCGGCATTGTCGGATACCGGGCCGTAAGCGTCAACGGCTACAGTCATACCTGTTGTTGAAAGCATACCTACGGCTGCCAGTGCTATACCGTACATTCCCATTCCGTCGCCTACTGTTTCTGTAGCAAAGTAAGCTGCGAAGATACCTACTGCGATGCAGATAATCGGCCATACAGTTGACATCATACCTACGCCGAGACCGCTTATGATTGTAGTAGCGGCTCCTGTCTGTGACTGCTCCGCAATCTTCTTAACAGACTTGTAGTCTTCTGAAGTATAAATCTCAGTAATCTTACCGATAGCAACGCCTACAGCCAGACCTGCTATGATAGCAACTGCGAATGCCAGACTTCCAAGCATTACCTTGGAGAGTATCAGGGATACGATGATAACGCATCCGCTGGCAATATATGTTCCCATGTTGAGCGCGTTTGCAGGGTTTGTTCCTTCCTTACCTCTGACAATGAGAATTCCTATTATTGAGGAAACAATTCCCACTGCAGCCATGATAAGAGGGAAGATTGCAGCCGTACCCTCATCAAAGAGTCCGCCTGAAGCTCCTGCTGCAACTGCTGCGAGAGTAATAGCTGATATGATTGAACCTACATAGGATTCATAAAGGTCGGATCCCATTCCTGCAACGTCACCTACGTTATCTCCAACGTTGTCGGCAATAACAGCAGGGTTTCTAGGGTCGTCTTCCGGAATTCCGGCTTCTACCTTACCTACCAGGTCAGCGCCTACGTCAGCAGCCTTGGTGTATATACCGCCGCCTACACGTCCGAAGAGAGCCATTGATGATGCTCCGAAACCGAATCCTGTAACACACTGAACAACAGTTGCCAGATCGAGACATACAACAATCATTCCCAGACCGAAGAGTCCCAGTCCTGCAACAGCCAGACCCATAACGGCACCTGATCTGAAGGCCACCTTGAGGGCTTTGTTCATTCCGGATTCTTTAGCAGCGTTAGCAGTTCTCACGTTACCCCATGTAGCAACGTTCATTCCGAAGAATCCTGCGAGTACTGAAAGGAGTGCTCCGCATACATAGAGTATGGCAGTTGTGACACTCTGAAGACCGAATCCGATGAGAAGGGCCAGAACGATAATAACTATCGCCATAACCTTGTACTCTCTCTTCAGGAAAGCGAAAGCGCCTTCTCTGATATGTCCGGCTATTTCCTTCATTCTGTCATTACCTTCAGGACATTTCTTGATCCATGCCGCCAGAATGATAGCAACGACAATACCAAGGATTGCTGCAAGTACAGCAACCACAGCTATAACTTTCATTAATAATACCTCCTCGTAAAATTATTGATCTAAATCAATTACTCTATAGCGACAAGAACCAGTGAAATCACTATGAAGAGCACAGCCGTCACTGTGGCAATCTTGCCGAGTATAGCATCATAACCTGAGCTTCTCTTCTTACCGAAGAGCTGCTCTGCTCCTCCGCCGATGGAGCCCGACAGTCCAGCACTGTTACTGGACTGTAACAGAATGCTGATAATCAGTATAATACTGGCTATTAAAAGCACGATTTTAAGAGCTAAAGCCATTTGTCTTACCTCCTTGTTTATTAACCCACACATTTTACCACAGTGAAGTAGATAAATCAATGTTATTTTATATTATAAAATGCATTCATGCCTGCGTACTGAGCCGATGGTCCGAGGATTTCCTCTATTCTGAGAAGCTGATTGTACTTGGCGATTCTGTCGGTTCTTGACAGGGAGCCCGTCTTGATCTGTCCCGCATTGAGTCCGACAACGATATCAGCTATTGTAGTGTCCTCAGTTTCTCCCGATCTGTGGGAAACGACTGCAGTATATCCTGCCTTCTTGGCCATTTCTATGGCATCGAATGTTTCCGTGAGTGTTCCTATCTGGTTAACCTTGATAAGAATTGAGTTGGCAGTTCCGGAAGCGATTCCTCTCGAAAGTCTCTCGGTGTTTGTTACGAAGAGGTCATCACCGACAATCTGAATCTTGTCTCCAAGCTTCTCCGTCATGAGTGCCCATCCGTCCCAGTCGTCTTCTGCGAATCCGTCTTCGATGGATATTATCGGGTATCTGGAGCAGATATCCTCGTAGAAGCCTACCAGCTCCTCGGCGGTCATCTTCCTGCCTTCGCCCTTCCAGTCATAGATGTTGTTCTCCTCATCGTAGAACTCGCTGGCAGCACAGTCAAGAGCGATTCTCACATCTTCTCCCGGCTTGTAGCCTGCCTTCTCGATAGCCTCTACGATAACCTGTATAGCCTGCTCGTTAGTTGCCAGGTTCGGTGCGAATCCGCCCTCATCACCTACAGCTGTATTCATTCCCATGGATTTGAGAACCTTCTTCAGGTTGTGGAATACCTCCGCGCCCATTCTCAGAGCTTCTCTGAAGGACTCAGCGCCGACAGGCATAATCATGAACTCCTGAATATCAACCGTATTGTCCGCATGTGAACCGCCGTTGAGGATGTTCATCATAGGTGTTGGGAGAACCTTGCCGTTCACTCCGCCCAGATACTGGAAGAGAGGAAGTCCGATTGACTCCGCTGCGGCTCTGGCAACTGCCATGGATACGCCCAGAATAGCATTGGCGCCCAGTTTGCCCTTGTTAGGTGTACCGTCAAGCTCTATGAGCATATTGTCGAGACCTGTCTGGTCGAAAGGATCCCATCCTATAACCTCGTCCGCTATGATTTCGTTAACGTTCTCAACAGCCTTGAGAGTTCCCTTGCCCAGATATCTGTCAGGATCTCCGTCTCTGAGTTCCACTGCCTCGTGTACGCCTGTGGACGCTCCCGAAGGAACTATAGCTCTGCCTGTAACGCCGTCATCCAGCAGAACCTCCACCTCAACTGTAGGGTTGCCTCTGGAATCCAGAACTTCTCTAGCGATTATGTCTTCAATGTATGCCATCGATATACCTCCCGTATTCATCTAAAAATCTATTATTGCCATGAAATCTTCAGCCTTGAGGCTCGCTCCGCCCACGAGGGCTCCGTCGATTTCAACCTGATTCATTATTTCCGTAGCATTAGCCGGCTTGACGCTTCCTCCGTACTGGATAATCACCTCGTCTGCGCTCTCCTCATCATAAATTTCGATGAGTGTGTTTCTGATAAACGCGCACATGTCCTCGGCCTGCTCCGGTGTGGCGGTTCTGCCCGTTCCTATGGCCCATATAGGCTCATAGGCTATAACTATCTTCGGCAGATCATCCTTCTCAACTCCTGCAAGACCTTCCTCAAGCTGAGTCCTGACGAAATCGTAGAGTTCTCCGGAATCCCTCTGCTCCAGACTTTCTCCCACGCACATGATAGGAGCTATGCCCTTCTCCAGAAGCTTCTTCACCTTGAGATTGACTGTTTCATTGGTCTCGGCGAAGTACTGCCTTCTCTCCGAATGTCCCACTATGCAGAAGTCAACGCCAATTTCGCTGAGCATATCAGCGGATATCTCCCCTGTGAACGCGCCCTCATCCTCGTAGTGCACGTTCTGGGCTCCGACGCCGATTCCCGTTCCTCTGAAGGCATCCACCAGATACCTGAGATCGGTGAACGGTGCGCAGATTGCAGCTCTCACATCCGTTCCGGAATATAGCTTCACGAATTCATTCGCAAAGGCCTCAGCCTCAGCCTGCGTCTTGTACATCTTCCAGTTACCTGCGATAAAAGGAATTCTCACGACTTCACCTCATTTCTCCTCTATGCATGCTATTCCCGGCAGAATCTTCCCTTCAAGGAATTCCATGGATGCACCTCCGCCCGTTGAAACGTGGGTCATCCTGTCTTTGAGACCGAACTGCTCAACGGCCGCCGCCGAATCTCCGCCGCCTATTATGGTAACGCCGTCGCACTCAGCCATAGCCTCTGCCACAGCTCTTGTTCCCTTGCTGAAGTTTTCCATTTCGAAGACTCCCATAGGACCGTTCCACACGATGGTTTTGGCGGACATTATTTCCTTTCTGTAAAGCTCTGCAGTTTCAGGTCCGATATCCATTCCCATCATATCTGCAGGAAGCTCATCGGCCCTGACCACGACACTTCTGCTGTCATTGCTGAATTCCTCGGCGCATACCGTGTCCACAGGAAGCAGCATTCTGACACCTGCCGCTTCAGCCTTCTTCATCAGCTCTCCTGCCAGCTGCAGGCTGTCGTCATCTATAATAGACTTGCCAGTTTCACGGCCCATGGCCTTGAAGAATGTGTACATCATTCCTCCGCCTATTATTATAGTGTCAACCTTCTTGAGAAGGTTCTCTATTACAGGAATCTTGTCACCTACCTTGGCGCCGCCCATAATGGCGACAAAAGGTCTCTCCGGGGCTTCCAGAGCATCGCCCAGGAACTTCACTTCCTTTTCGATGAGGAAGCCTGAAACTGTAGGCAGATATCTGGCTATGCCTGCAGTTGAACTGTGATCTCTGTGAGCCGTACCGAATGCATCGTTAACGAAGAGCTCACCCAGTGATGCCAGTTCGCCTGTAAACGGCTCTTCACTCTTGGTTTCTTCCTTCCTGTATCTCGTGTTCTCCAGGAGCATTACCTCTCCCGGCTTAAGCTCTGCTGCGGCTTCTCTCACCTTGTCGGATACAACCTGCGGATCCGAGATGAATTTAACATCTCTTCCCAGAAGCTGAGAGAGTCTCTCAGCCACAGGCGCCAGAGAGAGCTCCGGCTTGGGCTCGCCCTTAGGCTTGCCCATGTGTGACATGAGAATAACAGCCGCTTCCTTCTCCAGCAGATACTCTATAGTGGGAAGAGCCGATACTATACGAAAATCATCCGTAATGGCTCCGTCCTTCATAGGAACGTTGAAGTCACATCTGACGAGAACCTTCCTGCCGGCCACGTCCACGTCTCTGACTGTCTTTTTCATTTTATTTTGTCCTTTCTCTTAAGCCTGTGCGCTGTCAACGGAATACATGTGTCTGATCAGCTCCAGAACCTTGGTTGCGTAGCCGTATTCGTTGTCATAGTATGCTATAAGCTTGAAGAATTTGTCATTGAGAGCGATTCCCATAGTTCCGTCGAAGATTGAAGTGTTTGTGTCTCCGATGAAGTCACATGTTACGCACTTGTCCTCCACAAATTCCAGAACGCCCTTGAGTTCTCCCTCGGAAGCCTTCTTGACTGCCGCATTTATCTCCTCAAGTGTTGTCGGGGTCTTGAGCATTACGTTGAGATCCACTACAGAAACATCATTTGTAGGAACTCTGTATGCGAAGCCTGTCATCTTGCCCTTCAGTGAAGGAATTACCTTGGCTACGGCCTTTGCGGCTCCTGTAGTTGTAGGTATGATGCTGCCGAATACGGATCTGCCTATTCTCCAGTCCTTCATGTTTCTCTTGTCTACAACCGTCTGCTTGGATGTTGCCGCATGGATTGTGGCCATAAGTCCCTGATCGATTCCGAAGTTGTCTTCGAGAACCTTGCAGAGAGGTGCCAGACAGTTCGTCGTGCATGATGCGTTTGAAACCACGTTCATGTCGGAAGTGTATTCCTTATGGTTTACCCCAACAACGAAAGTAGGCGTGTCCTCGTCTTTGGCCGGAGCTGTTATGATAACCTTCTTAGCTCCTGCATTCAGATGCGCCTGACATTTCTCTGTCGTATTGTATGCGCCGGTTCCTTCAACGATATACTCTGCACCGCACTCACCCCAAGGGATTGTGTCAGCTTTCTCCTCACTGTATACAGGAACCTTCTTCCCGTCTATAATGAGACCGTTCTCGTACTTGTCCAGCTCTTTCGGAAAACGTCCGAACACTGAGTCGTACTTGAGCATATACACAAGATAGTCCAAATCTGCATTACGATAATTGATGCCAGCGATTTCAATCTCCGGCATATCCATAGCCGAACGAATCGCAAGACGCGAAATTCTTCCAAAACCACTGATTCCAATCTTAATAGACATAATAATCCTCCCGAAAACTAAAAAAACATTTTCACATTATATATTGACTTCTCTCGAAGTTAATACCTTCTTCTTCCGGATGAAGACAGGATCCCCATCTCATCCCTGTATTTGGCCACAGTCCTCCTGGATATGTTAAAGCCCTTCTCCTCGAGCTTCTCAACGATTTTCTGGTCGCTGAGAGGTTTCATAGGATTCTCATCCTCGATAAGCTCTCTGATAAACTCCTTGACGCTGTTGGAGGAAATCCCCTCTCCTCTGGCATCGGACACTCCCGCCGAGAAGAAATACTTTATCTCGAAAACACCTCTCGGACACTGGAGATACTTGCCGCTTATGGACCTGGAGACGGTTGATTCGTGAATGCCGACCTCCTCGGCTATATCCTTCAGAGTCAGCACCTTCAGATGCTTGCTTCCGTACTCGAAGAAATCACGCTGGAACTTGACCACAGCCGTCACCACATTGAATATGGTCTGCTTGCGCTGCTCGATACTCTTGATGAGCCATAGCGCCGAGCTGACCCTGTCTGACAGATATTCGGCCAGCTGTGTGTCCGAATCCGCCTCCTTGAGCAGCTTCCTGTAGTAGGAGCTCACATTGAGATGCGGTGTGCTGCTGTCGTTAATCGTGACAACATATTCATCATCAACCTTTTCGACGATAACGTCGGGTATGACATATTTGGTCTCCGCCTCACTGGCAAACTGCCTGCCCGGTTTCGGTTCAAGACTCTTGACCACATCGGCCATCTCCTGAACCTGATGCACCGTTATACCCAGCGCCCTGGCCACATTGCCCAGCCTGTTGGCTGCCAGATCCTCGAGATGATCCACAACGAGCTTTCTCATATCCTCCGTGAGCTGATTTCTGCTCTCCAGCTGAATCAGGAGACACTCGCGCAAATCCCTGGCGCCCACGCCTGCCGGCTCAAGACCGTGTATTATATCCAGAGCCTCGGAAACCTTGCTTTCGGATACGCCCGTAGCTCCGGCAATCTCCTCAACTGTAGACGTCATGTATCCGTTCTCATCCAGCGATTCGATAATGTACTTGCCCACGCGTCTGCAGGCATTGTTCTTCGCCTGGAACTGAAACTGGAACATGAGATGCTCAGGCAGAGTCACGTCTCTGGAAACCACTCGATCGTATATGCTTGCCCGTTCGTCGTCCTCTTCCCTGTCCCTCGGCGAATACTCCCTGTATCCCGAGTCGTCATATCTGCTGTTTCTGATGTATTCCTTCCAGTCAAGCTCCTTCTGGAGCTCTCTGTTCTCACTGCGGTCATCCACCTGAGATGAAGATGCCTCGCCATCACCACTGTCAAGGCTGCTCTGCTCGAGAACCGGGTTCACCAGAAGCTGCTCCTGTACATAGGATTCAAGCTCCTGAGTGTTGAACTGAAGTATCTGTATAGCCTGGATAAGCTCCGGCGTCATAACAAGTTTCTGGGTCTGTTCAATTGTCAGGTCGTATCCAAGCTTCATAACACTACCTCCGAGTTTCAGTATATCATATCAACTGTTGTTTGTTAACCTCGCGGCAGGTTATTTAAGCCTATCCCAGCTCGGGAAATCCCAGCTGTCTCAGGGCTTCGAAGAGTATGATATTCACAGAGTTCGCAAGATTCAGGGAGCGGAGTCTCGCATCCTCGCCCATAGGTATTCTGATGGCGTTTTCCTTTCTCTCCTCGATGAAATCCCGGGGTAGTCCCGCCGTCTCCCTGCCGAAGAGTATCATATCCTCATCCGCAAAATCTATCTCTGT
Source organism: Clostridiales bacterium (assembly GCA_022773945.1). Taxonomy (GTDB): domain Bacteria; phylum Bacillota; class Clostridia; order Peptostreptococcales; family Anaerovoracaceae; genus Lentihominibacter. The sequence continues at coordinate 26,840 of JALFNS010000009.1, forward strand.
ATAGAGCTTGTCGCCTTTGGTTGTTGCCAGGAACATTCTGCCCGACCCTTCCCCGTACTCCTCCAGAAAGTCCTCCAGACTCTCATGCACCTGAAGCTTGACGAAGGGCCAGTAATCAAGCCCCGCACGCTTAAGACTCCTGTCGTCTATGCTGAAGCCGAGAGGCTTGACAAGATGGAGCACCGTTCCCGTGGCGGCGCAGCTTCTGGCAATGTTCCCCGTGTTTGGCGGTATCTCCGGTTCAACCAGAACCACATGTAATGCCATATTAAATCCCTTTCATATAAACAGCTGCCGCATAAACGCGGCAGCCGCCTGCTGTATACTGTATTTATTTGTTCTTTCCGCAGCAGTGCTTGTACTTTCTGCCGGAACCGCAAGGGCACGGATCGTTACGTCCAACCTTCGGCTCCTGTCTGCGCACCGTACGCGAATTCTTGTATTCCTTAGCGATGGAAACCATCTTCTCCTCACCCAGGATATTCTCCCACTGAGGCAGTCCGTAAAGATAATCCGCATCTGCCTTGAGCATGTTATAGAACAGGGTTTCCGGAACAATCTCCACTTCAACCTGTGAAGTCTCATCCATGTTCTCATAATCATTAGGAGTTTTGATGCTTTCATTGATTCCGTCCAGGAATCCCATGAAAATTACCGGTCTCACCTGATACTTCTCGGCCAGTTCGCCCAGAGTGCCTGTCATCTTCTCTTCAGGTCTGTCCAGTATATCGCTGTATATCTTCTTCTCAGCTCCGCTGTATTCCTCCCAGAACTCCTGAAATGTCTCTTCTGTCTGGTTCTCTATGAGGTTTTTCCACTGTTCATATAAAGCTGACATTATCTTCTCCTCCTATTTCGAAATCCATTTGCATATTTCCATCACATCGCCCATAACGGCGCTTCCCGTCGGCAGAGGGCCTGCTCCCGGGCCGTAGAACATGAGCTCGCCCACAGCATTGCCTCTGACAAAGACCGCATTGAACTCTCCGTCCACTCCCGCCAGCGGATGAGACTTCTCTATCCTCATCGGTTTAACCGCATATTCCACACCGTCATCGGTTCTGGCCGCTCTGGCTATAAGCTTGATCACGCAGCCCTCCTTGTCAGCAGCCTCTATATCCTCCGCAGTGATGCTCTTTATTCCCTCTGTCGGAATTTCTGTCGGAGGAACGTATTTGTCGAACATGAGAGCCATCAGAATGCTCAGCTTGTTGGCAGCGTCAATACCTTCAACGTCAGCCGTAGGGTCCGCCTCCGCGAATCCTCTGGCCTGTGCGTCCTTGAGCACAGTATCATAATCCAGTCCCTTAGCCGTCATGTTGTAGAGAATGTAGTTGGTCGTGCCGTTGACGATTCCCATAACCTCTTCGAATCTGTTGGCTCTGAGAGATCCTGCCAGAGCCGTGAGAACAGGAATTCCTCCTCCCACACTGGCTTCATATCTGAGAATGGCGCCGCCTTTCTTCTCCGCCTCGTGGAGACGCTGCCAGCTTGCGGCCAGAGCCGCCTTGTTGGCCGTAACCACATGCTTGCCTGCCAGCAGAGCCTTCTCCATGAAGGTGCTCGCCGGTTCAATTCCTCCGAGAAGCTCAATTACTATATCTATGTCCGGATCACCGGTTATATCCTCTATATCGGATACAAACTGATCCTTAGTCACCTTTATGTCACGCTCTCTCTCCGTATCCTTCTCCAGAATCTTGACAATGTTCACAGAAGCTCCGAGTTCAGCCTCTATGGCATCTTTGTTCATCTCCAGAGTTTTGTAAGTTCCCACGCCTATATTTCCCAGGCCGAGAAGTCCGATTTTGAATTCTTTCATTTATATTTCCTCCCCAACTATAACGCCGGTTGTCACCATGCCATTATACAATAATCATTCCTGCCATTGCAACGATAAAAGATACTATCCAGGCCACGGCACACTGGCCCGCTACTATAACGAGCGCCCAGCCCGTACCGAGCTCTCTCCTCACTGCCGCCACTGCCGCCACGCAAGGTGTGTAGAGAAGGCAGAATACCAGCAGAGCCATCGCGCTCACCGGATTAAGCAGCTGTATCAGCGCAGTCGTACTGCCGAAGAGAACCGACACTGTGGAAACCACGCTTTCCTTGGCTATGAAACCTGTAACGAGCGCCGTGGATATTCTCCAGTCCCCGAAGCCCATCGGGGTGAATACCGGCGCGATAAGTCCCGAAATCACAGCCAGTATGCTATCCTGTGAGTCTGTCACCACATTCATATGAATATCGAAGGTCTGAAGCACCCATATAACAATAGTCGCTATGAAGATTACGCTGAAGGCTCTCTGAAGAAAATCCTTCGCCTTGTCCCAGAGCAGTCGTCCCACATTCTTCATTCCCGGTAGCCTGTAATTAGGCAGCTCCATAACAAACGGCACCGCCTCCCCCTTGAAGAGAGTTCTCTTAAGCACCAGTGCAACGAGAATTCCTACTGCGATACCTGTGAAATACAGGCATATCATCACCAGCCCTCCGTATTCCGGGAAGAAGAGTGCCGTGAAGAATGCATAAACAGGCAGCTTGGCCGAGCAGCTCATGAACGGCGTCATCATTATGGTCATCTTCCTGTCTCTCTCAGACGGGAGAGTCCTGCTGGCCATAATGCTCGGCACCGAGCATCCGAATCCTATAAGCATAGGCACTATACTTCTGCCCGACAGACCGATTTTTCGCAAAAGCTTATCCATCACGAAGGCGACTCTGGCCATATATCCGCTGTCCTCAAGAAGGGACAGAAAGAAAAAGAGCGTCACTATGAAAGGCAGGAAACTTATTACCGTTCCCACTCCCGTGAATATTCCGTCAGTAACCAGAGACATCACCACACGGTTCACACCCGCGCTCTCCATGCCTGCACTGACCGCACCGGACAGCGCCTGTATTCCCGTGTCCAGAAGTCCGGACAGCGCCCCTCCGATTACATCGAAGGTCAGCCAGAAAACTATGGCCATTATAACCGCGAAGGAAGGCAGTGCGGTATGCTTGCCCGTGAGAATTCTGTCAAACTTGCGGCTCCTCATGTGCTCCTTGCTCTCTCGAGGCTTGATTACGGCCCTGCTGCATACCTTCTCTATAAAACTGAATCTCATCTCGGCTATAGCCGCAGCCCTGTCCAGGCCTCTCTCAGCCTCCATCTGAACGATCAGATGCTCTATGGCCTGTTTCTCATTCTCGGTAAGGTTGAGCTTCTCATATACTATGGCATCACCTTCCACGACCTTGGATGCCGCGAAGCGGAGAGGGATGTCTGCAGCCTTTGCATGGTCCTCGATGAGATGCATTATACCGTGAAGACACCTGTGAACGGCACCGCCCTTCTCTTCAGCATCGCAGAAGTCGTGCCTCCCCGGTCTCTCCTGAAACCTGGCCACGTGTATTCCGTGATCCACCAGCTCATCTATACCCCAGTTGTTGGCCGCCGAAATAGGAACCACAGGGATGCCCAGCATGTTTTCCATTTCATTTACGAGTATCGAGCCTCCGTTGTTCTTCACCTCATCCATCATGTTGAGTGCCAGCACCATAGGCACATCCAGCTCCATGAGCTGCATGGTGAGATACAGGTTTCGCTCGATGTTGGTGGCATCTACGATATTGATTATTCCCTTGGGCCTGCTTTCCATTATGAACTCTCTGGATACCAGCTCCTCGCTGGAATAGGGAGACATGGAGTATATGCCCGGAAGGTCTGTCACCAGAGTACCTCCGTGGCCTCTGATACAGCCGTCCTTCCTGTCAACTGTAACTCCCGGGAAATTGCCCACGTGCTGGTTTGATCCCGTCAGCTGATTGAAGAGTGTTGTCTTGCCGCAGTTCTGATTTCCCACCAGTGCGAAGGTCAGTGTTTCGCCCTCGGGAAGCGGATTCTCATCCGCCTTTGTATGGTACCTGATACCGCTCTCTCCCAGGCCGGGATGCTCGATCTCCGTCTTCTTGCCGCGAGGCCTTCTCGTTTCTCCGGGGCTCCTCTCCTCCCGGCGAATATCCTTCACTTCTATTTTCTCCGCGTCATCAAGGCGCAGAGTCAGCTCGTAGCCATGTATTCTGAGCTCCATGGGATCTCCCATGGGCGCATATTTTATCAGTTCAACATCAGCCTCGGGTATTATCCCCATATCCAGGAAGTGCTGTCTGAGAGCGCCTTCACCTCCCACGGAGACAACCGTCGCCGTCTGGCCAATTTCAAGATTTTTAAGTGTCTGCATCTGTTTCTTCCTTATTATCTTCTGCTGTCTCCTCCGTTGCCGCAGCGCCCTTGGTCAGTATATCCTTAATCATATGAAGATCCACCTCTTCCGGGTCTATATCGTATTTGCTCCTGGTGTGCCCGTATCTGCCTTTGCTCCCGTAGCGCTCCAGATGCTCAGGAGGATTCTTCTTGCTGAAGGGAACGCTCGTATCCTCACATACCTTGTTGCACAGCACTCCCAGTATGATAACCCAGGAAATGAGCAGGAACCAGATCATGAGCGCCACCACCGATGACAGGGCACCGTACATGATGCTGTAGTGAACAAGAGACGTGTTGTAGAATGAATATGCCGCCGTAACTATTATCATGCCCACCGCGGCGAATATCCCGCCCGGTATGCACCTTCTGAATGGTCTTCTCACCGTAGGTGTTATGTAGAATATCCAGCTGACCACTGCGAAATAGAGCATGAATCCCAGAGGCCACCTGAGCAGCATCCATATGCTGTCCACATAATGGCCTGTATTGTCAACTCCGAAAAGACTGAGTATGAGAAGCAGTATAACCTTGCCGTAACAGAGTATGACCAGAGCCAGAGCCAGAGATATGACTGTTATAAATGTTGTTCCCAGAGCTCTGATTCTCTCGATGAAATAGTTTTTACCTGTGGTGTGGCCCTCCGTTATGGTATAGTTGGTAATTCTGGATATGGCGAAGGTCGCCCTCGATCCTGCCCACAGGGCGATGATCAGAAATATGACATTACCGAATCCGATGGAATTGAATCGGAAAAGATAGTTTATCAGAGAAGCCGTCTTCCTGTCAGTATACTGTTCGATAAGCCCCAGCGCCCACTCAACGTTAATGTCGAAGAGGCCCAGCAGCTGGGTTATGAGTATGAGAAGAGGGACTACGGACAGCAGCAGATAAAAGGATATCTGCGCCGCGAAGCCGTGATAATAGGGATCCTGAAGCTGCCGTATCCCAACGACACACATTCTTTTGAATCTGTTAAAGTGTTCCGTCAAGTTCTCCGATCTCCTTCTGCAGCTTGAGCCTCAGAACCTTAAGAGCATTGGCTCTGTGGCTTATGCGGTTCTTCTCCTCCGCGCCTATTTCTCCCATGGTCTGCGTGTATCCCTCGGGAATGAACATAGGATCGTATCCGAAACCTCCGTCTCCTCTCAGTTCATCGGCCAGATATCCCTCGACTGTTCCTCTGGCAACGATTGTCCTGCCGTCGGGGAACACCATAGTTATAACCGATACGAACCTGGCAGTTCGTTCCTCGTACGGAACACCCTTCATGAGCCTGAGAAGCTTCTCATTGTTCTTCTCATCCGTGGACTCCCCGTCCTCATCACCTTCCTCCGGGAAATTTCCCGGGAAGGCGGCGAATCTGGCGGAATAAATGCCCGGCGCCCCGTCAAGCCGGTCCACTTCGATTCCCGAATCGTCGGCAACCGTTATTTCACCGCAAAGCTCCATAATACCGTGAGCCTTCTTGTACGAATTCTCCTCGAAGGTGCTTCCGTCCTCGACAATCTCCACATCGGGAACTCCCGCTTCATCCCTTGAGACGATGTTCATGCCGAATTCCTCTGTGATTGCCTGTATTTCCTCTATTTTATGTCTGTTCTTTGTTGCTGCTACTATTCTTTTCATAATTTATTATTGTACCATATCGCAACTGGACTTTCCATTGTTGCTGATGTAAAATTGTTCTGTTGGAATTCTTCAGGAGGATATTGATGAAAATAGTAATTTTAGACGGATATACAATCAACCCGGGCGATCTCAGCTGGGAGAAGCTTGAGCTCATGTGCGACAAGCTCACTGTGTTCGATGCGACTCCTCAGGACAAGATAGTATCCAGGGTCGGAGATGCTGAGATAATGATGACCAGCAAGTGCAAAATAACCCGTGAAATCATGAAGCAGTGCCCGAATCTGAGATACATCGGCTCCACTGCCACGGGATACAACAACATAGATGTTAAAGCGGCTTCCGAGCTTGGCATTGCCGTTACCAATATACCGGCATATGCCTCGGACGCGGTGGCACAGCACACCTTCGCCCTGATTCTGGAGCTGACAAACAGTGTGGGACTTCACAACGAATCCGTTCATGACGGAGACTGGACAGACTGCAAATACTTCTGCTACTGGAAGAAGCCGATTTCTCTGCTGGCGGGAAAGTCTCTGGGAATTATCGGATACGGGGCAATCGGCAGGAAGGTTGCCGAGATAGCTGAAGCCTTCGGCATGAAAGTCAACATCTACAGCAGAGACCCTGAGGCGACCATGAAATCGGACTACGTATCGCTCCACTGCCCTCTGACAGAGGATAACGCAAAAATGGTAAACGCCCAGTTCCTTGTAAACATGAAACCGGGCGCCATTCTCATCAATACAGCCAGAGGCGGTCTCGTGGACGAGAGAGCACTGGCCGATGCGCTTAAATCGGGATTCATCGCCGCAGCTGCGACGGACGTTCTGGAGCATGAGCCTCCCGAGGCCTCATGTCCGCTTCTGGGACTGGACAACTGTATAATAACTCCTCATCTGGCGTGGGCCCCTGAGGATATGCGCCGTCAGGTCATAGATGTTCTGGCAGAAAACCTGGACAGCTGGCTGAACGGTCGGGTGCTCAACAGAGTCGAGGACCTGTAACAGCTCCCGTCTCAGCGACAGTTGAAACATTTACCGCACACTTCCGGGTTGGGAGTGTGCGAATTTATTTTCTCACAGTAATCCTGACACTTCTTCCTGTCTATTCCGTCACGGTCTATAGCTCCGGCCGGACATGCGGCAATAAGCTCATCACTGCACTCGACGCCTTCCGTTCCCTTGAACCGGCAGTCTTTCATCATCTCATTAAACGCGGCCTCCAGCTCCTCGGAAGTCATTTCCGGAGGCTTCTCTCCGTAGAGTCCGTCGGTTATTATCGTCCCTGCAATACCCCGGTCTGTTTCTCCCGGCACGTGAAAAGAGCCTGCAGGGCCGAAACTTCCCATGCCGGCCATCCAGGCCGTATACTTGCTGCACCATTCCTCTCTGCACTGTTCGCAATCCCAGTCGATAGGAATACATGTGTTTGATGTGAGTCTTCCCAGCTTGTCCAGATATCTCCTTATGTTGCCGTTTATAGCCATGGTGAGTTTGACAGCATCGAAGAATGCGTTCTCACCCTCCTCGTAGGGCACATAATGAACTATGACCGTGTATCCGGGTCTGTATATGTTCTTGGGATGGTCGTTCACTCCTCTGGCGAAGAGTGTATCGTAGAGAGGATGATTCGCGCTGACGAATCCCACCCGTGGTTTACCGAAGGCGGTTTTCACGTCTTCTGCCTCACGGAATTCCGCTACTGTGTCTTCCACCGTTTTAAATATATCTGCTTTTACGTCTCTAGGCATAAATTCCTCTCCTTTCGTGCATTTTATTATATTATAGCACGAAAGCAGAGGAATTTTCATTTAACTGTTATTTTTTGTCTTTTTCGTAGAGTTTAAGGAAGAAATCGTAGAGTTCGGGATTCTTCTTTTTTAGAGGAATAGGTCTCAGATTCGCATCGGTGAATCCGTGACGGCTGCGCCCCTTAACGTGAACCTCATCCGTCTCCGCGTTCCTGATGACATATTCCATCTCGAAGGATGCCGGTCCCAGCTTGTCGATTCTGCAGTCGATGGCAATGAGTTCATCATAGACCGAAGGCGTCATGAACTTGGCCTCCACTCCCAGCACGGGAATCTGAAAATCTCCCTTCTCCATGTCCGAGTAGGCCAGACCTTCGCTTCTGAGGTACTCCGTTCTGGCGGTCTCATAAAACCTTATGTAGTTGGCATGATGTGTCACCTGCATCTTGTCAGTGTCAAAGTACTGAACTCTCTGTTTATGTGTATATGCCATATTCTCACTCTCCTATTTCATAGCCAGCTTGAGCTGTCCCATTTCCTGATCGGTAAGAGCCATCTCCTTAACGATGTAGTGCTGGAGTTTACCCGTCGGAGTCATAGGAAGCTCCTTAACGAATCTGTAGAAGCGCGGACGCTTGTACGTTGACAGCATATCAGAACTGTTGCAGAAGTCAACCAGTTCTCCTACAGTCAGGCTTTCATCCTCAGGCACTATATAAGCCACAACCGCTTCTCCTCTCACCGTGTCAGGAATTCCCGTAACCGCTGACTGGGCAACCTTAGGATGAGTGTTGAGTGTCTCTTCTATAATAGGCGGATAGATATTCTCTCCTCCGGAGATGATCATATCGTCTCTTCTTCCCGCTATCGTTATGAACTGGTTCTTGTCCCATGTAGCCAGGTCTCCCGTGTACATCCAGCCTTTGTAGAATTTGTTCTTCTCCTCTTCCGGATTCTTGAAGTAGCAGTAGGATGCCTTCGGCGAACGGATAATAACCTCTCCCACTTCGCTCTCGTTCATCTCTGCCAGCTCGTCCGGCTCAGCTCTGCGGTCCTCGAAGGTCTTAACCACGCGAACCTCATCGTCCGTGCACGCTCTGCCCGCAGTTCCCGACATTTCAGGAAGGTCGAATGGTCTGAGGAATGAATTCCAGAAGGTCTCCGTTGTTCCGTATCCGTTGAAGATGTTAGGTGTGAGCACTTCCTGTACTGTGATGCAGTCAGCTCTCTCGAAAGGTGCTCCCATAGTGACAACGCCCTTCAGGCTCGAAAGATCCGCTTCATAGCGCTGCTGCTCTCTCACAAGCATCTTCATTATTGACGGCACTCCGATGAGGAATGTGACCTTGTACTGCTCAACGTACTTGAGAGCCAGCTTCGGCATGAACTTTCTCATTATTACAACGGTTCCGCCTGCATAGAATGTAGGTGCCGGTCCGCCCGAGTGAATTCCGCCTCTGTGGAACCAAGGCGTGGTGTTCATTGTTGAATCTGTAGAGTTCATAGGGAAGTGCATGAGCACGTCGTGGCATGTCATTACCTCGTTCACGTTGTTGAGAGGAACTCCCTTAGGCTTGCCTGTAGTTCCCGAAGTGTAGAGTCTCATGCATTCATCGTACATATGCGGTACGAAATCCGTAACCGGCTCCTCCTCGGAGCATCCGGATACAAAGTCTTCATATCTGATGTGTCCCGGCGGAAGTTCACCGTCTCCGACCATAACGATTGTCTGAGGCTTGAACTCCGACTCGGCAACCGCCTTCTCGGCAGTCGTCTTCAGTGACGCGTCATATATATACACCTTAGGTCTGCTCATCTCGAAGCATACCGCCGTCTCTCCCGGCGAGAAATTAGGATTTGCCGGATTGTTAATAGCACCCAGCTTCTGAGGCGCCAGATAACTGAATATGTAGGCAGGGCTGTTAGGCATCTGGTATGTGATTACATCGTTCTCAACAACGCCCACCTTCTGGAGAGCTCTGGCCAGCTTGTTGACTTCTCCGTTAAGCTGGTCATATGTCCAGCTCTTCTCTTCGGCAGGATCCAGAACAGCCAGCTTGCTTCCGAATTTCCTTACCGTTCTCATGAAGCCTTCGATATATGTGAAATCTCTCTCGAAAACCTCTCTGAACATATCCTTCTCAGGCTCGTAGTTGAGAAGCTCGTCTATGGACACTCCCAGAGCCTTTGCAATCTTGAGGGCATAGCTCACGGTAGGGTCCGCTCCGCCGCTGCAATATTTTTTTATCATGTTATAAGTAATGCCGGTTTCATTGGCAAGTGCTGTCATGGTCATATTCTTCTCTTCGAGTCTGGCCTTGAGATTAGCACCAAAATCAGTCTGTACTTCCATAGATTCCTCCTTGTTTGAACTAAATTTCATCTATTTCTAGTATAAACCTTTATTATTTCGATTTCAAGTAAAATAATATTCACTTCATCGCCAGCTTCAGAAGACCATCTTCCTGATCCGCCAGAGCCATTTTCTTAACCATGAAGTGCTGCAGCTTTCCTGTGGCAGTCATCGGCAGTTCCTCCACGAATCTGTAGTATCGCGGGCTCTTCTGCGCGGATATGACATCCGACTCCCCGCAGTAGGCGACAAGCTCTCCCACCGTCAGACTTTCATTCTCCGGAACAATGTATGCAGCCACCGCCTCTCCTCTGACGGCATCGGGGATACCCACAACAGCCGAAGCCCTGACCTTCTCATGAGAATTCAGCACTTCCTCTATCACCGGCGGATATATGTTCTCTCCTCCCGATATAATCATGTCATCCTTCCTGCCGGCTATGGTTATATAGCCTTCTTCATCCCATGTGGCCACATCGCCCGTGTACATCCATCCTCTGTAAAACTTCTTCTCGGCTTCCTCCCTGTTGTTCAGGTATTTATAAGAAGACTTCATCGACCGTATTATCACTTCTCCCTGCTCGGCTCCGTCACGTCTGACCATGTCATCGGGATTTCTTCTTCCATCTTCGTTCATGCGGACCACTCTGACTTCATCATCCACACAGGCTCTCCCTGCAGCTCCGGCCATCTGCGGCAGGTCAAAAGATCTCAGGAAAGTATTGCAGAAGGTCTCGGTAGTTCCGTACCCGTTGAGAAGATTCGGCGAAAGCTTTTCCTGAACCAGCACACAGTCAGCCTTCTCGAAAGGCGATCCCATGGTAACAAGTCCTCTCAGCCCGGAGAGATCCGCCTTGTAGTTTTCCTGTTCTCTCACAAGCATCTTCATTATTGACGGCACTCCTATCAGGAAGGTTACTCCGCACTGTTCAACATATTTAAGAGCCAGCTTCGGGAAGAACCTGCTCATTATCACCACCGTTCCTCCTGCATAGAACGTCGGTGCAGGCCCGCCTATATGTATTCCTCCCCTGTGAAACCAGGGCGTTGTATTCATAGCGGTGTCCGTGGAATTCATAGGGAAATGCATGAGAACATCATGGCATGTCATCACCTCGTTGACGTTGTTGAGCGGCACTCCCTTAGGCATCCCCGTGGTTCCCGACGTATAAAGCCGCATGCACTCATCATACATGTGCGGCCGGTAATCCGTCTCCGGCTCCGAAGGCGAACACCCTTCCACAAAATCCGCAAAGGCTATATGTCCTGTCGGCACTTCTCCTTTTCCTGTCATTATTACCGTCTGAGGTTTGAACTCAGCTGCAGCAAGCGCCTTGACGGCATCCTCCTTCAGAGACGAGTCATAAACGAATACCTTAGGTCTGCTCATATCCAGACATGATGCCGTCTCCACCGGCGAAAAAGCCGGGTTGGCCGGATTGTTCACTGCGCCCAGCTTCTGGGGCGCCAGATAGAAGAGTATGTATTCCAGGCAGTTCGGCATCTGGTAGGTAATTACATCACCCTTCCTGACCCCCGCTCTCTGCAGAGCCCTCGCCAGCCTGTTCGCCTCTCCGTCAAGCTCACCATAGGTCATGGATATGTCCCCGGCAGGATCTATGACAGCCGTCTTGTCTCTGAATTTTCTCACCGTTCTGCGGAAGCCCTCCACGAAGGTAAAATCCCTTTCAAAGATCTCGTGAAACATATGCTTCTCAGGCACATATCCCATAAGACTGTCCACCGACACTCCTAAAACACCGGCAATCTTAACCGCATATCCTGTTGTCGGTTCCCCCTCGCCCCTACAGTACTTCTTAATCATGTTGTAGCTTATACCTGTACGCTCAGCAAGCGCGCTCATGGTTATATTGCATTCTGAAATAAATTTCTTCAAATTCTCGCTAAACGAACTATTATTGCCCATAATATTCTCCCTTCATGAATCATCATTCATTTAGTTCAGTATATTATGGCCTTATTTCTCTTTCAAGAACATCTTATTTCAATTTGGTGCGCACACAAAAGAGCCGCCGCTTTCGCGACGACCCTTTCGCCTCTTCCCCTCATTAACAGTTTATTTGCTTCGAT
>JALFNS010000032.1 GCA_022773945.1 Clostridiales bacterium
GTCGAAAGTCTCCAGGAGCTGCTGCTTGTCCTCCAGCTTGATTTCTATATGAGAACCGATGACGTCGGCCATTCTTCCCGGTGAATCTATGGTAACCACCGTCGCAAAGGCTTCAGGCGGCAGGTTTTTGTTCGTATTGATATACTTGTCGAAGCTGTCGAGAACGGTGCGCATAAGTGCCTCCGACTCCGCGTCCTCTTCCCACTCGCTGTCCGGCGCAGGCTTGACCCTGCACTTGAAGTAGGGCACTTCGAAGAGCATCTCCTCGATAACGCCTCTGCATATGCCCTCAACCAGCACTCTGATGGAATCGCCCGGCAGCTTGAGCATCTGCTTGATTCTGGCGATGGTGCCCACCTTGTAAAAGTCCTTAGGCGTCGGCAGCTCCACGTTTTCGTCCATCTGTGACGTGAGGAAGACGTACTGGTCGTTAACCATAGCCTTCTCCAGCGCGTTGATGGATTTCTCTCTGCCTATATCGAAATGAAGAACCATACCAGGGAATATGGACAGTCCCCTCAAAGGGATCATAGGAATATCCACAAACTCAAGTTCAGTTATATTCTTCTCTCTGCTGTTATCTTCCATGTTTCCTCCGTTTATGTCAAAGAGACGGCTTTAAGAAGCCGTCCCGGTTGTCTCTTTTTTATCCGCTTCGGCAAAAATAAGCTCCGGTTCTCTGTCCGCCTCTACGGTCTCTCTGGTTATTATGCACTTACTCACGTCTTTTCTTGACGGCAGATCGTACATAACATTCGTCATTATCTTCTCCATAATCCCGCGAAGTCCCCTGGCACCGGTCTTTCTCTCCAGCGCCTTGTCAGCTATGGCACTTACCGCCTCATCGCTGACCTCGAGCTCGACGCCGTCCATGGCTATAAGCTTCCGGTACTGCTTGACGAGAGCGTTTTTAGGCTTGGTGAGTATGTCCACCAGAGCGTCCTTTGAGAGTTCCTCAAGCGTTACCAGCACAGGAAGTCTTCCCACAATTTCAGGAATCAGCCCGTACTTCATAAGGTCTTCAGGCTGAGCGTGCTTGAGTATCTCCTCCTTCTCCACCTTGTTGGTATCCACGTTGGAGTTGAAGCCTATTACCTTCTCTCCTATACGCTTCTGTACAACCTTCTCCAGTCCGTCAAAGGCGCCACCGCATATGAAGAGCACTTCTGTAGTGTCAAACTGTATGAATTCCTGATGAGGATGCTTGCGTCCTCCCTGAGGAGGAACATCCGCCACCGTTCCTTCGAGCATTTTGAGCAGAGCCTGCTGTACGCCTTCTCCGCTTACGTCTCTCGTTATCGAAGGGTTTTCTGACTTTCTGGCGATCTTGTCAATCTCGTCCACGTATATTATACCCTTCTGGGCCTTCTCTATATCATAGTCGGCCGCCTGTATCAGTCTGAGAAGGATGTTCTCCACATCATCTCCCACATATCCGGCTTCCGTTACAGTCGTGGCATCGGCTATGGCGAAAGGCACATCCAGTATTCTCGCCAGTGTCTGAGCCAGAAGCGTCTTGCCGGAGCCTGTAGGTCCCACCATCACGATATTGCTCTTCTGAAGCTCAACATCATCTCCCGAATCGGGAGAGCTGATTCTCTTATAGTGATTGTATACCGCCACGGCCAGTGCTTTTTTGGCCTCGTCCTGTCCTATCACATAATCATCCAGGACTTTTCTGATTTCCTTAGGCTTGGGGATTTTGCCTCCAAGCTTGCCTGATGAGGACTTCTTTGAAGCCTCCGACAGCTTCTCCTCCTCAAGTATGCTGGCGCAGACCTCCACGCACTCGTCACATATATATACGCCTGCTCCGCTTATGAGTCTCTTCACCTGACTCTGCGGTCTCCCGCAGAATGAGCAGCGGAGTTCGTTGTTGTCGCTGTATTTATCCATCTGTGATTTCCCTATCTGTTAGTTATTACCATGTCGATAAGACCGTAATCGCAGGCCTCGTCAGCCGACATGAAATTATCTCTGTCCGTATCTGCGGAGATTATATCCAGAGGCTGTCCTGTGTTCTCGCTGAGAATTCTGTTCAGCTTCTCCCTTGTCTTCACAATCCAGTCCGCGTGTATTCTGATATCCTCCGCCTGTCCCTGCACACCCCCGAGAGGCTGGTGAATCATTATCTCGGCATTGGGAAGAGCGAATCTCTTTCCCTTCTCTCCACCGGCCAGGAGGAACGCACCCATGCTGGCTGCCATTCCCATGCAAATAGTTGATACATCAGGCTTGATGTATCTCATGGTGTCATAAATAGCCATACCGGCGGTTACAGAACCGCCGGGGCTGTTTATGTAGAGATTTATGTCTTTGTCCGGATCTTCGGCCTCGAGAAAGAGAAGCTGCGCCACAACAAGACTTGCTATATGCTCATTTATCTCCTCTCCGATGAATATAATCCTGTCCTTGAGCAGTCTGGAGTAAATATCATACGATCTTTCACCGCCTCCCGTCTGCTCAACCACGTAAGGAACCAATGCCATAATCCGAACCTCCTTCTCCTTAGTATCTCTTATTTTATAACTGCATTGTCATACATGAAGTCAATTGCTTTTCTGATTTTGATGTCTCCGCTGATAGCGCCGATATTCTCTGCTCCTATCATCTCAGCAAGCTTGTCTGCCTCAAGTCCGTACATCTTGGCCATGTTCTCCAGTTCAGCCTTAACTTCTTCTTCGCCTACCTCGAAGTCTTCCTGATCGGCAATCTTGCTTACGAGCATTCTTGTCTTGGTTCTCTTGAACGCATCATCCTTAAGCTGTTCTCTGAACTCGTTAGGATCCTGACCGAGATACTGGAAGTAGCTCTGGATGTCCATTCCCTGAGCTCTCAGCTGCTGATCGAATTCTCTGATCATGCTGTCGATTTCACTCTGAACCATAACGTCCGGAACATCGATTTCGTTAGCTTCGAACACCTTCTCTATAACGCTGTTCTTCATGCTGTTCTCAGCCTGTGCAGCCTTTGACTTCTCCAGCTCTTCCTTCTTGGAAGCCTTGAGTTCCTCCAGAGTGTCGAACTCGCTGACATCCTTGGCAAAGTCGTCATCCAGCTCAGGCATTTCCTGTTCCTTGATTTCGTGAACCTTGCACTTGAATACGGCTTCCTTGCCTGCCAGATCCTCTGCGTGATACTGCTCAGGGAAAGTAACCTTAACGTCTCTCTCCTCATCCTTAACCGCTCCGATAAGCTGTTCCTCAAATCCAGGAATGAATGTGCCCGATCCGAGCTTGAGAGGCTGTCTCTCAGCAGTGCCGCCCTCGAACTGCTCGTCACCTACGAATCCCGCGTAGTCGATGAGAACCATGTCTCCGTCCTGAGCCGGTCTGTCGACCTCAACCATTCTTGAGTTTCTCTCAGCCAGAGCCTTCATTTCTCTCTCGAGATCCTCATCAGTAACCTCTGCCGGAACCTTTTCGATCTCAACGCCCTTGTAATCCGTTACAGTGAACTCAGGGTATACCGTTACAGTAATCGTAATGTCAAAGCCATCGCCCTTCTTAATCTGGCTGAACTCAGTTCTCGGATAATCGATAGCGTCCACGTCCAGTTCATCGAGAGCCAGAGGGTAGTTCAGGCTGAACAGATTGTTAACGGCATCCTCGAAGAAGATACCTTCGCCGTATCTCTTCTCGATAAGGCTTCTCGGGGCCTTGCCCTTTCTGAATCCGTCGATTTCGAACTTGTCCTTTTCCTTCTGATAAACCTTGATTACAGCATCTTCAAACTCCTCAGGGGAGAATTCCATTTTGAATTTTGCTTCATTGTTCTCTTTTGAGATAAGTGTTGACTTCATTTATGTGCTTCCTCCTAAATTAATTGCGCATAGCTCCCTATATTATACTGTGTTTTTCTTATGAAGTAAAGAAAAAGAGACATTATTTATGCCTCTTGATCAGCTCTATACCGCGTGCATACTTGCTTTTGTCCTCCGGCTCCAGCCCGTATTTCTCCTGAAGCTGAGCCCCGACTTTAACAAGGCTCTCCGTATCTCCGGAGAAAAGCTCTATCTCAACCTCGTGAATAGGAGCCCTCTCTCCGTGGGTCACCATTTCTCCCCTGTCGATGGACACCTCAAAAATAGCGCCGTCAACATCTATACGGAATCTCTTCCTGCACACCTTCATCTCCAGGAAGCACTCCAGCTTCCTTCCTCTGACGAGTTCCATGAACTCGCTTCCGACCCGGCTCTCCTCAAACACCTCCGGATCCGGTTCGCATGAAGTGACGGGAACGTTTATCTCCTCCCTAACGTGGAGTCCGTCCTCACTGTGTCCCTTCCACTTGAGGGATGCAACCAGTCTGTCTCCTTCAGTCCGCACTCTGTATGCGATTTCATTCCCGGCCAGGTCATAATCTTCCGTATCGAAATACCTGTTGTCCAGCATCACTTCTTCTCTGGAATCCTCTTCCTCGTACTGAGCGAAGAGCTCATTCTCCCAGATGGCCTTCTCAATATTCTCTCCGGGAATATTGTATTTCAGCTCTATCTCCATAGTACCTTCCTCTACACTTTCAGAAATTCGTACCATGATATAGTATCACTAGGCTGAAATAAAGGCAAGTATTAATTCTGCACGTATATTTCCTCTTCCTGCAGCATCGGATAAGTTATGAGCTCTGAGCCGGACAGATCCTCCCTGTGCATATCAACAGCAGTGATTCTGTGCCGGTCGTAGGTTTTGTAATAGTATATTCCCCTGCGGGCGTTCCAGCAGGAATAGTATATGGTGTATTCATAATTCTCGTCCCCCACATCACAGCACCCTCTCTGCTGCTCCACCGACGCCAGTATGTGGAAGAACTGGCTCACACTGCTCAGCTCATCGGAACCGGATTTCGAATAGTATCTTGTAAATGCCGCCTTAGCGAATCTCGAAGGCGATGACAGATCTCCCGGCAGCCCCACAGAGCCCATGCCGCGGCTGTAATGCTTCAGTTCGACCTCTCCCGAAAACCTGTTTTCAGGCTGCCCCGGCGACAGGCTCATGTAGTTGTTCATGAGAAGCATCTGCACATCAAAGGGCGGATTGTTGGAGAGAACTCCCACATTGTTCTCGTATATTTTAAGACCTCCTGCAGTGCTCTCCACGGTCACAGCGCCGCTCTCGTCAGCTATAAGCCAGTGGAGCTCCGCAGCCGGCAGGCTGTCACTGAAGGCATCATCGGTAATGCTCACATTCTTCAGAAGTTCCAGGGCTTCATCGAGGCATGCGCACTGACTGAGAGTCCATGTTATAAACTCATACTGCGCAACGTTTTTCTTGCCTTCCTGCGGCGGATTGTAAACCGCATTCCCCACGAAGTTCAGCCCCGCCATGCCCAGGCCCTTCTCATTGACGGCATCGTAATAAAGAGGATAACCCTCCGCCACATGGGCCATTCCTATAATGGCATACTGCGGGGCCGCATCTTCGTCGTGGAGAAATATATAGGGGAAATTCCGGGGAGTAATGGTTATCTCCTCTCCGTAGGAAAACTCGTAGTCCAGGTTTCTTCCCATGTAGAAATCCTTAGTCATATACGTTGCTGCAGTGCACATATTATTTCACCTCTCCTGCCAGATTCTCTCGGCTGAAGGCTTCCAGTTCTCCGAATACCTGTCGCATTTGGCGCAGAGATGCTCCACACTCTCGGGTGACTGCACATCCGTGGACACGGCTCCGGATTCTCTGACAATATCCCTCAGCCTGTCCGGATTCTCCAGCATAGGACACGGCATGAGCATATTGTCATTAAAAGGCTGGCCTTCATGATATTTCATAAACAGCGGAGACTGCAGAGCCTCCACCAGGCTTTTCTCTCTTATATTTGAATCTGAATAATGAATGAACACACAAGGCTCAATATCGCCGTTGGCATTAATATGGAAGTATTCCCTTCCGCCCGCTATGCAACCTCCGACAAACTCGCCGTCATTTTGGAAATCCATAGCGAAGAGAGGCTTCCTTCTCCTGTAATCCCGTATGCGTCTGTACATCTTCTCACGCTGTTCAGGTGTAGGCAGGAGTTCAACGGAAGCATCGTTTCCAACAGGCATGTAATGAAAATACCAGATAAAATAGGCTCCCGTTTCAATCAGACTGTCATAGTACTCTTCTGAGCTTACAGATTCGAAATTATCACTCGTATAGCAGGTTGATATTCCGTATATCAGCTTCTTCTCCTGCAAAAGCCTCATCGCTTCCGTAACCCTGTCATATACACCTGCTCCTCTGCGCGAATCCGTAGCCTCGCGTGAGCCTTCCAGTGATATGGCAGGAATGAGATTTCCCGCTCTCAGCATATCCTCCGTGAAAGCTTCATCGATTAGAGTACCGTTGGTAAAAGTGAGGAAGACACAGTCGGAATGCTTCTCACAGATTTCAATCAGATCCTTTTTTCTGACGAGAGGCTCCCCTCCCGTGTATATGTATGTATAAACCCCCAGTTCTTTACCCTGACTGATTATGCTGTCTATTTCATCCCTGCTCAGGTTAAGTCTGTCTCCGTATTCCGCGGCCCAGCATCCTCTGCAGTGAAGATTGCACGCCGAAGTTGGATCCAGAAGAATGGCCATCGGTACATTGCAGCCCAGCTCTTCCTTTTTCTTCTCCCTGATTTTGGCCCCCATAAGGTTACCGTTGACAAAAAAATTGATTGCCACTGTTCTCAGAACATTAGAATCAACCTTTTCTGTCAGATTGCGTATAAAAGCATAATAAGGATCGTCAGGATTCTCAATAGCGCTCCTGACCGCTTTTCTCTGTCCGGGGAACCTTCCTCCGCTGAACCGGTCCGCCCAGTCCATGAGCTTCCTGAGGTTCTTCTCGGGATCCTTGTACAGATAATCAAATAAACCTTCAATCCCGTATCTGGCAATGCCCTTTGACAAATTCATGACAGCTTCCTCCTTTCACAGCTCTCTGCCAGTTTAATTCTATAAAAACCCGGCACGAACAGAAACTGTGAAATCATCAAATCTGTCACAAATCCTGTCAGATTCACGATTTTGTAATATAGTTTTTTACGGCGCCTGTGAACAGTCTGTCAAGATTATCCACCGCTCTGTCGACATCATAATCCATGTCATTCCACAGGAAGTTCAGAAGATATCCCAGAAGCGAGTAGCTGCAGAACCGTGTCACAACTCCCCTCTCTTCATCTGTCATATCCACGCATTCCGGCGCTTCATTCACCTGCTTCTCCATCTGGCGGCACACGAAGTCGTACACGTACTTCTCCATCTTCTCTCGGGAAGCGGAATTCCACACATTATACACGACCTTCCTGTTTACCTGCATGGTATGAAGAAATGCCCTGAGAATCTCCGTCCAGGAATCAGGGCTTTCGAGAGACGAAACAATCTTGTCCGCCCTGTCTCTCACCCAGACATCCAGCAGATTGAATATGTCTCTGTAATGGTAATAAAAGGTGTTGGAACTGATTCCACACCTTTCCACTATTGAAAGTACCGTAATCTTGTCGAAGGGCTTCTCATCCAGAAACTCCTCAAAAGCGTCGATTATTGCCTTTCTCGTATAGTTAACCACGATTTCCCCCTTTATTATTAATTCAATCTTTCAGGCTTCGCAGATACTCCTCTCTGCCCGTCTCGTAAAGATTGTTTCCCTGCGTGTCTATAACCACCGTAACCGGGAGGTTCTCCACCTGCAGCTTTCTCACCGCCTCGGCGCCCAGATCCTCAAAGGCTATAACCTCCGCCTCCTTTATGCATCTGGCCATGAGTGCTGCCGCGCCCCCTATGGCACAGCAGTACACCGCTCCGTTTTTAACCGTGGACTCACGAACCTCCTCCGACCTGAGGCCTTTGCCTATCATCATGAGCTGTCCCCTGTCCAGAAGCTCAGGGGCGTATGCATCCATTCTGTAGCTCGTTGTCGGTCCCGCGGATCCTATAGGCCTGCCCGGTCTTGCCGGTGTCGGTCCCACGTAATAAATTATGGAATTTTCGATTTCGAAAGGAGGCTTCTCTTCCCTCGCAATCATCTCCGTTATCCGCTTGTGAGCCGCATCTCTGGCCGTGTAGACAGTGCCTGTAATATATACTCTGTCTCCCGCTCTGAAATCCTTCACCTTGTCTCCGGTGAATGGCTCCCTGAGATAGCGTTCCGTCACAGAATCACCTCCCCGTGTCTGCATACGTGGCAGTTGATATTCACCGCCACAGGAAGTCCCGCTATATGTGTCGGCGCCGCCAGAACATTCACTTTGAGCGCAGTAGTCCTGCCGCCGAATCCCTGAGGTCCGATTCCCAGAGAGTTGATTCTCTCCAGAAGCTCCTCCTCCATATCTCTGTAGTATTCATCCTCGCTGCTTCTGTCCAGCGGTCTCAGAAGCGCCTTCTTGGCCATGAGAGCCGCCTTGTCGAAATTGCCCCCTATGCCGACCCCCACAACTATCGGAGGGCATGGATTGGCCCCTGCCTTTCTGCTGGTTTCAACAACAAAATCCTTGACGCCTTCTTCTCCCGCCGAAGGAGGAAGCATTGCTATCCTGCTCATATTCTCCGAACCGAAGCCCTTTGGCGCCACGGTGATCTTCACGTTGTTTCCCGGAACAAGCTCCCAGTATATTGCCGCCGGAGTGTTGTCTCCCGTGTTGACGCGTCTGAGAGGATCCGCCACTATTGATTTCCTGAGATAGGCTTCTTCGTATGCAGCACGGACGCCCCTGTTGACAGCGTCCTCTGCCGATCCGCCTTCAATAACGACGCCCTGGCCTATTTCAAGAAAGACACATGCCATTCCCGTATCCTGACACAGAGGATATTCTCCCTCGGCGGCTATCTCAATGTTCTCTTCAATGGAAGCGAGCACATCCTCGGCCACCGGCCAGGTTTCCCTGAGCCGGCAGCTGTGAATGCACTCTCTGACATCATTTCCAAGTATGTAGTTCGTATCTGTGCAGAGCTTCCTGACTGCATTTTCTATTTCCTTCACATTAAGAATCTTCATCAGTTTTCTCCGCTTATATCCTTCAGCTGTTTTCTCACACTGTCGAAGGATGTGGATCCTTCGGACTTCTTGGCCCTGATGCAGTTGACCACATCTATGGCCTCATATATATCCTCCTCAAAGGCCGGCGAGAAGGATTTGAACTCTTCCATGGTGAGCTCATCCAGCGCCTTGCCCTCATTGATGCAGTATAGAACCATGTTGCCTATTATGCTGTGACAGTCTCTGAAAGGGATTCCCTTCGACACGAGGTAATCCGCCGCATCGGTGGCATTCATGTAGCCGTATCTGGCCGCACTTCTCATGCTATCCTTCTTCACAGTCATGGTGGAAATCATCTCTCTGAAAATTCCCAGGGAAGCCTTCAGCGTATCCGCTGCATCGAATACAGGCTCCTTATCCTCCTGAAGGTCCTTGTTGTATGCCATCGGGAGGCCTTTGCACACTGTGAAGAGAGCCATCATGTCTCCGTATACTCTGCCCGTCTTGCCCCTTATGAGCTCTGCCATATCAGGGTTCTTCTTCTGCGGCATTATGCTGCTGCCTGTTGAATAGGCATCATCCATCTCTATGAATCCGAATTCCACGGAGCTCCAGTTAATGAGCTCCTCGCAAAATCTGGAAAGGTGCATCATCGTCACGGAAACGCAGCTGAGAAATTCCAGAGCGAAGTCTCTGTCCGCCACGGCATCCATGCCGTTAGGAAGAACCGAATCGAAATCCAGCTTCCCGGCCAGGAACTGCCTGTCAGTGTTGTACGTGGTTCCTGCCAGAGCCCCGCTTCCCAGAGGCAGTCTGTTTATACGCTTCCTGCAGTCGGCGAAACGCTCCCTGTCTCTGCTGAACATGTTGTAGTATGCCAGCAGGTGATAAGCCAGAGTAACCGGCTGTGCTCTCTGGAGATGTGTGTATCCCGGCATAACCGTCTCCACATGCTCCTCGGCCAGCTTCTTCAGTGTTTCCATAAGCTCCTTCAGCAGCACATCAATCTCATCGGTTTCCTTCCTGAGGTAAAGACGGAAATCCACTGCCACCTGATCGTTTCTGCTTCTGGCTGTGTGAAGCTTTTTGCCTGTGCTTCCGAT
The DNA here is from genome assembly GCA_022773945.1 of Clostridiales bacterium. GTDB lineage: Bacteria > Bacillota > Clostridia > Peptostreptococcales > Anaerovoracaceae > Lentihominibacter. The sequence continues at coordinate 10,049 of JALFNS010000032.1, forward strand.
TCTCTCCGTGAGAAGGGTCTCTATATTCATGTGGATGTCTTCACCCTCGACAGTGAACTCCACCTTGCCGTCTTCTATGTCCTTAAGGATCTCCTTCAGCGTTTTCACTATGAGAGCGGACTCCTCGGTACTGATAATTCCCTGTCTGCCCAGCATCTCCGCGTGTGCGATGCTTCCGGTTATGTCCTCTCTGTACAATCGCCTGTCAAATCCTATTGATGCATTAAACTCATCAGCCGATGTGGCTGAATCCTTCGAAAATCTGCCTTTCCAGAGTTTCATTCATTTTCCTCCTGTAATTGTTGTCATATCCTACATATGATTATAACACAATTTCACGCCTTCTTTCTTAAGTTTAACAGCCTTGAGGAAAATTCCCGCCGTGTCCATGCATGTGAACACAGGTATTCCCCTCTCCACAGCCTTTCTTCTTACCGGGAAGCTGTCGTTTTCCTTGTTGTTGGCGACGGTCGGAACGTTCATAACCATATGGATTTTCTCCTTGCTTCCTTCGTCGTGATTTGTTATCCACTTGACAGCCTTGTCGTAATCCATCTCCCCGGCCTTTATACCGTATTCGGAAGCGAACTTCATATTGTCCTCCGACATGTATATTTTGAAGCCTTCCTTCTCATAAGCCTTGAGAATGTCCGCCGTATACTCGTTAAGCTCCGACGCTCTCAGCGAAACGAATATGTTTCCCTTTACCGGAATGGCGCTTCCCGCTGCCAGGAAGCCTTTGTACACCGCCTTGTCGAAGTCCTCGTCGATTCCCAGCACCTCGCCGGTCGACTTCATCTCCGGTCCTGCCGCAAAATCCATGTCCGCCAGCTTGGCTCCGGAGAATACAGGCACCTTCACGGAATAGAAGTCGCTCTTCTTGTAGAGTCCTGTGCCGTATCCGCTGTCCTTCAGCTTGCCGCCCAGCATTGCCGAAACTGCCAGTTTAACCATAGGCACTCCCGTAACCTTGCTGAGAATAGGCACTGTTCTGGACGCTCTCGGATTAACCTCGATAACGTATATATCCTTGCCGTCATATGCATACTGTATATTGACGAGACCGACAATGTTAAGGGCCTTTGCTATCTTTCTCGTATATACCGTGAGCGTGTCCTCAACCTCCTTAGATATGGAGAAGTCAGGATATACGGAGATACTGTCGCCTGAGTGAACTCCGGCTCTCTCGACATGCTCCATGATTCCCGGAATGAGGATGTCCTCTCCGTCACCGATAGCGTCAACCTCTATCTCCTTGCCGGAGATGTACTGGTCTATGAGAACAGGATGTTCACTTGACAGAGAAACGGCCTCTTCCATGTACTTGATGAGCTCCTCATCGTTGTACACAACCTGCATTGCACGTCCGCCTATTACGTATGAAGGTCTTACAACAACCGGGTATCCCAGGGTTTTCACGGCAGCCATCGCCTCGTCCATGCCCGTTACGGCAAAGCCCGCCGGAGTGGCTATGTTCAGCTCCTTGAGAAGCTTGTGGAACTTTTCTCTGTCCTCAGCCAGATCTATGCTTTCGAAGGATGTTCCCAGTATGTTTATCATTCTGCTGTCCAGCTGCTGAGCCAGATTCAGTGATGTCTGTCCTCCGAACTGGAGAATAACTCCGTGAGGTCTCTCCTTCTTGATGATATTCATAACATCGTCAATGTGAAGGGCTTCGAAGTAGAGCTTGTCCGAAATATCCGAGTCCGTACTTACCGTCTCCGGGTTGTTGTTGGCTATTATGGCCTCATATCCCAGATCTCTTATAGCTCCCACTCCCTGAACACAGCAGTAGTCGAATTCTATTCCCTGACCGATTCTGATAGGTCCCGAGCCTATAACGAGTATTTTCTCCTTGTCGCTTACCGCGTTCTCGTCCTCGCCTTCATAGCATGAGTAGTAGTAAGGCGTGGACACTGCGGACTTGCCGCCGCTGGTATCTACCATCTTGTAGACAGGGTAAATATCATTGTATATTCTTATGTCCTGAATTACCTCTCTCGGCACTCCCGAAAGCTTGATTATCTCATTATCCGTGAATCCCTTGGCTTCAACTTCCGCCAGAAGCTCTCTCGTCACAGGTCCTTCCACGAGCTGTTTCTCCAGGCTGATAAGGTATGCTATTCTGTCAAGGAACCAGCAGTCTATCTTGGTTACCTGATGAACCTCTTCCACGGTCATGAGCTCTCTTCTGATAACCTCTGCGATGCAGAATATACGCTCATCGTCGCATTCCTTCAGTTTGGCCATGAGCTCAACATCTCCCAGATGAGATACTGACGGCTTGTGAAGTCCGTCACACTTTATCTCCACGGAAGTGAGTGCCTTAAGCAGAGCGCTCTCGAAGGTTTTGCAGAGTGACATGACTTCTCCCGTAGCCTTCATCTGGGTTCCCAGCTTTCTCGACGCTGTTCCGAACTTGTCAAATGGCCATCTCGGGAACTTGACCACTATATAGTCCAGGCTCGGCTCGAAGAATGCGCTGCTTCCCGCCACGTTGTTCGATATCTCATCAAGGTTGTAGCCGATGGCAATCTTGGCTGCAATTCTGGCTATAGGATAGCCTGCGGCCTTTGATGCCAGTGCTGAGGATCTGCTTACACGAGGGTTCACCTCGATTACTATGTATTCACCGTTGTCCGGATTCAGAGCAAACTGTATGTTGCATCCGCCTTCGATTCCCAGGCTTTTGATTATCTTGATGGATGCAGCCTTCAGCATATCGTTTTCCTCTTTGGTTATCGTCTGCGTAGGAGCCACTACTATGCTGTCTCCCGTGTGTATTCCCACAGGATCCACATTCTCCATATCACAGATGATAATGCAGTTGTCTGCCGCATCTCTCATAACCTCATATTCGATTTCCTTCCATCCTGCTACGGATTTTTCCAGGAGAATCTGGCCTATGGAGCTGCTCTCCATGCCTTTGTAGCAGAGCTCGTCAAGCTCTTCAGGTGTCTCGGCGATGCCGCCGCCTGTTCCTCCCAGGGTATATGCCGGTCTTATGATTACAGGAAGCCCTTCTTTATTGACGAATTCATGACATTCTTCTATGGATGTTGCTATCGTGCTGGCAGGAACCGGTTCACCGATTTCCTCCATGAGGGCCTTGAAGGCTTCTCTGTCTTCAGCCTTTCTTATGCTCTCCTTGTTGACTCCCAGAAGCTTGACATTGTATTTGCTGAGAATCCCCTTTCTGTCCAGTTCCATGGCCAGGTTCAGTCCTGTCTGACCGCCGAATCCGGCCAGCATTCCCTGAGGCTTCTCCTTTCTGATAACTTCCTCTACCACTTCTTCCGTGAGGGGTTCCAGATATACAACATCTGCGACGTCCTTGTCCGTCATTATCGTGGCCGGGTTGCTGTTTATCAGGACAGTGCTGATTCCTTCTTCTCTTATAGCCTTGCACGCCTGTGTTCCGGCATAATCGAATTCAGCTGCCTGTCCGATAACAATCGGTCCCGACCCGATAATCAGAATTTTCTTCAAGTTTTCCTGCTTTGGCATAGTACCCTTCTTTCTGTCATATTTTAACTGTAATTTTTAACTTGTTGTGTGCAATCCCTTAAAAAAGACTGTCGTCCAGATCTGATAATCTCTCCGGACGACAGCTTTATGAAGGATTTTTATTCTACAAATTCACTGGCCTTGAGAACCTTCTTCTCCAGTCCTGCATGTTCCTTAACATCACCCTTGGCTGTCTCCATCTGAATAGCACGAATCTTGAGAGGCAGTGACCAAAGATTGATAAATCCTTCCGCATCACTCTGATTGTAAACCTCATCCGCACTGAAGGTTGCGAACTCCTCATTGTACAGCGAATAAGGCGACTTCTTGGCTACAGGAATGGCATGGCCCTTGTAAAGCTTCATCTTGACAGTTCCCGTAACGTTTTCCTGCGTCTTGTCAATGAAAGCGCTGATAGCTTCTCTGAGCGGGGTGAACCAGAGTCCGTTGTAAAGGAGCTCTGCCAGCTTATGAGACACTATATCCTTGTAATGAGTCGTGTCTCTGTCAAGTATGAGCTCTTCCAGTCCCGCATGAGCCGCATAGAGGATAGTTCCTCCCGGAGTCTCATATACGCCTCTTGATTTCATACCAACAAGACGGTTCTCCACGATATCTATTGTTCCCACACCGTTGGCGCTTCCCAAAGCATTGAGCTCGGTAAGAAGGTCGATCGGTGATTTCTTTTCTCCGTTAATTCCCACAGGAATTCCGTTCTCAAAATCTATCTCAACATATGTCGGTTCGTCCGGAGCCTTCTCGATAGGCACGCTGAGAACGTGAATGCTGTCATAATGCTCGTTCCACGGATTCTCGAGTTCTCCGCCCTCGTGGCTGATATGCCATATGTTCTCATCTCTGGAATAGATTTTGGCCTCAGTCTGATTGATAGGAACTCCGTGCTCCTTGGCATATGCTATAAGCTCCTCTCTTGACTGAAAATCCCAGAATCTCCAAGGTGCGATGATTTTAATCGACGGATCCAGAGCCTTGATGGCACTCTCGAATCTTACCTGATCGTTTCCCTTGCCTGTGCAGCCGTGAGCTATATAGTATGCGCCCTCCTGCTGGCATATCTCCACGAGCTTCTTGCCCATGAGAGGTCTTGCCATGGAAGTTCCCAGAAGATACTGCTCATACTTGGCATCTGCCTTGAGTGTAGGCCAGATATAGTCAGTGATGAATTCCTCACGGATATCCAGCGTTATCGCCTTGCATGCTCCCGATTCCAGAGCCTTCTTCTCTATTGCTGCAAAATCTTCCTTCTGTCCCGCATTGCAGCATACTGCGATTACATCATAGTCGTAGTTCTCCTGAAGCCACTTCATTATTACAGATGTGTCAAGTCCTCCCGAGTACGCCAGTACAACCTTTTCTTTAGCCATTTCTTCCTCCTTATAATTATAGATTCGTGCATTTTTATTCAATATTTATTATATTTATTATTTACAATGATTATTATACAGATTTTATTATATAAATCAACCCTTTTTCACGAAAAAATTTGTTATTTTTCACAAAATATCGCAGGTATGGTGTAAACCACGTCTCATACAACGGGTAACGAAGGTGTTTGCAGCTTAGTCCTCATCGCTGCAGATTATAAATGCTCATTCATAGAGAACAGAATCTCAGGCAAACTCGCGAACTACGTTCGCTTCAGACAGTGCCTGAGATTTAGCTGTTCTCTTATTTCATTTCGCATATAATCTGATCAGCTCTTGCGGAAGCAGCCGCAAACACCTTCGCTGCCCGTTAATGACTGAGGTTTACTATACATGATTATATCAACGCTGAAGCATGGCTTGACTTCCTGGACAAGGGCGGCACTAAAACACGGACAATACTTGGAAAAAAGGGTTAAGCAAAAATGCGTTTTTATTGATGCCGAATCGTTGTATAATAATAACGAATTTCAACGGTTATTAGGATATATCAACACGGCTGAAAGCAAACAAAAGAAAGGTGCGTCAGGGCATGCTAGGTGATTTTTACAAAAACAATCCAAAGGACAAAATCTGGTGGGTTGATGACCTGGATTCAGTTGGGCAGTTCCTTTTTAGCTTTGATAAAAACACCATATACAATCTGTTTGCAGATTATCCGCACAAACTTACACCAGAACAGAAAAAGATATTTGATGAAGAAAATCCATATTGGGTAGAATTCTTCAAAGACAGGCAGTAAAGCACTCCGCACTCACAGGGTGCTTTTTTAGTGCAGAAAAGATAAAGATATGACAAGTAACGACACGAAACTGATTATCTACAATATACTCCAGGCATTTCCAGTTATACTTAATTCACATCTTCGATTCCTGTCATAATCCTTTAATAACCATTAATATTCCTGACCTATTCCTGACAAAATAACTAAATTCGCCCTCCATGTTGTCAGAATATTGGGTTAGGGTCGACTATGTTCTGACAAGAACCTTTTTATATCGTATGGCTTTGTCAGAATTATTGCCTGCACTGATCATGTCACACTTACTATTCTCTTCCCAAACCTCTTACCTGCAAGAATTCCTGACAAAGCATGCTCAGATTTACCTGTTCTTGTCAGAAAAACCTTTGATAAAGACAACGAGTCTGACAAGAAAATTCTCTGGGAGAAGTTTTTGTCAGACTCAGGGTCAAAATACATTATTTTCCATCGACTTTGATTGAGCCGTCGTCAACAAGGAGATAGCGGAAGTGATTGCGGCTGTTTCCGCAAGAGCTGATCAGATCATATGCGAAATAAAATAAGAGAACAGCTAAATCCCGGGAACTGTTTGAGCGAGCGAAGCTCGCGAGTTTTCCCGGGATTCTGTTCTCTATGAATGAGCATTTATGATCTGCAGCGATGAGGACTAAGCCGAAATTACTTCCGCTGTTTTCTCAGTTGACTGCGGCTCACATCATATCGCTATTTTCTCTTTTTCCTGCTCTTCTTAATTTCCTCAAGCTGTTCATCCACGCTGGTGAAGGATGTGGAGCCTTTGGAGCGCTTGGACTCGATTACGTTTCTGATGGCGATCTCGTCGTAGACGTCGCTGTCGAACTTCTGCGAGAAAGTCCTGATATCGTCAAGCCACAGCTCTTCAACTGCCGAATCCTTGTTAATAGCGTAGGCGATAACCTTGCTTACTATGTCAGGTATGTCCTCAAGCTTCACGCCTTTGTCCATGAGATAAGTGGATAGCTCGGTGGCGTTCATGTAGCCGTACTTGGCTGCCTTCTGCATTTCTCCTCTGTTGATTTTGATGGTTTTGATCATTTCAACGAAGAGAGCCAGTGAGCTTTCAAGGGTGTTGGCCGCATCCAGGACAGCATGCTTATCCTCCTGCATGTCTCTGTTGTAGGCCATAGGAAGTCCCTTGAACACTGTCAGCAGGTTCATGAGGTCTCCGTACACTCTTCCTGTCTTACCTCTTATGAGCTCAGCCACATCGAGGTTTTTCTTCTGCGGCATCATTCTGCTGCCCGTTGTGAATTCATCGGCTATTTCGATGAATCCGAACTCCACGGAGCTCCAGAGTATCAGATCCTCACAGAACCTTGAGAGATGCATCATGGTGATGGCGCAGCATCCGGTGAATTCCATAGCGAAATCTCTGTCGGAGATTGCATCCATGGCATTAGGAAGCATGGACGCAAAGCCCAGCTCCTTCATCATCTCACTTCTGTCCGTATCCCACATTGTCCCTGCCAGCGCTCCGCTGTCAGGAGGCATCATATCAATGGTTTTGATACAGTTCTCGAACCTGACTCTGTCCCTTCTGAACATCTGGTAGTAGGCGAGCAGGTGATATGCCAGCGTTATAGGCTGTGCCCTCTGCAGATGGGAGTAGCCCGGCATTATCGTGTTCCTGTGCTCGATCGCCAGTGCCTCCAGCGTGTCGAGAAGATCATCGATCATGTTTATGCAGGAAACCGCCTCCTTCTTGAGATACAGCCTTGAGTCCATAACCACCTGGTCGTTGACGCTTCTGGCCGTATGAAGCTTCCTTCCTGTTTCGCCGATTTTCTCCACGAGGAGATTCTCTATATACTCGTGAATGTCCTCCGCATCTGTATCAAAGCCTGTTTTTCCCGAGGATATGTCTTCATCAATTTCCTTCAGTGCTTCTATTATCTGTTCCGATTCCTCAGCAGTTATCAGCTGGTGCTTGGCCAGCATTCTGCTGTGGGCTATACTGCAGATGATTTCCTCGTGATAAAGGATATTATCATCTCTGATTGAAGCCATGAACTCTTTAGCACTCAGTATCATTTCTAATTCCTCCAGACTGCATCAGTTAAATGTAATGACAGTTCCAGTTTCTCCGTTAAGTGCATCGACAGCCTTATCCAGTGATGTGATAATAGCCTTCTTGGAAGGATACATTCTAACGAATTTCATTGCCGCTTCTACCTTAGGGAGCATGCTTCCTGCAGGGAACTGGCCTTCCTCGATATAACCGGCAGCCTCCTTAAGTGTCATGTGAGACAGATCCTGCTGATCCGGCTTGTTGAAGTTGATGGCAACCTTCTCAACCTCTGTGAGGATGATGAGCATATCAGCTTCCACCTTCTCCGCCAGGAGTTCTGCTGCGAAGTCCTTGTCGATTACTGCGGCAACACCTTCAAGGTGTCCGTCCATCTTCTCGATTACAGGAATTCCGCCGCCGCCGCATGTTATAACGATTGTTTTGTCCCAAAGCTGCTTAACGGCATCGATTTCAACTATCTCGCGAGGCTTAGGTGATGCAACGACTCTTCTCCAGCCTCTTCCGGCGTCTTCCTTGACAGTCCAGCCTTTTTCCTCAGCGAGAGCCTTTGCCTCCTCCTCACTGTAGAACGGGCCGATCGGCTTGGTAGGATTGTTGAATGCCGGATCCTGTTCATCAACGATAACCTGAGTTGCCACTGTAACTACAGGAATGTCTCTGTTCTGCTTGTTCAGAGCATATGTGAGAGCCTGCTGAATATGATATCCGATGTATCCCTGTGACATTGCACCGCATACATCGAAAGGCATCGCAGGAGTAACTTCTCTTGCAGCTTCACTTGCCATTACGATTCTGCCGACCTGAGGTCCGTTACCGTGAACAACAGCGATTTCATATCCCATGTTGCTTATTTCAGCGACACGCTCACAGGTGTTCTTAACAACTTCAAGCTGAGCCTCCGCAGTAGCAGCGCCCTTGCCTGACTGAAGTGCGTTTCCGCCTAAAGCGATTACGATTTTTTCTGCCATTATCTATATTCTCCTATTATAAATCAACTCTGTTAACAGGGCAGCTCATACATCTAGGGCCGCCTCTTCCTCTTGAAAGCTCTGCACTAGGCATTGTGAGAACCTTGATTCCCTTTCTGTCGAGCAGCTCGTTGGAAACGTAGTTTCTCTCGTAGGTAACAACCGTTCCCGGAGCTATGCAGAGAGTATTGGAACCGTCGTTCCACTGCTCTCTCTGTGCAGCCAGCAGCTCGCCGCCGCCGCATCTGATAAGCTCGACTGCAGGAAGATTAAGTTCCATAGCCAGAATGTTCTGGAGTTCATCCTTCATGGCCGAGAACTTCAGATCCCCGTTGTCGCCGAGAGTAATCTCATATACTCCCAGAGGGCCTTCTATTTCAGGATGAATAGTGAACTTGTCATAGTCAACCATTGTGAATACAGTGTCAAGGTGCATGAAAGCTCTTGACTTAGGAATGTCGAACACGAGAACCTTCTTGAAGCTTGAATCCTTAAGAAGATTTCTGGCAAAATGCTCGATTCCCGCTATTGTAGTTCTCTGTGAGAGGCCGATTGCCACAATCTCCGATGAGAGAACCAGAACGTCTCCGCCTTCAATTGAATAATCGCCTGTCACATCATACCACTGCTTGTTATCCTCAGTGGCGAAATCCCTGTTGTACTTGAACATGTACTTGAGAAGCAGGGACTCTCTTCTTCTCTCCTGGGTGTGCATGTGATGGATGTTGATTCCGTTTCCCACACATGCGCCCGGGTCTCTTGTGAAGTAGAGGTTCGGCATAGGATCCGAAATGTACGGATAATCGTCATGCACCAGATCCATAAGTGAATTTACGGATTCTGAAGGAACCTCATTCTTCTTTATTCCTGCTATAAGCTTGGCAACCATATCCTCCGGGCTGAGGCTCATGAGGTATTTAACCATGTTTTCTCTCATTCCCAGGGATGTGAAGTTGCTCAGATCGAGAAAATCGTTTATGAGCTGTTCCTGAAGCTCAGGAGTGGATATGGCCTTTGCGGTCTCCTCCACATAGTAAACAACCTCAACGCCGTTTTCTCTCAGTATCTCCGCGAATCTATCGTGCTCTTCCTGAGCCACCTTCAGATAAGGAATATCGTCGAAGAGAAGTCTCTCCATCGTTGAAGGTGTCAGAGCTTCAAGCTCGAGGCCCGGCCTGTGAAGGAGGACCTTGTTCAGCTTTCCTATCTCTGAAAAATTATGTATTCCGGGTATCATTTCTATGCTCCTTTTTTATGCCATAGTGGCAACCATAACAGCCTTTATTGTATGCATTCTGTTCTCTGCTTCGTCGAATACCTTGGAGTTTCTGCTTCTGAATACCTCGTCGGTAACCTCTCTGATGTCGTATCCGAGCTCCTTCTGAGTCTTGGCCATAGTAGTCTCGAAATCGTGGAATGAAGGCAGGCAGTGGAGGAAGATAACATTATCGTTGCCTGTTGCTTCCAGCATTTCCTTAGTTACTCTGTAAGGAGTGAGAAGCTTAACTCTCTCAGGAATCTGATCCTCTTCGCCCATTGAAGCCCAGATGTCAGTGTAGAGAACGTCTGCACCCTTGATTGCTTCGATGTCTGAGCTTACTTCGATAACAGCGCCTGTTTCTTCTGCAACTGCTCTGGCTCTTGCCACAACATCGGCGTCAACCTGCTCGCAAAGTTCCTTAGGACCGTATGCCACGAAGTGCATTCCCATCTTGGCACATCCGTACATCCATGCATAAGCCATGTTGTTTCTAACGTCGCCTACGAATACAACCTTGCACTTGTTCAGCGGCTTTGCGATGTGCTCCTCCATAGTGAGCATGTCAGCGAGAATCTGTGTCGGATGGTCAACGTCTGTAAGACCGTTCCATACAGGTACGCCTGCGAACTTCGCCAGATCCTCAACTACTTCCTGATCGTATCCTCTGTACTCGATTCCGTCGAAGAATCTTCCCAGAACCTTGGCTGTATCCTCAAGGCTCTCCTTCTTGCCCATCTGTGATGACTTGCTGTCAAGGAAAGTAACGTGTGCGCCTTCATCAAGAGCGCCTACCTCGAAGGCACATCTCGTTCTTGTTGAAGTCTTCTCGAAAAGCAGGCATACGTTCTTGCCCTTCAGTACTTCATTGTGAATGCCGGCTCTCTTCTTAGCCTTGAGATCGTGTGCCAGGTCCAGCATGTATCTGATTTCTTCAGGTGTGAAATCCATAAGTGTCAGGAAACTTCTGCCTTTTAAATTAACTGCCATAATACTTTTCTCCTTTTCTATTTCCTACTTGATAAATTAAAAACAAACTTCTTTATGAAAAATATACTATACTGAAAATTCCAATCAAAGTGCCAGTTGCTCTGTAATTTTATGTGCCAGTTATCTCCTCGAGTGCTGCCTCGAATATATCCATGCCCCGTCTTATTTCATCCTCCAGCGGGTAGGAATAGTTCATTCTCAGATTGTTCCTGCCCCGGGATTTCTCCGAATAGAACACGTAACCCGGCATGAAGGTCATCCCCTTCTTCTGGCACAGCCTGAGAAGCTCCCGTGCGTTTATCTCTCCGGGAAGCTTCAGCCAGAGATACACTCCGCCCCTTGGCAGGCTGTAATCCATACCGAAACGATCCTTGATTTTATCGAGACAGCTGCACATGAGGTCACGCTTTTTTCTGCAGATATCCCTGAAATCGTCGAGCCGGCTGAAGAACACACCGTTCCTCATATATTCCAGCATAACCCTCTGGGATATCCAGTCCGGATTGGAGGTGTGCAGAGACACCATGTTTTTCATCCTGTCAATAATCACATCCGGCGCCAGAATAAACGACAGACCTATACCCGGAGTGGTTGTAAGGGAGAAGGAATACATGTATATCACGTTTCCCTCCGTATCCATGGATCTTATCGAAGGCAGGGATTTTTCCTCGTAATAGAGCTCAGATCCCTCATCCTCCTCAAGCACGGGAATCCTGTATCTGTAGGAAAGCTCCAGTATCTTCTTTCTCCGCTCCATGCTCATCTCGCACCCCGTGGGATTGTTGAAGCTGGAGTCGACATATATGAATCCGGGCTTCTCCTTCTCGATGATGGCCTCCAGATTGTCACATATCATACCTTCGCCGTCCATGGGAACGGGAATGACTTCTCCTCCCGCCAGCCTGATGGTCCTGTACAGATCCGCCGACATGGCCTCCGGCGTTATAACCTTGTCTCCCGGTTCAAGCATCAGAGAGAGGAGAAAATTCATCGCCTGGTTGTTCTCCGTGAAGACCTGCACCTGAGAAGGCCTGACATTGATCCCCTTGGTCTCCATAAAGGACGCAATCTCCTTTCTCAGTTCCCCGTCTCCCTGATATGGGATATGAAAATAAGCACCGGAGCTTCCCCGGCGGAATATTTCCTCGAACACCCGGGAAATCTCCTCCGGCGGGTAAACCTCTCTGGCGGCAACACCGCCTCCGAAAGAAATAATATTTTCGTCGAAGCTCTTGTTATAGAGATAATCGAAATCGCTTTCGAATACGGCATACTCCTCCCTCATGAGAGACTGCCAGTTGACGGATTTCTTTCTGAATTCCTTCTCCTCCGGAGCCGAAAAGGTCACAACATATCCTCTGCCTCTTCTTGATTCCACAAGGCCCGCGTCCTTAAGCTCCGCATAGGCTCTGGTCACCGTGTTTCTGTGAACATCGAGCATTCCGGCCATGTTTCTCTCCGAAGGCAGCACAAAGCCGTCAGTAAGACGGCCGCTGTAAATCATTTCTCTTATTGCCGTATACAGCTGCATGTATACGGGTGTTTTAAGTTTTCTGTCGATTTCTATTTTCATACTCGCTGTCCGTGGAACTGATAGTAGGTGGTCTCAAGCCTTCCGTTGTAGAGTTTCCTTCTCCTGTCAGCCTTTCTGCCCATAACCTTCTTCTCCGCCCGCGGGTCAGTGGTTATCATGAAGAGTGACCAGTCCCGGTTCCTCCTGCAAAAGCTTCCGAGAGCCTTGTACACCTTCTCTATCTCATCCTTCTCACCGATTCTGATTCCGTAAGGCGGATTCGTTATAATCACGCCGTTGTTCCCCCTTGCTTCAAGGTCTGCCGCATCCGCAACCGAGAAGTCAATACAGTCATCCACGCCTGCCTCCTCGGCATTTGCCACGGCCGCCGCAACAGCCTTCGGGCTTATGTCGCAGCCCCGTATATCCGGATATGCGTCATAATCGATAGCTGCAAAGGCCTTCCTTCTGGCTTCCTTCCACACGTCTCTGCCGATAATGCTCCATTCCTCGCATATGAAGCTTCTTCCTAGCCCGGGAGGTATGTTTCTGGCAATCATTGCCGCTTCAATGGGAATAGTTCCGCTGCCGCAGCAGGGATCGACCAGAATCCTGTCCCTGTTCCAGAAGCTGAGGGACACAAGTGCCGCCGCCATGGTCTCCTTGATAGGAGCATTAACACTGGCCTTCCTGTAACCTCGCTTGTGGAGCCCTTCTCCGCTGGTGTCTATGGTGACATCCACCTTGTCCTTGTGTATTGTTATCTTGACGGGATAGAGAGCCCCATTCTCCGGAACAATCTCCTGACCGCGCACCTCTCCCAGTCTGGAAGCTATAGCCTTCTTGCTTATGCTCTGTATTGCAGGAGGATTGTGAAGAGTCGACTTCACCGTTGTGCAGGAAACGGGAAATCTGCCGTCTCTGTCTATATACTCCTCCCAGGGAATATCTTTTACCCTGTCGAAGAGCTCTGTGAAGTCCTTTGCCTCAAACTCTCCCACATTTATCAGCACCCTGTCGGCGCATCTGAGATGCAGATTGGCTTCGGCAACAGCCTCAGGTCCCCCTCTGAAGGTAACCTTGCCGTTTTCTGTCTTTGTATCCTCATATCCCAGAGCCTCTACCTCTCTGCGCACCACCGCCTCGAGCCCGAAGGTGGCGGTAGCTGTTATGTTAAACTCCATATTACTTGTCCTTATTATTTTTAACGAATCTGTAGAGAGGCGAGTCCGTATCGCTGAAGTATTCGTCCTCGGTGCTGCTGTACTTCTTCATAAGACGATCCAGCCTCTCATCCTCACTGTTCTGCCGTAAATATACATTTCTCTCCATGGCATTCAGCTCCTCCGGCCGCTTCATATGAGCCCTGATAGGCTTCGGCAGTACCAGCATGTATATAAGCGGTCCTATTATGAAGATATGAAGCAGAGATACGATTCCCGCCACTATGCACGGTATCTTCAGGGAAACTCCCAGAAATGCCGGCAGGAAGCATACAGCCATTTCCAGAATCCATACCAGAGTGGTTATGTAGAATTTCTCAAGCTTCTTGAGCTTGCTCTCCAGAGCGGGATCTTTATAGTAGGCCGCATGCCGGCCGCCGTGCCTGCGCATTATTCTGGACCATCTGTTATTGTCCATAGCCAGACCGAAAGCGGCCTTGAAATCCTCTCCCGTAGCCTTTGCGGGAGGAATCTCCTCCGTTATGAATTCCGCCGGTGAATATACAATCTGAGTGAAGATGAATCGTCCTTCTCCCATGACCGAAGCTGAAGGCTTCTCTCCTTCTTCAAAATCCGCCACAAGCTGCTCGCCTTCCCTGAGCATCACCTGACTTCCGTCGCAGGTCACCACTACGTAACCCTCTGTGCAGTAGATTCCCGCGGAGATGCACTCACCTTCCGCCGGACTCAGTGAAAAATCCAGTTTCCTGCCTTCCTCTCCCGAATCCATAACATCCATGGCTCCGCGACAGCCTTTTCTCATTATTAGGTTGTAGTCCTTCTTGAGAGAGCCGAAGCATCTGGTCTTGATGCCTCCGTCAAAGCTGTCCTGCTCCAGCGGTCCCAGCTTCACCGTTCTCTCCTCTCCGTGAGCCAGAACAACGCTTCCCTCCAGAACCATGAGAATTCTGTCGTAGTCGGGAAGCTTCGTGAAGGATGATTCCTCAAGCTCCGATTCTGCAGAGCTCAGCCTCCATATGAAATCCCTGTCGAGATACTTCGAATTCTCCGGCCGGATTGCCATTTCCACAGTGGTCCCTCCCGACCATCTGCTCTCCGTGAAGTCACTTTCTCTGTACACCTTCGTTTTCATAACTGTTAAACCCTCTTCTTCAGATAAAATCTGTTACCCAGAACATCGTAACCGATAATATTCATTTCTCCTCTGCCCGAGGCCGCGAAATCTCTGCCGCCCACTATGGTGTCGCTCCTGTGGACGTTCCCGTCGTAATCCCTGTCCACGCTCCAAAAGCTCACCAGAGATCCTCCGTCATCCGCCGCATATCTGGCGGCTATTTCCTCATCCTCACTGCTGAGGGAAATAACATCAGGCTTGTATTCACTGATTCTCAGCATGTCCATCTCGCTGCTGACCCTGACGAAACCCTTCTCATCAGGTCTGAGCGGGTTGCCCTCACCGTCATCCTCGTAGGACCTGTCCACGCTGAAGGCCCTGCCCTGCTCCTTCATTACAGGGGTAAGTCTCTTAATCTGACTTGCCACCGCCACATTGCCTTCGTCACACATTATCCAGCGTCTGCCCATGCGGGCGCAGACAGCACCCAGCGTGCCCGAGCCGGAGAAGAAATCTCCGCACAAATCGCCCTCATCGCTGCAGGCGGTAACTATTCTCTCCAGAAGCTTCTCAGGCTTCTGGGTGGCATATCCCGTCCGCTCGCCGGAAGTCCTGCCCACCATATCAATGGTCCACACATCCTTCATGTTTACCATGGTGTACCAGCCTTTGTCGTCGCAGAACTCTTCGACTCCCTTGAAGTGGTAGGGCTTCAGTCCTCTGTTGTAGGATTTCTCCTTCAGGGGATTGAACTTGTACTTTCCGGATTTTGCATAGAACAGCAGCGTGTCGTGCTTCTTGGCGAAGCTCCGCTTGCCGGATCCGCCGGACTTGTATACCCAGGCCACCTCGTTGACGAAGCTGTCCTCTCCGAATATCTCATCCAGAAGCATCTTGACGTAGTGTGCGCCGTGCCAGTCCAGATGCACCCATATGCATCCCGTATCGGAGAGCAGCTCCCTCATCATAAGAAAACGCACGGTGAGCATGGTGAGATACTTTTCCATGCTGTCCTGCCATCTGTCATCGTATGCTCCTGTATGTATCACAGGCGATTTTCCCAGTCTCTCCGTCTCCAGTCTCACCGAAGCCTGATATCTGCTGTTGGAAAAAAAGGGAGGATCGGCATATATGAGCTGAAACTTCCCTTTCATATTCTTTTTTTTGAGGAGATACTTCATGTACTCCAGATTGTCGCCTGCGGCAACGGTGCTGTCACAGTTCTCGTCTCCCGCCTGTCCGTACATTTCATCTCTGAAGAATACAGAACACTCCTCCGACGCGATTATTTCATCAAACTGCCGTCTGCCCTCATCCAAAGCATTGAGCAGCTGGGAAATACGGCTATCTTTCATGTTTTCTCCCACCTGTCAGGACATCCGCGAGCTCCTCTCTGCCCGTAACCCTGAGGGCTTCTCTCACGGTCTTCCTGTTTTCTTTTCTGTTAAAATGAAGCAGAGCTCTCTGCATCTTCTTCTCCTCCCGGCTTACGGCCACGTGAATCTTTTTCCCGGTCAGCGGATCCATCCCCGTATAGTACATTGTCGTCGACAAGGTCCCCGGCGTAGGATAGAAATCCTGAACCTGATCCGGAACGAAGCCCGTCTCATGCATGTAAAGCGCCAGATCCACAGCATCATCGAGAGTTGCTCCCGGATGAGAGCTTATGAAATAGGGAAGCATGTACTGCTTCTTCCCCAGCTTCCTGTTCATATCCGCATACTGACGGCTGAATCTGTCGAATACGCTTATATCCGGCTTGTGCATCGCTCTGAGCACCTGCGGACAGGAATGCTCCGGCGCCACCTTGAGAATCCCGCTGACGTGGTGCTCGCAGAGCTCACGAAGAAAGGTCTTTCCCTTCTCCCTGTCCGCCAGAAGATAATCAAATTTTATTCCCGATCTTATAAACACCTTCTTAACGCCGGGAACCTCCCTCACCGCCTTCAGCATCTCGAGGTAGTATGTATGATCCGCTTCAAGTGCTGCGCACGGCTTGGGGAAGAGGCAGTCTCGCTCGCTGCACATTCCCTTCTCCGCCTGCATTCTGCATGAAGGTGCCGTGAAGTTGGCCGTAGGCCCTCCCAGGTCGTGTATATAGCCTTTGAACGCCTCATCCTGCGTCATAAGACGCGCCTCTTCGGTGACAGATTCGATGCTGCGCGATCTCACCTCACGTCCCTGGTGATAGGTTATGGCGCAAAAGCTGCAGCCGCCGAAGCAGCCCCGGTTGGCCGTTATGCTGAATCTGACCTCCTGAAGTGCCGGAACTCCGCCCTCACTGTCATATGACGGATGCCAGTTTCTCATATACGGAAGCGCGTAAATATCGTCCAGATCCTCTCTCTCGAGCGGGCTCTGCGGAGGATTCTGCACGATATAGAATCCGTTGGGATACTTTTCTATAATTCTCCTCCCTCTGACGGAATCGTTGCTCCTGTACTGCATGCGAAAACTCTCGCAGTACTTCCTTCGCCCTTCCTCGCTGTCATCAGCTATCTCCTCGAAGTCCGGCAGAAGGATATCATCCTCATATATACTGAGACTTCCTCCCTCACTGTCAAGCCTCTGTCGCGTGCAGGTTCCTCTGATCCAGCCTATGTCCCCGGCTTCTATACCGCTGTCCAGGGCTTCCGCTATCTCTATGACAGCCTTCTCTCCCATTCCGTATATGAGAATATCCGCTCCCGAATCCATGAGAACCGATCTTCTCACTCTGTCATCCCAGTAGTCGTAGTGCCCCAGTCTGCGCAGGCTTGCTTCCAGTCCGCCTATTATTACGGGAACATCCCCGTAAGCTTCTCTGATTCTGTTACAGTATACTATTACCGCCCGGTCCGGTCTCCGTCCGGCCTTGCCGCCCGGGGAGTATGAATCTCTCTTTCTCCTGTTTTTCGTAACGGAACAGTTATTCACCATGGAATCAACATTTCCTCCATTTACGAGAAAACCCAGCCTTGGCCTCCCGAGCCGCATGAAATCATCCCGGCTCTTCCAGTCCGGCTGGGCTATAATACCCACCTTGTATCCTCTCGATTCGAGAAGCCTGCTTATTATTGCCGTGCCAAAAGACGGATGGTCCACATAGGCATCCCCCGTAACCAGGATAAAATCAGCCCGGTCCCATCCTCTCTCTTTCATATCGGCTCTGTTTACAGGCAGAAACATTCAAATACCTCACTCAGCTAAAGAAATTTAACGTAATCAGTATGAACCCAGTAGCCTTTGCTCTTCAGCTTGACCCAGCTGCCGCTTCTTTCCGAAACCTCATAGGTGCCCGGCTTCAGATATCCCTTGGAGGCGTACTTCGTTCCCGGACCTGTTCTCATTCGCAGCTCGGTCACTGTGACCTTGATCTTGTTGTTTACCACGGTCACATATTTCTTGCACACCCAGTATCCGTCACTGAGCCTGCACCATCCGTTCTTTTCCTCGGTAACCGTATAGGTTCCCTTCTTCGCATATCCGACCTTGGCATAGGAGGTTCCCGGGCCCTTTCGCCTGTTGAGCTGTGAAACATCTATCTTCACTTTGTAAATCCCCGACAGGGCCGCCGAAGACGCGCTCACCGCGGTTGTCGCAGTTGCCTTGGTCGCGGTGGTGGAATTCACCTTCTCCGTGTATTCGAGATATACCCAGTATCCCGTACTTATATGTCCCCATCCGTTGTACTCGCGATCCACCGCATACGTTCCCGGCTTGACATATCCGACCTTATCATACCCCGTTCCCGGACCTATCCTCTGATTCAGATTCTTGACGGATATCTTGACCTGATAGTTCACTTTGGTTGCGGGTATATCCGCTTCAGTGTCGTTATTGGTCTTTTCGGTGAAATATATGTAGCCCTGAAGCTTGCTTCCCCAGGCCTTGGTTCCGTACTGGAATTCTATATCCGAAGCCTTGGCAGGCTTTTTGGTGGTCGTTCTCCATCCGGACTCGGAATAGTAGATTTTGTTTCCCGAAACCTTCTCAACTATTGCCACATGGTTGTTGTAGCAGGCTATGGATCCGGCCTTCGGCGTGCTCCCGTAAGGATAAATCTTCTTGCTCTTGTTAGTTGACCACCACTTGCCGGCCGCCCATCTGAAATTCGTGTTCAGGTTGTGTCCCAGAATCTCGCTGGCTCTGGCATAGGCATACCATGTGCAGTTTCCCCTGCAGTAGTACTTGCTGCTTGAAGACAGCTTCTTCCTTGTCGGAGCCAGTCCTATCTGATAGAAAATGTTGCTGTTCGTGTAATAGTATTTCTTACCTACAGCAGAATCGTAATCCGGCATGGATGTTCTGACAGAAAATGTATCTGCTGCACTGACGCTGTCGGCTGACAGGGGAACTGCCACCGTTACGGCCAGAAATACCGTCAGTATTGCGGACAGAATCTTCTTCATGGTTTTTTCCTCGCAGTTATCCCAAAAACTTCATTACAAGGTTCTTAACGTTTCCGCCGTCGGCAACGCCCTTGACCTTGCCCATCACCGGACCCATGAGCTTGCCCATGGAGCCTCTGCCGCTTCCTTCCTCTATTCCCATTGAGGAAGCCGTCTCTCTGATTATCTCACTTATCTCATCATCTGTCAGCTGCTTAGGCATGTAATCCTGAAGCACCTCTATCTCGGCCGTATACGCTTCTACCAGATCATCTCTGCCTGCTTCTCTGAAGTCGTCGAGAGCATCCTTTCTCATCTTGACCTGCTTGGCCAGAATGGACGCAACTCCGGCATCGTCTATCTCTTCTCTGTTGTCAACCTCATACTGCTTGATAGCCGCACGTACGAAGCTTATGGTGTCCTTACGGACTTTCTCTTTATTTTTCATCGCCTCTTTGAAATCGGCGTTCAGTCTCTCTTTTAATGTCATTACCCTGACCTCCTTCTGATAATATTAAACGGCGCCAAAAATGACGCCGTCTCTTTCAGTACTGCTTAGTATTTCTTAGCCTTTTTTCTTGCAGCTTCTGACTTTTTCTTTCTCTTAACACTTGGCTTTTCGTAGTGTTCTCTTTTTCTTACTTCAGCCATAACGCCGTCTCTGGCGCACGATCTCTTAAATCTCTTAAGAGCGCTCTCGAGACTTTCGTTCTCTCTTACTATGACCTGTGCCATTCCCGTTTCACCTCCTGCCATTTTTGAAATCAATGTTGCATAAAACGGTATTTTATTCACAACGTTGCCATTATACAATTAAATATGGTTTTGTGCAAGCTGTTTTTTTATCAGCCCGGCGGCCAAGTCATCTTTCTCTTGCCGAGCAGGTGGAAATGCAGGTGACGTACCGTCTGCAGTCCATCCTCTCCGCAGTTGTTAACAAGTCTGTAGCCGTTGGCAAGTCCCATTTCGGCTGCTATATCCTTAACCTTAAGCATAATGTATGCGAGAATGTCTCCGTCCTCCTCGCTTACTTCATCTAATGAAGGTATATGCTTTTTGGGGATGATAAGCACATGTACAGGTGCCTGTGGATCCACATCGTGAAAGGCCAGAATCTTATCGTCTTCATATACCTTTCTGGAAGGGATTTCACCATCAATAATTTTACAGAATAAACAATCGCTCATCAGATCACTTCCTTTCGCTAGTTTACTGTATTATAACACAACAATACCTTTCATGCCATCTTTATATGGCTCGGTAAGCTTAACATTGATTAATTTTCCCGGGAGCTTTCTTCCCTCCTCCGGTGTGACCTCCAGATAGGTTCTGATATAGTTTCCCGTGTATCCGGTGACGCAGCCGCTTTCAGGTGAATACTCCTCGGCGAGAACTTCCTCCCTGCGGCCTGCCGAGGCATTCTCGATAAAGAACTTCTCCGCCGCCTCCTCCGCCCGGTCTCTGAGAATCCCGGCTCTTTTATCCTTGACCTGAGGCGAAACCTGACCGCTCATCGCAGCGGCCTTCGTCATAGGTCTCTTGGAATACTTGAATATATGGGTTTTGCAAAATCCGCAGTCACTGACCATCCGGCAGGTGTCTCTGAAATCAGCCTCCGTCTCCCCCGGGAAGCCGACAATCATATCTGTGGATATACCGTAACATTCATCGAACTCGTAAAGAGTGTCCACCAGTCTGTAGTACTCCTTGCTGTCATAGGGCCTGTTCATGGCCCTCAGCACGCTGTCACTGCCGCTCTGGGCCGACATGTGCAGATGATGACAGAGCCTTTCGTACCTGAGGAGCTCCTTCACATAGGTGCTGTTAACAACCGCCGGCTCCAGGCTGCTCAGGCGTATCCTGAAATCTCCCTCCAGCGCATCAACAGCGGCCACCGCCTCCTCGATTCCTCTGCCGCCTCTCTCGAATCCGTAGAGAGCAGTGTTTATCCCCGTCAGGACGATTTCTCTGTAGCCTGCTGATACGAGAGACTTCGCCTCCTTCAGTATATCTTCAAGGTCCCTGCTTCTCACAGGTCCGCGGGCGTAGGGAATGACGCAGTAGGAACAGTATCTGTCACAGCCTTCCTGAACTTTGATGTAAGCCCTGGTTCTCTCCTGGGAGCCCTGCATTATGCCCAGCTCTTCGAATTCATCCAGATCCTCCGCAGTATGGATGCATATCCTCTCACCCGACAATCTGCCTTCGTGAAGGTCGCATATCTCGTCCACCAGTCTGCCCTTCTCGTTCGTCCCGGTTATCACATCAACTCCGGGTATGGATGCCACCTCATCGGGACTGGTCTGAGCATAGCAGCCTGTAACCGCGACTATACTGTCCGGATTGACCTTCTTCATTCGCCTTATATACTGTCTGGACTTCCTGTCGGCCACAGAAGTAACGGTGCAGGTGTTTATAACGTATGCGTCTGCATACTCTCCCTCACCTACAATCTCATGGCCCCGCTTCCTGAAGAGTCCGGCTATTGCCTCCGACTCGTACCGATTGACCTTGCAGCCCAGTGTGTGAAATGCTATTTTCATGGATTATCCTCCTCCGGCAATATTCTAGCACAAAGACCGGCTGTTAGGGTATAATGTCTCTAACAAATTAATTCATCATTATTAAAAATCAGGAGGTTATTATGAAAAAGGTTAAACTGATTACAGCTTTAATGTCCGTTACTGTCCTGATGTTCGCATTTACCGCCTGCGGAAGCGATGACAGCAGCAGTGGTGATCAGGCTAAGACAGCCCTCGAGAAGCACCAGATAGCATATCCTGAAGGGTATGACACCACAAGCGCCGGTGCCTCCTCCTATGACGGATGGTGCGATAATGCCGACTCCGCTTATTTCACGATTAACGATTACTACAACATTAAGAGCGAAGGAACTCTTCACATTCTGGAAAACTTCGAAACCTACCAGCAGTCCACGGAATACACCTGCGGTCCTTCATCCGCATATATGGTTCTCAACTGGTTCGGCGGTGATACGGAGAAATATGACGAGCTTACAATTGCCGACATGTCCGGAACCGACAGCTCCACGGGAGTAGGCCCTGACGGTCTGGCTGATTTCTTCGAGGAAATCGGATGGCATGCAGAGAAATACGCCGACTCCACTGCGGGAGCATTCGATGATAATGATGATCCTCTCCTCGCCTTCGAGGAATTCTGCATCGATAACATCGACAATGGGGTGCCTGTAATGGTTGACTGGATTGACTGGAACGGTCACTGGCAGGTTGTTATAGGAATAGATACTTGCCAGGAGGACAACTCCAGCGATGATGTTCTCATCCTCGCAGATCCGTATGACACCAGCGATCAGTGGCAGGACGGATACTACACCTTCTCCGCCGAAAGATTCTTCTATATGTGGCAGGAAGGTGCCTGCACCGGCAAGACCGATCCTTATATAAACCCTTATGTAGTTGCAATGCCTATGGATAAGTACAAGGAGCTTAATAAATAGAAATGACTTTACCTAAAATACTTGTCAGCAGATGCCTGTACGGTGGCGACCCTGTCCGCTACGACGGCAGAGATAAAGCCGAAACAGATGAAATATTCGATAAATGGCGCCGGGAAGGAAGACTCGTTCCCGTCTGCCCTGAGGTTGACGGCGGACTTCCTGTTCCCCGCCCTCCTGCTGAGATTGTGGGAGACAGAATAATAAACGCGGAGGGAATCGATGTTACCCGGGAATACAGGACAGGCGCAGAAGCAGCAGTTAAAACAGCGCTGGCAGAGAATGTTGCCTTCTGTATTATGAAAGAGAGCAGCCCCTCCTGCGGCAGCAGCAATATATACGACGGAAGCTTCGCCGGGGTTAAAATCCCCGGCGAAGGTCTCACCGTAAGACTTTTGCGCGAGAATGGCTTCAAGGTGTTCTCCGAGAAAGAAATCAAAAAAGCTGAGGAATATCTCCTAATGACATCTAGATAAGCAAGCCTTTTTACAATGGAAGCTGGTCCTGCAGCCTTTGCAGCATCTCGCGGTACTGCTCCCGCACATCGGCCGGACCGTGAATCCAGATCCTGCCGTTGAACCGGAACACCCATGCGAAAAAGGTCTGGCTGACATTGGCCTTCACTGTCGCGCGGAAAAAGTCCCTGTTTACAGGTTCGCTCTCCACATCTTCTCCGAACTGGTCGATTACGGACTTCATCATCTCGTTCTCGCACTGCAGAACGACCTCCTGCAGCTCGCCGGAAAACATGTTTACCCTGCTCTGCGCATAATCGTTGATATCGAAATCATCCGGACGCGGAATCGCCGGCTCGTCTATGACGCCGAGGGTCGAAACCCTGTCCACGCGGAATGTCGTGATACGCTCTTTATGATCGAAGTACCCAATCATATAGTAATGGTTATCGTCCCAGATGAGCCCGTACGGACTTACGATATAATCTTCACCGCCGCGCCGCAGCACCTTCTCTTTTTTCGGTGTGTAGTCAAAATACTTGAATGCAACTTTTTTCTCCTCGTTGATCGCATCCACAATCTGGTCCACGATGTAGTAGATGTTCTCATTACCGGGTTTCAGGCGTTCTGCCGTATAGATATGGCGAACCAGCTTTTCCGCCTGATATTTGCTGGCAAGTCCGGAGAGTTTTTCGATCAGTTCTTCACTTTTATCTTTCGTGATGAACCGGGATGATGATACCGCATCGATCAGGAGCTTAAGTTCCGGCAGTTCAAACTCACGGGATCTCATGTAATACGCATAGTAATAGCTCCGGATAGTCTCAATATCGTAACCTTCCTTTTCGAGGATCCGGATATCATCCTGAATGGTCTTTCTTCTGGCATGGGCGTTCTGATCCGAAAACATCTCCACCAGCTCCGACGTCTTTACCGGATGGTTCTCATCCGTATTCTCATACAGATACCTCAAAATTCTCAAAAGCCTTTGCTTGTTTCTCATCTTACGTTACTGCCTATTCATCAAATGAATAAGCCTCCTCCAGATTCTCCAGCGTTTTTATCATGTTACCGGTCAGTGCATTCAGGAACGAACTGTCTCCGTCGACAGCCGCAACCTTCCATGTATCGTCCTTTTTCACCAGATCAAGTGTGACTGTCTCGGAATAGGTTCTCTTCTTCAGCTTGTTTATCTCGGTTTCAAACAGAGTGTTTGCCAGTTTTTCAATCTGTTCTTCCGATGCACCATCGAAGGCAAGCGTCAGTGCCTGTGTAAAGTATTCCGACATGAATGATGAGAATGCAGAGCCGATATCATACGTCGTGATTTTAACATCTACAGTAGCCTTGTTTCCATCGATTTTTTCATTCGAAAGTTCATAGTTGAAATCCTGAAGCTTAGGCAACAGAATTTCTTCAAAATAATTGTCGTCTGCCGCCTCATCGCCTTCTTCGGCTTCCTCATCCTCCACTGCGGACAGGAGGTTAAACGAACCACCGTCATATACTGTTTTAATTGTTTCCGTATCTCCGGATTTTACGGCTGAAAGGAAGGTATCCGCAGTCTCCGTCGGCGTTGGTCCCCCGCATCCGCATAATGCAAAGACTGCGACCAGGCAGATTGTTACACAGACAGCCAGCTTCCTCATGATTTTGTTCATTGCAAACACCTCTCTTATATCTCATTCATCATTAGAACGTAAGCTGGAATTCTTCCATATCGATATCATAATTCTCGGTATACCCGTCAATGTGCAGCGTAATTTCCTTTTCCGGATCAAGAGGCTTTACACAGATAATTCCCTCCTTCGATGCACCTGCTGATACATCATCGATTTCCGGATAGTCGGCTTCATAATTGTAGTCGGCATCATACTGCTTGCCGTCCTGAACAATTCTCGCGGAGCCTGTATATGCACTCACTGTGTAATCCGATTTATTGTTCAGTTCCACATAGATTCGCGTCTCGCTCTCGGCGAATTCCACTTTTGATACAGTCAGCGTCGCGTCCGCTTCAGTCACTTCTTTATTTACTTCCCGCGTTTCAGTTGCCGGGGCTATTGCTTCCGCATATGTGGACTTTTCGATACTGTCTGCATTGATCTGTACGGTTGCGATTTCACCGCCGAAGGCATTTTCGCCGCTAAAGGTTCCTTCAATCATACCGTCTACAATGATGAAATCGTCTGTCTTGAAGGATTCGTCACTATTGATGTAAGCAATGAAATCCTCTTCGTAGTTTTCCACATCATACCACGCCTGAACAGCAACGGTATCACCATCTCTGTCGGTGTTGAACACCTGGCCGGCAATTTTTATGTATTTCCCCTTATAGGCGTCCGGATCACCGAACACTTTGCTGATTTCCGCCTGATCGACATATTCTTTCTCCGCACTGTCGCTGCCGCCGCTGCCGCATCCGAAAAATGCAAACACCATCACCAGGCTGATTGCCGCAATTAAAAATTTTTTCATTTTCTTATCCTCCTGCATGACTCAGACTATTATCTTCACCACCATTAAACCACAAGCTTTCCCCGCCGGTCTACTGCAATAATCCCATCATCCAAGCATTGGTCTATTTTTGTTAACATATGAATTGCTGCTATAACAAAAGCTGCCGCTTATGCGACAGCCAATATCTCCTACAGCTCTAATTCATACATCACCATTGCCAGAGCGGCAATTCCCGCCGTCTCTGTTCTGAGCACGGTCTTTCCCAGGCTGACGGAACATCCGCCGCCATTTACTATGGCTTCTGCCTCCGCCTCGGAGAATCCACCCTCGGGGCCTATTATAATCGCCACCCTCTCAGGAGCGCCTCCCTTTATCTCCGTGTACATGGGAGATGTTACCGTGAGCAGGGTGTCTTTTATTGTCGTTCCCTTCTCGTTCTCGTAGGGGAAGAGCACCAGATCGAAATCCTCGAATACATCCGGCCTTCCGGAGCCTGTGGTATCGGCAAGAAGTTCCTTCATCTTCACAGCGTCGCGCACAGGAGGAATCATCCCCCTCCTGCACTGCTTCACAGCCTCAGCCGACACCTTGTTCCACCGTTCGATCTTCTTCCCGAATTTGCCCTTGTCAACAACTACGGTTCTCTCCATGAACACGGGCACTATCTCGCTGACTCCCATTTCAACGCACTTCTGGACGATAACCTCCATCTTGCCCTGCTTAGGAATGCCCTGAAAGAGGGTCACTCTGGTGTGAGGCTCGCCGGAGAATGCCTGCTTGTCCGTTATTCTGACCACGGCCTCGTCCTCGTCAAGAGACTCGATAACGCCTTCATACTCCCATTCAACAGTGTCGGAAACCTCAACACTGTCCCCCTCCTTCAGACGCAGGACCTTAATCATGTGATGAAGGTCATCGCGGCTGTCTATTACAATTGTTCCACCGCCTATATTCTCAGGCCCGACAAAAAATCTTCTCATACAATCCTTTTCTTCTGGATTTTGCCGCTATGGCGCACCATTCTCCGTCTTCTCTTATCTCCAGAATCTCAAATCCCGCTTTCTCAACAGCAGAGGCGACCATATCCTTTTTCTCCAGAAGTATTCCCGAAGAGATGAATATTCCGCCCTTCTCCAGATGCTTCCTGGCAGCCGGCGCCATCTCCATAATCAGATTATGCATAAGGTTGGCTACGATGATATCTCCCTTCTCATCGATTCCGTCCATAAGGTTGCCTTCCTTCAGGCTTACCCTGTCTGCCACCTTGTTCAGCTCAACATTCTCCTCCGCAACGGAAAGCGCCTTATCGTCAATCTCGATTCCCAGAACCCGGCCGCAGCCCATAAGCGCGGCGGCAATCGACAGGATGCCGCTTCCGCATCCCACATCTATCACCTTAATATCCTCCGGCTTCTTCTCACTTTCACCCACGTATTTCTCCATGAGCTTCATGCAAAGGCTGGTGGTCTCGTGTGTTCCCGTACCGAATGCCATTCCCGGGTCTATCTCCAGAATCTTCTCTCCTTCAGCGGCGCTGTACTCCTCCCAGGAAGGCTTGACAACAATACTGTCTGTAATCTTTGACGGCTTGAAATTCTCCTTCCATTTGTCCTTCCAGTCCTCATCATCGACTATGCAGTCCTCCGCGTAGAGACGTCCGAAATCGATGTTCTCACCGTACTCGCCGTACTGCTCCTTGCCCTTGAGCATCATTATGTCCAGCTTAAGTCTCTGGAGGAGAGCTCTGCCTCCCTCATTGTCGTTAAGGTACACGGACACTGTAGGCTCCTGCCCGCTGTTGTCCTTCAGGCTTTCGTCCACATAATCCCAGTCGTACTGGTTCTCGCTGTTCATTATGTCATCGAAGTCCGCAGGATCATCTATTGACAGCCTGTCGATTCCGTATTTGAGAAAAATCTCCGTAAGGGCTTCTATTCCCTGTCTGCTCGCGTGTACCTTAAGTTCTATAAATTTCATAAATCCTCCATGTTTTATTCATAATCCGGTGCCGCCTCGTTACCTGTATACTCCTCGAGAGTCAGCCCCGAATTTTTTATCTTCTCCGCGTTCTCCTGTCCCACATAACGTATATGCCACGGCTCGTAGACATATCCCGTAATCTCCGTCTTGCCTTCCGGATATCTTATTATGAATCCGTACTTCCAGCAGTTCTCCGCCAGCCATTTACCCTCTTTCGTTTCATCGTAGGAGTAGGACAGCTTGTAGCCTACGGAAGGTGAGGATACGTCAGCGCAGAGTCCTGTCTGGTGCTCGCTGTATCCCGCTCTGGCCGAATACGTCTCAGCCTTGGCCGTGCCTTCCTGATTGGCATACCTTCTGAACAGGCCCTCCTGATAATCATAATCCCTGTATCCGCTTACCACCTTGATGGTGCTTCCCGCATCAGCGGCATCGGATGTGAGAGCATTCATGGCATCCGCTGCCTCTCTGGTCATGTACTGCCTGCTCTCATTCGTTCCCGTTCTTGAATCCGGCAGAATAAGATCATCTGGAACATAGCCGCTGTCAAGCTTGTTGTGCTTGTTTACAATCATCAGCCTGTTGATGCTGACATATTCCCCCGAAGGTTCAATTTTTACCTGAGGAACGTATTCAGCCGGCTGAGTGGCTTTCGTCGTCTCCGCCACCGTTTCCTTCACGCCGTGCTCCTCCGGCTTCTCCTCATCTCCGGCAAGCCATCCCGCTATATTAACTGCGGCCGCAATAATAAGGACTATTACCACAATGCCGGCTACAACGGCGGACAGAAACAGCTTCATGTTGGCGATTCTGTATTTTTTTCTGCGTCTTCTGCGTTTTTTACTCATGCCCTACATTATATCCCATATTCGGCACAAAGGCAAAAAAATACGGAGCAGCTGCATATATTCGTGCAGCTGCTCCCGGTTATTCTACGAAAAGAACTCTTTAAGAGAAGCGAGGAATCCGCTCTTCTTCGAGTAGCATTCATCGGTAACTTCCTTGCCCATAGCTTCCACAGCTTTCTTCTGCTTCTTGTTGAGCTTGGTCGGAACCTCCAGGCTGACCTTCACGTAGAGGTCTCCCTTCCTGCCGCCTCTGACATTCTTGATGCCTTTGCCCTTGAGCCGGAATACGGTACCCGGCTGGGTCCCCGCAGGAATCTTGTATGAAACCTTCTCCTCGAGTGTAGGAACCACTATCTCGTCTCCCAGTGCAGCCTGATTGAATGTTATAGGTATTTCAAGCCACAGATCCTGTCCTCTGCGCTCAAACAGCTTGTGCGGTCTGACGTTGAGAACGATGTAGAGATCTCCGTCCGGGCCGCCGTTGATTCCCGGTTCTCCCTGTCCTCTTACAGGTATTACGGAATCGTTGTCAACTCCGGCAGGTATGTTTATGGTAATCGTTACCGTATCCCTTACTCTGCCTGTTCCTCCGCAATCCGGGCACGGACTCTCGTTTATCTCGCCTGTGCCGTTGCAGTCAGGACACGGAGATACGCTCTGGAACACACCCAGAGGTGTCTGCTGCTGGGTTCTTATCTCCCCGCTGCCGCCGCACCTTGGACACGTCTTCTTGGATGTGCCCGGTGCCGCTCCCGTGCCGCCGCAGTTCTTGCACTTGACGTTCTTGGTAAGCCTTATCTGCTTCTTGACTCCGAAGGCAGCCTCCTCGAAGTCTATAGTCATAGTCTTCTGGATGTCACTGCCCTTTCTCGGCCCGTTATTTCTCCTGCTGCCGCCTCCGCCGAATCCGCCGCCGAAGGCACTTCCGAACATGTCGAAAATGTCTTCGAATCCGCCGAATCCGCCAAATCCGCCGCCACCGGCGAAACTGTTCGGATCCACTCCCGCATGACCGAATCTGTCATACTTGGACTTCTGCTCCGGATCGGAGAGAACAGCGTAGGCTTCATTGATCTCTTTGAATTTTTCTTCGGCCTCCTTATCGCCCGGGTTCTTGTCAGGATGATATTTCATGGCCAGTTTTCTGAAGGCCTTCTTTATTTCATCATCACTGGCACCCTTGGATAAGCCCAGGACCTCATAGTAATCTCTTTTATCTGCCATTACTTGCTTTCTTTCTCATCGTCCACAACTTCGAAATCAGCGTCAACCACGTTGTCATCTGAAGCTCCCGGTGCCTGTCCGCCTGCCGGGCCGGCACCTGCTGCGCCTGCTCCCATGCCGCTCATGTTAGGACCTGCTCCTGCCGCACCGGCTGCTCCTGCCGCCTGAGCCTGCTGATACATCTTGGCCGAAATTGTGTGGAACTTCTCTGTAAGAGCCTCGGTCTTCTCCTTGATCTCATCGATATTTCCTGCATTGAGGGCTGCCTGAAGAGCATCCTTGGCTGCAGTGATATCGTTCTTCTCTTCTTCTGAGAGAGCCGTCTCAAGCTCCTTCATGTTCTTTTCTGTTTCGTATATGAGGGTTTCGGCCTGGTTCTTGACCTCAACCTCTTCCTTTCTCTTCTTGTCTTCTTCTGCGAACTGCTCTGCCTCCTTCACCTTCGCATTGATCTCTTCCTCGCTGAGCTTGGTTGAGGATGTGATGGTGATGTTCTGTGACTTGCCTGTTCCCAGATCCTTAGCGCTTACGTTTACGATACCGTTGGCATCGATGTCGAAGGTTACCTCAATCTGAGGAACTCCACGTGGGGCCGGCGGAATACCTGTGAGCTGGAATCTTCCGAGGGTGGTATTTCCTGCCGCCATGTCTCTCTCGCCCTGCATTACGTGAATGTCAACTGCAGGCTGGTTGTCTGCCGCCGTCGAGAATATCTGGCTCTTCTTTGTAGGAATAGTCGTATTTCTCTCGATAAGCTTGGTTGCAACTCCGCCGAGTGTTTCGATTGACAGTGAAAGCGGTGTTACGTCCAGAAGCAGTACGTCATGAACTTCTCCTGTCAGTACTCCTGCCTGAATAGCTGCGCCTACTGCAACACACTCATCCGGGTTGATTCCCTTGAACGGCTCCTTGCCTGTAACTCTCTTAACAGCTTCCTGTACAGCCGGAATTCTTGTTGATCCGCCGACCAGGATAACCTTGTTGAGGTCGCTGTTGCTTACGCCTGCATCTCTCATAGCCTTCTGCATAGGCTCGATGGTCTTGTTTACCAGATCTGATGTGAGCTGATCGAACTTGGCTCTGGTGATATCCATGTTCAGGTGAAGCGGACCTGCATCGCTTACCGTTATAAACGGCAGGTTGATGTTCGTTGTCTGTGCGCTTGAAAGCTCTTTCTTGGCCTTCTCTGCAGCTTCCTTCAGACGCTGGATAGCCATCTTGTCCTGTCTCAGGTCGATTCCGTTCTCCTGTGAGAATGTATCTGCCATGTAGTTCAGGAGAGCTTCGTCGAAATCATCTCCGCCCAGCTTGTTGTTTCCGTTTGTAGCCAGTACTTCGAACACGCCGTCTGCCAGCTCGAGTATGGATACATCGAATGTACCGCCGCCCAGGTCGTAGATGAGAACCTTCTGAGCCGCATCATCCTTGTCCAGACCGTAAGCCAGTGAAGCCGCCGTCGGCTCGTTGATTATTCTCTTTACATCCAGACCTGCAATCTTACCTGCATCCTTGGTAGCCTGCTTCTGGCTGTCTGTGAAGTATGCAGGAACTGTGATTACGGCTTCCGATACTGTCTCGCCCAGATAGCTCTCCGCGTCAGCCTTGAGCTTGGCCAGAATCATGGCACTTATGTCCTGAGGAGTGTACTTCTTGCCGTCGATTGTAACTTCATATGCTTCACCCATGTGTCTCTTAATGGATGAAATTGTTCTCTCAGGGTTTGTGATAGCCTGTCTCTTGGCTGTCTCACCAACCAGTCTCTCGCCGTTCTTGGCGAAACCTACGACTGACGGAGTTGTTCTTGCTCCCTCAGCATTTGCTATTACTGTAGGCTCTCCGCCTTCCAGTACTGCCACACACGAATTTGTAGTTCCTAAGTCAATACCTATTACTTTTCCCATGTCATTTTCCTCCTTTGTATTTACCGAAAGCAGCTCGATCAGCTTACAACCTTCACCATGGAAGGTCTTATAACCTTGCCGTTGAGAGTGTAGCCCTTCTGCATAACTCCGGAAACCTTGCCGCTTTCATATTCTTCAGTTTCCTCAGTCAGTACCGCATTGTGGAAGTTCGGGTCAAACTCCTCGCCCAGTGCAGGTATCTCAGCCAGCCCCGCCTTGACAAGCACGTCGGACAGCTGTCTGAAAATCATCTCCATTCCCTCCTTGAAGCCATCACCGGCCTCCTGGAGCAAAGCCCTCTCGAAATTGTCCAGAACCTCGAGAAGCTGGCTCATAATCTGCTCGTTGGCATAGGAACGAAGATCGGATTTCTCCTTTTCCACCCTTTTCTTGTAGTTCTGGAAGTCAGCCATCAGTCTGAGATACCGCGTGTTCTCGTCCTCTTCAGGCTCTTCCTTGCCCTCTGCTTTTTCTTCAGTACTCTCTTTTCCCTTTTCCTCCTTGTCTTCCTCTTCAGTTTTCTCTCTTTCCTCAATACCTTCCTGTTCTTCCAGGACCTTATCCCTGTTATCTTCCATCATCGTCTCCTTCCGTAAGTCTGAATGCCTTCGTTATATTCTCTGTCAGATATTCAACTACTGACGTGACTTCATCGTATTTCATACGAGTCGGACCTATTACTCCCAGCTTGCCCACCAGCTTGCCGTCCACATGATATGTGGCCGAAATGACGCTGCAGTCCGCCAGGTCCTCGTCCTGATTCTCGCCTCCGATGGTAATCATCACACCATCGTCTCTTCCCTTTATCTTCTGTGTAATTTCTTTCTTCCTGTCAATCATCTGGAAGAAGGATCTCGCCTTCTCTATGTCATTGTATTCAGGAAGAGAAAATATATTTGTCATACCGTCCATATAGAGGTTGACGTTCAGCATATCCTCCAGAGTTCTTATGAAGCTCGGGGCTATACTGTTCTCAAACATTGCCATGGCTTCCGCATCCGCCCGGAAGGTCTTGATGATATCAAGCTTGAGCGCCTCGCTGAGGGTTTTGCCGCTGTAATTATAGGTCATATTCTTGGCCAGAACCCTGAGGGTTTCCTCGGAAGCAGGCTTCTTCAGCCTGACCGCCGCATTGCTTGCTCTGCCGCTGTCAGATACCAGCATTATCACTACCGTATGGTCATCCACCGGGAGCAGATTCACATACTTGAGCTTGTCCTGCTCCTTGCCCGGTGAAAGGGCAAAGGCCGTGAGATTTGTTATCTCCGACAGCACATGAGCCGCTCTCTCTATAAGAGTGTCAAGCTCCGAAACATTGGCGTAGAGCCTGTCACTTATGGCTTTCTTCTGCTCCGCAGTCAGCTCCCTCTTCTTCATCATCTCATTGACATACAGCCTGTATGCCTTCTCGGAGGGAACTCTTCCCGAGGATGTGTGGGGATGTGTCAGATACCCCATCTCCTCAAGATCAGACATTTCATTTCTTATAGTCGCAGGACTTCCCAGCTCATAATTCTTCGATATGGTTCTGGAGCCCACCGGCTCAGCTGTCCTGACAAAATCTGCAATTACGGCCTGCAATATTTTTAATTTACGTTCTGTTAAATCCATTGTAAGCCTCCTTTTGTTATTAGCACTCTTTATCTGCGAGTGCTAACCTCTATACATAAAGTACCACTTTTGCGTTACGGTGTCAACACTTAGCGGTGATTTTTTAGTTCATATCCATAAATTTTTCACTGCCGAACACGTATATGTAGGCTTCGATCACGGGAACGCCTTCCGCCTTCTCCAGAGCCTCTCTGTAAAGCTCAATCTGGCTCCTGTATCTTTCCCTGATTTCCTCCTCCGACGCATCGCCGAAAGTCACGGTATTCTTGTAATCAATGAGGACCATGCGGTCCCCCTCGCGAAAGAAGCAGTCGATTATTCCCTGCACTATGGCAGGCGTACCGTCTATTTCCTTTCGCATTATGAATTCCTGTTCTCTGTGAAGTCTGCCCTCCGCATATGCGACGGCAGCTCTCCTGCCCGGCTCACCGGAGAAAAATGCGGCAATCTTGCCGGACTTCACGACACCTCTCTCCTTCCCGGTCAGAATGCCCTTCTCCAGCATTTCATCCGCAAAGGCCTCAACATAGGCTCCGCCTTCCTCTGCGGCCCGGGTGAAATCTATGCGTTCCATAACCTTGTGCATGACCGTTCCCCGCTCTGCGGGAGTAAGTCCGCCCTTCTTCCTCTCCGGGTTGAACTGTGCCAGAGGAATCTCCCGGCTTCCCTGACTGTTAAGCATGGAAACGGAGTACTTGGTTCTCACGCCCTTATCCTCGTAAGGGTACACGAAAGAAAGCCGCTCCGCGGCTGCCCTGCCTCTTTCGGAATCCGGCGGATTATCTGCCTTTGCCATAAGCCCCATCAGGGACAGTCCACGTTTTTCCGCCGTCATCTGCTCAGGCGGACCGGTGTACCTAAACACCTCAGCCTCATCCATATCCTTAAGGGCGGGGTAAATCATACTGATGTATGAATCCTTTCTCTGCGTCTCCTTAAGAGAATCCGCCTTCACAGTTCCGACGATTTCCAGACGCTCTTCCGCTCTCGTCATGGCCACGTAGAGAACTCTCACTTCCTCGTCCAGATTCTCCTCGGCCTTCCTGCCCGCTATGACCTTCTGAAGCAGCGTCGGCTTCTTTATTCTGTTCTCCCTGTCCACATAATCAAGACCCAGACCGAAGTCCTTGTGCATGGCCACGGTCTCACCTCTGCTGCCGCCTGTTTTCCTGCCCGCTCCTATCAGGATTACCACAGGGAACTCCAGGCCTTTGCTCTTGTGAATGGTCATTATGCGGACGACGTCCTCATTCTCTCCCAGAGTCTTGCCCGGCGCCACATTCAGCCCGGCTCCCGCCATGGCATCTATATATCTGAGAAATCCCGACAGTCCCCGGTGATTCATCTTCTCATATGCCGAAGCCTTCTCCACTATGAGACGCAGGTTTGAAACTCTCTGCCGGCCTACCGGCAGGCTGCTGCAGTAATCGTAATAGCCCGTGTCGTAAAGCATTCGCTTGACAAAATCGTCCAGGGCCATGGTGCCCGCAAGCTCCCTCCAGTATTCAAGAGATGAAAGGAAATCTCGAACCTTGTTTTTCAGAGTCTCATCCCGTCCCTCTTCTCCGTATGCTCTCACAGCCTCACAGAAGCTTCCCTCCGGGAATTCTCCTCTGATGTGCGCCATCTCGTTAAATGTAAAGTTGTACAGCACCGATCTCATCACCGATGCCAGCGGCACGTCGCGGCGCATATTGTCTGTAACACGCAGGAAATTGATGAACACCTGTATCTCCACCGACTCGAAATACCCCTCATCGTTTTCCCCGTACGCCGGTATTCCCTCGTTCATGAGCAGGTTCTCCAGCTCTCCCACGGCGTTGCCTCCTCGCGAGAGCACAGCTATATCTCTGTAGCTGAAGCCGGCCTCAAGGCACTCGCGTATTATATTTACTGCGACTGCTCCCTCCGTCTCCAGCTTCTCTCTGTCTTCCTCTCTGAGAGCTTCACTGTCAATGATGTGCAGGCGCGTCTTGTAGTCCGAGATTCCTCTGGTGCAGTGGAGCTCGTCCACCTCGCCGTATCCCGGCATCACACCGCGAAAAACCCTGTTGACCGCCTCGGTTACATTCTCCCTGCTCCTGAAATTGCTGTTCAGATCGATTACCAGACTTTTCTCATTCTCCACGCGGCGATAATTCTCCGCAGTCCTTATGAAAATCCCCGGCTCGGCAAGTCTGAACCTGTATATGCTCTGCTTCACATCACCCACCATGAAGAGATTGTCCGGACGGGCGATTCTGCTTATAATTGCCTCCTGGAGGAAATTGCTGTCCTGGTATTCGTCTATAAATATGTAGCGGTATTTTTCTCTCAGCTCTCCGGCGGCCTTCTCGTCCCGTAGAATATCCAGAGCATAGTGCATCACATCGTCAAAGTCTATAATATTCTTCGAGCTTTTGCGCGCCCTGAGCTCATCCTCGAACTCCTTCATGAGATCTATGAAATAGACCGTATCCGCATATACCAGATGAAGCTCCTCTTCAAGCACCTCCCGGTCATCGCTGTAGTATGACTCGCTGAGCCGTGAAAGACATTTCTTGCTCAGGTTACGCAGATCTGTGACCTCATCCTTCACTGCCTCCCAGTGGGCCTTTTCCTCCTTGGGAGCCCTCATGACGGCAAAGCCAGGTTTTGCAGCAAAAGCCGCAAAATCCTCCTCGTCCATTCCGCGGGCCGCTTCCAGCAGTGCCGCGTCCTCAAGGATTTTCTGATTCATGGCAGGCATGAGAGTGCTGTCCGTAAGGCCTGCAGCCTCCTTCATGTATTCTATAGCCTGCTCAACGCTCCTGTCCCGCTCTCTGCTTATGAACTCGCTGAGCCCCAGTTCCTCGGCGGGCGCTTCCCTGTCAAGCTTACCCGCCATGGTGTATGCCCAGTCGAAATAATCCGGAACGCTTCTTATCTTCTTGTATGTACTTACCAGAGTGTCCTTGAGATTCCTGTCGTTTCTGTCACTGCTTCTGCGCATGAGAAATGCTCTGAAATCCTCATCCTCTCTGTTCTCATAATGCTTCTCGAAGACACTGTCGATTGCCTCCTTCTCCATTATGGCGGTTTCGACCTCATCACCCACGGTAAACCCGGGCTCCAGATCGGTCAGATAAAAATAGTCTCTTATTATACCTCCCGCGAAGGCGTGGAACGTGCTTATGCTGGCTGAGGGCAGGAGATAGAGCTGCCTGAGAAGAAAGCTCCTGTCAGGATCCCCCGGGGCTCTCGACTTCAGCTCATCCCTTATGGATTTCTCAAGCTTCTTCTTCATATCCGAAGCCGCGGCCGTGGTGAACGTGGTGATGAGGAATCCGTCCACATCCTCCTTCTCACGCAAAACAAGCTGCTTGATCCGTTCCACCATGACGGTGGTCTTGCCGGATCCAGCAGCTGCCGATACCAGAATGTTTCTTCCCCGTTCTTCTATTGTCTGTTTCTGTTCCTCTGTCCAGGTCACCATACAGTTCTTCCCTCTCTATGCTCTCGATTTTTGATGGAGAATACGACTCGGGAAAAAGTTCATCAGTTTCTTGTGGTGATATTTCCTGTACGGACACTTCAGCTTTCCCAGTCCTCTGTTGTATATGAGATAGCCCAGCCTTCCCGTCCAGTGCTCCTTGCGGATGGCCTTCCTGGTCAGAGCTCTTTCGGTACCTTCTGCTCTGATGCTCTCTCTCGCCTTGACGGTGTATATGAAATCATTGTTGCTTTTAATGTTTCTCTCCGTAACCGTGGCCGCCATTCCCACATAATCCTCAACGTGGGAATCCGAACCGGCCAGCCCGGGCAGTCCGTACTTCGCCGCCAGCTCCTCTGCCAGACGGTTGGACTCGGGCGATTCACAGGTGTTAAAGGTTTCTATGAAATCAAAACGCCTGATAAGCTCCATATTCATATTTGAAAACCCCATGGCGCTCGAGGATGATACGCCGAAAGGATGGGCCAGACCAACTATTCCTCCGTAGTCATGAACAAGTCTGATGACTTTTTCGGCCTTCATTCCGCGTATTTTGAACACCTTGAGATAGAGGTTGTCAGGCATGATTATGAGCACATGCCCGGCATCCTTCGTGTCGTATTCTATTCCCCTTATTACAGTCAGGTTCCTGTATTCCGGTTCGTCCTTTATTTTATCCCAGGCCTGGCAGCCTTTGTAGCTGTTGTGGTCGGCAATCATGAATCCGTCATACCCCCGCTCCAGGAACATGTCCGCGAAACGGCGCACAGGCACCTTGGAATCGATGGAACCTTCCTTAGTATGACAGTGCATGTCAAATTTCATTCAATCATCTCCCTCTTCAGAGGAGAGGCCTGCCGGTCATTTCCTCAGGTATCTCCAGCCCCATAAGTTTAAGCAGCGTAGGCGCTATATCGCAAAGTCTTCCGCCCTCCTCCAGAGCTTCGGCATCTGCTGATATATTGACAAGCGGCACATCATTAAGTGAATGGGCAGTCACCACATTGCCTTCTCCGTCGGTCATCTGATCCGCATTACCGTGGTCTGCCGTCAGAAGAATCCGTCCGTCCTGATCCAGGACTTTGCTTACTATCTGTGAAACGCAGCCGTCCAGGGCCTCCACAGCTTTAACGGCGGCCTCCATGCTGCCTGTGTGTCCCACCATATCCGCGTTGGCGAAATTAAGTATGATGAGATCGTATTTGCCGGTATCCAGCGCCTCCAGAACCTTCTCAGTAACCTGAGGTGCACTCATCTCCGGCTGCATATCGTAGGTCGGAACCTGCGGGGACGGCACAAGAATTCTGTCCTCACCCGGGAACGGTTCCTCTACACCTCCGTTGAAGAAGAAGGTAACATGGGCGTATTTCTCCGTCTCAGCTATCCTCAGCTGGGTAAGTCCCAGTGACGATATGTATTCTCCCAGTGTGTTCTCCGGAGTTTCAGGCGGAAACGCCAGTTCAACCCCCGGCATGAGAGCATCATACTGGGTCATGCATACATAACAAAGGTCACTGACTTTTTTCTTCCTGTCGAAGCCGTCAAAATCGGGATCCACAAAGGCCCTCGTGATTTCTCTGGCTCTGTCCGGCCGGAAGTTGAACATGATCATGCTGTCGCCGTCGCACACGGGAAGCATTCCCTCCACGGCCGTAGGCAGGACAAACTCATCGTTCTCTCCGCGCTCGTAAGCCGCCTCTATAGCTTCCCTGCCGCAGGACGCCTTCATTCCTTCGCAGAGCGTCATGGCATCATAGGCCTTCTCCAGTCTCTCCCAGCGCTTGTCTCTGTCCATGGCGTAGTATCTGCCGCTGACAATGCCCACTCTGCCGACACCTGTCTTCTCCATATGCTCCGTGAGCATATCCATGTATTTAACGGCACATCTCGGCGGCACATCTCTTCCGTCCAGAAAGCAGTGCACCGAAACCTTGTCGATTCCCTCCCGGGCCGCCATATCTATGAGAGCCAGCAGGTGATTAATGTGGCTGTGCACGCCTCCGTCAGAAAGAAGTCCCAGAAGGTGGAGAGTTCCTCCGGTCTTCTTCACATGCTCCACCGCCTTGCCGAAAGCCTTGTTTTCGAAAAAGCTTCCGTCTTCAACCGCCCTGGTAATAAGCGAGAGATCCTGATAAACTATGCGTCCTGCTCCTATATTAAGATGCCCCACCTCTGAATTTCCCATCTGACCGTCGGGCAGACCCACATAACTGCCGCAGGCCTTAAGAGAAGTGTGGGGATAATCAGCAAATATACTGTCCAGATGAGGCTTGCGGGCGGCCGCTATGGCATTTCCCTCCGTCTCCGGATTGAGACCGTATCCGTCAAGAATCATCAGCATTGTTGTCTTTTTATTTTCTTTCATAAACCGTTCCTTTCGGGATGTTTTAATATTTACATTTTATTATACCACAAAAAAAGAGATAGTCGCGACTATCTCTTCTGCTATATCTTCTTAGTATACTTCAGATACACATAGTATCCGTTCTTCAGCTTGCCCCAGTTGCCGGACTTGCTGACAACCGTGAGGGTCTTGCCCTTCTTGTAGGTTCCCTTTCTGGCATACTTGGTACCCGGACCGGTTCTGTAGTTCAGCCTGGTCGTGGTCTTGACCTTATAGGAGGCTGTGTACTTGGTCGTGTACTTGAGGTAAACGAAGTATCCGTTTTCCAGCTTGCCCCAGTTGCCGGATTTGCCGACAATGGTGAGAATCTTGCCCTTCTTGTAGGTTCCCTTGCTGGTATACTTGGTTCCCGGGCCGGTCCTGTAGTGCAGATTCTCAGTAACCTTGACCTTGTACGGAGTTACCTTGGTGACGGAGACGGTTGTCGCTGCCGTCGTTGAAGGTTTGCTTTCAGCTGATGTGCTTCCGCCGCTCTTGCAGGCTGTTCCGTAGTTTATAACCTTGTCCTTCGATGATACGGTGAATGTGTGACTTGTCGAGAAGCTTGTCCCCGATGAATCTTTCACGGTAATCGTATATATGTATGTGCCTGCCGACAGAGCACTGAACTTCATGCTGCTGTCAAAGTCACTCAGATTCTTGTAATGAGTGTTCGGTGAAGCACTCTTGCTGTAGAGAGCCTTTCCGGAGCTGTTCGTTATTTTGGCATTCACACTCGTAATGCTGTAGTTTGAAAGCACCATGCCGCTGACACTCATGCCTTTGCCCTGCTTGACATTTGACGGATATGTGTATCCGCAGATTCCCAGGTAGGACTGGGATGAGCTTCCGGCACTCTTACCGCAGTAGTTGACCCAGTACTTGGAGAGAGCCGTCTTGGCTCTGGACACTGACACGGTGAATCTGTTGGCCGGCGCCTCGAACACTATGCAGAATTCTCTCGCCGCCAGATAAACTCCCTGCGGTGTATCCGGAACGTTCTTAAGAGTTGCCCACACCTGTGGGTAGCTGTTCTTCAGCTCTTCTCCCAGAAATTCCAGCTGCATGTCGGCATCGCTTATGGATACCTTCTTCGCCAGTGCCTTGTCAAGAAGCTTCTCTCTGCGTCCCAGAGACGTCCACTGACAGAGACCGTAGCCGCAGTAGTCGGTTCTGAAATTTCTTGAGGCTCCGGACTTGGTCTTATAGGCGCCCTTGCCCTTATCAACGCGTTCCGTGTATTCCGCATCGGACAGTCCGAAGAGAATGTTATTCTTGTTCTCCAGATTGTTTGATATCATGCCGCTCTCGGCATAGATATTGGCCATAACGCCGCAGGCGGCGGCACTGTTGAGACCCAGAGTTCCCGTCAGATAGGAATAAACCCTGGAGGTTGTGTCAGTGGAGGCTGCGTAACATGATTCTCCGAATAACGAGGAGATATCTATCGAGCCTTCCTCCTCTGTGTATACGGGCTCCAGCTCCTCCTCTCCCTTATCCGAAATCACATCAACCTCAGGTTCAGACTCCTCAATTTTAGCGTCCTCATTGGCAACCCTGTAGACCGTGATCCACGGCACATCCCACAGAGGGTCAATGTCCGGAGACAGCACGTAGCAGTCGTTCCACACAGGCTTAAGGGAATAGTAGTAGTAGTCCGTGTTGTCAAAATCCTCCACACATTCCCACTCCACGTCTATCGGAGTTACCGTGTCGCTTCCGTTAAGATATACCGCCAGAGTGTCAGGAAGTCCCGCCTCCAGCTCCTCCTCGGCAGGATCCCCGTTAAAGGAGTACTCTGCCGTCTCCAGAGGAGCGAAGGATGTAATTATTCTGCTTCCCGTCTCTGCGGACGCCGCTGTCGGAATCATAGTGACAACAAGCATCACCGACAGGAGCGCGATTGTAATTTTTCTCATAATTCTATTCTTATTCATGCTTACAGTCTATCACATAAATGCCGCAACAATAACTGTTTAACCATTAAATTTCGTTAAGAATACGGTAAACTCGGTGCCTTCACCCGGCTCTGACTCCACGGTTATGCGTCCGCCGTGGTCCTCGACGGCCTGAGCGGCTATAGCCAGCCCCAGACCGGTTCCCTTGCCGTTCTCCTTGGTGGTGAAAAACGGATCGAAAATCTTATCCTTTATCTCATCCGGTATTCCCTTTCCCGTATCCTTTATGGAAATGCTCACCTCGTCTCCGCATATTCCCGTGGATACGGTGAGCACGCCGCCAGAAATCTCCATGGCCTGATATGCATTCATAACAAGATTGAGCAAAAGCTGCGAGAGCTGAATCTCATTTCCTTTCACCTTCACTTCTGCGCAGTTAAGTTCTCTGTGAACATCCACATTCTTAGGCAGAGCCGGAGCCGCCACATTGAGGACTTTGTTCACCAGAACGTCCGGGCCGATCTCCGTGAACACCATCTCCGTGTTCTTTCTGGACAGCTCAGAAAGCCTGGATATTATGTCCTTCGCCTTGCAGGAGGCGTTGTATATCTCCAGTATATCGTCGTAAACCGGCGTCGTGTCCGGTATCTTCTCCAGAGTCATCAGACTGTATCCCATAATAGGCGTGAGGAGATTGTTGAACTCGTGGGCTATGCTGGATGTCAGTGTTCCTATTGTTTCCAGACGCTGATGATGCGCCAGCTCCTGAGTTTTGGCATTCAGCTCCTCCATGGCCTTTGCCTTTTCCTTAAGCTGCTTTATCTCCATCTCACCGCGCAGCTCGCGCTTTCTTCCCAGGAGAATCAGCACCACGAATAGTATTATACCCGCTGCTATCATGAGGAGGAATGCGATCATGCTGCCGGCCGTCTTCCTGAACAGAGTGGTCTCTCTGTTGAAATCACCGTACACGCTTATGGAGAATATCCCGTTCCCGGACTCCTCCGCCGGCATCACGGCCTGCCTGATATTCGCAGTACTGCCGTCTCTGTCCTGTTTGAAGCTGTCCAGCTTTTTACTTCCGTCTGACCCGGTCACATTCCCGACAGCTCTGTCATAAGCATCTCCTGAGAGCACTATATTACCCGTTACATCAGCCATTATCAGACTGCAGTCAGTTCCCGCCATCCTGCCTGCGGAGCTTTTGTACAGCCTTTGCGCATCCATCACACCCAGATAGGAGAGGCTGTCATCCACCTTGTACTCCAGGGCAATATAGTATTCGCCTTCATCGCTGCGCACCGTGTACTGTCCGTCACCGATCTCATCCTCTATTTCATAGCTCAGCTCGTCCGTTGAGAAAACGACACTGCCCCCTTCCACCGCCAGCATGCAGTGATAGATATTCCTGTTTGACAGAGAACTTTCACGCATTGCTTTCAGAAGTCGCGAGTTGTCCCCTGTGCCGGTCCACACACTCTCTCCGTTAATAAAGTTGGGCCGCGTCGCAGTATATTCAAGCTCCCTCTCGAATCTCTCCGTGTAGCCGGCCACCTCATCGTCTATGGCCTCCTCCATCTCCCAGAGCTCGTCGTCCATGGTCTCCATGCTCTCGTTCATGTAGTTTTCCATTGTGTATACGGTCATTCCCGCGCCTGCAGCCACCAGGGCTACCGCCAGCACCACGAGAATCTTGTTCTTCCAGGCCATTATATCCACCTCTTGAAAATCCATTATCTTTTAATTATACTAAAATAAACTATTTTAACTGTAATGCCGTTTTACCGATATAATATTTAGAAATGTTGAAAAATAGCCGTTTCTAAAGGGTTTCAAGGTGGATTTTGCATCTTATTTGTTACTTACCGCAAAAACAATACAAGGTTTTTTATGCCTTTATAACACCTATGTATGTGCCGACGCAGTTCACTTCGTCGGTCATTTTTATGACTATATCCTCACCGTGACGGCTGATAGAACGGAGCACATTCCGCCCGTTTTTCTCCACGAATCTCCGGAAGTATCCTATTACCGTCTATCACGAACACGGCTCGCTCCCCGTCCTCAGGGAACCGGTCCTCCAGGAGAATTATATCGCCCTTACAGAACGACGGCATGAAGTTGTTACTGGTGACTTTGATAGCTGCGTATACGTCCTCGCAGTCCGTTTCAACGTCAATCACCTCGCTGCATTTGTACTCGAAGCCGTCCACCATTGCGCCCTCCGGAACGAAGCAGGGCACAACGTAGGCATCATCACAATCATGTCTGG
Source organism: Clostridiales bacterium (assembly GCA_022773945.1). GTDB lineage: Bacteria > Bacillota > Clostridia > Peptostreptococcales > Anaerovoracaceae > Lentihominibacter. Next base: position 53,163 of record JALFNS010000032.1, read on the forward strand.
CGGTCATAGCCTCATATCTTCCCACAAGGTACATGAGAGCCTTGCCGTGGCTGCCACACTTTCGATAATTCAAAATCAGATTGACTTCTTTCGGGGTGTAGATTTCCTCACCCATGAGATGATTGACAGAGCATCCGAGTGCTTTTGAGATTGCGGTTACTGTAGATACTTTCGGATCTGTTACTTTTCCGTAGTAGAGATTACGTATAGTTTCAAGCGGGACCTCTGAGCTGTTAGACAGCTCCCTGCAGTCCACACCCTTAACCCTCATTATTTCTTTTAACTTGTCGCCGAGCATTTCTCGCCTCTCGTCATTGATGACACGATTTCGACAATATTTTACAAAAGTTATGTTACTACTGGTATTTCTAAATGTCAAATATTAGTATATTATGCACTTAACGTATCACAGTTTGCGAAGGAGGCTGATATGAGAAGAGATTTATTGGAAGCCATCCGTTGTGCGCTGTTTGATTTAGGCATCCCGCCTAATCTGCTCGGATTCAAGTACATCGAACTTGCCATACTCATCTGTATTGAAGACGAGGACGACCATAACGGGCACCTCAAGAGATTGTATGATGAGATCTCAAAGATTTATGAGACGTCACCCGGCTCGGTGGAGAGGTGTATCAGAAACGCCATATCCATGTGCTGGATGCAG
>JALFNS010000018.1 GCA_022773945.1 Clostridiales bacterium
TCTGTGTTGTTAAGTTCATTTGATTATCCTCCTGGGCGAATAGTCTAAAAAAGTCTGGAGAACTTTTTAGCTGTTCTTCCAGACAATTTTACATTTTTTGCCCCGGTTCGGATAGGTACGTAGGTTTTACCGCTTACGTTCTATACATGCTATACAACGGCAACAGCCCACTTATACATTTTCATCGCATTGTTATACTCCGGCAAATCGCCGTAATAAGCTACATTTCGAGAATTTCTGACAAGAAGGTCGACTTTCGAGAGTGCTTTGTCAGGAAAGTTCATGTCAGCAGTGGATTTCCACGCCGACAGGTATTATCCGGACAACAACCCTATACCGGATTTACATATATTGGCAAATATGCGTGTATAATCACGTATGCTCATTCACCCAAGCCATTTTACTGGATATTTCCTGACAAAGAATCCTCGATATTGGGGTGCTTTGTCAGGAATTTCGAATTCTTAGCTCTGTAGCGACAACCTAGATGTTTCCGGCAGCGAGCATGTGCGCGTCGGCAGAGAGAGTTGCGGCTGCTTCCACAGGAGCAGGTCAGACCATATGCGAAACAAGATAAGAAAACAGCTAAATCCCGGACTTGCCCGAGAGACGAAGTCTCGAGTTCTGTCCGGGATTCTGTTTTCATCGAGTGAGCATCTATGGTTGTCTGTCGCGAGGACTTAATCCGCCGAAGCAACCGCAGTCTTATTCACTAACGTAATTATCGAAATAACCCTGTATGTGGATTACAGGTGTGCCCTTGTCTCCGGAGCCGGATGTCAGGTCGCAGAGGGAACCGATAAGGTCTGTCAGCTGACGAGGTGTTGTTCCTTCGGATTCCATCTTGCCAACCAGGCTGCCGTCCTTCTCTCTGATTCTGCCGGAGATTGCTTCCTTGAGCTCGTCTCCCTGGAGATGTCCGAAATCGTTGTCAGCCAGATACTTGAGCTTGAGCTCGTTAGGAGTTCCTTCAAGACCTGCTGTGAAGGCAACGCCTACGCGCGGATCGGCCAGCTCCCAGATTTTGCCCACGGGATCCTTGAAGGCGCCGTCGCCGTAGATCATCACTTCAACATTCTTGCCTGTCTTCTCCTTGAAGGCGCGGCTGATATCCTCAACGAGGACTTTGCTCTCGGCAGTCTTAGGGAAGAGCTTCACTGTCTCCTCTGTCGCCTTGTTGGATCCGAGAAGTCCGAACTCTTCGTTGTAGCCGCTTCCGTCCACTGAGCTGCTGAGTATGTCATCCAGACCGATAACGGCAGATGCGCCGGCGGCCTTGAGGAGACGCTTGCTTCTCTCTCTCGTGTGGATGTCGCATGTGAGGACTTTGTCCGTATACTTGAGAATATCCTGAGCTCTGTTGGCGAATATAACCTCAACCTCTGCGCCGTTTTCACGGATGATGTCGCTGTAGTACTGAACGTAATCAACGCCTGTGAACTGGTGCTTGTTGTCGCCGAAAAGCTCTCTGTAGCGCTTCAGATCGATCACGTCTCTGTAAGGATCGATGCCGGCTTCGTCCAGCTGGTCCATGGTGATGAGCGCGTTACCCACCTCATCGCTCGGATAGCTGAGCATGAGAACGACTTTCTTCGCTCCTCTGGCAATTCCCTTGAGGCATATAGCGAATCTGTTTCTCGAGAGAATCGGGAAGATTACTCCGATAGTCTCTCCGCCGAGCTTGGCCTTCACGTCTGCTGCGATGGCATCCACTGAAGCGTAGTTGCCCTGCGCTCTGGCTACGATCGACTCGGTGATGCAGACGATATCTCTGTCTCTCATCTCGAAACCGTCTGTGCCGGCGGCCTTGAGCACGCTGTCAACAACGATGCTGCCCACATCATCGCCCTCTCTGATAATCGGGCATCTGATTCCTCGTGATACAGTTCCCACATTTCTTTCCATTTTTTACCTTCTTTCTATATTAATTTACATTATTTACCTAGTGATCTGAGCATCTCTATGAGCCGCTCCAGCTCCTCGTCGGAGTAGAACTCTATCTCTATGCGGCCCTTTGAGCCCCGACGTGTCAGGTTGACCTTGGTTCCCAGCGACTGCTTGAGGTCCTCCTCCACCCGCTTCTCGTCAGGAGACTTGGCCTCCTTCTTCTGCAAAGGCTTCTTTTTACCGCCGTCCGCGGCAGCCAGTTTCTCTATCTGTCTGACCGAGAGTCCTTCCTCTGCGGCTCTTCCGGCCAGGCTTATCTGCTTGTCCTTATCCTTGACTCCGGCCAGAGCGCGGGCGTGTCCCATGGAGATTCTTCCTTCGGCAGTGAGATTTCTCACGTACTCCGGAAGCTTGAGGAGTCTGAGGCTGTTCGTAATGTACGGCCTGCTTTTGCCCACACTTACGGACACCTGCTCCTGAGTGAGCCCGTACTTGTCTATCATCTGCTTGAGACCCTCCGCCTCTTCTATAGGGTTCAGGTCCTCTCTCTGCATATTCTCTATTATGGCCAGGAGCATATTCTCCTCGTCAGTGAGGGTCTTCACTATACAAGGGAGCTCCTTGAGACCGATGAGCCTGGCCGCTCTGTACCTTCTCTCGCCGGCGACTATCTCATAACCCCTGTCCGCCTTGCGGAGGACAACCGGCTGTATTAGGCCGTGCTGCTCTATGGAATCGGCCAGCTCGCGCAGCTTCTCCTCGTCGAAATTTTTACGTGGCTGTGCCGCATTTGGCTTTATTTCATTGATATCAATATAAAGAACGCCTCCCTCGGCAGGCGTTTCTTCAGTTTTCTCGGTTTTCGCTGCAGTCTTGGGGCTGCTGATTTCTACATCTCCGAAGAGAGCATCAAGGCCTTTGCCCAGTCCCCCGACCTTTCTCTGTGCTGCCATCTATCTGTTTCTCCTCTCGTTCTCGAGAAATTCCTCCGCGAATTCCCTGTAGGCAATTGCTCCCGTGGATTTAGGATCGTACTGAACCACAGGCATGCCATGGCTCGGAGCCTCTGCCAGACGTACGTTTCTCGGAATTACGGTTGTATAAACCTTCTCCTTGAAATACTTCTTGACTTCCTCGACAACCTGTATGGACAGATTCGTTCTGCCGTCGAACATGCTGAGGATAACCCCTTCAATTTCAAGATCAGGGTTGAGATTGTTTCTTACTATATCTATGGTGCTCATCAGCTGACTTACTCCCTCCAGAGCGTAGAACTCGCACTGTATAGGAATGAGAACCGAATCAACCGCCGTGAGAGCGTTGATTGTCAGCGTTCCCAGAGATGGCGGGCAGTCAACGAATATATAGTCGTATTTAGGTTTCAGGACATCGATTGCCGCCTTGAGACGCTTTTCTTTGCCCGTCATACCTATAAGCTCCACCTCAACACCTGCCAGCTGCACGCTTGCAGGCATTATATCCAGATTTTCTATGTCCGTAGGAATTACGGCCTCCTCCGGACGGTGATTGTCCTCTATGAGAATCTCGTGAGTCGTCACTTCCAGGTTTCTCTTGGAAATACCAACACCGCTGGTAGTGTTTCCCTGCGGGTCAATATCCAGAATAAGAACCTTCTTCTGCATAAGTGCAAGGCACGCTGCCAGATTGATGTTTGTGGTGGTTTTTCCTACGCCACCCTTCTGATTAAAAATCGCTATCGCTTTTCCCATAGTAACCTCCTGATTTTCAATTCCGGATTTATTATATAACATCCATCCGTAATCTTCTATAGGTTTTTCGAATGTTTCACGTGAAACATCTATTTAATCGGACTTTTTCCCGGTGTTCCCGGTTTTCTCGGATACTTTGCCGGTGTTTTTTTCTTTTTTGATACTATAACCAGTCTGTGTTCCGTACCCTCCGGGCCGCCGTATGCTTTTTCCACCGACCTGAGACTGCCACCCAGAATCTCAATAGCCTTTGCGGCGTCTGCAATTTCTCCGTCACTTCCGGGTCCTTTGTAAGCGATGAAGCTTCCGCCCTCTCTCACGAAAGGAAGACAGAGCTCCGTCAGTGTCGACATGTTGGCAACCGCTCTGGACACACAGAGATCAAAAGCTTCTCTCAAGCCCTCGCGGCGTCCCAGCTCCTCTGCTCTGCCGTGAAGCGCCTGCACGTTGCTCAGTCCGTACTTCTCAGCGAGGCTTACTATTATCTTAATCCTCTTGTTGAGAGAATCAACCAGCACAAACTCCTTCTCAGGATATGCTATCGCCAGAGGTATTCCCGGAAATCCGCCTCCCGTTCCCACATCTATAATGCGGCCGGCTTCCTGAAATTCAGGGGTGAAGGCGCACGCCATGGAATCGTCATAGTGACCGGCTATGAAAGCATCTCGTTCTCTTATGGCTGTGAGATTGATGCTCTCGTTCAGCTCCAGTATATCCTCCATATAGCCTCTGTATATTGTTTCCTTCTCTTCGGTCAGCTCCATTCCAAGTCTGCGGAAGGTGTCTCTCAGATTATTGAATTCACTCACCCTTCTGTCTCCTTTTCTTCTCAAGGTGTATGAGCAGCACATTTATGTCCGCCGGCGATACTCCCGAAATTCGCGAAGCCTGTCCCACAGACAGCGGCTTGAACTTATCCAGCTTCTGCCGCGCCTCCAGACGCAGTCCGTCTATTTCACTGTAATTCATATCCGGACTGAGCTTCCTGTTCTCAAGACGATGGAACTTGTCTATCCTGGCCTGCTGCTTCCTTATATAACCCTCGTACTTGATCTGAACCTCCATCATGGTTTTCTCATGAGGCAGAAGCTGAGGTCTCTCCGGATCCGCCGGCAGAGTATCATCATAGGTTATCTCCGGACGGCGCAAAAGCTCGATGAGAGGTGTGGCACCCTTAATAGGCGTGCTTCCTTTTTCTTCCAGTATGCTGTTTATATCCTCAGGCTTCACTGTCTTGTGTGTTATGCGCTCTGTTTCACGTGAAACAGCCTCCTTCTTTCTCAGGAATTTAGCATAGCGTTCTTCAGTGACGAGTCCCAGATTATATCCCTTCTCCGTAAGTCTCAAGTCCGCATTGTCCTGTCTGAGAAGCAGGCGGTATTCTGCTCTGCTTGTCATTATACGGTAAGGCTCCTCCGTCCCCTTGGTTATGAGATCGTCTATGAGGACTCCTATATATGCTTCACTCCTGTCAAGCACGAAAGGCTCCTCACCTCTCAGAGAACATACGGCATTTATTCCCGCCATGAGACCCTGAGCGGCCGCCTCTTCATACCCGGAGCTTCCGTTAAACTGTCCCGCACAGAAAAGACCTTCTATCTGCCTGCTCTCCAGATTTAACTTCAGAGCCAGCGGGTCTATGCAGTCATATTCAATGGCATATGCCGGCCTTACTATTTCGAGATTCTCCAGTCCTTCTATCGTCTTGTAGAATTCCTCCTGCACATCCTCGGGAAGGCTGGATGACATTCCCTGTATATACATTTCATTGGTATATAGACCTTCTGGCTCTATGAAGAGCTGGTGTCTCTTCTTGTCGGCAAACCTGTTTACCTTATCCTCTATTGACGGACAGTATCTGGGACCCACTCCCTCAATCTGCCCGCCGAAGAGAGCCGACCTGTGAAAATTATTTCTTATAACCTCATGAGTTTTCTCATTGGTGTATGTGAGCCAGCACTTCACCTGCTCGCGATGAAGCTCCTCGTTCATGAATGAAAAAGGAACAATCTCCTCATCTCCCTCCTGAGGCGTCATCTTGTCATAGTCGAAGCTTGCAGCCAGGCCGCGGGCGGGAGTTCCCGTCTTGAATCTTCTCATAGGAAGTCCCTTTTCCCTCAGGTTTGACGCCAGCTCAACAGAAGGTGCCATTCCGTTAGGGCCGCTGTCAAAGGCGCTCTCTCCGATGAAAATTCTTCCCGCCAGGAAGGTTCCCGTAGCCAGTATTACTGCTTTACTCCTGTAAACAGCTCCCGTGCGAAGCACAACTCCGCAGGCCTTTCCTTTTTCAACAATTATATCAACCACTTCTCCCTGCTTGAGAGTGAGGTTTTCCTGAGCCTCCAGGGTTTTCTTCATTTCTATATGATAACTGTTCTTGTCAGTCTGGGCTCTCAGAGAATGAACCGCCGGACCCTTGGCTCTGTTGAGCATCCGGCTCTGAATAAATGTCTTGTCAGTGTTAATTCCCATCTCGCCGCCAAGTGCATCTATTTCACGCACCAGGTGGCCTTTGCCCGTTCCGCCTATGGAAGGATTGCAGGCCATCATGGCCACAGCCTCCAGATTTATTGAGAACATGACTGTGCTCATTCCCATGCGGGCACAGGCGAGACCGGCTTCGCATCCGGCATGCCCCGCTCCTACCACAATCACATCATATGTACCCATCACATATTCTTTCATCAGTACGGCCTTCCCATCTACTTGCCCAGGCAGAACCTGGCGAAAACTTCATCTATTATATCCTCGGAAACGGTGTCACCCGTTATCTCTCCCAGAACTTCATACGCTTCTCTTATATCTATTTCTGCAAAATCCATAGCCTCACCGGATTCCAGAATTTTCCTCGCAGCCTTCAGGGAATCCTCAGCCTTATGCAAAAGCTCAATATGGCGGACATTATTCACCAGCACATCGTCGCTGCGTGAAATTCTGCCGCTGTATACCTGCTCTTCAATCTTATCCTCCAGCTCGGATATGCCCTCACCGGATGTGAGGACAGTTTCAATAACTGTGGCCTCCGGCAACAGACGTTTAAGTTCGTCTCTGTCGAGACAGCTGCCCCTGTCCTGCTTGTTAAGGAGAAGAAAACACTTTCTATCTCCTATATGCTCTATGATCATCTCGTCCTCTTCCGTCAGAGGAGAGCTTGCGTCCAGTATCAGTATTATTGTATCAGCCTTGTTGAAGGCATCCTTTGTCTTCTCTATTCCTATCTTCTCCACTATATCGTCAGTCTCTCTGATACCTGCCGTATCCGTCAGATAAACAGGTATCCCTCTTATGCTGAGAGCCTCCTCTATAGTATCCCTCGTAGTGCCGGGAATCTCCGTCACTATAGCTCTGGTTTCTCTGAGCAGAGCATTCATCAGAGAGGACTTTCCCACGTTAGGTTTGCCCACAATCACCATGCTCAGACCTTCTCTTACTATCCGGCCCGTATCGGCTCCGGACAGCAGTTTTTCAATCATATCGTTTATTGTCGATATTTTATTTATTATTCCTTCCGCTACTATCTGCTCTATATCTTCATCGGGATAATCGATGTTAACCGCTATCTCCACCAGAAGGTCCATTATGCTGTTTCTGATTCGGTTTATTTCCAGAGAAAGACCCCCTTCGAGCTGTGACATTGCCACATCGAAGCTTTTGTCGGTCCTGGCTTTTATAACATCTATTACTGCCTCAGCCTGGGAAAGGTCCATCCTGCCGTTGAGAAATGCGGTTTTGGTAAATTCACCCGGTTCCGCCATACGGGCTCCCGATCTCAACACGGCCTGCAGTGTTCTTCTCAGAGAAACCATACTGCCGTGGCAGTTTATCTCAACCACATCGTCTCCAGTGTAACTGGCAGGTCCCTTCATATAAACGGCCAGCGCTTCATCTATTATCCTGTCGCCGCCCGGTTCGACTACATGACCGTAGGTCATCCTTCTGTCATCCAGCCTGCTGCCTTTGCACCTGAAAACTCTCAGAGCCGTTTCGAGGGCCTCCGGACCGCTGATTCTCACTATTCCTATGCCGCCTTCACCGGCAGCCGTTGCTATAGCTGCTATAGTATCGTTCATCTTCTTAAACAGCGAAGGTCCGCATACGCGGACCCCGTTTCTACTTCTTAAGTTCTATTATAACTCTTCTGTAAGGCTCTTCTCCTTCACTTCTCGTAGTAATTCTGCTGTTCTGCTGAAGTGTGGAGTGGATAACCTTTCTCTCATAAGGATTCATAGGCTCCAGTCTTACTCTCTTGCCTGTCTTGACAACCTTGGCTGCCAATCTGTTGGCAAGCTGTTCCAGTGTTCTCTGTCTCTTCTCTCTGTAATTTTCGGCATCGAGAACAACCTTCATATAGTTGCTTCTGTCCTTGTTTACAACGAGACTTGTGAGATACTGCACAGCATCAAGAGTCTGACCCCTCTTGCCTATTATCGTTCTGGAATCCTTGCCGCTCATTTCAATATAGACAAGGTCCTTGCCTGTTCTGGCACTGAACTGAAGCGACAGACCCATTTTCTCCGATACATCCTTGAGAAAATCAAGAGCCTCATGCTCTTCAACAGGTGTGAGACTTGCTACATCCACATCGTCAAGAGCTATGTTTACAGGCTGCTGTTTTTTCTTTTTCTTGCCGCCGCTGCCGTCCTTCTTAGGCTTATCCTTCTTCTCTTCTCTTTTAGTTTCTTTCTTAACTTCCTTGACTGCCTTGACTTCCGGAGCAGGCTCAACCTTCTCAGGCTCCTTCTTTATCTTCTCCACTCTGACGAGTGCGAGCTTGGCGCCAATTCCGAAAAATCCCCTTGACGGTTCCTCCAGAACCTGAATACTGACTTCATCTCTGGAGACCTTCAAATCACTGAGGGCCAGCTCAACCGCTTCGTCTACGCTGGTTCCCCACTTTTCTATATGATCCATACTATCTCCTGTTCTTCTTCTCAATCTTCTCTCTGATTCTCTTCTCTTCCTGTTCTCTCTTGATTTTCTTTCTCATTGTCTGCATGTGAATATTGAAGAAAATCTGAATGATCTGGCTGACAGCCCAGTAGAGAGCAAGTCCGGACGGGAATGATTTAGCCATCCACAGAATCATTATAGGGAATATGTACTGCATCATCTTCATCATGGCTCCCGACTGCTGAGTTGCAGCAGTGCCGGAATCCTGAAGAGCTCTGTTCATTGTGAATGCGATGAATGTTGCCACTCCTGCGATAATCGGCAGAACCCACGGGTCAGGCTGACTAAGGTCATCTATCCATAAGAATGGTTCGTGGAACGCGAAAATCATATCATCCTTCGTTATATAACGGAGAGGATTTCTCAGAAGTGCGAAGAGACCCATTATTATAGGCATCTGAATGAGCATAGGAAGACATCCACCCATAGGATTGAATTTTTCTTCCTTGTAGAGCTCCTGCAGCTTGATGTTCATCATCTCCTGATCATTGGCGTATCTGTTCTGGATTTCCCTGATCTTAGGCTGCATTTCAGACATAACCGCAGTGGATTTAGTCTGCTTGATATAGAGCGGATAAATACAAAGCTTTACAAATACAGTAAATATTATGATAGTGATACCGTAATTTCCTACAACATTGTAGAGGAAATCGAGAAGATATCCCATTGGCTTGGCAATTACGCCCAGTATTGTATACATTAAGTATTTCCTCCTATTTCAAAGGATCGTATCCTCCTTCATGAAAAGGATGGCACTTGAGAATCCGTCTGATTCCCAGATACGTTCCCTTAAAAAAACCGTATTTTTCAAGTGCCTGTAAAAAATAGACAGAGCAAGTAGGATAAAACCTGCATCTGGGAGGAAAAAGAGGAGATATGAATTTCTGATAGAATCTTATAATAAGAATCATTATCTGTTTCATTGCTCAACCTCTCGGGATTTAATAAGGCCCGACCTCTGCAGAGCATTTATCACAGATCTGTTTACCTCTTCGAAACCTCGTCCGTTAATTCTGTTTCTGGATATGAAAATAATGTCATACCCCTGCTTGAGGTACTCCTTCTGAAATCTGTAGCTCTCTTTAAGAAGCCTCTTGGCCCTGTTCCTCTGTACGCTGTTACCTACTTTTTTGCTTGCCAGGAAAGCAGTTCTGTTATAAGAGAGCCCGTTCTTCCTGAAAATAACCACAACATACTTGTCGGGAACATTTTTCCCCTTCCTGTATATGGCCGAAAAATCCTTGTCTCTCCTTAAAACTTCTTTCTTAAGCATCTCTTCATTTCAGTTTTCTCATGAAACAAAAAGACCACTCTCTGCGGTCTCTATGCTGATAAAACTTTTCTTCCTCTTTGTCTTCTTCTCTTCAAAACATTTCTACCGTTCTTTGTCTTCATTCTCTTTCTGAAGCCGTGCTCCTTCTTGCGCTGCCTCTTCTTAGGCTGGTAAGTCATTTTCATAAGGTTATTCCTCCTGTTAAATTAATAAATCGTACAATTCTCAATTTCAAATTGTACACATATGCTCAAATATTATACCTTTCAGTCTCTTTAAAGTCAATTTATTTTAAATATTGCGGTCCCGCAAAGGCCTCAAATACAACATATAGGTGATACTGTGAAATCTTTGCACAATTTTATCCACAAGTAGTGGATAATCCTCGAAATCCCCATAAAAAGGCATTTTTTATTTAACTATTGCCTGTGGATAACTTTTTTTGTTATTATATATTTACTTTGTATGAGAGGATAAAAAATGACATTAAAGATAGACAAGGACAAATGGAAGGACATACTTTCTGAAATAAGCGGCGAACTGACATCTGTCAGCTACAAAACATGGTTTCTGCCCCTGATTCCTCTGGAAATCGACGAAAACACGAATACCATGTACGTGGCTTCGACAGACAGCTTCAAGGTGAGCGTTCTCAACAAAAATGAGAAATACATAGCTCTCCTCGAAAAAGCCATCAAGAAAGTATACAGAACATCATACAAAATAAAAATAATACATAAGAACGAATCAGAAATTAAGGCAGCTTCATCGGACAGAAAAAGCAGGAGCACATCGAGAGGTCCGGGAGCTGTTTCTGCGACAGGGGATGAAGACCTCTACAACGAGGAATACTTCCTCAATCCCAGATACAATTTCGATAACTTCATAATAGGATCAAACAACAACTATGCCCATGCTGTGGCACTGGCTGTAGCAGAAACCCCGGCCAAGGTTTACAATCCGCTCTTCATATACGGAGGATCCGGACTGGGTAAGACACATCTCATGCACGCCATAGGTCACTACATTCTGGAGCACAATCCTGATATGAAGGTTCTCTATGTCTCCTCTGAAATGTTCACCAACGAACTTCTTCAGGCGATAAGAGACCCCAACAATTCCAACAGCAGACTGAATTCATTCAAACAGAAATACAGAACCGTTGACGTGCTGCTAATCGACGACATTCAGTTCATCGAAGGTAAGGAAGCCACACAGAACGAGTTCTTCCACACCTTCAATACACTCTATGAGCTGGACAAGCAGATTGTAATATCCAGTGACCGCTCGCCGAGCAAGCTGAAGGACCTGGATGACAGACTGAAATCACGATTCCAGTGGAACGTCGTAGCCGACATACAGCCTCCTGATTTCGAAACAAGAGTTGCCATACTCAGAAACAAAGCCGAAATGGAGAACATAGACCTTGACGATGATGTTCTGGAGGTTATAAACCTTATAGCCGAGAGAGTCAAGTTCAACATAAGAGAGCTGGAGAGCGCGCTCACGAGAATAATCAGCTTCTCCAGGGTATTCAACAAGAAGATTACGGTCAAGTTTGCCAAGGACAGTCTGAGAGATATTTTCTCGGCACGTGACGCTGAAATATCGTGCGAAACCGTTAAAAAAGCCGTTTGCAAGAAATTCGGCATAAAGCTCACAGACATTGAGTCCTCCAAGAGAAAGAGAGAATACACCTATCCGAGACAGATAGCAATGTATCTGTGCCGTGAAATGACGGATCTCTCACTTCCCAAGATAGGTCAGTCCTTCGGAGGCAAAGACCACACGACAGTTCTTCACGCATGTGATAAAATATCTAAAGAGATAAAAACAAATCCGGTTCTGGCTGAAGATATAAGAAACCTGAAGGATGAGATACAATAATTATCAACATGGCCCGTTGATAAAAAAAACAACTTTTCCACAGATTTTAAACAACAATTAATCCATGCATTTCAATGGATGTACAGATTATCAACAGAATCAACACACACTACTACTATTACTACTGTATATATTATTTAAAAAGAGAAGATTTTTTTCGGAGGATTCCAATGAAATTCACATGTCAGCAACAAACTCTGATGAAAGCACTGAACACTGTTTCCAAAGCAGTATCAGCCAAGACCACAATCCCTACACTTAAGGGTATATTAATAGAAACGGCAGGTGACTCACTTGTTCTCACAGCATCCGATCTGGATTTAAGCATCAGAACCAGGATAGAAGCTTCAGTTGAAGAAGAAGGATCAGCAGTCGTAACAGCCAAACTTCTCAGTGATATAGTGAGAAAGCTTCCTAATGAAGAGCTTACTCTCTTTGATGAAGGAGTAAACATAAATATAAAAACACTCTCCTCCGAATTCAAGGTTATATGCATGCCCGTGGAGGAGTTCCCGGAAGTGTACAAGAAAGAGGATGCCAACGATACTCTTGTTTTCAACAGAGAGCTGTTCATGGACATGGTCCGGAAGACAGCCTTTGCGGCAAGCATGGACGAGTCGAAAGGAGTGCTTACCGGAATACTCACGGAAGTATCGCCTGACAGCATAAGCATGGTTGCCATCGACGGCTTCAGACTGGCCTATGTCAGAGAAGAGGCTAGAGGTGAGAGAGACAAGAAGTTTATAGTCTCCGCCAGAATAATGAATGATATAAGAAAAATCATATCCGATGAGGATGAGGAATGTGATGTTATAGTTTCATTCGGAGCCAAGAAGACTACATTCAGTATAGGAAATACTATCGTTATTATACGATTGATGGAAGGTGAGTTCCTGGATTACAACAATATAATCCCTAAGGATTCCTTCACCAGAGCGGTTATAGGCAGGGAGGTTCTTCTCGAGAGCATTGAGAGAGCATCGCTGCTGGCCAGAGAAGGCAAGAACAATCTCATCAGAATGTCGATAGTGAACAATCTTCTCACAATCACTTCCAGATCCGATGAGGGAAATGTGAAGGAAGAGATAGTTATTGAGAAGGACGGCAACGATATAGAGATTGGCTTCAACTCCAAGTATGTGCTTGATGTTCTCAAGGCCATAGATGATGAAGAGGTTCAGTTTAACTTCAAGTCAGGTGTGGATCCTGCCATCGTGACATCTGTGAATGGAGATGAGTACAAGTATCTGATACTTCCGGTCAGAATAACTTCGATTTAAGAATATGTACATCAGAGAAATAAGATTACATAATTTCAGAAACTACGTAGACGAGAGAATATCCTTCAGCGATAAGGTTAACATTATCCTTGGTAACAACGGACAGGGAAAGACTAATCTGCTGGAGGGTATTTATTTAGATGCCTTCGGACGCTCTTTCAAGAAGGTCAAGGACAGAGACCTCATTCGTTTCGGTGAGGAGTTCTGTCGCGTGGAGATAACAGGCGAGGACCGTTACGGAGAAGAGGAAAAGACCGAGATAGTAATAGACAGAAGCGGCAAGAAGGGGATAAAGGTTAAGGGCGTCAAGATAAGGAAGACCTCGGAGATGATGGACAGAATGTTCATAACCGTATTCTCTCCTGAGGACCTGAAGATAGTCAAGGATGAGCCGGAACGGAGAAGGAGGTTCCTGGACAGGGAGCTCTGTCAGATAAGAAAGGGATATATGAGCAATCTTAATGATTACAGGAGAGCTCTTAAACAGAAGAATGCCGCACTGAAGGAGGAATCATTTCCCGAAAGCCTTCTCGATATATGGGACAGAGAGCTGGCTCTCTACGGTAGCAGAATCATAAAAAAGCGAAAGGAATACATCGAGCGGATAAATGTAATATCGGGAGAGATACACAGAGACATATCGGGAGGAAAGGAAAATCTGACCATAAGCTATGAGCCTTCCATAGACTGCACGGATGAGGAAGAATATTACGATGAAATCTGCAGCTGCCGTGCTGATGATATGAGAAACAGAAGCACGGGCAAAGGCCCCCACAGAGATGACATCAGGATAGAAGCCGACGGCATTGACATGAGAAAGTTCGGATCACAGGGGCAGCAGCGAACTGCGGCACTGTCACTAAAGCTTTCGGAAATAAAAATAACAGAAGAGGAAAAAGGTGAGAAACCGGTTCTCCTTCTCGATGATGTGCTGTCCGAGCTGGATACGGACAGACAGAATTTCCTGCTTCAGAAGCTGGGAGACAACCAGATGTTCATAACGGATACGGATATTATGGCGGGAGTTGCCAGAAATCTGCCTGAAGGAAAAATCATCAGAATATCCGACGGGAAAGTGGATGTGGAAATATAACTTAAAAATAAAATGGAATTATGTTAAAATATAGTGTATGTGACCAAAAATAATAAAGGAGATGCGCCAATGGCACAAAATGAAAAAATACAGCAGTATGATGCCGAGCAGATACAGGTTCTCGAAGGTCTTGAAGCCGTAAGGAAGAGACCGGGAATGTACATCGGAAGTACAGGCTCGAGAGGACTTCATCATCTGGTCTATGAGGTTGTTGACAACAGTATAGACGAGGCACTGGCGGGATTCTGCAAAAATATTAAAGTTATTATACACAAGGACAATTCCATTACCGTAGAAGACGACGGCAGAGGAATGCCTGTTGATATTCACCCTAAAATGGGAATACCGGCTGTAGAAGTAATACACACGGTGCTTCATGCAGGCGGTAAATTCGGCGGCGGAGGATACAAGGTGTCCGGAGGACTCCACGGCGTGGGAGCTTCCGTAGTAAATGCCCTCTCCACCAGAATGGAAGTTGAAATAAGAAGAAACGGGAAGGTGTACTTCCAGGCCTATGAATACGGCAAGACTGTTACACCTCTGGAAGAAAAGGGCAACGCCAGGAAGACAGGCTCCAAGAGCACCTTCTGGCCGGATCCTTATATTTTTGATGAAACGGAATATGACTATGACACTCTCCAGAGAAGGCTGAGAGAGATGGCATTTCTCAACAAGGGAATAAGCATAACTCTCAAGGATGAGAGAACTTCAATGGAGGAGGAGTTCCATTATGAGGGAGGAATCAAGGAATACGTAAACTTCCTCGTGGGAAAGAAAAACCCTATTCACAAGGATATCCTCTATTTCGAGGTGAACGATGAGAACAGAGAGGTTGAGATAGCTCTCCAGTATTCGGACAGCTATAACGAGCTCATACTTTCGTATGCCAACAACATCAACACATCCGAGGGAGGCTTCCACCTTCAGGGATTCAAGACAGCTCTCACCAGAGTAATCAATGATTATGCGAGAAAGTCCAAGCTCCTCAAGGATAATGAAGAAGCACTCAGCGGCGAGGATGTCAGAGAGGGAATAATAGCTATAGTTTCCGTCAAGCTCACAGAGCCTCAGTTCGAGGGACAGACAAAGACAAAGCTGGGAAACAGCGATATGAGAGGCTTCGTCGAAACAGCAACGGCAGATTATATAGCTGCTTTTCTCGAGGAAAATCCCAAGCAGGCTAAAATCATAGTTGAAAAGTGCATTAAATCCGCCAGAGCCAGGGAGGCTGCCAGGAAGGCGAGAAATCTGGCCAGAAGATCCACGGTTCTCGACGGTAATTCAATGCCGGGCAAGCTGGCCGACTGCTCCGAGAAGGACCCTGCACTGAGCGAGATATTTCTGGTAGAGGGAGATTCCGCCGGCGGAAGCGCCAAGGAAGGTAGAGACAGAAAGCGTCAGGCCATACTTCCGCTCAGGGGCAAAATCCTCAATGTGGAAAAGGCGCGTTTGGAGAAGATTCTCAATTCGGATGAAATCAAGAATATGATTACCGCCTTCGGCTGCGGTATAGGAGAGGATTTCAATATAGAGAAGCTCAGGTATCACAAGATAATAATAATGACAGATGCGGACGTGGACGGAGCTCACATCAGAACACTCCTCCTCACCTTCTTCTTCAGATATATGAGACCGCTCATAGAGAACGGCCACGTGTATGCTGCACAGCCGCCTCTCTTCAGAGTCAAGAAGGGTAAGGAAATCTACTACACCTATTCCGATAAGGAACAGGAGAAGCTCCTGGAGGAACTGGGCAAGAAGGCAGGCAAATACGAAATACAGAGATACAAGGGTCTCGGAGAAATGGACGCAGGACAGCTGTGGGATACTACCATGGATTTCGAGAAGAGAACCCTCATACAGATAACACTTGATGACGCAGGGGCTGCCGATGAGATATTCACAACGCTCATGGGCGACAAGGTTCCTCCGAGAAAGAAATTTATCGAGGAGCACGCTCTCTACGCCACACTTGATATTTAGAAGGGAATATTCAGCAGATGACAACAACATTAATTGAAGATCGTAAGATGATACAGCACGAGATTCATGATGAAATGAAGAATTCCTACATAGACTACGCCATGAGCGTTATAGTAGGACGTGCTCTTCCCGATGTAAGGGACGGTCTGAAGCCCGTACACAGAAGAATACTCTACGGACTTCACGAGCTGGGAATCACTCCTGACAAGCCTCACAAGAAATCCGCACGTATAGTGGGTGAGGTAATGGGTAAGTACCATCCTCACGGAGACAGCTCAATATACGATGCCATGGTTAAACTGGCACAGCCTTTCGCCACCAGATATCCTCTGGTGGACGGACACGGCAACTTCGGTTCAATCGACGGAGACGGAGCAGCGGCAATGCGTTATACGGAAGCACGTATGACACCTTTCGCTCTCCAGATGATAAGAGATATAGACAAGGATACGGTAGATTTCATACCGAACTTCGATGAAGAGGAAATGGAACCTACGGTACTGCCGTCCAGAGTTCCGAATCTTCTCATCAACGGAAGCAACGGTATCGCCGTAGGTATGGCCACGTCCATACCTCCTCACAATCTCTGCGAGGTAATAGATGCCTGCGTGCGCATGATCGATGATGAGGAATGCACACCGGAGGATCTGCTTAAGATTGTCAAGGGACCTGACTTCCCGACGGGAGCGCAGATTCTCGGCAAGAAGGGAATAAGAGAAGCATATCTCACCGGACAGGGCAAAGTCCAGGTGAGGGCCGTGGCCGAAATCGAAGAGACATCCAGAGGTAAATCACAGATAATAGTCAGTGAGATACCTTATCAGGTGAACAAGGCCAGAATGCTGGAGAAAATCGGCGAGCTGGTCAAGGAAAAAAGAATAGAAGGTATATCGGCGATACGCGATGAATCCAACAGAGACGGAATCAGAGTCGTAATAGAGCTCAAGGCCTCGGCAAATCCGAGAGTCACACTCAACAAGCTCTATAAGCTCTCCTCTCTTCAGGAGAATTTCAGCATAATAATGATTGCCCTGGTAAACGGACAGCCTAAGCTACTGACCCTCTATCAGATAATAGAGGAATACCTGAAGCATCAGAAGGATGTAGTCACCAGAAGAACCCGCTTCGATCTTGCAAAGGCCGAAGCCAGAGCTCACATTCTGGAAGGTCTGAGAATTGCTCTTGACAACATAGATGAGATAATAAAGACAATCAGATCCAGCTACAATGACGCCAAAGAAAAACTCATGGAGAAGTTCGGACTCTCCGACAAGCAGGCTCAGGCGATTCTGGACATGAGACTGGCGCGTCTGCAGGGACTGGAACGTGAGAAGATAGAAGCAGAGTACGAGGAACTTTGCAAAATGATAGCCTACTACAAGGAGCTGCTGGCTGACGAACACAAGCTCATGGGCGTCGTTAAGGACGAGCTTCTCGAAATCCGCAAGAAGTGGGGAGACAAGAGAAAAACGAAGATAACCTCCGACGACGGAGAGATGGACGAAGAGGATCTTATCGAAGAGCAGCAGGTTGCCATAACTCTCACTCACAGAGGCTATCTGAAGAGAATACCGGCCGACACGTACAAGACTCAGAAGCGCGGCGGCAAGGGAGTGACAGGACTCACCACGAGGGAGAATGACTTCGTGAGAGACATGATACTCACTTCGACCCACGACGAGCTGATGTTCTTCACGAACAAAGGCCGTGTTCACAAGATCAAAGCCTATGAAATACCTGAAGCCACAAGAACGGCCAAGGGAACGAATGCGGCAAACTTCCTCAACATAACGGGAAGCGAAACGATTACAACGATAATACCTTTCAGGAATTTCAGGGATGACAAATATCTCATCGCCGTCACGAAGAAAGGAACAATCAAGAAGACAGCAATATCCCAGTTTGACAACAGCAGGAAGACCGGCCTCATAGCAATAACTCTGGCTGACGGAGATGAGCTGGTTTCAATAAGACAGACTTCAGGCGAGGACAACGTTCTCATAATAACAGAGAAGGGCAAGTGCATCTGCTTCTCGGAGAAGGATGTTCGTCCGATGGGAAGAAGCGCGCGGGGCGTTAAAGCCATAACGCTGGAGGATGATGACAGGGTTGTGGCAATGCAGCTGGTTAAGCCTCACGAGGAGCTCTTCGTGGTTACGAGCAAAGGCTTCGGCAAGAGGACTCCGGTGGAGGAATACAGAAGCCAGTCGAGAGGCGGCAAGGGCCTCCTGACTTATGACAAGACGAAATTTTCCAAGACAGGATATCTTGTAGGTGCATGCGTTGTAGATGATGATGATGAGATACTTCTCATCAATTCAGAGGGAACAGTGATAAGAATCCAGGCGAAGGAAGTGTCCAAGAGCGGCAGATCAACCCAGGGCGTCAAGATAATGAGAACCGGTGACAACATCGAAATCATATCCATGGCCAAGATGATAAGGGAAGAGGAGCACGAGAAAGATGCACGCCTCGCCCAGGAGAAAAAAGCCAGAGAAAAAGCCGAGAAAGACAACGGCGAAGAACAGACCAAGCTTGATATATAAGGAGTAGATGATGAAACGAGTTTTTTCGGGCGTACAGCCTACGGGAAACATTCATATAGGCAACTATCTGGGTGCTCTCAAACAGTTCGTTGATCTTCAGGAGGATCACGAGTGCATATACTGTATAGTGGATGAACATGCCATCACAGTTCCGCAGGATCCTAAGGAACTGAGAAAACACGTGCTGGATGTGGCCGCACTCTACATGGCTATAGGAATCGATCCGCGCAAATCAATAATATTCGTGCAGTCCTCGGTAAGCGGTCACGCTGAGCTGGGATGGATTCTCTGCTGCAACTCCTATACGGGAGAGCTGACGAGAATGACTCAGTTCAAGGCCAAGAGCGGCGGACAGGAATCGGTGGGAACAGGACTTCTCACATATCCTGTGCTTATGGCGGCTGACATACTTCTCTACGACACGGACGTGGTTCCGGTAGGAAACGACCAGAAGCAGCACATTGAGCTGACGAGAGACATCGCTATCAGAGTAAACAACAAGTACGGGGAAACCTTCGTGGTTCCCGAGGGAAGATTCATGAAGGCAGGCGCCAGAGTCATGGCTCTCGACGACCCTACCTCCAAGATGAGCAAAAGCTCCCCTAACAATCACAGCAGAATTTCCCTCCTCGACGAGGACAGCAAGATAAAGAAGTCCATCATGAGAGCCACAACCGACTCCGACGGGGAGATAAGATTCGACCCTGAGAACAAGCCGGGAGTAAGCAACCTGCTGAGCATATACAGCGCCTTCAGCGGAACAGCCATAGAGGATGTGGAAGCAGACTTCAGGGGCAAAGGCTACGGTGACTTCAAGAAGGCACTCGTTGAACTGACAAAGGAAGCACTGGCACCTATAAGGCAGAACTTCAATGAAATCAGAGAATCAGAAGAGCTTATCAGAGTTCTCGATGAAGGAGCCGAGAAGGCGGATGCCATAGCACAGAAAACGTTAAAGAGAGTTCGCGATACATTCGGACTCGGATACAGATAAATCATTATAAGGAGAAAGGAAAACAATATGGGACTTAATGTAGTATGTCTGGATATGGAAGGTGTTCTCGTACCTGAAATATGGATAGCTTTTGCAGAGAAAACGGGAATAGAAGAGCTTAAGAGGACAACAAGAGACGAGCCCGATTACGACAAGCTCATGGAATTCAGACTCGATATCCTCAGGAAGAACAATCTGGGAATCAAAGAAATCCAGGAGGTAATAGGTGAGCTGGATCCGATGCCGGGAGCCAGAGAATTTCTCGACGAGCTGAGAACAATAACGCAGGTTATCATTCTCAGCGACACCTTCGAGCAGTTCGCACAGCCTCTCATGAAGAAGCTGGGATGGCCTACACTCTTCTGCAACACTCTGGATATAGACGAAGACGGCAATATTCTCAGACACAGAATGAGATGCGAGAAGTCTAAGTACACCACGGTCAAGCATCTCCAGGCTATGGGATTCGAAACCATAGCAGCAGGAGACAGCCATAACGACCTGGGAATGATTCTCAACAGCAAGGCAGGCTTCCTCTTCAAGAGCACGGATGCCATCAAGGCTGAATATCCGCAGCTGCCTGCATATGAGGAGTATGACGAGCTTCTCGAGGCTATCAAGAAAGCTCTCTAATTCAGATTATTCAACGGCGGGAAGGGCGGACACTATAATGTCACGGACCTTGTCCGAGAGTGTCTTCTCTTCCTCCCGTGTTATTCCTTTCGTAGGAATCGGCTCATGAATGGTCACATCGAAGCGTGCGCCCTTGACCATGTAGCCTTTGTCCTCGAAGAATTTGCAGGTTCCGTCAATGGTGACAGGCACGATAGGAACGCCCGCCTTGGTTGCCAGCTTGAGGGAGCCCTTCATGAACTCACCCGGCACGGAGCATTTGGCCCGTGTGCCTTCGGGGAAGATTACCAGTGAAAATCCGTTGTTAAGGTACTCGATACCTTTTTTTATTGTTCTCAGAGATGCCCTCGGGTCGTCTCTGTCTATGAATATGCTCCTTATTCTCAGCATCCACGGACCGTAGAGAGGGATTTTGCCCAGCTCCTCCTTGGCGATAAACCCGAACTGAAATTTGGTGAAAGCCGCGAAGAGCGCGGGTATGTCGGCATATCCCTGATGGTTTGCCACTATGACAACAGGGCCCTCATCGGGAATGTTCTCCTCTCCGTGAAGATTGTAATCAATGTTGAAATGCTCCATGAACATTGTTCCGAAGGTGGAGGTTGAATCGAGAATCCACTTTCTCTCCTCCTCGAAATCCCCTGCCGCTCTGGCATCCTCAATCCGGTGGAGATTCTTGTTAAAAAATCTGGCGTCCTTAAAAAGAGTAACAAAACCCGGTAAATTTCTTATAATTTTCATACAGAACTCCTTTCTGTCGTTTCCCGTTTATTATATAATAAGTACTCGTAAATCCAAAGAGGAAAAGGAAGCTTATGAAAGAAAAAACAGCAATAGCGGGAGGAATCCTGATTTATGTTTTAATAACCATCGCCCTGTGCACAGGACGGGCGGAATGGTTCGATGATATGGTGAGATTCCCCGTATACGCACTCAGAGACAGTGCGGCGGCACCGGTTCTGAAGGCGGTATCTGTGGTTCTTCACTATCTGGTGAGCTGGAAGGTTATAGTACCTGTGTGTATTGTTCTCCTGCTGATAAAAAAGACGAGAATAATATACGGTATCCCCGTATCGGCGGCGGCTCTGGCCGTCACCATGTTCAACAAGACGGTGAAGAGTATTGTGATGAGGCCTCGCCCCGATGACATAGTTCATCTGGTGAGCGAGGGCGGATGGTCATACTCGAGCGGGCATTCCATTACCAGCATGTGCCTTTGCGTGGTGCTTATATGGATTGTGCTACGCAGATACAGGCAGGGCGCAATGAAAAAGACCGCCGCAATATCGCTGACGGTCTGTATTTCTCTCGTTCTTGTTCTCACCGGTCCCAGCAGAATATTTCTGGGGGTTCACTACCCGACGGATGTGCTGGCCGGCTGGGCCGCAGGGCTGGCTGCCGCGGCGGCGACAATTCTCATAATCAAAGGCCGCAGCCCCTGGAGTCTAGAAAGACACGTCTCCGGCTCCTCTGTCGAAGAAGACGCTCTTCGATGAGGTTGAGAGCGGAATGCCGTAGCAGACTCTGGTTCCCTCCGGGAAGAGATTCATGCGCAGTGCAGCCTTGCCTGCCGAGAAGAGAACCCGATTGTCCATTCTCCTGTCGGCAGCCACAGAAACGGCCGATCCTATGGCTATACCCGCGTCTGTCACGTTGAATGCGCAGGAGGCGCCGGCTTGTCTGTTGGCGGCACAGTCAGGGAATCCGCAGTATCCGCAGTTGGTCAGCTGGATCGGATTGTCCATGGCGGCTATTATAACGACGCAGTGGCTGTTATCCACATTGCCCGCATCTCTCTCGTAGAAATCCTCTCCCGTCTCGCGGGCGATATCTCTCATGTGAGAGGCAAGAACGTCCTTCTCCTCCCCTGAGATAATAAGTGCATCCACGTTATCAACACCGCATCCCTTAGGTGCGGTAAGTGCGGCTGCCACCATGTCCTGGGCAACTCTCATAGCCGCAGCGGCTGCGGCTTCATTTCTCTTTTCAATCATTCTTTTCTCCTTCGAATAAAATTTTCTGTCTGGCTGTATGTCCGGCGAAGGCTTCTCTCTTCTCCTCATCGCTTCCGAATTTCATGAAGGCGTGGTAGGTTGTGTCCGCCATTGAAAGGGCGCCTTCCCAGAGTTCATCCTCACTCATGTCACTGCCGGCGATAACGAGTCGGCAGCCTTCTATGAGCTCTCTTGACATGTCGTCGTGGAGAACACCGTCTCCGCAGAGAATGACCTTGCCTGAGTCAGTCAGTGTCTGAAGCAGTTCGTATTCCTTGTTTCTGTAGGAATGCTCACCTTCAAGCATGCAGATTCGCGTAATGCTTCTGCCGTCTGCAGCGGCGATTTCATCGTCCAGAACAACAAGCTCCCTGCCTTCGTCCCGGGCTATTGCCTCGGCCGTTTCACGAAGGGGAGCTCCGAAATATCCTGTCACGATTACCGTTTTGTTGTCTTTCTTAATATCCATGTGGATATTCTAACATAAATTTGATTTTTTGTGGCACTGCTGTTAGAATTATGGCACTGAATGAGAAAAAGGAAAGGATAAGCTTATGGGTAAGGAACCGACATTAGTTGTAATGGCCGCCGGTATGGGATCCAGATACGGTGGGCTTAAGCAGGTTGATAAGATAACCGAAGCCGGAGAGATAATTCTTGACTTCTCTCTTTATGATGCCATGATGGCGGGCTTCGACAGGGTTATATTCGTAATAAGAGAGGAGCACAGGGATATTTTCAGAGAGATGGTGGACGAGAGAGCCGGCAGATTCATGAAGGTTGAGTACGCCTACCAGAAGCTGGATGATATACCTGAGGGATTCAGCATTCCGGAGGGAAGAGAGAAGCCGTGGGGAACCTCCCATGCCATACTCGCATGCAGAGACCTCATTGACGGACCTTTCGCCGTTATCAATGCGGATGACTACTACGGAGCGGGCGCATTCTCAACCATCTATGATTATCTGAGCACTCATAAGGATGGGGATATCTACTCCTATTGCATGGTTGCATACAAGCTCAAGAATACCATAACGGAGAACGGTCACGTGACCAGAGGAGTATGCGAACTCGATGAGAAGGGATTCCTCAGCGGTATTACCGAGAAGATGGAGATAATGAGACGCGAGGAGGGCATAGCCTGTCATGAAGATGACGGAAGCTGGATGCCTCTTGAGGATGATACTCCTGTGTCGATGAATTTCTGGGGCTTCACGGAGAGCTTCATAGATGAGCTGAAGAAGGGTGCTTATGACTTCTTCGAGAACAAGGTTCCGGAGAATCCTCTGAAGAGCGAGTTTCTCCTGCCTGTGTCCGTGGATAAACTGATTAAATCGGGCAAGGCGCAGGTTGAAGTTCTCAGATCCTCTGACAAATGGTGCGGCGTCACATACAAGGAGGACAGGGAGCAGGTCAGGGACCAGCTTCAGGCGAGAAAGGACAAAGGCGAATATCCGGAAAAGCTGTGGAAATAGTTAACGCAGCTTTTCCAGCTGAGCATTATGGGCGGAGCTTATTACACTGTAAAAGCCCGCCATTTTTTTTGCCACTTTCTTGTCCCAGGCCGGGTCGGCCGCGTAGCGTTTGTTGACGGAGTCAATCGTCTTGCCTTTGTACAATGATCCGGATGGGCTGAGATACTTGTTGGCCAGGCATTTTGCCACTGTGTCTATGCACTCGGCCTTCGATGAGTAACCGCTTCTGCCGAAGCCGAAGAGGTTGTTGGGCCTGAAGCAGTGCGTACCGTAGGCGCTTTCGTGGGAGGCGATGGCCAGTACGAAGAGGCAGTTGATGTCATAGTCCTGCTCTGTCTGCCAGAAGGCCTCTTCAAGGCCTACGAGATTGTGTTTGGTAACCAGCTTGAGATCCGCCACGGTCACGCCGCTGGGCTTGCTGACGTCCATGGAGCAGATCTGATCGTAGGTGTAGGATGGAATGGAATCCTTGCTGTATACATAGTCAACGGTTATCTCTCTGAGATCGTTGCCCACGTCGACGGCTTCAGCCGACTTGGAGGCTTTGCCTGCCGCCGCTCTGTCTGCCGCTTCCGATCCTTCGCTTGCCTGACGGTATGTCGCGAAGACACCTGCCGAAACGAGGGCGAGAGTGAGAACAACCGCAGCCGCTGCCAGGATGATTGCTCTTCCCGTTATTCTGCGTGTGTGATTTATCCTGTATTTCATATTACTTATCCTCCTCTTCGGAAGGCAGCTGCAGGCCTCCCAGGAGACTCTTCATTATGTCGTCGTCAAGCTTCAGATTCCACTGGCCGTAGCCGTCCGATATGAGAGGCAGATAGAGCTCGGTATCCAGATCCGGTTCGTCTCCGGCGGCCTTCTCAAGGTCCGAAACGTATATGTCCAGGCATTTGGCCGCCAGCTTGTCCTTGTCTGTGACTGTATCGCTGTAGAGATTACCGCTCACGTATTTGTAGGAATCCTTCGTGTAATCCTCAAGTACGGCGGAGAAGTCATCGGTCTTAAGCTGCACCTGAACGACAGCCACGTCTCCTTTGGCTGCCGAATCTGTGATTTCATAGGAAAAGTTTCTGAAGATGGCCCCTCTCATTTTATCCAGCTCCTCATCATCCCCCTCGCTGTTGACAAGGAAGTTGACGTAGGTGTTGTCCACGTACTGTTCCAGCACCGTGGCGTTTCCTGCCGAAAGACCGTCGAGAAATTCGGCTGCAGTCTCCTCGGGAGGAGCCGACGCAGCGGCCGTGCCGCCGAGACTCATATATACTGTAAGTAAAGTTGTTACTATTGAAGAAAAAAATCCGCTCATTGCTGAAATTCCACCTTTTCCTTCTTATGATATAAAAAATACAGAGTAATGGCAAGAAAAAACTTGATTTTATCCGCCGCTGGTATATAATATTAGGGCGTGAATTTATCCGCCGCCGGGAAACCGGTGAATCCTTGCGACAGAGAAACTGTCGCCATCAAGTCCACAGGGAGGTGAAATAATGATTAACTACGAAGTAATGTTCATCCTCGATCCTGCACTGGATGAGGAAAAGAGAAATGCCACTATCGAGACTGTTAAGGGCATCATCGCAGCTGAAGGCGAAGTAGGCGAAGTTGATGAGTGGGGTCTCAGAAAGCTGGCTTATCCTATCCAGAAGAAGAACGAGGGATATTACGTTGTAATCGAGTTCAAAGCACAGCCGACTTTACCGAAGGAGCTGGACAGAAGACTCAAGATTTCAGACAACGTTATGAGACATCTTATCGTTAACAAGGATGAGAAATAAGAGAAGGGGTGCCCTATGAACAGTGTAGTGCTTATTGGGAATTTAACGAGAGACCCGGAACTGAGATATTCCACTGGGGCCAATCAGACGGCCATATGCAGATTCACCGTTGCCGTTAACGACGGCTACGGCGAGAAGCAGAGAACCAGCTTCATACCTATCGTTGTCTTCGGCAAGCAGGCCGAGAACTGCGACAGATATCTGGCCAAGGGCAGGAAGGTAGCCGTTAACGGAAGAATTCAGACGGGAAGTTACGAGAAGGATGGACGTACAGTCTATACTACGGATGTTATCGCCAACAGCGTGGAGTTCCTCAGCAGCGGGCAGGGAAGCCAGGGCGGATTCGGCGGAGGTCAGAGTCGTGAGCAGAGTTTCGGTTACGACAGCGCGCCTTCACAGAGCCGCGGCGGAGAGCCTATGGACGTGCCGGGATTCCAGGCAATCGATGACGACGACATTCCCTTCTAGGAGAAAGGAGAATCATAATGGCTTACGATAACAAGAGACGTGGCGGAATGAGAAGAAAAAAAGTCTGCCAGTTCTGTGCCGATAAGACTAAGGAAATAGATTACAAGGATGTTGAGACTCTGAAGAAGTACGTTACAGAGAGAGGCAAGATCCTTCCTAAGAGAATCACAGGCACATGTGCTATGCACCAGAGAGAAGTGACGAAGGCTATCAAGAGAGCCAGAATCGTAGCTCTTCTGCCATACACAGCAGAATAATCGAGAAGCAAAGGCTGTTGCGATATGCAATGGCCTTTTTTCGTGAGGTTCGCGGCGCTCGTTTTGTGCGGACGATCCTTTGTCTGCAGCTTCACAGTCGCGCCTGCATATGCTACGGCTTAAGTCCTCGTCGCAGGCAACCGTCCGTTCGTCTTTCGCCGCCCGCCTGTTCGAATGCAGGAAGACCCTGCATTTCTCACCACGGCGCGACGGCTTCCATCCTCACACGGTTGCAGCTGCTTCTGCGGAAAAGCCGCAGCACATGCAGGCACGACTGCGAAGCCGAGGGCTCTTGCCGCCGCACAAAGCGAGCGCTGCGATTATGAAAATCTTAAAGAGACCAAACAAATCCTGACAAAAGCTTTATTATCATAATTATTTTGTCAGGTTCTGTGAATATGTCAGAGACTTTTCTGACAAGGATATTTGAATAACAGCCTGTCTTGTCAGAAATTCCTGTCATGGCGGGGTTATGGGCAAGTGGACAGGGGATGGAAAGGTCATCGCAGGCCATGATTCTGACAACCCCCGCGGATATCAGGGTATTCTTGTCAGAATTTAGCCGATTCAAGGCTGGTTCTCTGACAAGATGATTTCATATTTAGAAACTTTGTCAGAAATCCCTCGGAGCAAGGGCTGTGGATAGATAAGGTGGGAATGAAGGCCGTGTCAGCCACCTTCATTCCCGCCTTATCTGCACAAAGTCCTGCCGAAAAATTTGAACATTACAGGAATTTTGTTGTATAATATAGGTTACGAAAGTATGCCCGACAGATAATTTGGGAGAACAACAGGAGATGTATGTAGGAAGAGTAGAGAGACTGCTGGCACATTATGCGCCTCTGCCTGTATGTATAGTAAGCAGCCAGGGAAAGGTTACCAGAGCCAGCAGCAGAATCGTGGATGTATTCAAATATGACGGCATAGTTGATTACGACATATTCGCGCTCACAGGATTCAAAATCCAGGAGATTGTTGAGGCCGCCGCAGAGGGCAAACCGCTTTATCTGGACAGAAACGACAAGAACTTCAAGGTTCTGGCCAGCATGATCGGCGAGGGGGAGAGTGCCTCCTGCATTATGGTCTTCATTGACGAGACCCCTTATGTGAAACTGAAGAGTCTCTATAAGGACGAGAAGGTGTGCCTGGCCATGGTCAACATTGACAACTTCGATGAGCTGGCATCGAGCACATCCGAAGAGTGCGAGCTGGAATTCACCACAGAAATAGACAGATTCATAAGAAACTGGGCCCGAGATCTCGATGCGGCGGTAATCCGCTATAAGGAGAATCTTTATGAGATAGTGCTGACCCATGAAGATGTGGATAATCTCATTGAGGACAAATTCTCCGTCCTTGACAGAGCCCGAGAGATAAAGACCGAGGCGGATTTTCCTGTGACGCTGAGCATAGGAATCGGCATGGGCGGCAAAACTCTGGCGGAGCTGGACGAGTACGCTCAGGATGCCCTGGATATGGCACTGGGTCGCGGAGGGGACCAGGCGGTTGTGAAGAACATCCGCAGCATGGAATACTTCGGCGGAAAAACCCAGAGCGTTGAGAAGGGAAACAAAGGCAAATCCCGTATTCTGGGACATGCCCTCAAAGCGCTGATCAAACAGTCATCGAAGGTGTTCATAATGGGCCACAGAAATCCGGATATGGACTGCTTCGGAGCGGCGCTGGGAATTCACAGAATGGCCGTGTCGGCGGGCAAGGAACCTTATATCGTTATGGGCCATTACGACGACTCCATGGTGGATATAATATCCGACGCCAAGGATACGGATGGATATGCATTCATCTCGGCTGAGAGGGCTTTGAGCCTGACCGATGAAAACTCTCTGGTGATAGTGGTTGATACACACAGACCGGTACTGGTGGAATCGCCGGAGCTGGTTGAGGCGGTGAGCCGTCTGGTTGTTATAGACCACCACAGGAAGGCGGAGGATGTGTTCTCGTGTCAGACGCTTTCATATATGGAATCATATGCGTCCTCGGCATCGGAGCTGGTTACGGAGATGCTCCAGTATACGCTGGATGACAAGAAAGACCTCTCCAAGGTAGAGGCGGATGCGCTCCTGGCGGGAATCATGCTGGACACCAACAGATTCGCGGTCAAAGCGGGAGTGAGAACCTTCGAAGCCGCATCATGGCTGAAGAGATCGGGTGCGGATCTGCAGACGGTGAGAAGATACTTCCAGGCGGATTCATCGAACTTCAGAGCCAGGGCGGAGGGTATAGCCAACGCCAGGATAATCGAAGGGGGAATTGCCATGTCCATATGCAGCAACGTGACGGGCAATACGCAGATAATCAATTCCCAGGTTGCGGACGAGCTCCTGACTATCAAAGGCATCGAAGCCAGCTTCGTGGCAGGGAGCGACAGAATGGGCGGTACGGTTATAAGCGCCAGATCACTGGGGAACATAAACGTGCAGAAAATCATGGAGCATTTCGGCGGCGGAGGACATATGAACACGGCAGGAGCCCGTGTGGACTGTCCGCCGGAGGAAATACTCGACAAAATAGAAGAATTCTTAAAAACAACACATTAGGAGGTTAAAATAATGATTGTTATTCTTACCAAAGACGTTAAAGGAACAGGCAAGGCAGGAGAAGTTGTCAAGGTAAGCGACGGATACGCACGCAACATGCTTTTGCCAAAGGGACTTGCCAGAGAAGCAACGGAAGGCAATGTCAGAAGCCTTGAGAAGCAGAAGGCGATAGCCGAAGAGAAGAGACAGGAGCAGAAGGCTGCAGCTGAGAAGCAGGCTGAGAAGCTTGAGAAGATAGTAGTTACAGTTGAAACCAAGGGCGGCGAAAACGGCAAGCTCTTCGGATCCATCACGTCCAAGGACATAGCGGACGCCCTCGAGAAACAGGAGGGAATCAGTCTGGACAAGAAAAAAATCGTAATGGACGGACCTATCAAGCAGGCAGGAGAGACGACCGTAACGGTGAAGCTCTTCCAGGATGTAAGCGCCGAAATGAAGGTGAAGGTAACAGTCTGAATCGCGAATTCCTGAGAGAAGGAGAACAGTATGGAAGGAAGAATACCTCCCCACAGTCAGGATGCGGAGAAGGCGGTGCTGGGAGCGGCGCTGCTGTCAAAGGACGCACTCTATGAGGTGATGGAGACTGTCAGGGCGGAAGATTTCTACGATGACAGTCATAAGGAGATATTCAGAGCGATAAGCGATCTGGGCCGCAGGAACGAACCTGTGGATGCCCTCACCGTATCGGAATATCTCAAGAAAAAGAACACTCTTAACATGGTGGGAGGAAGAGCCTATATAGGAGCTCTTTCCTCGGAGACACCTACACTGGCCAATGCGGCACAGTACGCGAAGATAGTGGCGGAGAAGGCCTCCGTCAGAAAAATGATAGAAATGGCCGACGACGTGGTAGCCAAGGGTTACGAGGATTCCATGGACGCCGGTGCCCTGCTGGATTATGCGGAGAGCGGCATATTCGCCATATCCCAGTCCAGACAGAAGGGTCAGTACACCCATATCAAGGATGTGCTGGTTGAGAATATAGAGACGATAGAGAAAGCCGCCCAGCTGGACGGCGGACTCACAGGCGTAACCACAGGCTTCAGAGATCTGGACAGCAAGACATCAGGGCTTCAGAAGTCGGATCTCATAATACTGGCGGCCAGACCCGCCATGGGAAAGACGGCTTTTGCGCTGACGCTGGCCCTTAATGCTGCGGTGAAGGGCAGAGCCTCCGTAATGATATTCAGTATGGAGATGGCCAAGGAGCAGCTGGGACAGAGACTTCTGTCCATGGAGTCGAAGGTTGAGATGCAGAAGCTGAAGACGGGGCGCCTGGAGAGACACGACTGGGACGACATAAGCGAAGCTCTGGAGATTCTCTCGGAAGCGAACATACATATCGACGATACGGCGGGAATCACCATAATGGAGATGAAGAGCAAGTGCAGGAGACTCAAGGCAGAAGGATCACTGGATCTGGTGCTCATAGACTATCTCCAGCTCATGACTCCGGAAGGCAGGGCGGATTCCAGAACACAGGAGATATCCACGATTTCAAGAAATCTGAAGCTCCTGGCCAGGGAGCTGGACTGCCCGGTAGTGGTGCTGTCCCAACTTTCGCGAGCACCTGAAACGAGAACGGATCACAGACCGATGCTGTCCGACCTGAGAGAATCGGGATCCATAGAGCAGGATGCGGATATAGTAATTTTTCTTTACAGAGACGAGTATTATAACGAGGATACGGAAACTCCCGGAGAGTGTGAAGTCATCGTGGCCAAGCAGAGAAGCGGTCCTACAGGCACCGTCAAGGTGGCATGGCTTGACAAGATCACCAAATTCGTTGACAGCGCCGGGAGCATGGGAGGCTTCTGATACAGGAGCCCCGCGGAGAAGATTGAATGGCGTTCAGAAGAGAAGGTTACAGAGACTATTTCCTCCACGATACAGCGGTGGAGAATATGTTCATAAACGAATACATGCCGGGTGCACCGGGAGAATACGTGAAGGTTTATCTCTTTTCTCTCATGTACGCGGATATTGGCGTGGCCTTCACCAATGAGGAAATCGCCAAACATCTGAACATGGAGATTGAGGATGTGTACAAGGCGTGGAACTACTGGGAGCAGATGGGTGCGGTCAGGAAAATCCGTCCTCAGGGAGGCGGCCGGTTCGATTACGATATAGAATTCATCCGTCTCAAGGAGAACCTTTACGGGGATGATGAGCCGGAGGTCTATGTCTGCGATGAGCCGGAGGGGCCTGCCGACGAGGAAATCCGCCGCATGTTCAGAGATATAGAGAAGGTGACGGGAAGGATTCTCAACAGCTCCGAGAGCAACGAGATTCTCTCCTGGACGGGAACTTACGGGGCTACGCTGGAGCTCATAACCTATGCCTTCGAATACAGCGGGAGCAAAGGCAGAAGCACTGCGGTTCGCTACGTGGAGTCGATTGTCAGAGACTGGGCAGGAGAAGGGCTGAAGACGGCCGAGGATGTTGAGCGCATGCTGGCCGAGGAGGATAAGAAGCAGCATCTTTACAGGAGAGTCTTCAGGGCGCTGGGATTCAACAGGAACGCCACTGAGGAAGAGAAGAAGGTAATGGACAGCTGGTTCGGTGAAATGGGCTTCACCCTGGAACAGGTTCTGGAGGCCTGTGCGGCCACGACGGGAATATCCAGCCCGAACATTAAATATGTAAACAAGATACTCATAAGCCGCAAGGAGGAAGGGGACTCCGGCGGACAGGGACTTTCCACAGGGAAGGTTATGAAATACTACGAGGAGCTGAGAGCCCGGGAGGAAGCCGAGGCCGAAGAGCGGAGACGGGAAGTCTACGCTAAGATTCCTCGTGTCAGGGAGATTGAGGAAGAGATTAACAGACTTAACGGGGAAATCTCCAGGATAATAATTTCCGATAAGATAGACAAGAAGGAGAGCATGGCTGCCATCCGTGACAAGGTGGACTCTCTCAATGCGGAGAGAGCTGTTCTGCTTACGGACGGCGGATTCGAAATGGATTACATGGATGTTAAATACACCTGTGAAGAATGCCGGGATACCGGAATACTCGACACGGGAGAAAGGTGCCACTGCTTTTGGGAGATAAAGAACAGAAAAACAGAGAAGATATAAAGAACGTCGAAAGAGTGTCCGACGAGCTCAGCGATCTGAAGAACATGATCAGTTCTCTCCGTAAAAGGAATGAGGACATTGCTTCGGGTACCCGCAGACCGGAGAGCAGGCCGCCTCAGATGTCACCTGAAGAAGCAAACAGGTACAGGGAACGCAGACATGCTGAGAGGCACGTGGAGGAAACGGGGAATCCGGAGAGCGACAGAGAACGTATGAGAAAAGCTCTGGAGAAGAAGCTCCGCGAGGAAGAGAAGCGCGCCTATTCTCAGGCCAGGAAGGCGGCTGCCGAGAAGCAGAAGGCGGAGAAGCGTGCCTTGGAGCTGGAGCGAAGACGTGCCGAAGCGAGGGAAAAGCAGGAGAAGCAGCGCAGGAAGGATGAATACCAGAAGGTAATCGAAGAGCAGCGGGCTCTCCAGAGACAGAGAAGAGAAGAGGCAGGCAGAGAATACAGGCAGCTGAAGCATGAGATAGAAGAGAAAAAGAAGGAAGAGAAGAGAGAACGCTCCGAGAAGAGCAGACGGGAACGTCAGGAGAGAGCGGAGCTCAGAAGACAGAGAAGAATCGCCAGGAAATCCGCAGAGCTCGGAGGCGGCATAGTCAAGATTCACGGAACCGAAGTGACGACAGAGCTTCAGCCGGTGCCTTCATTCTCATGGCACGATCTCTTCGGTTACATCAGCAGGAAGGATAAGAAGGCCGCATCATCTCCGGAGGAGATGGAACAGCTGAAGAAGGAGGCTGAGGACAGGAAGGCGGCAGCCAGAGAAACTGCGGCCAGACTCAGGCTTCTCAAAAAAGAGAAGAGAAAGAACAACCCGATTATCCTCAAGCTAAGGGCTTTCGAGAGCTTTTGCGAGAGAAGGAAGAAGGAGCTGCTCATAGCATTTTCGGTGGGTCTCACCTTCATAATAGTAACGGGAACATTCATAAACAACTACACGGCTTACGAGTATTCATATAACGGCAAGACGCTCGGTTATGTCAAGAACAAGGATGATGTTCTCCAGATCACCGACATGGTGCGGGAGGCTCTAACGGAAGAGAGGGATCAGGAGGTTAACATAGATGCCAGAGACGATATAAGCTTCGACAGAGTTTTCGTATTTGACGATCGGGTTACCATCGATTCGCAGGAGAATGTGCTCAAGCGTCTGACCTACATGGGCGACCTTAATGTCAAGGCATGCGGAATCTATATAGACGACAGGAAGGTCGGAGCCGTTAATGACAAGGAAGCGGCAGCTGAGGTGCTCAGCAACATCAAGGACAGATATGTGAGCGGCAAGAGCGGATCTGAAGTCCTCGAAGCCGTAATAACCGACGATATAGAAATCAGGGAGAGCAACACGGACGTTGAGGATATCAGCACCGTGGATGAAATGGTGAACATACTGTGCACCAGCGGAACCAAGGAGGTTACTCACACAGTCGTTCCGGGAGAGACACTTTCGGATATCGCCACTGACTACGGCCTCAGCGAGAATGACATAATGGCAACGAACGAGGGAATAGATCCCAAGAAGCTTGAGGTGGGCAAGCCGCTCCTGATAAAGCAGGAGGCGCCGCTTCTCAGTGTCAAGGTTACGGAGAAGAGGACATACGACAAGACAGTGAAGTTCGAGGTGGAGGAGAAGAAGACGGACGAGCTGTACAAGGGAACCACCAGAGTGGATCGCAAGGGTGAAGACGGTAAGACGACAATAACGGAGAAGACTGTATACGTTAACGGTGAGGTTTCCGACAGCGAAGTTCTGGCCGAAAAGGTGAAGAAGGAACCTGTAGCGAAGATAGTGAGCGTGGGAACTGCCGATACACCGCCGACAACGGGAACAGGCACGTATATATGGCCGACCAACGGCAAGTACAGAATATCATCAAGATTCGGCCCGAGATGGGGACGTAATCATGACGGCATAGATATGGCATGCAGCACAGGCACAGACGTGCTGGCTTCCGACGGAGGAACGGTAATTGAAGCGGGATATCACGGATCCTACGGTAATCTTGTTGTAATAGATCATCAGAACGGAATCCATACATACTATGCACACAACAGCAAACTGCTCGTAAGTGTGGGAGACAAGGTTTATCAGGGCTATCATATTGCCGAGTCCGGCAGTACGGGAAGAAGTACGGGACCGCACATCCATTTCGGTGTGAAGGTTAACGGCGTATTCAAGAATCCTGAGAACTATCTGCCGTAAACATAAGAAAAGGGTTGCCGGGAGACAGAAATGAGAAAGAAGAGAAGGAGCAGACAATTTAAGGAAAGCAGCCGCGTCATAGACATGGAGGAAGCCAGACTCCGGCGCCGGGAAAAGCGCCGCGAGGAGGAGCGTGCCAGAGAACTGGAGGGAGATCCCTTATATGTTCGCAGTCAGAAGCGAAAGCGTGCGCTCAGACAGAAGCAGGCTGTAAGACGCATTATTCTCATAGGAATTCTCCTGGTTATGCTTCTGTTCATAGCAGGTTCCGTCACGCGGATAATACTGCTGAAGAAGGAGCAGAACGACGTCATGAAGAGGCAGGAGCAGCTTCTTGAGGAAAAGGCGGAGAAGGAAGAGGAGCTCAAGAATGTGGACAGCATCGAGAACCTGGAGGAGCAGGCACGCAAGCTGAGACTCATCAAGCCGGGAGAGACGCTGTACATTCAGCAGGAAGACGAAGAGGAATGAAGATAAAGGAAACTGTAGTAGTCGAAGGAAGAGATGACACCCGTGCCGTCAGGGCGGCGGTGGACTGTCTCACTCTGGAAACTCACGGCTACGGAATAAGACCGGAGACATGGGACCTCATAGCTGAGGCCAGCGAACGCACGGGAATAATAATATTCACGGACCCGGATCATGCCGGGGAGCAGATAAGGCGAAGGATCAAGGCCAGATTTCCCGACAGTCGGGAAGCTTTTCTCCCCCGGGACAAGGCTACTAAGGACGGAGATATAGGAATCGAAAACGCGGATCCGGAGAGCATCCGGGAGGCGCTGGCAAAGGCCAGAAGCACAGGCGGCAGAGAGGAATCCGGTATAACCATGGCGGATCTCGCCGGCTGGGGACTTTGCGGGAGAGAAGATTCGGCAGCCAGAAGAGAGGCTCTGGGAGCTCGTCTGGGGACGGGTCACGCCAACGGCAAAACTCTTCTCAGAAGGCTGCGGGCCTTCGGAATCACGGCGGCGGAGGTGGAAGCCGCTCTGGAAGACATGGACAAGGAACTGTAATGGAGCTTTATTCACCGAAGACAATTGAAGATATCAGGCGCAGATACGGATTCAGTCTGTCGAAGAGCCTGGGGCAGAATTTCCTGACCGACGGAAACATTATCCGCGACATTATAGAAGGTGCGGATATAGGTGAGGATGATCTGGTTGTGGAAATCGGCCCCGGACTGGGAGTACTTACTGCGGCGGCTGCGGAGAAGGCGGCCTCTGTTGTGGCGCTGGAAATTGACAGCCGGCTCATCCCTATACTGGAGGAGACTCTGGGAGGCTTCGACAACGTGGAAGTCATCGAGGGCGATGTGCTGAAGACGGATATTAACGAAATAATCCGCAGGAAGCGCCGCGAGGAGGCATTCACGGGCAAGGTGAGGGTTATAGGCAATCTGCCCTATTACATAACAACACCGATAATCATGAATCTTCTGGAGAACCGGGTTGAAGCGGATACCATCACCGTGATGATGCAGAAGGAAGTGGCCGACAGAATAAATTCCGGGCCGGGAACGAAGAGCTACGGAGCGATATCCGTGGCAGTTCAGTACTACTGCACCGTCAGCAAGGTGATGAACGTGCCCGCGTCGGTTTTCGTGCCGCGGCCGAAGGTGGATTCCGCGGTTCTCAATCTGACACTGAGGGAAGAAATGCCTGTGGAACTCAGAGACCGGGAGCTCTTTTTCAGATGCGTCAGAGCCGGCTTCGGACAGAGGCGCAAAACCCTCAGCAACTCCCTTACGGGGGTAGGGGGTCTGGAGAAGAATGATATTGCAGAGATTCTCCGCAGAACGGATACGGATCCGCGGAGAAGAGCTGAGACACTTGACATTGGAGAATTCGCGGCAATAGCCAATGCTGCTTACGATTACCTGGCGGAGCGGGAGACGAATTAAATGAAGAAGATTAAATCAGCAGTCAGGTTTCTCTATGAGAGATATCCCCTGATGCTGCTAATAATAGCTGTAATACTGACGTTAATAATAGAGACACTGGGAAGGCACTCCTTTATCGGGGCGGTTTCTTTCATGTGCATGCACCCGCTGGTGTTTATATGCAACATGCTCCTGATATATGTGGTGATAAGCCTGTCCCTGTTTTTCAGGAGGCGCATATTCGCCACATGCATGCTGTCCCTCACCTGGCTGGCCGTGGGAATAACCAACGGCGTGGTGCTGGCGAACAGAATGACGCCTTTTAACGTGAAGGACATGAGCAACCTGGAGGAAGGGGCCCAGATAATAACCAACTACTTCAACACGGTGACCATAATAATCGCCTGTGTTGCCGTGGGACTTCTGGTGCTGGGAGCCATTGTGCTCTTCAGGAAGACACCTAAGCTTGAGGGCAAGCTCAACTACAAGAGAATAACAGCCATTGTTATAGTTATAATCGTGGCTACGGCAGGCGCCATAGAGGGAGGCATGAAGACAGGAGTACTTGACACCTTCTTCGCCAATCTGGCTTACGCCTACAGAGACAACGGTGTGGCCTACTCCTTCCTCATAACCTGGATCAAGACGGGAATAGACAAGCCGGCGGACTACTCCGCAGAAAGCATAGAAGGAATATTCACCGGGGGCGAGCTGGGAGATGACGGGGTATATACCCCGGGAGAAGATGACGATCTCACGGAAGCCGACGGCAGATGCCCGAACATCATATTCCTCCAGCTGGAATCCTTCATGGATCCGGAGAGAATAAAAAATGTAAGATTCTCGCAGGATGCCATACCAAACTTCAGGAAGCTGGAGAAGACATGCTCCACAGGATATCTGGAGGTGCCTGCGGTGGGAGCGGGAACGGCCAATGTCGAATTCGAGGCGATTACAGGTGTCAGCGCCAGATTCTTCGGACCGGGCGAATATCCGTACAAGAGCGTGCTCACGGAGAACACCTGCGAGACGGTGCCTAACGACCTTAGACTGCTGGGATATTCATCCCATGCCATCCACAATCACAGAGGCGCATTCTACAACAGGAACACCGTGTTCAGGAACATGGGCTTCGATACTTTCAGCTGTCTGGAGTACATGAACAATGTGGTGAAAACTCCTAAGAACTGGGCCAAGGACGGCATACTGACGGAGCAGATTCTCGATGCTCTCAACAGCACGGAAGGCAAGGACTATATATACACCATCTCCGTACAGGGTCACGGCAAGTACCCTACGGAGGAGGTTCTGGAGAATCCGGTAATAACCGTTACGGATGCACCGGATGAGGAGAGCAAGTGGGCCTGGGAATACTATGTCAACCAGGTTTATGAGATGGATATCTTCCTGGGAGAGCTGATAGAAGCTCTGGAGGATTACGACGAGGATATTGTTCTCGTGGCTTACGGAGACCACCTCCCTGCCCTCGATATAACGGAGGATCAGCTTGACAACGGCAATCTCTATTCATCACAGTACATAGTTTGGAGCAACTTCGGCCTGACCAAGAGGGATGCGGATACGAGCACCTATGAGATAACGCCGCAGTTGCTGAAGCGACTGGGAATATCGGCGGGAATAATGACCAAGTTCCACCAGAATTACAGCGGTACACCGGACTATTCCGATAACCTGAAGGCACTCTCTTATGACATGCTTTACGGCGACTATTACGTATGCGGGGGAAGCAACCCTTACGAAGCCACAGATATGAGGATGGGGGTCAAGCCTATTAAGATTGATGAGATTGTTCAGATTGGCGAGAAGTATTACATCAAGGGACAGAACTTCACGGAATACAGCAAGATTTCCCTGGACGGAGAGGTTCTGAAGACCGTTTATCTGGGACCTACCATACTGGCTCTCAATGAGGAGGTTAACCCTGAGGATGCCTCCAGAATGAAGGTGAGTCAGGTTGAGAAGAACAAGGAAGTTCTGAGCACGACGGAGTAATCCGGGAAAGGAAGGGCCATGCTGAAGAAGCGTATTCGGGTGCCGCGCCTTGAAACAGAGAGACTCATACTCAGAGAATGGACTCCGGCGGATGCGGAGGACCTCTATGAGTATGCCAGAGATCCCGATGTGGGACCTCACGCGGGGTGGAAGCCTCATGAGGATGTGCGGGAGTCAAGGAAGATAATCGATGAACTCTTCAGATCCAATGAGACCTGGGCTCTTGTCGAGAAGGAAAGCGGCAGAATAGTAGGAAGCATAGGTCTGGAGCAGGACAAATACAGACCTGAGATAAGAAGCCGTGAGATGGGATATTCTCTGGGCAAGGCTTATTGGGGCCGGGGATACATGACTGAAGCGGCGAAGAGGCTTATACACTATGCCTTCGAGGAACTGAAACTTGAGGTCCTCATGATACGAACGGGAGATGCCAACCTGAGGAGCCGCAGAGTCATAGACAAGTGCGGATTCACCTATGAGGGAACTCTCAGGAGGGCCTACAGATTATATGACGGCAGGCTGAGGGAGGTCCGCTGCTATTCCATGCTTAGAGAAGAATTTGAGGAGCTGTACAGATGATTCTTGATAGATAGAGTCAGATGTGGTAATATTGTAAAGCGTATGAGTAGATACATGCAGATGGCGCTTGATGAAGCCGCAAAGGCTGCGGAGGCGGGCGAGGTTCCCGTGGGCGCAGTTATTGTTCATGAAGACCGGGTGATTGCCAGAGCGCACAACCTGACCATAACACTGGGTGATCCCACAGCCCACGCCGAGATTCTCGCTATAAGAGAAGCGGCGAAGGCGATGGGCGGCTGGAGACTGCCGGGGTGCAGCATGTATGTTACGACAGAGCCATGTTCCATGTGCGCGGGAGCCATCGTTCACGCCAGAATAGGGAAGCTGTATATAGGAACTGCCGACCCGAAGACGGGTGCCTGCGGATCTCTGTATAATATCCCACAGGACAGAAGGCTGAACCATTACACGGAGATAGAGACGGGCATTATGAGAGAAGAGTGCTCACAGATACTGAAGGATTTCTTCAGAAAACTAAGACACGCAAAGGCGGAGGAAAAAGTATGAAAAAACTGAGTGCATTGGTGTGCATAATAATGATGACGTGCCTGCTGGCAGTACCTGTACTGGCAGGAGCGGATGCTGTTTCGGCAGAGACGAAGTCCTCACTGACAATAGAGGAGACCTCTCCGGAAGCGGGAAGTGACGGGGTTGCCGTTGACAATTTCAGTGTCAAGGTGCGCTTCAACAAGGATGTGCTTCCTGCAAGCAAGAAGGTCAGGAAGACCAATGCGAAACAGGTTAAAATGGTTGATTCCGAAGGAACGAGAATTCCTGTCAAGGTTTACTACAGCGACGAGGAGGAAGGACTGATCCTCATCGCTGCCGACAACTTCGACAACAAGGACAAGCAGATAAAGGGAAATGAGGAGTATACGCTCACAGTCGGAGGCAAGTTCACGGCGACCGACGGAACGACTCTGGGCAAGAAGGCCAGACTGGAGTACAAGACTCTGAACCAGCAGAGATCCACAGCTGTATATTTCGTGCTCATGCTCGTCATGATGGGCGGAATGATATTCTTCACCATGAAGAGTGCCAAGAAGGAGGCCGAGAAGGAAGCAAAGGCCGCACAGGAGCACGTGAACCCGTACAAGGAAGCCAAGAGGACAGGCAAGTCCGTTGAAGAGATAGTAGAGAAAGAGCAGAAGAAGAAGCTGAAGAAGGAGGAAGAGGAAGCCAAGCGCAGGGAATACCGTGAACAGCTTGAAGCGGAGGTTCTCGAGAAGATGAGAAAGGAATCCAACAAGCGCGTTTCGGCACCTAAATCCATTTCGACAGCAGGAAGCAGCTACAAGGTCAAGGTTGTAAGCTCCTCCGGAGAAGAACTGACACCGAAGGCCAGCGTCGCCGCAACCTACAAGAAAACTAAGACGGCCAAGAAACCGGTTAAGAAAAAGGGCGGCAAGAAGAAAAAGAAATAAGCAGTCAAGGGCTGTCGCATTAAGCGGCAGCCTTTATTGTTACACAGGAGAGAAAACCGGAGGAAGATATGAAGAACGTACATCTTAAAGCCTACGGGAAGATAAATCTGAGTCTGGACGTTAAGGGGCTCACCGATGACGGGTTTCATCTGGTTGAGATGATCATGCAGCAGATTCTTCTCTGCGATGAGGTCGATCTGAAATGGAGAGAAGGGGATGAGCCCTTCAGCATAAAACTGAAGACCAACAGACCCTATCTGCCTGTTGACGAGAGAAATCTGGCATACAAGGCGGCCCTCATGATGAGAGAAACCTATGCACCGGACATGAGAGGCAGTCTGGAGATAAACATCAGGAAGAGAATCCCCGTGGCGGCAGGCCTGGCGGGAGGAAGCAGCAACGGAGCTGCTGTGATTCACGGGCTGAATGTACTCTGGGACCTGGGCCTTGATATGGAGGAGCTCTGCGCTGCGGGCGCGCGCCTGGGTTCGGATGTGCCCTTCTGCATAATGGGTCAGGCGGCGGAGAATCCGGAGCTGAAGAAAATCTTCGACGGAGACCCTCTGGCCTGTCACTGCGCACTGGCAACAGGTACGGGCACGGAGCTCACACCGGTGAAGAAGGGACTGAGAAGTCATCTGGTTCTATCCAAGCCTCCTATCAGCGTATCCACTGCGGAGGTGTACCGGGGAATAGATAATGAAGAGATTCCTCTGCGCCCCGATACGGATAAACTCCTCGAGGCTCTGGAAAAAAACAACAGAGATTCCATAAGAAAAAATATGGTAAATGTACTTGAAAATTACACCCTTAAGAGGTATCCTATAGTTGTGTATACAAAGAACAAAGTTCAGTCTCTATGCGGCGAAGACGGAGTTCTTATGAGCGGGAGCGGCCCTACTGTATTCGGACTTTGCGACAGTATCAGCCAGTCGCGCCGGGTGTGCGAAGCGATGCTGCGGGAAAACAGGGAGAGCTTCTGGACTCGCACAACATTTTAGAGAAAAGAGGGAATGAATGTTGAACTTTGATATTCAGAATCACAAGCCACTTCGCGAGATGGTGTACGAAGAGCTTAAGATGCAGATCCTGACAGGTGCCATTATCCCGGGAACAAGGATGATGGAGGTTGAGCTTGCCGAGGAAATGGGTGTCAGCAGAACTCCTATCAGAGAAGCCATAAGAAAGCTTGAGAAGGAGCATCTGGTGACCATAGAGCCCAGACGCGGCGCATATGCGTCCATGATATCAACAGAGGATATGGTGGAAATACTCGAGGTGAGACAGGATCTGGAGGGACTGGCGGCATTTTATGCAGCTTCGAGAATGAAACCGGAGCAGATGGAGGAGCTCAGATCCGAGCATGCGCTTTACAACGACGCAGTCGAGAAAGGTGACATGCAGGAGATGATTAAACACGATACCAGATTCCACAGAATTATCGTGGATTCCTGCCACAACAAGATACTGGTGCAGATGATAGAGCAGCTTCAGGAGCTGGTTCTCAGATTCAGGTACATATATTACGATAACTTCAAACGTGCTGAGAATATGCCGGAGGAGCATGAGAAGATTCTCAACGCCATCGCAAGCGGAGATGCGGATGAGGCAAGAGCGGCAGCGGATGTTCATATCGACAGACTCAAGGAGCTTGTAATTACAGAGGGCGTCCAGCAGCGGCACGTATAGAGGAATGATTTTTCGGGCCCCGGCGGTAGCGTCGGGGCTTTTTTATAGAGACAGCAGGAAAGGAACGATTATATGATTAAGGATTACAGCAGGCTGCAGAACGGCAGCGATATCAGAGGTGTTGCCATAGAGGGAGTAGCAGGAGAGCCGGTGAATCTTGACAAGGAGGCGGCGTCACGAATAGGCGGAGCATTTATCAGATGGCTCGCGGCGAAAACAGGCAAGGCCCCGGAGACGCTGGTTGTGGGAGCAGGCAGAGACCCTCGACTCTCCGGACCGGAGCTCATGGAGGGACTCATGGCCGGTTTCTCCGCATTCGGGTGCAGAAGCTACGATTTCGGTCTGGCATCAACACCTGCCATGTTTATGGCAACCATATTCCCCGAGTTCGCCTGTGACGGAAGCATTATGATAACGGCAAGCCACCTGCCTTATAACAGGAACGGCTTCAAGTTCTTCACGAGAGAAGGCGGACTTGAGAAGGCGGATATTAAAGAGATTCTCAGAATGGCAGGGGAGGGAGATTTCCCTCGGCCGGCAGAGCAGGCCGCGCCGGTGAGCGCCGATATTATAGAGCCTTATGCCGCTCATCTCAGGAAGCTCATCATCGACGGCGCAGATCTGGGAGACAGACCGCTTGAGGGGCTGAAGATAACTGTGGATGCTGGCAACGGAAGCGGAGGCTTCTATGCAGGCAGAGTGCTGGAGCCTCTGGGGGCGGATGTGAGCTCGAGCCTCTATCTGGAGCCTGACGGCACCTTCCCGAATCACCAGCCGAACCCTGAGAACAAGGAAGCCATGGCGGCACTGTCCCGCGGAGTTCTCGAGTCGGGAGCCGACTTCGGCCTCATATTCGACACGGATGTGGACAGATCAGCAGCAGTTGACGGCAAAGGCAGAGAAATTGCCAGAGACGGCATAGTGGCCATGGCATCGGCTCTGGTTGCTGAGGACTATCCGGGATCCACGGTGGTAACGGACAGCATAACGGGAAGACAGCTGACGGACTTTCTCGAAAACACACTGGGGCTCAGGCACCTGAGATTCAGGAGAGGCTACAGAAATGTAATTAACAAGGCTATCGAGCTTAACGAAGAAGGAGTGGACAGCCACCTGGCCATTGAGACATCGGGACACGGTGCCTTCAAGGAGAATTACTTCCTGGATGACGGAGCGTATCTGGCCACGAGAATCACAGTCAAGGCGGCACGCCTCCACAGAGAGGGCAAAACCATCGACAGCCTCATAGAGAAACTGGAATACCCGGCCGAGGAGGAGGAAATCAGGATTCCTATAAGCGGAGAGGATTTCGGAGCCTACGGAGACAAGGTTCTGGAAGACCTTGAAGCCTTTGCGAGGGAAAAGGAGGGACTGTCGCTTGAGGAACCGAATTACGAAGGTGTGAGAATCAATTTCGGTGATTTCGGATGGTGCCTGCTGAGAAAATCCCTTCACGATCCGATCATGCCGCTGAATATAGCTTCCGATAAGGTCGGCGGGTGTAGCGAAATACGGGAAATTATGATAGAATTTCTCTCAGGGTATGAGAAGCTTGATACGGAGGTATAGTATGAGCGATACTGTTCAGTACGTAACTTGCGGACAGATGAAAGAACTTGAAGAGAAGGCGGACGGCGCCGGGCTCTCCTACTATCAGATGATGGAGAACGCGGGCGGTGCAGCTGCCGAATATATAACGGAACACTGGGACAAATGCAGCGTCGAGGTTTTTTGCGGCAAAGGCAACAACGGAGGCGACGGTTTTGTTGTGGCGAGGAAGCTTTACGTTTCCGGCTACAATGTCACTGTGATTCTCGTTGACGGGGAGCCGGTGACACCTGATGCCATAATCAACTACGAGCTGGTGCAGAGGCTGCCTGTCGAGATTGTGGACATGAGCGATCCGGGCGGATACATGAGCCTCTTCAGCGAGGCGCCCCATCTCATAGTGGATGCCGTATACGGTACCGGATTCAGAGGCCACCTGCAGGATAACGGCCTCAAAGCCGCCATGTACATAAACAAGCACAAGTCGCTGGGAACCAGGATCATATCTCTGGACATCCCTTCGGGTCTGGGTGGCGACATGATGGAGATAGAGCCGGAATGCGGCGATGCGGTCAGAGCGGATGTGACGATTGCTTTTCATGCAGGCAAGCCGGTTCATCTGGCAGACGGTGCGGATGCTTTCTGCGGCGAGACGGTAATCGCGGACATCGGCATCGATGAAGCAATTGAAGCGGCTGAAGCGGCACTCGAGGAGGTGCAAAATCCCGAAGAACCGCTGCCGGCGGAGGAACCTGCGGAGGCTGAGCCCGTTGAGGAAGAGGCCGGCGAAGAGCCTGATCCGGAAGAGCCGGAACCGGCAGAAACGGAAACCCCGGCTGTGGACAGAAAGAAGCTTAAGAAGCTGGAGGAAATCCTGGACGGCTACGGCAGTATGCTTCTGGCCCTTTCGGGCGGAGTAGACAGCGTATTTCTCCTGGCCTTCGCC
The DNA here is from genome assembly GCA_022773945.1 of Clostridiales bacterium. Taxonomy (GTDB): domain Bacteria; phylum Bacillota; class Clostridia; order Peptostreptococcales; family Anaerovoracaceae; genus Lentihominibacter. The sequence goes on from JALFNS010000018.1 coordinate 44,149, forward strand.
TACAGACACTGGGGAGACGACAGAATCGCCGCGGTTACGGCGACAGGCCCTTACTTCGACAAGGAGGAGGTCGAGTATGCCCGTGAAATCTGCAGCAGACTGGGAATAAGCCACAAGATATTTGATGCGGGATATGTCCTCGACATGGTAAAGGACAATCCTGAAGACAGATGCTACTGCTGCAAGAGGGAGATATTCTCCGCAGTGAGAAGCATGGCCCGTATGGCGGGAAGCACTGCCGCCGACGGAACCAACGTTGATGATACAGAAGACTACAGGCCGGGATGCAGAGCACTTCAGGAGCTTGAAATCGCCAGTCCGCTTCTTGAGGCGGGACTTACCAAGGCGGAGATACGCGAAGCGCTGAAGGAAATCTGCGAAGAGGACAGAGAAATCGGCAAAGCTCTGGAATTCACGGAAATGGGACGGCCTGTGAACATATGGGAGAAGCCGGCATTCGCATGTCTGGCGTCGAGGATTCCTTACGGCGAGGAGATAAACGAGAGGAAGCTTGAAGCCATAAGAATTTCAGAGCAGTGGCTCAAGGTCAGAGGCTTCGATCAGGTGAGAGTCAGATGTCACGAGATTTCAGGCACAACACCTGACGGACAGCCGGCGGTAATGGCCAGAATAGAGCTTCTGCCTGAGGATATAGAGAGATTCCTCTGCCTCAAGGATGATGCCGAATGGTCCTTCCGCAGGATGGGATTCAGTTATGTCACACTGGATCTGGGCGGATATGAGAAGGGCAAGATGAACCGGGGCATCCCGGAAGGCACTCCGGCTGCCGCTGCTACTGGGGAGAGACTGCAGGAGCAGGAGACCGTTGTCAGAGGCAGGTCCGACAGTGAAGCAATGGAGGCTCTTCACAAACAGATAGACGATTTCATCCGGGAGACGGAGAACAGGGATTACACCTTCTCCGACCTGGTGGAGATAATAGGCAGACTCAGGGAGCCGGACGGGTGTCCGTGGGACAGAGAGCAGACGCATGAGAGTCTTAAGAAGCATCTTGTCGAGGAGGCCAACGAAGCTCTGGAGGCAATAGATGAAGGCGATATGGATCACCTCTGCGAGGAACTGGGAGATGTTCTCCTGCAGGTTGTGCTCCACGCGCGCATAGCTTCCGAAGACGGTGCATTCACAATAGACGATGTGATAAGGAAGGAAGCATCCAAGATGGTCAGAAGACATCCTCATGTCTTCGGTGACATCAAGGTCGACGGCCTGGAGGAACAGCTTGACCTCTGGGAGGAGATTAAAAAAAGAGAGAAGCTGCTTAAGTGATGATTCACTGTGAAAAGAAGCTGCCGTGACGGCACAGCCGTCGCGGCAGCTTCTTTCGTAAGAAGAGATTTATATAATGAGGTAATTGCTATAGTTTGTCCGGCTGTTTAGTCGGCAGGTTGGCAACGACTATGGCGGCGAACATGAGAACGCAGCCCACAACCTCTCTGACGGACATCATCTCGCCCAGGATAATCATGCCGGCGATGAGCGCGAACACTGACTCCAGGCAGAGTATCATGGAAGCGACCGTCGGATCGGCATCCTTCTGGGCAACTATCTGCAGGGTGTATGCCACGCCGCAGGAGAGCACGCCCGAGTAGAGGATCGGCAGCCATGAGCCGATGACCGTTGATACTGTAGGCAGGTCGAAGCCCAGAGCCGAGTCAACGGGTGCCATGAAGATGAGGGACAGGATTCCCGCTACGAAAAACTGTATGCAGGACATCTTGGTTCCGTCCACCTTCGGGGAGAAGTAGTCGATAACCAGAATGTGCACGGCGAAGAGCACGGCGCACAGGAGGATTATCAGGTCTCCCTTATTGACATGTCCGAAGCCGGAGGCCGGTATGCACAGCAGATACAGGCCTACTGCCGAGGCCGCCACGCAGCACCATATCACCAGAGGAACTCTCTTCTTCAGGAAGAGTCCCAGCAGCGGAACGATTACCACGTACATAGCTGTGATGAAGCCTGAGTGACTTACGGATGTATAGAATATGCCTATCTGCTGAACGTTCCCCGCCAGACAGAGAACCAGGCCGCAGCATACGCCGCCGATTATGAGAAGCTTCTTCTCGGTCTTCTTCTCTTCAGGTGTTCTTGTATCCTCACCCTTCTTACCGTTGAGAAGAAGAATGACAGGAATCAGAACCAGGGCGCCGATCAGTGTACGTATACCGTTGAAGGCGAGAGGTCCGATAAGATCCATTCCCTCCTTCTGGGCCACGAAGGACGTACCCCATATGAGAGCTGTCAGCATAAGCAGTGCATCACTTTTGAGTTTTTTACCCATGTTACCTCCGTTCGGGTTTTTATATGAGGGCTTCTGCCCCGAGAATTTTCACTGTCTTGTGTATTCTGGAGAAGATCATCATCTCCAGCAGCCCTTCCGGACTCTTGTCCGCATTCATAAGCTCTCTGATTCGCGAAAGCCTGTAGCGCACCGTGTTGGGATGCTGATACAGTCTGGAAGCTGTGAGCTTGACATCCAGAAGGCTGTCCGTGTATGCCATGAGAGTGTCCGTGAGAGCCGAATCGTGAGTATTGTCGTATTCCGTGAGCCTGTCAAGGCGGCTTCTGTAAAACTCCCTGTAGGCTTCCGTTCTGAAGAAGGGAACCAGAACCATGTCGGAACCCGTATCCTCGAACCTGCAGAAAGCCTCATTCTCCAGAACACCGTGAACCGCGGCGGTCATGGATTCGCTTATAGCCTCCCGCATGGAGCCCAGCCCTCTTCGCGGTGAGGATATTCCCACAGCGAAATCTCTCTGATTTGTGTTGAATTCCTTAAGCACTTCCCCGGCGCGCAGAATCGCATCTGTATCCTCTCGTTCCGGGAATTTGCTCGTGTGTATAATCACTATGCATTTCTCGCAGCGAATCAGGGAATCGTGGGAATCCGGATTGTGCATCTGCCCGGAGAAAGTTTTCCTGTAGCCCGCCAGAGCTCTGTCCAGAGCCTCGCGAAAGGCGTCCTCTCCGTAGCCGCATCCCAGAGGGATACAGCAAAGGCACCTGATGTTGTTATAGAAGAGCGGATTCAGATTCCGGGCTGCAGTCACCAGATTCTCCTCCTTCTCTCCCATGAGTCTCTTGAGACAGTCCAAGGCGATGGTGTTGGAGTCCTTCGCCAGAAGACTGCTTCTCACGGTGAAAATCAGGTCTTCCAGATATGTGTCGCTGTAGGTGAGAAGGGGAATCTTAAGCTTGTCCGCCATGGTTATAAGCCGCTCCGGGAGAATATCCCGAAGGGACATGCTCTTGTCCGCCAGCTTGAAGGATACGGCAGAGACACCTAGTCTCAGGAGGGCCTCAACCCCCGCGTCGCCTTTGCTACGGTTGCTGTCCTGCATGTACAGGGTTGTGAACACCATGTCACCTCGCGAAAACGTCTCGTAGATGTCTTCGGGATCTTCCCACTCGAGAATACCAACGCCTTCAATCTCGTTGTATATGCCCTCTCCGGAATTCTCAAGTCTGAATCCGGCGAAGATGGGAAGTGCCAGCAGATCCACCACTCTCAGCATAGTTCTTTCCTCCTTAAGTAAACCACAAGTATATACTATCATGCCATGGTAAAAAATACAAAAAAATATAAATCCAATTGTAAACAATACAGACACATTCTATAATGTATCTATGATGAATATGAAAGACAGAATATATATAGCCACGATGAGTGAAAACTGGCGTTATATTGCGGAGGAATACGGTCTGAAGTTGGAGCTTGATCACTTCTGTCAGGCTCAGAACATGGACGGAGAGCAGGGGGAGAAAACCCTCGCCGAGGTGCGGAATCTGACGGGAGACGGCGGATTTGGCGCCGCGGTGCTTCACGGTCCCTTTAACGAGCTCTTCCCGGCGGCGATAGATCCGCAGGCCAGAGCGCTGGCGATGAACAGGCTGAATCAGGCGGCGAATACAGCCGTGGATCTGGGAATCAGGAAGATGGTTGTCCACTCGGGATACATTCCCTTCGTATATTTCAGGGAATGGCACAGGGACAGATCCATCGAGTTCTGGCGGGAGTTCATGGAAGACAAGCCGGCGGATTTCATTCTGACCATCGAGAACGTGCTGGATGAGGATCCGTATACGATGGCTGAGATCGCGGAGGGCATCGGTGATGAGCGTGTGGGACTCTGTCTCGACGTGGGTCACGCCAATGTGGTGTCAGAGCTTGATATAGAGGAATGGATACGTGTCTTCGGACCTCATCTGAAGCATGTCCATCTCCACAACAACGACGGAAGCGGGGATTATCACGATGAAGTGTTCCGGGGAGAACTGCCTGCGGAGAGGCTCATGGAGATATTCTCGGGAAGTGATTTCAACGATACCGGCATTACCCTGGAGGTTATTCAGGGAAGGGAATCAGCACGCTGGCTGCACGAAAGAGGGTACATATGATAAGAGAAACTGCGGGAAGGATAAGACCTGCCGACAAGGATATAATGGAAAAGGCGCGACAGAGACAGGAGTCGCTGGCCAAGCCTCCCGGAAGTCTGGGAGGTCTGGAGGAAATCTCCATAAGAGTGGCGGGCATGACCGGCCGCGTTATCAACAGAATAGAGAGAGGCTGCGTCGCAGTGTTCTGTGCGGACAACGGTGTGGCCGCCGAAGGAGTGGCATCGGCACCTCAGAGTGTGACCATGGCTCAGACGGTGAACTTTACCAGGCGGCTGACGGGAGTGGGTGCACTGGCCGAGTCCTTCGGCAGCGAACTGCTCATAGTGGATATGGGCGTCAAGGACCCCATACCGGCAGAGCTCTACTGCAGCGAGCCTCTGGAGGATACACATAAGATAGTGAACAGGCGCATACGTCTGGCAAAAGGTGAGACGGGAAACATAGCCACAGGGCCTGCAATGACGAGAGAAGAGGCGGAAGCTTCTCTGGCGGCCGGAGTTGAGATGGCAGATGCCATCAGGGACGCCGGTTATGATATTATGGGTATAGGCGAGATGGGAATAGGCAATACCACGACAAGCGCCGCGGTGCTCTCGGCTGTCACGGGACTCACCTCGGAGGAGACGGTGGGCCGCGGCGGCGGCGTCAATGACGAAGGCTTCCGGAGGAAGAAAGAAATTGTGGATTTTGCAGCGGCGGAATATGTGAACCGGGGCGGTATACTTAAATCTTCCGAGGACCCGGCAGAAGACATGGTTGAAGCGCTGGCCCGCATGGGCGGCTTCGATCTCTGTGCCATGACGGGAGCCTATCTGGGTGCGGCGGCGAACAGAATGCCCGTCGTGATAGACGGGTACATATCCGTGGTGGCCGCACTGGCTGCCCGGGTGATAAATCCGGATGCGGCGGACTACATGATAGCGTCTCATAAATCCTGGGAAAAAGGCTATTCCCGGGCTGTGGAGATTCTGGGACTCAAGCCTTTTCTCGCTCTGGACATGCGTCTGGGAGAGGGCAGCGGATGCCCCGTGGCTTTCAGGATTATCAGAGGCGCCTGCGATGTCATGGCTAATATGGCAACCTTCAGTGAAGCGGCTATTAACGATGAGTATCTGGAGGAAATACGTGCGAAGGACAGTTACAGAAGGTAGTTATCGATGAATGTATTTATAAGCGGCGGCTGCAAAAACGGTAAGTCATATCAGGCTCAGCGTATCGCCCGGGATCAGGCCCGGGGCGGGGATCTCTACTATGTGGCCACGATGATTCCCGGAGATGATGAGGATCTGAAGCGAATTGCACGTCACCTGCGTGAACGTGAGGGCTGGGGATTCACAACTCTGGAGCGGCCTGTGAATATACTGGAGCTGACTGAGCGGCCCGATGTGAATCTCGGCGGCTCATTTCTCGTGGACAGCGTCACCGCCATTCTTCAGAATGAGATGTTCACCCCAGAAGGAGAGATGGATGGGGAGGCACCGGAGCGGGTGGCGCGGGACATGGTGCGCTTCGCCGAAATGACGGGCAATACGGTGTTTGTATCCGACTATATATACGGAGATCTGGGAATGTACAGCGAGTCCACGGAGGAGTACAGGTGCGGACTGGCCGCTGTGGACAGGGCTCTCGCCGCGGCATGCGACAGGGTGATTGAGATATCCTACGGCACGGAGGAAGTCTGGAAATGAAATATATAAGAGGTTTTTTAATGGCCTGGGGGATGTTCTGCTGGATTCCATGCCCCTACAGGCAGTGGCGCATGGAGGACCGGCGGGCCCAGATAGGGATGCTGCCTCTGGTGGGGCTTTTAATGGGTGTGATTCTCTGCGTCCTCTGGAAGCTCATGCTTATGTTTGTCAGCGTGGGGCCGGTGCTGGCGGGAGTGCTTCTGACGGGAGCGTATTTCCTCATGACCGGGTTCATTCACCTGGACGGCTTCATGGACTGCAGCGACGCCATCATGCCGAGGCATCCGTCCCTGGAGGAAAGACGCAGAATCCTGAAGGATTCCCATTCGGGAGCCTTCGCTTTGATCTGCGCCGTAATTCTCTTCATGGTTTTCGCGGCCTCCCTGGGGGAGGTATATGAAAGCGCCGGGTTGCCGCTCTTCGCGGCGGTGGTGTGCGTGCTCACCTGTTCGAGAACTGTGAGCGCCGTATCCGTGCTGGTATGCAGACCCATGGAGACAAGTCAGTATGTGCAGACTCAGGGGAGAGGCCGGGAAACGGCAGCTCCGGTAATAACAGCCGCCCTGGCGGTGGCTTTGAGCCTTTGCGCGGTACGGGGGACTGCGGGTGACATGCTCCTCGTGATTCTGCCGGCGGCGGTGACGGTGGCGGCAGCGCTGGTTGCGGGATTTTATGACAGGAAGAAGCTTGAGGGAATGAACGGAGATATATCCGGTCACATGATAACCCTCTCGGAAATGGCCGGAATTCTCACGGCCGCGTTGATGATATAATCAGGAGGTAAGATGATACTTGTATTCGGAGGCGCCTATCAGGGCAAACTGGATTACGTGAGAGAGAACCTGGTGCAGGGCCGGGAGTGGGACTGCGCAGGCGGGGCGCCGGACTTCAGCGCCGATGTGATCTGCGGTGTGGAGAGCTTCGTCATGGACTGCGTTGACAGGGGCACTGAGGCCGCCGATTATTTCAGGGAACACAGAGATGAGTGGATAGGCGATAAGGTGCTGATTCTGACGGATGCTTCCCAGGGTGTGGTGCCCGTTGAGCGTAGGCTGCGGGATTTCAGGGAGATGAACGGCCGGCTGATGATATATCTGGCCGGTGAAGCGGATAAGGTAGTGAGAGTATTTTGCGGAATAGGTAAGCAGGTGAAATAATGAGCAAAGGCATTAAATCGGAAATCGTTCTCATCAGACACGGAATCACAACGGGCAACATTCGCAAACTGTACTACGGCAGCACGGATGTGCCTCTGGCGGACAAAGGCATCAGAGGACTTGAGGAGAACAAGGCTAGCGGTATCTACCCCGACGGTGATGCTGCGGATTTTTACACTTCCGGAATGCTCCGCACGGAGCAGACTCTGGAGCTTATCTACGGCGCCAGGGAGCACGTGAAGATTCCTCAGCTGCGGGAGCTTCACTTCGGTGAGTTCGAGATGAAGAGCTATGACGAGCTGAACAAAGTTCCCGAGTACAGAGCCTGGATCAACTGCGGCGACGACACCATGCCCCCTCCGGGCGGCGAGAGCATCGCTCAATTCACAAAGAGAGCCAGAGAAGGTTTCGACATACTTCGCAATCTTCACGGTCATCGCGTTCTCAGTCTCAGACACCGTGACGAGGAGGCCAGGAGCATATGCATCTGTCACGGCGGAGTCATCTCCGGCATCATGGCATACATCTGGCCCGGCGAACACAAGAACTTCTATCAGTGGATTCCCGACCCGGGACACGGCTACATCCTGACCCTGGACGGCGGAGAGGTTACGGACCGCACCATGTTCTAGAGCCATCGCGCAAAGACCGGAACATGCCGCGGGCAATTGTAGGATAATTTAAAAATTAATCCGTAAAAGTACTACAATTTCAAAATTTTGTAGTACTTTTACGGATTTTTACTTCAAAAAACCACTAATTGTAACAAAGATTATTATGTCACCGGATTTCCGTCATCGGCCCTTGTGGTTACAAACTCGCAGCGTTCCTTGCCGTCAACCACATTGTCCGCGAAGAGGAGCATGCCCTTTGACTCCAGGCCTCTCAGCTTACGAGGCTTCAGGTTGGCAACGACTACAACCTTCTGGCCAACGCATTCTTCAGGCTTGAAGTCCTCGGCAACGCCGGAGATAATCTGGCGCTTTTCGGTTCCCATCTTAACCTGGAACACGAGGAGCTTGTCAGCCTTCGGGTGCTTCTCTGCGGAGAGGATTGTTCCTACTCTCAGATCCAGCTTGTCAAAGTCATCGTATTCTATCTCGTCCTTGAGCTCCAGAGGAATGTTCACGTCTGCGCCCTTGGCGGCAGCCGTTTCGGCACCTATCTTGTAGAGCTCCTCCAGCTCCTTCTCGATGTCCAGTCTAGGGAATATGGCTTTGCCCTTCTTAACCTGTTCGCCGCACATCATCTCGAAGGTGAATGCGTCCTCCCAGGCGACATCCGAGTACCAGAGACCCATCTGCTTCCTTATAGCATCCGAAGTCGTGTGCATATACGGGTGGATGAGTATTGAAATGATTCTGATGGCCTCTGCCAGGTTGTGGAGAACATTGTCAAGTCTAGGCTTCATAGCCTCGTCCTTGGCCAGTGCCCACGGCATGGTCTCGTCGATGTACTTGTTGGCGCGTCTCACGAGAATCCAGATCTCCTCGAGAGCCATGTTGAACTTGAAGTCGTCCATGTTCTTCTCAACCTTAGGGGCAGCTCCCAGAGCAACCTCCTTCAGCTGAGCATCATAGTCCACCTCATCGCGGCAGCGGCCTTCCTCGGTGAGATCAGGCACGAAACCGCCGTTGTATTTCTCGATCATACTCACTGTTCTGGAAACCAGATTTCCCAGGTCGTTTGCCAGATCGTAGTTCAGTCTCTTGAGCATCACCTCATTGGTGAAGGTTCCGTCCTGACCGAAGGTGTACTCTCTCAGGAGGAAGTACTTGAGAGCATCGATACCGTAGCGGTCTATGAGAACTACAGGATCGATGACATCCAGACCCTTGGCTGCCTTTGACTTGGAAACCTTCTCGCCGCCCATGAGCAGCCATCCGTGACCGCGCACCTGCTTAGGCAGCGGCAGACCCGCACTCATGAGCATTGCAGGCCATATGATGGAGTGGAAACGCACGATTTCCTTGCCCACGAGATGAACGTCAGCAGGCCAGTACTTCTCGTACTTCTCCGGTTCATCCGGCCATCCCAGTGCAGTGATGTAGTTCGTCAGCGCGTCGAGCCATACATATATAACGTGTTTCTCATCGATAGGAACAGGGATACCCCAGTCGAAAGTGGATCTGGAGATGCAGAGATCCTCAAGCCCCTGCTCGATGAAGGCTATCATTTCGTTTCTTCTTGATTCAGGCTCCAGGAATTCCGGCTTCTCTCTGAAAAGCTTCAGCAGGTCGTCCGCATAGCTGCTGAGCTTGAAGAAGTAAGCCTCCTCCTTGGCCTTGGTTACCGGCCTGCCGCAGTCCGGACATTTGCCGTCCACCAGCTGGGCCTCCGTCCAGAAGGATTCGCAAGGCGTGCAGTACCAGCCTTCGTACTCGCCTTTGTATATATCACCCTTCTCATACATTTTCATGAACATGGCCTGAACGCGCTTGATGTGTCTGTCCTCTGTAGTTCTGATGAAATCGTCGTAGGAAATCTCCATGGTTTTCCACAGATCCTTGATTCCCGCAACGACCTCGTCCACATACTCCTGAGGAGAAACGCCCTTTTCCTGGGCGAGAAGCTGAATCTTCTGTCCGTGCTCGTCAGTGCCGGTCAGGAACATGACATCATAGCCCTGCAGCCTCTTGAACCTGGCCATGGCATCCGCCATAACCGTACAGTAAGTGTGCCCTATATGAAGGTTAGAGCTGGGGTAGTAGATAGGTGTACTGATGTAATAAGTTCCTTTGTCCTTTGCCATTTATAAATCTTCCTTTCTTCTTCCCGCGAATGAGCGGTGCTGTTGTATTACAAAAAGAGCTTCGGCTCTTTAGGTTCAGGGTATCCGAGCTCAAGCTCCTCCTTATGGTAGAGGTAGCCCGGGTCATCGAAATAGAGCGCCCCCTGAGGGCATTTCTTCTCGCAGCCGCAGCATTTGATGCAGATGCCGTCCACAACGCCGGGAGCTTCCGGCTTGATGGAGCCCATCGGGCAGGCTTCAACGCAAAGTCCGCAACCGTCGCATTTAGCTTCATCCAGCTTCGGCTTGACCTTGAGAATGTTTATGAAGTTTCCCTGCCTGTCGCGCGGCTTGTAGTAATCCCGCAGAGGTTCCTGTCCGTCAACGGTTACAGGTCCCGGAGGCACATCACCGGAGAGGATTTTGGCCGCTGCGGATTTTGCAAAATCTCTGCAGATTGCCATATCCTTCTCGTTGGGCCGTCCGGCCGCCAGCACCCTTGAGAATGAGTGCTCGCCGATAAAGGCTGCCGCGGCAACAGTGTGGAAGCCCCGCGCTTCCAGTATGTCACGCAGCTCGATGAGTGCGTCGTCGAAATTCCTGTTGCCGTAGAGAACCACGGGCACGGCCAGTGCCCCGCCGCCCTCCAGCGTGTTCAGAAACTTCAGCAGAACGTTGGGCACGCGGCCTGCGATTACAGGGGTTCCGAAGACGACAAGGTCTTCGCTGCTGAATCGGTAAACCTTCGACCGGGTCTGCAGAGGCGTGAAGTTTATCTGTGCCAGGCTGCTGCCCGGTATTTCTTCGTGCATTGTCTCAGCGGCGGCGGTGACGATTTTTCCTGTGGTTCCCGTGCCGCTGAAATACATTCCTATTACTCTCTTAATCATCATAGATGGTGCTCTCCCTCCAGACCTGCTTCTCCGAGTAGGCGATAATCAGATCCACTATATCCTCGATCTCCAGGTAGCCGCTGTCGATGCAGAGATTGTAGTTGATAGGTTCGCCCCACTTGCGGCCTGTGTGGTATGCATAGTAGTTGGCTCTGGCTTTGTCAGTGTCCTTCATGAGCTTCTTCACCTGATCCTCAGGTACGCCGTACTCGTTGACGGCCCTCTTGATCTTGTCCGCCTCTTCCGCGTAGATGAACACGTTGGTGGCATAAGGAATTCCTCTGAGGATGTAGTCGGCGCAGCGGCCTACTATAACGCAGGATTCCTCCTCTGCGATTTTCCTGATGGTGTCGAACTGAGCCAGGAAGAATCTCTCGTTCAGGCTCAAGCTCTCAGGGCCGGCTTCTCCTGTGCCCATAGCGGAGGCCAGGCTGTAAAGAAAGCTGTTCTTGGCCTTCTTCTTGGCTGATTCCATCATTTCCTTGCTGTAGCCGGATTCCTCGGCGATTCTGTCCAGAAGCTGCTTGTCATAAAACGTTACGCCCAACTTCTCGGCCAGTCTCTTGCCTATGAGGCGTCCGCCGCTGCCGAATTCACGTCCGATGGTTATTATTTTCCTGTTGTTAGTGTTGGTCATTTTCCTGTTCCTCCTTTCTCGTATTATATCACAGTTTCTCAGAAGATACTTAAGTATCTTTCGCCCGTGTCAGGCAGGATAACTACGATTTTTTTACCGGCATTCTCCTCCCTGGAGGCCACATCCACAGCGGCCTTTGCGGCGGCTCCCGAGGACACTCCCACCAGCAGGCCTTCTCTCACAGCCAGCTGCTTCATTGTCGACAGGGCGTCATCATCGGTAACTGTCAGGACTTCGTCCACCACGTCCATGTCCAGATTCTCAGGGATGAAGTTGGCGCCGATTCCCTGTATCTTGTGCGGGCCCGCGTGTCCCTCGGTAACCAGCGGGGAGGCGGCAGGTTCGACTCCGATCACGCGGATGTCCGGGTTCATCTTCTTGAGGTATCTGCCCGTGCCGCTGACAGTTCCGCCCGTACCGAAGGTCGCCACCAGTATGTCTATATTGCCATCTGTGTCTGACCAGATTTCCGGGCCTGTTGTCTCCTCGTGAGCCTGCGGGTTTGCCGGGTTGTAGAACTGACCGGCGATGATGCTGCCGGGGATTTCTTCGAGAAGTTCCTCCGCCTTCTTCACGCTGCCCTGCATGCCTTCCTCTGCCGGGGTGAGAACGAGCTCCGCACCCAGGGCTGAGAGCAGCTTCCGTCTCTCAACGCTCATGCTCTCGGGCATTACCATGAGCGCTCTGTAACCTCTGGCGGCGGCGGTCATGGCGATGCCCACTCCCGTGTTGCCGCTGGTCGGCTCTATGATGGTGCCGCCCTTCTTCAGGCGCCCCTCCTTCTCCGCGGTGATTACCATGTTGTAACCGACTCTGTCCTTGATGCTGCCTGCCGGATTGAAGTACTCCAGCTTGGCGATGATTTCGGCCTTTGCGCCGGAATCCTCCTCCAGTCCGTGAAGCCGCATGAGCGGCGTACCGCCTATAAGTTCGGTGATTGTATCGTATATTTTCATAGTGTCACGCTCCTTTCTCACACCTATTTTACCACGAACCCGCCCCCTGCAAAATCCTCAGTCAAAATTGTCAGAAAAACTTAAAAATGCACAATAGTTTTATGGACAAACCGTGCAGGGGGGTTATAATCTAGATACGTTATTTAGTACGCATACTATATGCGAAAAGTAAGAAGAGAGAATCGGAGGAAAAGAGATGAAAAGGAAAAGGAAAATCTGGGCAGTCATGCTGTCACTGATGATGGTGATGGCGCTCAGCCCGATCAGTACCTTCGCGACCGCCTCGGGAACAGACGGAGCGGCTCCGGCCTCGGTTGAGGCTCAGGCTGATGCTCAAGAGGCTGACGTCCAGGAGCCGGCGGCGGAACCTGAGGTGGTTCAGCCTGCAGCGGAAGAACCGGCAGCAGTTGAGGAGGAAGTAACGGTTGAAGAACCGGCAGTTGAAGAGCCTGCAGGGGATGCAGATGGAGGAATTGTAGCCGGAGCGTTGTACAAGGACGCAAATCAAGGTGATCGTCAACCTGGCATGTCTGGCGGCAATGATGGAAATAATTATAATGCGAACTATAGATTTGGCTATGATTCGTTTAATTCAGGTTCCAGTACCGATTTAGCAGGCCTTGCATCAGTGAGTGTAGGAAATACCGCGTTGTCTAGAAACTCAGCAGCTTCAACTGTTGGCGCTGCAGTGAGTCAAGGCGTAACGGTTAGCTTTAATCCGGGATACTATTTGTATCAGTATAAAATTGTATGTGGAGACAAGTATAGCTGCCAGACCGCAGCAAGAGGTCAGGCTACAGCAGCTACCGGTGTAATGTCGGGAGCCACAAATGCGTCATATACGATTGCATGCACTAAAGGTGATTTTAATCATACAAGTAAAAAAGACCCATATTGGATTCTGCTGCAGCTAAAACAAGATACAGCAACATATACTGTTACATACGACTGGGGAGAATTGAAAACAGCTCTGAAAGCTACGGTTCCGGAGGATAATACAAAATATCTTGTCAATCAGATAGTAACAGTAAAAGAGCCATCCGAGGCAGCTGTTGCTGAGGCTAAATCACTGGGGTATGAATTCACTGGATGGGAACTGGATAAATCTGTATATCAGGCTAATGATAAGTTTGGCATGCCTCAGAAAAATGTGACCCTGGTTGCCCAATGGGAAAAAATCGAAATCGAAACGGTAGATATCAATGTAAATAAAATATGGGTTGATCCGGAAGGAACTGAGCATCCTAAAGTAACCATTAACCTTCTGAAGAACGGCAAGGAGGTTGCTGAAGTTGTTCTGAAGAATGGGGAAACAGCATATAAATTTGAAGACCTTGAAAAATACTCCTATACATATAATGAGGACGGTTCTGTAAAGGCTGTAACGATAAATAATTATAGCGTTACGGAGGATGCGGTAGAAGGATACACTTCAACTATTGACGGCTACAACATAACCAATACCATTGATCAGGTATATATACCGATTTCAGGAAGTAAGACATGGATTGCACCGGAGGGGACTGAGTATCCTAAAATAACCATTAATCTTCTGAAGAACGACGAGGAGATTGCTGAAGTTGTACTAAAGAACGGCGAGACGGAGTATGCCTTCGGTGAGTTCCCTAGATACGAGTTCAACAAGGATGGCAGCGTAACACTTAACGAGTATACAATCACGGAAGATTCTGTTGATGGATACATAGCGAAGGTGGACGGGTTCAACGTGACCAACACTCTGATAGAGGTTCCTGTAACTCCTGATCAGGGCGATGAAGACAACGAACCGGACGACGGCACAACAACAGACAAGGCCGCTGACAACAGCGACAGCAGTGCTAAGACCGGGGACTTCATGAATCTCGGAATGCTCATCGCGATAATGATGCTCGCAGTAGCCGGCATAGCAGGAGCCCTGCGTTTCAGAAGAAGAGCATAACGCAAAATCAGACAACCGGGAGAAGCACAAATAAATAGCAACATATCGTAGGGGATCCGAACCGGGTCCCCTATTAAAATGTCTTTTTTAGTGCTTGCAATTCCGCCGGGCCTGATGTAAAATATTACCATGAATTACATTAAATACTATATGGGCGCTCTGAAGCGCCTCCATGCCGCGGCCACGCGTCATCTGGCGGAAATCGAGAAAGAACTGAAAACCATGCCCGAAGGCAATTTGCACATCAAGAAGCGAGGGCATGGATATTCCTGCTATAACTATGAAAAAGGAATCCAAAGAAGCATATCATCAAAAGATAAGAAAGTTGAGAGGCTTGGGAGAAAGCGCTTTCTTGAAAGAGATGCGACCTTTTTCAGAACCGTCTGTGAATCGCTGGAGCGGTTGTTTGCCAAGGTAGAGGACAACAGGAAGGATACAGCTACACATACAGGACTGATAGACATGTTCGGCGAGGCAAGAATGAAATACACGAGAGAACAACTTGCCTGGCTCACATCCGTTCAGACCGCTGATAATCTGAGACCGGAAGAGAAAAAATACAGGACCAGGAGCGGCATTCGGGTGCGTTCTATGTCGGAACGATATATAGCAGATATACTCTATGACTTCGGTATATTGTTCATATATGAACCGGAGCTGATTCTGGGTGGCGAGACATTCGTTCCTGACTTCGTAATACTTCGGCCGGATGGGGAAATTATTATCTGGGAGCATTTCGGTCTTACTAGCATCGAAGAATATAGGCAGAGAATGGAATACAAGCTGGCGAAGTACAGGGAATACGGCTTCTATCAGCATACTAACCTGATCTGCACCTACGAAGATGATATTGAAGATAAAGCAAGAATAGAAGCCATAGTAAAGGAACGACTCTGTCGAATATGAAGGATGCACAAGTATCCAAAATTAAAGAAATCACAAAAAATAGATACAGTCCACTTTGCTTTGAAAAGCAGACTGTATCTATTTTTTATGAAAAGATGAAATCTGGATACATACACCACTGTCGTGATGAGTTCAAAACACCGAAGCAGATTCCATGTGTATCTATATATGCGAATTACAGCAAAAATAGATACATACCGACGACGAATAATAGCCTGACTGCATCTATTTAGGGAAGAAATCGAGAATCTGGATACATAGAGCCATTCAGCTACAGCCTGCATGTATCTAGAATCGAAGAAAACCCTCGAAATAGATACATACATGTACTTTGACCGACAATCACAGGTGCGACCGCCGTCAGGCCCCGAAAACGCTTTAATAAGTTAAACCTCTACCTGTTTACTGCCCAACCATTTTTTGCCAAAAGTATAGTAATTGTCAGTTAATTTATATATAATTAGCCTACAAACAGGAAGAGATTTCGCACGTATAATAGTATGTTAAAAAAGGAGAATTGCTATGACTATCAGAATTGACGGTAACAGTCTGACGGTTGAAGACGTGATTAAGGTGTGCCGTGAGGGCGAGAAGGTTGAAATCGCCGAGGAAGCTAAGGCGGCAGTAAACAGAGCGAGAGCTTATGTAGAGAGAAAGCTGGAGGAGGATGCGGTAATCTATGGTCTGACTACAGGCTTCGGCAGATTTGCCAACGTTAAGATTTCCCAGGAGGAGACGGCGCTTCTGCAGAAGAATCTGATTATCAGCCACACCTGCGCCATGGGTAATCCGTACCCTAAGCACATCGTGAGAGCTGCAATGCTCCTGAGATGCAATGCGCTTTCGAGCGGATATTCAGGCATCAGACTTTCTACGATTCAGACAATGGTTGACATGCTCAACGCAGATATAATTCCGGTAGTTCCGGAGAAGGGTTCAGTCGGATCCTCAGGTGACCTGGCACCGCTGTCATGTATCGCCCTGGGTCTCATAGGAATGGGCAAGGTTGAATACAAAGGCAAAGTGGTTGATGCCGCAGAAGCCTTTGCAGCCGAAGGACTGAAGCCGGTTGAGCTGGCAGCCAAGGAAGGCCTGGCGCTCAACAACGGAACACAGATGATGACGGCAGTAGGCGTTAACGTTCTTTACGACGCCATGCAGCTTCTCAAGACGGCAGATATAGCGGCGGCGCTCACGGGCGAAGCCCTCAAGGCCATCCGCAAAGCCTACGACCCTAAGGTTCACAAGATCAGAGGACACAAGGGTCAGATGACCGAGGCAGAGAACATGAGAACGCTTCTCGAAGGATCGGAGAACGCCAAGTGGCTCCACGAGACGAAGGTGCAGGATCCGTATTCACAGAGATGCATGCCTCAGATACACGGAGCATCGAGAGATGCCATCGAATATGTGTACGACAAGGTATCAATAGAAATCAATGCAGTAACTGATAATCCGCTGGTATTCTCCATATCCGACGAAGTAATCTCCGGAGGAAACTTCCACGGACAGCCGATGGCACTGGCCTTTGACTTCCTGAAGATAGCTATATCCGAGCTGGCTAACGTATCAGAGAGAAGAACGGAGAGAATGGTTAACTCGCAGCTTTCTGAAGGCCTGCCTGCATTCCTTGTTAAGAACGGAGGACTCAACTCCGGTTACATGATCGCACAGTATGCGGCAGCATCCATGGTATCCGAGAACAAGGTCTACGACCACCCGGCATGCGTGGACTCCATCCCTACGTCAGCCAACCAGGAGGACCACGTTTCCATGGGAACGACATCCGCCAGAACAGCGGCAATGGTACTGGACAACGCGCAGAAGGTTATCGGAATCGAGCTTTCGGCGGCTGCACAGTCAATATGGCTCAGACAGGAGCAGGGCGAGCACGGAATCGACAACCTGGCACCGGCAACGAGAGCCGCATATGACCACATCAGAACCAAGGCCGACCCTATAGAAGAAGACATCATAATGCTTGATGAACTGGCTAAATTTGACGAAATGGTTAAGAGCTTCGAGATAAACGAAGCCGTTGAGAAGGTAGTAACCCTCAAGTAGCCCGGAAGGAGGACGAAATGTTAGAAAACAAAGCAATCGGAGAAGCGATGACAATCAAGCTCGACGCAGAGTATCCCGACTATCCCGAGTTCAAGGAAGGCATCAGAAGAGCTCCTGACAGAGGCTTCAGACTGACAAAGGCTCAGACGAGAATAGCCCTCAAGAACGCGCTGAGATACGTGCCTGAAGAGCTTCATGAGAAGTTGGCGCCGGAATTCATGGAGGAACTGAAGAATTACGGCAGAGTGTACGCATACAGATACAGACCGGAAGGCAGAATCTACGGCAAGCCGATTGACGAATACAAAGGCAACTGCCTGGCAGGCAAAGCCTTCCAGGTAATGATAGACAACAACCTGGACTTCGAAGTGGCTCTCTATCCGTACGAACTGGTAACCTACGGAGAGACAGGACAGGTATGCCAGAACTGGCTCCAGTACAGACTCATCAAGAAGTATCTCGAGGAGATGACTGAGGAACAGACACTGGTAGTTGAGTCGGGACACCCGCTGGGACTTTTCCCGTCCAAGCCTGAAGCACCGAGAGTAATAATCACCAACTCCATGATGGTGGGAATGTACGACAATCTGGACGACTGGGAAGTTGCCGAGCAGATGGGCGTGGCCAACTACGGACAGATGACGGCCGGCGGCTGGATGTACATAGGACCTCAGGGAATCGTTCACGGAACATTCAACACGATCCTCAACGCAGGAAGAAAAGAACTGGGAATCCCGGAAGACGGCGACCTGGCAGGACACACCTTCGTATCCTCAGGCCTGGGCGGCATGAGCGGCGCTCAGCCTAAGGCTGCCAACATAGCCAACGCAGTGGGAATCTTCGCTGAAGTTGACAAATCAAGAATCGAGACGAGACACAGCCAGGGATGGGTTGACGTGGTATGCGACGACTTGGACGAAGTGTTCCGCCTGGCAGAGGAGAAGGTTGCAGCAAAGGAGAGCATCTCCATAGCATACTGGGGTAACATCGTAGACCTGCTGGAGAGCGCAGTTGAGAGAAACTTCAAGATTGACCTTCTCTCAGACCAGACATCATGCCACAACGTATACAACGGCGGATACTGCCCGGTAGGACTTACTTTCCAGAAGAGAACAGAGATGCTCCACCACGACAGAGAAATGTTCTGCGAAATGGTTGACGCATCACTCCACAGACATTATGAGGCAATCAAGGCCCTCACAGAGAGAGGAACATACTTCTTCGACTACGGCAACTCCTTCATGAAGGCAATGTACGATGCCGGAATCAAGGAGATTTCCAAGAACGGAGTGGACGACAAGGACGGATTCATATGGCCTTCATACGTTGAGGACATTATGGGACCTATCCTCTTCGACTACGGCTACGGCCCGTTCAGATGGGTATGCCTCTCAGGCAAGCCTGAGGATCTGAGACTGACAGATCAGGCCGCCATGGATGTAATCGACCCTAACAGACGTGGACAGGACAGAGACAACTGGATCTGGATAAGAGACGCAGAGAAGAACAAACTGGTTGTGGGAACACAGGCCAGAATACTCTACCAGGATGCAGAAGGCAGAAGAGACATCGGACTGGCTTTCAACAAGCTGGTTAGAGAAGGCAAGATCGGCCCGGTAATGATGGGAAGAGACCACCACGACGTATCGGGAACAGACTCACCGTTCAGAGAGACATCAAACATCAAGGACGGTTCCAATGTTATGGCTGACATGGCAGTGCAGTGCTTCGCGGGTAACGCGGCCAGAGGCATGAGCCTTTGCGCGCTCCACAACGGCGGCGGCGTAGGAATCGGTAAGGCCATCAACGGCGGCTTCGGACTCCTCCTCGACGGAAGCGAGAGAGTTGACGAGATCCTCAAGTCCGCTATGATGTGGGACGTAATGGGCGGCGTTGCCAGAAGAAACTGGGCGAGAAACGAGCATGCGGTTGAGACTTCGGTGGCATACAACGCCAACTACGAGGGCAAAGGCCACATCACCATCCCTTACATCGCAGACGACGAGCTGGTTGACAAGGTTGTCGATGATTTCGTGGAATAAGGGGACGATAGCATGAAGCGCACATTAGTCAAGAATATAGGCATCCTGCAGACACCTGCGGGATGCTACAGCCACAAAGGCAGCAAGCAGGGAGTCAACCTGAAGCTGAAGGATGCGGCAATAGCCATAGAAGACGGCCTGATCAGAGAAATCACCGAGGACGGCAAGCTCCCGGAAGGAGAGTTTGATGAGGTGATAGACGCAGAGGGCAACCTGGTTACTCCGGGGCTGGTTGACGGACACACCCACCTGGTGTTCGGAGGATACAGACAGCATGAAATCGCCATGAAGCTGGCGGGAGCGGATTATCTGGATATTCTCAAGGCCGGCGGCGGAATACTGGACACGGTGAGAAAGACCAGAGAGGCTACAGAGGAAGAGCTTGTCGAGAAGAGCATGGGCTTCCTGGACGAAATGCTGAATCTGGGTGTTACCACCACGGAGATCAAGAGCGGTTACGGACTGGATTTAGAGAACGAGCTGAAGCTTTTGCGCGTTATCAGGACTCTCGGGGAGAAGCACGCCATGGATGTGGTCCCGACCTTCATGGGACCTCACGCGGTGCCGCCTGAATACGAAGGAAGAGGTGACGAATACATCGACATGGTATGCAGCACCATGCTTCCTGAAATAAGAAAAGAGAATCTGGCCGAGTTCTGCGATGTGTTCACGGAGGATTCCGTGTTCAATGCGGAGCAGAGCCGCAGGTACATGACATGCGCCCGTTCACTGGGCTTCGAGCTTAAGATTCATGCGGATGAAATAGAAGCAATCGGAGGCAGTGAGCTGGCAGGCGAGATGGGAGCCGCTTCGGCGGAGCACCTCATCGCCATAACGGAGTCGGGAATGGAGGCCCTGGCAGCGGGAGGAACGACGGCAATGTGTCTGCCGGCAACTTCCTTCTACCTGGACAAGACATACGCCCCGGCAAGAAAAATGATAGAGAAGGGAATCCCTGTTGCCATCGCCAGCGATTTCAACCCGGGATCCTGCCCGTCTCTTAACCTGCAGTTTGCCGCCAATCTGGGCAGCCTGAAGTACAAGCTGACACCGGAGGAGGTGCTGACTGCAATCACCATAAACCCTGCCTGCGCCATAGACAGAGGGGACGTGGTGGGAACTCTCGAGAAGGGGAAGCAGGCGGATCTGGTAATCTGGGACGCGCCTGATTTCGAGATGATCTGCTACAGATTCGGTTCGAATCTGGCTAAACATGTTATCAAAAACGGAGAGCTGGTTAAATAAAGGAGCAACAAGATGAAATTAATTGACATGAAGTTAAGCGAATACCTGGATGTACTCATTTCGGATGAGCCGGCACCGGGCGGCGGCAGTGTGAGCGCACTGGCGGGAGCACAGGGAGCGGCCCTCATGTCCATGGTATGCGATCTGACGATTTCCAAGAAGAAGTATGCGGATGACCACGACTTCTGCAGAGGAATCAAGGAAGAAGCCGTGGCTCTGTACAAGGATCTGTCGGCAGCCATAGACAAGGATACTGACGCC
Source organism: Clostridiales bacterium (assembly GCA_022773945.1). Classification (GTDB taxonomy): domain Bacteria; phylum Bacillota; class Clostridia; order Peptostreptococcales; family Anaerovoracaceae; genus Lentihominibacter. The sequence continues at coordinate 65,087 of JALFNS010000018.1, forward strand.
TACAATCTGGTGGCGGCCGCATTCAAGATGCCTAAGGGAACCGACGAGGAGAAGGCTGCCAGAAAGCAGGCCATAGCCGACGGAACTCTCGAGGCGACCAAGGTGCCTTACAGTGTTATGGAGATGGCGACGAAGGGACTGGACATAGCGGACAGACTTTACGGACACTTCAACATGAACTGTGCCAGTGACTACGGCGTGGGCGTTCTCAACTTCCTCGCATGTGTCAAGGGAGCATGGCTCAACGTTAAGATCAACCTGCCGGGCGTGAAGGATGAGGCTTTTGCGGCTGAATGCGAAGCTAAAGGCAGAGAGATGATGGCCAGATGTGAAGAGATAGCAGGAAGATTATACAGCAAGATTGAGGAGGAATTATAATGGCGAAGATTATCGAAAGCGTACCTAATATAAGTGAAGGCAGAAACCGTGAGGTTATCGAAGCATGCGTGGATCAGATCAGAAACACACCGGGATGCACTCTTCTGGACTATTCGTCCGACGAGACTCATAACAGATCGGTTATAACATATATGGGAAGCCCTGAGGCCTGTGAAGAGGCAAGCGTGAAGCTGGCCAAGAAGGCTGTCGAGCTCATCGACCTGACGAAGCACGAGGGCGGACACCCGAGAATGGGATGTGTTGACGTAATGCCGTTCATTCCTATCAAGGACGCAACTACAGAGGACTGTGATGAGCTGGCCAAGAAGGTTGGTGCCAGAATCGCAGAAGAGGCTGACCTGCCGGTATTCCTCTATGAGGATTCCGCATCAGCACCGCACAGGAAGAACCTGGCCAAGATCAGAAAGGGTCAGTTCGAAGGCATGGCCGAGAAGGTTAAGGAAGACAAGTGGATTCCTGACTTCGGCGGACAGAGAATACACCCTACGGGCGGCGTTGTGGCAGTAGGAGCCAGACCTCCTCTCATCGCCTTCAACATCAACCTGGGAACAGACGACGAAGGAATAGCCAAGAAGATTGCCAACATCATCAGAGAAGTCAAGGGCGGATTCAAGTGTGTCAAGGCTATGGGCCTGCTCCTTGAGGACAGAAACGTTGCTCAGGTTTCGATCAACATGACTGACTTCAGAGTAACGCCGCTCCACAGAGTTCTCGAGCTCGTCAGAAGAGAAGCTGCCAGATACGGAGTCAACGTTATAGGAACCGAAATCATAGGACTGGCTCCTATGCAGGCATTCCTTGATGCGGCAGATTACTATCTGCAGATTGAGGACTTCGACCCTGACGTGCAGGTAATCGAGAATCACTTGCTCTAAGAGCCGGGGGAGGTAAACAAGGTGCGTCGACAGACCATTCCGGGCGAGGTCACGCTTGCTGATGAAATAACAGAAATAATCAGAGGCAGGATTATAGCCGGCGAATATTCCATGGGGGAGCGCCTCGTGGAGAATCAGATAGCCAAGGAGCTCAAAGTGAGCCGGACACCGGTTCGCGATGCTATGAAGAAGCTGCTTAGCGAGGAGCTTGTTGAGTATGTGCCGAACAAAGGCTGTTTCGCCAAAGGCTTCGACAGTCAAGACATGAAGGATGTTTATGCTGTCAGGGCTGCAGTCGAGCAGCTGGCTGTGGTATGGGCCATAAGAAACAGGACCGACAAGGAGATGGAGAAGCTCAGGCGCCAGCTGGAGATCATGAGCCTGTATACCGCCCAGAAATCACAGGAGAAGCTGCTCCAGGCCAATGAGGATTTCCACAATATGATTTTTCATATGACCAGGAGCCGGTTTATCGTCAGGGCGCTGAGGACGTACCAGGACTATGTGCATCTGGCGAGAAAGGCAACATTGTCAAAGGAGGAGAATCTCCCGGAGGTGTACAGAGAGCACGAGGAGATTTTTAAAGCCATTGAAGCCGGTGACGAGGAGCTCGCAAAGGCTAAAATCGGGGAACATCTGAACGGCTCCGCCAAGCGTGCAGCGGAACGGTGGAAGGCCGGCATCAAGATATCAAACAGCAAATTAATACCTTAACGTAAAAGAAGACCCGCCGTGGGTAAGGCTTGCACCCGGCGGGTCTTTCGTTGAATTTCAAGGCTTTCAAGAGGGGATGATTTACCGCGCTAAAATTGTATACAATACTCGAAAATTAAACACCCCCTCCCTCTATTATTAAGTTGCAGTGCCTTGAAGCAGTCAATATTGAATGTTAATATTGTATCAAACAGAGGTAATTTCGCAGCATGGAGAAGAGGGAAACATGGATGGTAAACCTACTAAAGTGAATGAAGTTGTACTACAGGGAAACGAAGCCTGCGCTAAAGGCGCCCTCTATGCGGGCTGCAGATTTTTCGCGGGATATCCCATCACACCGTCCACTGAGATAATCGAGATGATGTCCGCCGAGATGCAGAAGGCGGGAGGCGCATTCATCCAGATGGAGGACGAGATAGGCTCCGCCTGTGCCATAATCGGCGCCAGATGGGGCGGCAAGAAGGCCATGACGGCCACCTCCGGACCGGGCTACACTCTCATGCAGGAAGCCATAGGCTTCGCAGCCGTAACAGAGACACCGGTTGTAATTGTCAATGTGCAGAGAGGAGGTCCCTCCACGGGGCAGCCGACGCTTTCGTCGCAGCAGGACATATATCAGACAAGGTACGGCAGTCACGGAGACTACGAGATAATAGTACTGACACCGTCCTCCGTTCAGGAGATGTATGATTTCACAATACGGGCCTTCGAGCTGTCCGAACAGTTCAGAACCCCGGTAATCCTTCTGGCTGACGAGGTGGTGGGACACATGAGAGAGAAGATCACCATCAGAGACGGCAGCAAGGAGATAAAGAGCGAGAAGAAGAAATACGTCGTGTCTCCTCAGGCCGACTTCTTCAAGGGAGAGTTCAGCACCGTAGAGGGGCAGCTCCACGACGAGCAGGGCAGACGTATAGGACACATCGCCAAGAAGAGCGGTGAGTTCATAAACAATATCAACAAGAAGATCCGGGACAATGTTGACTCCATTGCCTCCATCGACACCTACTGCATGGAGGATGCGGATGTGGCGATAGTGGCATACGGTTCCGTAGCCAGACCGGCAATGAACGCTGTAAAGAAGGCCAGAGGAATCAAGGACGACAGAATACTGCCCAAGTTCAGGATTGTCAGGGATCTCTTCACCAGAGGCGTGAGCAAAACGATAAAGACTGATTACAGTCACCTTAAGGTTGGCCTCGTCAAGATCAACACAGTATGGCCGATGCCCGAGGAGCTTTTGCGTCAGGCGACGGAACACGTGGACATGGTAATAGTGCCTGAAATGAATGTGGGGAAGTATGTGCGCGAGATTGAACGTGTTCTGTGGGACAAGACGGTGATATCACTGCCGAAGTGCGGCGGTGACATTCACACTCCGACGGAGATACTTGACGAGATACTGGAAGCAGCGGGCGTAGAGGAGGAAGAGTAATGAACAAGCTGTATAAGAAGTACATCAAGACAGAATCCCTGCCGACTCTATTCTGCCCGGGCTGCGGCAACGGAATAATACAGATAGCGGCAATGGAGGCCATGGAAGCTCTCGACTGCAAGGATGACGTAGCCTGTGTCAGCGGCATAGGCTGCTCGTCCTGGATTCCGTGCTACTACAAGCTGGATGTGATTCACACCATGCACGGCAGGGCGCTGCCTTTCGCCGAGGGGCTGAAACTGGCACGTCCGGATAAGAAGATAATGGTCTTCACCGGGGACGGCGACTGCCTGGCCATAGGCGGCAATCACCTGCTTCACGCAGCGGCCAGAAACATCGACCTGACGGTGGTCATGGTAAACAACAGCATATACGGCATGACGGGAGGTCAGAAATCACCGACAACTCCCGTGGGAGCCAGGACGAAGACAAGTCCCTTCGGCTGCATCGACGAGCCAATTAATGCCTGCAGCATGGTAATGGCCATGGGCGCCACCTATGTCGCCCGCTGGACCACTGCTCATCCCGTGCAGCTGGCAAAGGCCATAGAGGGCGGCCTGCAGCACAGGGGCTTCTCATTCATCGAGGTTATATCCCAGTGTCCGGTTCAGGCGGGCAAAAGCATATGGGGTGAGAAGGATCCGGCGAAGATTATGGCTCGCTTCAAGGAAAACACTTACCTGTACAAGGGTGATATGAGCGATGTGACAGGTTCGATGGCGAAGGAGAACGCGGAAGGCAAGCTCCCGCTGGGGCTCTTCAAGTGCGATGACAGCGCGCCGGAGTACATAGCCAGAGTTGAAGCTGCACTGGCAGCCGGCGGTGTCGGGAGGTAGGCATATGGCAAGCATCACTATAGACAGGAAATGCTGCAAAGGCTGCAATATTTGCCTGACAGTATGTCCTAAAAATATATTCATCAGATCCAAGTTCAGAAACGATTACGGTACAGCGATGCCGGGGATCAAGAACTCAGACAGCTGCGTCAGATGCAGGATGTGCGAGAGAATGTGTCCGGACGGTGCGATTGATGTGGAGGAGGATGAAGAAGAATGAGAATCAATGTGAGATTTGCCGGTTCGGGAGGACAGGGTGTTATACTCGCCTCCGTGCTTCTGGCCAAGGGTTACGGTCTGGGAGAGGATTACAACATAGCACAGACTCAGAGCTACGGGCCGGAGGCCCGCGGAGGAGCCTGCAAGGCTGAGGTGGTAATCTCCGATGAAGAAATCGACTACATGAAGGTGGACGGAGTTGACGTTTTCGTCGCTCTCAATCAGGTGGGCTTTGACAAGTACATAGGCGATGTTAAGGAGAACGCCATAGTCCTTATCAACAGCACTCTGGTGGAGTCGGACAATCCGGATTATTTCAGAGTGCAGGCAACGAAAAGAGCCGAGGAGATGGGGAAGCCCTTCTGTGTCAACATTATAGCGCTGGGTGCCCTGACCAAGCTTATGCCTAAGATACATTCCCCTGCCATCGAGGAGGAAATCAAGAAGAACTTCAACGCCAGCATCGCGGCGGTCAACCTGGATGCCTACCGCATAGGCTATGAGCTTATGGAGGAGGACCTGGAGAAAGGGAAGCAGATACATTTTCATGTATAGCTCCGGAGCAGATAAAATAAAAGAGGCCGTCATGTGACAGCCTCTTTATCTTTTAATAAACGTATACTTTCGGCAGTCTCTGGCCGAAGGCGCAGGCGATTTCATAATTGATCGTGCCTGTTGCTTCAGCTATGTCGTCTGCAGTAATCTCGTAGATTCCGTCTCTGCCCATCACTGTGACTTCGTCACCGACTCTCACATAAGGAACATCCGTAACGTCGATCATGCACTGGTCCATGCAGATGTTTCCCGTTACAGGAGCCTTGACTCCGTTGACGATAACTTCCGCCTTGGAGGAGTACGGTCTCGGGTACCCGTCAGCATACCCCAGAGGAATTGTAGCGATAAGGCTGTCTCTGGTGGCCGTCCACTTGCGGCCGTAGCTGATGGTCGTGCCGGCAGGAACCTTCTTCAGATGTACTATGTTGGCCTTGACCGACATTGCCGGTCTCAGTTCCAGCTGGTTTCTGTCAACTTCATTGGACGGATAGAGTCCGTAAAGAATAATTCCCGGGCGCACCTGTTCGAAGTGAGCCTGCGGCAGCTCCATAACAGCGGCGCTGTTGCTGAGCGCTCTCATAGGCACGTGAATATCCTCGTCCAGAAGCTTCTTGTAGAATGCGGAGAATCTCTGTTCCTGCATTATTGAATACTGCTTATCGAGGGCATCCGCCGTAGCAAAGTGAGAGAAAAGCCCTTCTATTCTCAGTGCAGGCAGCTCCGCAATCATCTTCACATCCTCTACGGCAGCAGGGTCTTCAGGGATATACCCTATTCTTCCCATGCCCGTGTCGATGGCGATATAGCAGCTGAGGACTTTGCCCCTGGCTGCGGCAGCCTCGGATATGGCCTTTGCATTGCTGTAGCTGCATACAACCGGCGTCAGATTGTACTCTGCGAGCACGTCGGCATAAGGATCCGGCGTGAGTCCCAGAATGAGAATCTGCTCGTTTTCGAAACCGGCGTCTCTAAGATGTATGGCTTCGGAAAGTGTGGCCACGCCGAAGGATTTGATTCCGTTGGCAACCAGTACCGTAGCGCATTTAACGGCGCCGTGGCCGTATCCGTCAGCCTTGATGATACCGGTGATCTTCTTGTCGGGACCCACCTTCTCGCGAATCCTCTTGATATTAAAATCCAGATTTGATACGTTGATTTCAGCCCATGCGGCTCTCTTGGCAGCTTCGTACATTTCAATTACCCCGGAAAAATCCGGGAACTCCTTTCTCATAAGATTTAATGTCCAAAACAATTATAACACTAAAAGAAAGGTAGTCAAATTGATATCTGTCCCGAATTTATGCGTTCTTGGCGCCGGTGAGTGTGTGCTTGACTCTGTCTCGCTCCTCGGCGGCCTTGGCGTCGTTCCAGTTGTCCATTGTGCCTACGAGATAGCCGGTGATTCTGCGGATTCTCTCGAACGGAACGTGCTCGAACTCATAGTTGAGGTCGGCGTAATCCCCGTCCAGATTGATATCCAGCTTCTCCAGCTTTCTGTGGTGTTTGTTTTCAAGATATTCTACATAAGCCTGAGCCTCGCGGGCATCAGCGTTTCCTGTTATTATTACTGACATTTCATACCTCCTGTTGTGGTTTGTTCGAAACGATTATACCTCATATAGTGTGGACTGTATACTGCAAAGGCTCAAAAAAACATCAAAAAAACAATCTGGACTAAAATTGTCGAGATTCCTCTTCAAGGAGCCCCTTGAAAACCGGCCGCCTGTTGTGGTAATATATAGACCGTAACGAAATATATGCCCTCATAGTTAAATGGATATAACAAATCTCTCCTAAAGATTAGTTCTTGGTTCGATTCCGAGTGGGGGTGCCAATAAGCTTGAAATTTCAACGGTTTCAAGCTTTTTTATTTGCTCGGAATCGAGAGAAAATTCT
>JALFNS010000004.1 GCA_022773945.1 Clostridiales bacterium
ATCTATGGCTGTCTCCACGTCAACCCGTTCGGCAGGGTAGAAGCCTTCCTCAGGAAGACCCTGCTTGTCCTTCCTGGTAACAGCGGCGTATATGTTCTCGAAGGGGTTGCAGGACTCCACAGGACAGTCGGTTCCGTAGGAAAGATGAACGCCGTCTCTGAGCATGCTGCCGAAGGCATAGGACGTTGATGCCAGACTGCTGCCGCACAGCTTCTCCACTATATGCATGTCATAATCTATGAAGACAGGCTGAGCCATTATAAGCACATCGTCACGCTTAATCCTGTCCGTAAGGCTTCTGTCGGTAATCTGGCAGTGGACTACGCCGTGACGGAGAGGATTGCTGCCTTTCGGCATTATCTTCTCGTAGCTGCCCAGTGTTTCGCTGATAGCCCGGTTTCCTATGGCGTGGGTCACGACCTGTATTCCGTAACGGGCTGCTATGCTGCAGTACCTGTCCATATCCTCACATGAAAGCCAGGGGAGACCTATGTTGCCCGGATCATCCGCATAGCTGTCCATCATGTATGCCGTTCTGGCACCCAGGCTTCCGTCTTTGAACAGCTTGAGAGGTCCCAGAGTGAGCATGCTGCCTTCCTCGCGGTACCGTGGATTGAGATATTCTCCTTGAGTTAAGAATTCCTCGAACTTCTCCGGGGTGGCGAAGCACATCTGATAGTGATATCTGATGACGGCCTCATCCTTGTCATAGATGTCGCCGATCATGGCGAAAGCCTCACTGTCGTCGTCAAAGTCCGCGCCTATATCATTGCTCTGCACCGAGGTGACACCCATAGAGGCGGCCTTTTTCATGGTTTCAATCATTATGGAGCGCTTCTCGGCCATGGTGAAATCAGGAACGGTTTCCTTGGCCGTTACCACCATGTCTCCTCTCATAATGCCATCGTGGCCGGCAGAGTCTATGCCCATGGCTTCCAGGGCGCGACTGTTGACGGAAGCTATGTGTCCGCAGACTCTCTCCAGAACGACGGGAACGTCGCGGGATATGCGGTCCAGATCCTCCTTACCGGGGAGCCTTGAAGAATCCTCGAAGGAATCCTGATTCCATCCAATGGAGTGAACGCCCCTGGCGGCCTTGTCGGGATGTTCCTTGATAAACTTCCTGCATATGTCTATGAGCTCGTTAATGGAGCGGGCGCCCTCTATACAGGCCTGATTGAGCGTTTCGCCGTACTGCATCAGATGAAGATGACTGTCGTTCATTCCGGGGACAATGGTTCTGCCCTCACAGTCGGTGACATGGCAGCCGCTTCCTGCACGGCTGAGCAGGTCTTCGGTTCTGCCGACTTCCTTAATTATGCCGTCTTCAACGCACATGGCTTCTTCGAAATGATTTCTGTCCACATATATTTTGGCGTTGGTGAATATTTCCTTACTCATTTCCTTTAATACTCCTCCGTTACTAAAGTATAAACAATGTATATACTTAATTATCAGACAGGGAAGCAAGCTTTGTCAACGCGGAGTATTTTTACCGTAAAAAAACAGATTTTGACACAACCGGTGTGTGAAGACTGTCAACGGCTAAACTCCTTGAAAACTAACCGTCTCAAATATGGCACAGAACTTGCTTTTCATTGGAATAAAGTGTATTCTATATATATTATAATTATTTGATAAATATGCGGGAGGTTTCTTATGCCTGACAGTGAAAAAATTTATAATAATCTGAAAGAACTCGTTGCCGTTCCGAGCATTTCCGGCACAGAGGATGAAGTGCTGGCGGCGGATAAAATATATGAGATGCTCGGGGAGATTCCGTACTTCGCTGCCAACGGCGGGAATCTAATGAGAATTCCTATTGAAGGCGATCCTTTTGACCGTGTTCTCGTGGCTGCTTATCTGGAAGCTCCCGAGAAGACTGAAGACACGGTAATACTCACGGGACATTACGATGTTGTTGATGTTGAAGAGTACGGAGTCCTCAAGGACATAGCATTCGATATGGACGCCATAACAGAGAGAATTATCGAGCTTCCTGTAAGTGACGAAGTCAGGAAGGACTACGAGAGCGGCGACTACTATTTCGGCAGAGGAACTCTGGACATGAAATACGGTCACGCTGCCAGCATAGAGCTTCTCAGATACTATTCGGAGAACATGAAGCTCAAGGGTAATCTTCTCTATGTGGCTGTATGCGGAGAGGAGACAAATTCAGAGGGAATGCTCGCGGCGGTACCTTTCTTCACGGACTTTGCGGAGAAGAAGGGACTGAAGTACAGATGCATGCTCCTCATGGAGGGATATCTGGTAGACGGACAGAAGGAAGGCATAAAGTACATTCAGTACGGTAATGCAGGCAAGGTTATGCCTATGTTCCTGTGCGTGGGCAAGACCACTCACGGTGAGGAGCCGCTTCTCGGTCTGGACGCCAATCTTCTCTCAGGTGAGGTTTACAGGATTATGGCTGAGAATCCGGAATTCTGTCAGAAGAACAACGGCGTGGCCACATCACTGCCATGCGGTCTCAAGCAGCAGGATATGAAGGAGAACTATTCTCTGTCCACGACTCTCTACGCGGCTTCCTACTATAATATAGCTACAATTGACCTCAATCCTGAAGAGCTTATGGAGAAACTCAAGAAGGTTGCTGAAGAGGCCTTTGAGAACACGAAGGCTCTCATCGAAAGCAAGGCTAAGGGTTTTGAGGCCTTTGCGGGAAGAAAGCCGGAATACTATATGCCGCAGACCTGCGTCATGACATACAGCGAGCTCTACAAGGCTGTAGAAGCGGAATACGAGGGAGATCTGGCTGCTCACGTGGCAGAGACTCTGGACATGTACATGAAGGAGAACCCTGAGATGCAGGATGCTTCCGTCAGACTTGTGAAGCATCTGGCCGATATGTGCAGCGACAAGAACCCTAAGATTATCGTTTCGATCATACCGCCTTACTATCCGGACGTGAATCTGGACAGAAGTGATGCCGATACGGCCAGAATGATGGAGTGTATAGATGATGTCATGGCATATGCGGCTGACAAGTACGGAGTGAAGATGGAGAGCAGCGAGTATTACGGCATCTCCGACATGTGCTACACATGGCTGGCAGACGGGCTTGACTTCGATACTCTCTTCGAGAATCTGGTGGGGAGCAACTCCATGTACATGTTCCCGACGGAAGCTCTCAAGAAATTCAAGGTTCCGGGCATGGTTCTCGGATGCGCAGGCAAGGACATGCACAAGTACACAGAAAGACTGGAAAAGGACTTCAACTTCAATGTTCTGCCGGATCTTTACACATATGTGATTGAGAAAATTATAGGATAAGGTGCTGGAATGAAGATTTTTATCAGTTCGGACATAGAGGGGATAACAGGTGTTACCGCCTGGTCCGAGACGGAATACGGCGGAGAAGGCTATGAAGCCGCCTGCAGACGCATGACGGAGGAAACCGCAGCGGCATGCAGAGCCGCCCTGGATATGGGATGTGAGGTTGTTGTCAAGGATGCTCACGGCAGCGCCCTGAATATCGATATTGACGGGCTTCCTCAGGGAACTCAGCTTATCAGAGGCTGGAGATGTTCCGTGGAAGGCATGATGGGCGGACTTGATGAGAGCTTTGACGGCATCGTTTATATAGGTTACCACGCAGGAGCGGGGACGGGAGGAAGTCCTCTGGCTCACACAGTTGAGAGAGATTTCCTGTCCATAAAGGTTGACGGCAGGATTGCGTCTGAATTCACTTTGAATTCCATATATGCCGACAGCCTGGGAGTTCCGTCTCTCCTCATTTCGGGCGATGAGTGCACCTGCACCTCCGCTGCTGAGGAGTATCCGGGAATAATGAGTGTGGTGACGAAGACATGTACAGGTAATTCTACCTATAACAGACATCCTCAGGATGTTCGCGAGGAAATATACACCCGGGTCAGGGAGGCCATTGCAGGTCTGCCTGTTAAGCCTGTTCCCCGCGAATGCAAGCTGCTTCTGGAAATCAATTATGCAGAGGCCTCCAAGGCCAGAGAGGCCTCCGCTTATCCGGGAGCTGTTCTGAAATCGACAGGATGTGTGGAGTATCAGGCTGCTGACATTGACGATTTCATGACGGCCAAGAAGTTTCTTCTTGAAATCTGAAGGGAGGATTTATGGGACTGCCTGATAACAGCATAGTTTCAATAAAAAGCAAGTTTCGCAAAGGCCCCCGCAATCTGATTACAGATGTGCCGGGTGTCAGAGTGGGTCATGTGACACTGCGTGATCCGGAGAGGGATATCCATACAGGTGTGACGGCACTTATTCCCGCAGAAGGCAATCTCTTCAGAGAGAAGGTCGCCGCGGGCGTTGCCGTGATAAACGGCTTCGGCAAGAGTGCGGGTCTGGTGCAGGTCAAGGAGCTGGGAACAATAGAAGCGCCTGTGGCACTCACCAACACCTTCGGTGTGGGAAGGGCGGTTGACGCCCTGATAAGATATATGCTCGAAGAGAATGAGGATATAGGAGTTTCGACAGGAACGGTCAACTGTCTTGCCATGGAGTGCAATGACGGCGAGCTTAATGATATAAGAGGAATGCACGTTAAGGAGGAGCATGTGCGTCAGGCTCTGGACAATGCATCTGAGGACTTTGAAGAAGGAGACGTGGGTGCGGGTACAGGTATGATATGCATGTCCCTCAAAGGTGGCATAGGCTCCGCGTCCAGGGTTCTCGAATTTGACGGCAGGGAATACTGTCTGGGCGCTCTGGTTCTTTCGAATTTCGGAGTTGCGGGAAATCTGCGAATCGACGGAATGCGGGTTCCTTCTGCAGACGGAATTATGGGAGACGGGGATAAAGGCTCCACGATTATCATAATCGGAACGGATATTCCTATGGACAGCCGTCAGCTTGAGAGAACGGCATCCCGTGCTTCCGCCGGTCTGGGCAGAGTGGGTTCCTTCATGGGAACGGGAAGCGGTGACATAGCCGTGGCATTCTCGTCGGGCAACAGAATCAGTCACTATGCAGGAGATTTCACGGACCTCAGGACCTTGTCCGAAAACGCCATCGACAAGGTCTTCGAGGCTGCCGTTGAGGCGGTGGAGGAGGCTGTCATCAGTTCTCTCTATCACAGCGGAAGCGTGACGGGAATCAGAGGCAAGCATGTTGACTGTCTTAAAGATGTTTTTAATTAAATTATCACTATACAGGAGGTATTTTTATGGAAAGTAAGAAACCGGCATGTATCGAAAGAGTCATGTCAAAAAGTACCGGTCTGAATCGTAGCATGAAAATGAAGGCTGCGGTAATGACCGGTGTGGGAGGAACAATTGGTACAGGTCTGTTCCTCAGTTCAGGAGACGTTCTGGCGACAGCAGGTCCTGTCGGCGCGATACTTCTCTACATCATAGGTGGTGTGATAGCATGGCTTATGACATGCTGTCTCGGTGAAATGTCAGCAGCAATGCCTGTTGCAGGTTCACTGCAGGCTTATACCACAGAGTTCATCGGACCTGCTATGGGTTTCACCATCGGCTGGGTTAACTGGGTTGGCGGAGCTGCCACAATATCTGCACAGGTAGTTGCAAGTGCAATCATCATGAGAGATATCATTCCTAACTCACCTACGTGGATGTGGATTATTGTTTTCGCAGTTGTACTCTTCGGAGTAAACCTTCTTGATGCCAAGCTCTTCGGAAACATTTCCTTCTGGGCTTCAACAATCAAGATTCTCATGATCGTGGCATTCATCATCGTAGGTGCTGCCATGGCATTCGGCGGATTCGGAAGTGAAGGAACTGCAGTAGGTTCAGAGAGCCTTCTGGGAGAGAATGTAAGTCTGCTCGCTATATGCGGCTGCGTTCTTACAGCCTTCTACGCTTATGCGGGAACTGAGATCGTAGCTTCAACGGCAGGTGAGCTTGAGGACGAGAAGAAGATGGGTAAGGCTATCAATACGACTATAGCTGTCCTCATCGCTGCAGTAGTTCTCTGCATCGTAATCGTTTGTCTGCTGCTTCCTGCAGACCAGGCTGACGTACTGGGATCACCGTTCGTATACATCTTCAGAAATGCAGGACTTAACGGTGCGGCACTGGTAGTTAACATCGTAGTACTCACATCGGCACTGACATCAGGTAACTACTTCGTATACGGATGCGCCAGATACCTCTGGTCAATGGCTAAGTTCGGACAGGCTCCTAAGTTCTTCGCTAAGACAAGCAAGAAGGGCGTTCCTGTAAGAGCTCTGCTCGTATCAATGATCTTCGGAATGCTGGCTATCATCGCTGAGTTCGTTGCTGAGGACACTGTTTACCTCTTCATCGTATACTTCATCGGCGGCGGTAACATCTTCATGTACTCCGTAATATGTATTGACCAGTACAGATTCAGAAAACGCTACATTGCCGAGGGCGGCAAGGTTGAGGATCTGCCGTACAAGACTCCTCTCTTCCCGCTGGTACCGATACTGGGCGTTATAGCCTTCGCACTCATGCTGGTGGCAACACTCGTGGATCCGGGCGAGAGACTTGGAATCCTCGTATGCGCTATCTGCTACACATGCATCTTCATAGGCGCCAAGATCTTCGTTAAGAAGAAGGGCGGCGAGGCTGCAAACATAGATCTGTAAGCTTTGAACTGACAGGGGCTGTCGCTATTGCGACAGCCCCTGTTTTTTTTAATTAGCATTGCTGAGCTGGTCTGCATACTTGGTTGCCAGCTCGATGGTGAGATCCATCATCTCCTGCACTTCGGTCGGGATGTCTGCATCGATTTCGTCCTCGAATCCGTTCCAGCTGTCGGAGTCACGGTTCCATTCAGGATATTCTGCGATGACTTCCGTACAAGGATAATCGATTCCCAGGATACATACTACCGTGCCGTTGCTGTCATAGACAGGAGCGAAAGCGGACCAGCACTGTTCAGTGTCGCTGTCGTTCCATGCTGATCTGGCTGCGGCAGGCGTTCCTTCCCAGGCTTCAGTGAACTGGATTTCCCAGCCGTAATCCACTGCCCAGTCGTCAGGTTCCTCCGAACCGTCAACTGTTATGAGATAATGTCCTTCCTCACCGGATTCGGCATTAATGTCCGGTGTTCCGTCCGTACCCGGCGTCAGAACATATACATAAGTGGCGCCGCTTGCGGCTCTTATGTCATCAAGCTCTGCTTTCAGGCTGTCATAGTCGGCATTGTCTCTGGCATCACCGGCTTCCAGAAGTGTTTCGTAGCGGTCGGCCCAGGTTGAATCCTGAGTGTCATCTACAGCAGCCTCCTCATTGTCGCCGCATGCGGTAAGAGACAGGGCGGCCATAAGGGCCACAAGAGCGATAAACCATTTGAATTTTCTTTTCATGAAAAACCTCCTTTGATAAATGATGGGGGTAAAATGTTATGGCAATTTTAACAGAAAATTTAGACTTTTACAACATGACTTTGCCATTATTTCTGTCTCACTCTAAAACCTTGTGGGGTGGAAATTTATCCCGACGATTTCTGACAAAATCCTTGTCCTCACAAATATTTTGTCAGACTCTGTGACTAAGCTGAGGGATTTTCTGACAAGAACCGCTGAACTGGAATATACCTTGTCAGAAAACCCAACCTGTGTAAGTGTTTAAAGATAAATCGAGAGAGGGTTGGGAAGAATCTGCTCTGTTGCCCCCTGCTGTTCTGACAAAGCATCCACTTATCAGCAGAATCTTGTCAGAATTCAGCGGAACCTGGACCGGCGCTCTGACAAGAAGGGTATAGATTTTGTTGTTTTTGTCAGAAATTCTGGAATTAATGCGACTCTATGTACAACAGGTATTTAGAGTGACCCGAAATTATTCGTCTTCTGTCTTGAAAGGAGCGTGAAAAAGATATAAAGTACTACTGTACGGAAAAGGGACGAAACATGAAGAATTCAAGGATTAAAATCGCAGCTATAATACTGGCCTTCTGCCTTTGCATGACGTCAATGGCGGGAGTGCTGTCAATACAGAAGAGCAGTGACTACCTGGTGGCCGAGATAGACGACAAACTCCAGCGCAGTGCGGAGAAGAACGCCTACGAGGTGAGTGCACATCTCAATCATATGGTGGGGCTGGTGGATTCGATTCTGGCCAACGCGGAAACCGAGCTCAGCGAAGATATGCTTAACAGCAGCAAGAGTGAGATTTACGTGAGGGCATTTATCGAGAGCCAGGAGGAGTATATCAGAAACTGTCTGGAAACGTCCAACAATGCTCACAGCCTTTATCTGGTAATGGCCCCGGATTTGACGGAATCTCCGGTGGAAGTATGGTTTCAGTCGGATAACAAGGGCATGGTGACGCAGCTTTATGTGGATCCGGCGAAGAAGAAAAAAGACCTCAACAACGAGGATCTGGATAGTATGGCCTACTATTTCAAGGCCAGAGACAATAAAGGTGAGGGCGTATGGACCGGTCTCTATTACGATGACGATGTTAATGAGAACCTGTTTTCCTATTCGAGGGCCGTATATATCGGCGACAGGTTTGTGGGAGTGGCAGGTTCCGATATAGTGGCGGACGATACCAAGAAGCTCATGGAGGAGCTGAAACTGTACGAGAACAGCAATGCGGCCATATTTGACAGCGACTATGGCTATGTTATAACGCCTGATACGGAGAAAGAGCAGACCGATGCCCTCGCAAAGGCCTTAAAGGAGAACAGGATAGGCACATCGGGTGTGTTCAGCTACGAGGCCTCAGGGGAGAGATTCGTGACCGGATATGCGGCCATGGAGAACGGCTGGATTGTGGCTACGACTCAGCCGCAGGATGAGGTGTACATGTCTCTGGAGAGCACTGGTATAGTTCTGACCGGAGTGGCACTGCTTCTGGGAGTGCTTCTGCTCATATTCCTGATAGGTTTCTCCATGTATTTCGTCAAGAGAGAGGACGCTCTGGAGCAGGAAAATATGGAGAAGGATATACTCCTGGCATATCAGTTCAGAAGATCCAGTGTGGGAGAAATGGTGGGAAATGTCGCACACCAGTGGAAGCAGCCGCTTAACACGATAAACCTCATACTGGCAAATCTGGCGGACAGCTACAAGTTCGGGGAGCTTGATGAGAAAACACTTAAAACCAGCGTAAACAAGATAGAGAACATAACAGACAAGATGGCGTCAACCATAAGCGATTTCTCCGGATTCCTCAAGCCTTCGGATGACAAGATGAGCGAGTATAACGTGCGGGAATGCGTTGAAGGCGCCATATCCCTCATGGAGGAAAATCTGGCCCAGAAGAAGGTTCTAATAACCCAGGAATATACGGGAGATATGACGGCCTGGGGCTACGGCAACGAGCTTCAGCATGTCATATTCAACATACTTGACAACGCGAGAGATGCTGTGGTGGCCGCCAGGACTACAGGGCGGCAGATCGATATAGATGCGGGCTGCTACGGGGATATTATACGTATACGTATCAATGACAACGGTACCGGAATGCCGTCATATGTGGCAAGCAACGCTTTTGAGCCTTACTTCACGACCAAGGACAAGGAAGGAACCGGGCTGGGGCTTTATATCTGCAGGAATATTATAGAGAAGCGCATGAAGGGTACCATCGCCATCGAGAACACGAGCTCCGGAGCGCGCTGTACGGTAACCATTCCTAAAAAACTCAGCTCAAGACAAAAGAGTGAAAATTTATAAAAGTGGTTGCAATTCGATTTCAAATTGTTATAATAACATTATTAATAAAACAAATTGTTAGGAATTGCTAGTTATGAACAACACAACATTGCTGATGTTAATCGGAGCCCTTGTGATAGCCATAGGATGTTATGCCATTCTGAGAGTGCGCAGACATTCTGTTAAGGAAGGCATCAGTATGGCCGTGGGCGTTCTGGGAATGACAGCAGTGCTGGCTCTGATAAAATCGTTTATATAGGTGAGATATGAGCGACAGTCTGTATTTGAGACGTATGAAGGTGATGTGCGTTGAGGATGACGAGACGGCCAGAGAAGCTCTCGTATCGGTTCTCAAGAGGCGGTCGGGCAGAGTGTTTGCCGGAGCGGACGGAAGAGAGGGACTGGAACTCTACAGGAAGCACAAACCGGACATCATTCTCGTAGACATGCTCATGCCGAACATGAGCGGCACGGAGCTCATAGAGAACATACGCAGAGAATGCGGTGACGAGAAGCTGGCGGTTATAGTGATTTCGGCGCTCACTGACAGCGGTTCCATAATAAATGCGGTTGATGCGGGAATTGATAAGTACATTACCAAGCCCGTTGACATAGACGAGCTTCTGACCACTCTGGAGGAGCAGGCGGAGGCTATATATCATCAGAAGTACAAGGCGGATTCCCTGACGGAGGAGAACCCGAGAGCCAAGGAAGACGAAATCAAGAGAGGTTTCGCGGCCCTTCTCAAGAAGATGACGGGCAAAGGCCCCAGGAATGTGAATGTGTCCGTGGGATGCAGCAGCATCGAGGTGGCGGCTTCGGAGGTTCTTACCACGATGGAACGAACCTTGTATGACAAAAGTAAAAACATTGGAGTAATTAAATACACGAGAGAAGTTTTTTTCTACTCTCTGGAGGATGAGTACTGTGACATGATTTACAGTGCCATGGGAAGGAGATACAGGATGGACAAGGTTCTTGTCAATCCGGAGAAGGACAGACTGAAACTGATCTTTGAAGAGGTTAGAGCCGGTTAGGCTCCGGTGACCGGGCAGGTCCGTATCGCCGGAGATGGCTGTAGCCCGATGTAATGAAACTTACATGGAAACCGTGAAGAAAGCAGATTTGTTCACTTGATGGTGCCACGCAGGAGTGATTTTGCGTGGTTTTTTATTTAGTTCGGTATAACTTTACGTTATTTCTATATGTGGTTACTTTTTTGAGGAGGTCTTATATGTCAGAAGAAAACAAAGTTGTTGCTAATGACGGCGGACAGGAACTTAAGAGAGGTATTAAAGGATGGCAGGTCGCATTCATAGGCCTGGGAGGAGTTATCGGATCCTGTTACTTCTTAGGAGTAGGCTGGTGTATCCAGATTATGGGACCATCAGTATTCTTCGCATTCCTTGTTGTGGGTGTAATTGTATTCGGACTTATGATCGCTTATGCGGAATTACTTGTTAACGTCCCACGAGAAGGTTCTTTCGTAGCATATACCAATGAATTCCTAGGACCTACGCTATCGGTAGGTATGGGATGGTCATTCTGGTTCAACTGGGTATGCTACTGCCCATCAGAGGCAATCGCGGTATCCTACGCATTGCAGGCGCTTACAGGCAATACAAGTCCTGTAGCATATGTGGCATTCGCAGTAGGAACCATGCTGGCACTTACAATAATCAACTGCTGTGCTGTTGATATATTCGCCAAGATTGAATCAGGACTCGCTATTACCAAGGTTTGCGTTATCATTCTCTTCATCCTGCTGGCATTCGGTATCTGGATTGGCCTGTGGGGCAACCCGGACGGAACCCTGACAACGGTTTCCAACGAGGCAGTTAAGGATGGATTCCTGGGAATGAGCGTTAACTTCGGTTCCGGCGTTGGAATCTACGGAGACATGTTCCCTAACGGATTCGCTATCGTAGTAGTAATGATGGTAGTAGTACTGGTAACATTCCAGGGTACAGAAATCGTAGGTCTGGCGGCTGCAGAGTCACAGAACCCTGACGAATCGGTACCTAAGGCATGCAGAAGCGTTACTTACCGTATCGTTCTCCTGTACCTGCTCCCTATACTGCTCGTACTGCTGGTATACCCTACTTCACTGGCAACAGATGAGAGACCGGTATTCGCAGACATCATGGCTGCATACGGACTGACACCGTTCTTCTATATCTTCCTGGCTGTAGTACTCGTAGCTGCATTCTCATGCGCTAACACAGGATTCTACGGAACAGTTAGATGTATGTACGGTCTGTCAATCGAAGGTCTCGCACCTAAGTTCCTCTCCAGACTGAGCAAGCAGCAGGCTCCTAGAAATGCCGTACTCTTCACACTGGCATTCATGTGGGTTGTACTGGTAATCGGACTCATCTCCGAGCTTACCGGATTCCTGGCGAACCTCTACGGTTCACTGCTCTCCATGTCAGGATTCACAGGAACTCTCGCATGGGTTGGAATCATTCTCTCACAGAAGAGATTCAGAAGCAGACTCAAGCAGCGTGGATATGATCCTGAGACCTGCCTGAAGGCAAGAGTTAAGCCTGGACTTTCATGGGTACCATGGTTCGCCATGATAGCTCAACTTATCTGCCTCATCATGCTGGCCTTCGGAGACATCATCGATCCTTCAGGAGATGCAGGCGGCGGTATCGTAATATTCTCAATTGCTACTTCCGCAGTAGTAATTCCTATGATCGTTTACTGGATTCAGAGAAAGAGAGGCGTTGTATCAGCTGTTAGAACTCTGAAGCCTGGTGAGAAATCATTCGACGAACTCTTCCCTCCACTTAACAAATAAACGGCGGGAAGTCCTATTCGAAACCTAGTTAAATCTGATATTTGAGTCACCCTCGCGGCATTGTTGCCCGAGGGTGACTTTTTGTGTTAACATACTGTATATAAATAAACTGACTGATGACGAAAAGAGAGTGTTTACCATGGAAGAAAGACTGTTTGAACTTAAGCTTAAAGGTTACTGCTGCAGCCAGATTATAACCGAGATATGTCTGGAAATGATGGAGATGGACAGCCCTGAGCTGATAGCGGCTTCCGAAGGACTTTGCGACGGGGCCAGATGCGGCGGCACCTGCGGTGTCGTGACGGCAGGTCTGGCCGTAATGTATCTGGCGAACAGAGATGAGGCCAAGAAGGGAATGGATATGGAGTTTGTCGAATGGTTCGAAGGCGTATTCGGAAGCACCATGTGCAATGAGCTTCTGGGCGACGACCCGGGTGCCAAGTCCACCAAGTGCCCTATGATGGTAGAAGCGGCTCTGACGTGGCTTGCTGATATGATGGAATGGGAGTGTTAGTCAATGACAGAGAAGGGTGTTTTCGGATTTCTGAAGGATCATGCGGCGAAATCTCCTGTGTCATTTCATATGCCGGGGCATAAGGGAGCGCGGTTTTTCAGAAGAAACGGCTACAGGAATTTCATGAAGGGTATTGCGGACTACGACATTACCGAGATTCCGGGAGCCGACAATCTGTTTCAGACGGAGAGCATAATCAGAGAGACGGCTGATAAGTACAAGAAGCTATATAAATCTGAGAAGTCCTATCTTCTCGTCAACGGAACGAGCTGCGGAATACTGGCGGCTGTTATGGCCTCGGTGCCCGAAGGCAGCAAGCTTATCATGGCAAGAAACTGTCACAAGTCCGTGTTCAATGCGCTGACGCTGGGTAATATAGAACCGATCTATGCATACCCTGAGAGTGTGGAGGAGTACGGCATCATGGGGCCGGTAAGCCCGGAAGAGATAAAGCGGCTCATAGTGGAGAACAAGGAGGCGACGGCAGTCATACTGCCCAGCCCCAACTATTACGGCATCTGCAGCGATATTAAAGCCATAAGCGAGATATGTCACAGACACAATGTCACGCTTATAGTGGATCAGGCTCACGGTGCTCATCTGAAGATGTTCAGGAAATACTGCGGTAAATTCCTGCCGCCTTCAGCTGAAGAATCGGGAGCTGATATTGTAATCAACAGCACCCATAAGACGCTGGCGTCTCTGACCCAGAGTGCGGTGCTCAACGTCATGTCGGAGAGAGTGGACAAGGCACTTCTGGAGGACAAGCTTCAGGCCGTTGAGAGCACCAGCCCTTCATATCTGCTTATGGCATCTCTGGATATCAATGCGGATATAATAGCGGGCAGAGGCAGACGCCTTTTCAAAGGCTGGAAGAAGAATCTGGACCGGTTTTATGATAATGCATCGAACATAGAAGGGCTCAGAATAATGAAGACGGATATGTTCGATTCGACCAAGATAAATCTGGACATGAGCCTTCTCGGGCTTAACGGATTGGAGCTGGAGGAGGAGCTGAACCGTCGCGGAATATTCCCTGAGCTTATTACAGGCAATATTGTAATGTGTATGACGGGCATAGGAAACAGACGCAGCGACTTCGCAGCTCTCTATGAAGCTCTTAAGGATATTGCGGCCGGACGAAGCATGTGCGAAGAGCTTCAGAACAAGGAGCTTGAGGAGACTTCTCTGTGGACGAAGAAGAGAGAGCTTCACCCGGTGCCGCGGAGAAGGAAGAGTGTAAGTCTCGATAAGGCTGCAGGCAAGGTGTGTGCATCCTCCGTAATTCCGTACCCGCCGGGAATACCCCTCATCTGCCCGGGAGAGGTAATCGGAAGCGAGGAAATCGAGTATATCAAATATCTCAGAAAAGAAGGAGAGAAGGTAATAGGAGTAGACGAGGAAGGCAAAATATTAATAGAATCTTAATATGTACGGTACTTTTTTCTTAAAGCCTGTAGTGAGATAATGATTTCGGAGGAAATGACATGGCAAGAATACTTATTTGCGACGACGAAAAGGACATAGCGAAATCTCTTGAAATCTATCTTTCTGCAGAAGGATATGAGACGAGAGTTGCTTTCAATGGAAGAGAAGCTCTGGATATTATCGGAGAAGAGAGGATAGATCTGGTGCTTCTCGATATCATGATGCCTGTTATGGACGGAATCGAAACACTGAGAGAAATTCGCCGCAGCTACGATATGCCCGTAATCTTTCTCAGTGCCAAATCCGAAGATCAGGATAAAATCCTGGGACTGAATCTGGGTGCGGACGATTATGTCACCAAACCATTTAATATGGTGGAGACGGCGGCCAGAGTCAGGTCGAATCTGAGGAGATACGCACTTCAGGGAAGTATGCAGGAAAAGGATGAAATCATTATCGGCGGAATATCCATCAACGACAGAGAAAAGAAAGTGAAAGTTGACGGGGAAGAGGCTGACCTCACGCCGAAGGAATATGCCATTCTCCGTCTTTTGATGTCTTCACCCGGCAAAGTCTTCTCCCTCAGGGAAATCTACAGAGAAGTCTGGGGAGAAGATCCCGTGGGAAGTGAAAGCACTGTATCCGTGCATGTCAGACACCTCCGTGAGAAAACTGAAGTGAACCCTGCGGAGCCGAGATATATCAAGGCTGTATGGGGGCAGGGCTACAAGTTTGAAGGGGGTAAGTTATAGATGAGCAAATTAAGTCGAGTAATAATCATTATCGCCACATCCCTGATGGCGGCCTGCACCGTGGTAACCGGTTGTCTGACGGTTTATATGGGAATTCACGGTGCCTATGATGAGAGCAGAGCCTATTTCAGGGAGAGCATCCTCAGTGACAATGCCATTGACAGAGCCTACGATTTCCTTAATATGAACGTGCATTTTGAAGAAGATGATAAGGGAAATACAGATGTCAGCATCAGCAGGTATGCCTTCGAGGATGAGGACTATGACTTCATCGTTAAGGTCAACGGCAAAACCCTAAAGGGAAATTACGACAAAGAGGAGAAGTATCTGTGTTCATCGGATTATGCCTACGGCGGATATGACGATGAGGAAGTGACAGTCAAGGCATATCTCAAGGACGGACGGGAAGCGGCGGCATCCGTCACATGGATTAACAGAGCATATAATCTCAGGTATGTGATACCTTCAATCGCGCTGGCGCTGGCCATACTTGTCATAGGGGGAATTGTTCTTATCATAAGAGGAACGGGTATGTATTTCAGGAAGGTGCCTGCAGATCTCTATACGGTGGCGGCATTCATTGTAATCTTTCTCGCCGTTAACATGGTTAAGGAGTATGAATACAGCCTTATCATGTCAATCCTATACCTTCTGGTGGTCGGAACCTTCTGCACCGCAGTCTTTCTCCTGTGGCTCATAGGAATTACAGGCCAGGTCAGGGGAGGCGTTCTCATTGAATCCACGGTCATTTACAGAGTGCTGAGGGTTTTGCGTGAGGGCTTCAGGCACCTGCCGGATGTGTGGAAGATTGTTGTGCCGTCGGCGCTTGTAATATGTGTAGCATTTATGGTTATCTCCGTTGCAAGCTACGGGGAGGCTGCCGGCATCGCTTTAATATGCGGCATACTCCTTCTGGCTGCAATATGGTATCTGGCCATTATGATGAACAGAATAACCGACGGCGCCCGGGCTGTAAGGGGCGGCGACACTTCCCACGAGATTGACACGAGGAAGATGTGTCCCGTTCTCAGGGAGCATGCGGAGACTGTCAATGATATAAGCAGGGCTGTGGATGCGGCCGTTGAGGAGAAGATGAAGAGTGAGCGTATGAAGACGGAGCTTATCACCAATGTGTCTCACGACATCAAAACGCCTCTCACGTCCATAATCAACTACACGGAGCTTCTGGCCGGCGAGGAGCAGGGAAGCGACAGAGCGAAGGAGTATATCGAGACGATATCGGCCAATGCGGCCCGGCTCAAGAAGCTGACATCCGACATTGTGGAGGCGTCAAAAATCAGCACGGGCAACATCACTGTCGAACGGAGAAGCTGTGATCTGAAGACGATGCTGGATCAGGCTCTGGGAGAGTACGAGGAGAAGATGAAGAAGCTGAATCTGACTCCCGTGGTGAAGCTGCCGGAAGAAGATGTGAGGGTGCTGGCCGACGGAGAGCATTCCTGGCGCATAATTGACAACCTGATGAACAACATCTGCAAGTATGCCCAACCGGGAACCCGGGTGTACATGGAGATTTACAGAGAAGGCGATTACGGCTGCATTTCCTTCAAGAACGTTTCGGCAGGGGAGCTGGACATATCTCCCGATGAGCTCATGGAGAGGTTCGTCAGAGGGGATGAGTCGCGGAGCACAGAGGGAAGCGGTCTGGGTCTGAGTATAAGCGGAGACCTGGCAAAGGCTCAGGACGGCAGGCTGGATATCTCCATAGACGGAGATCTGTTTAAAAGTATAATAAGGTTTGAAATTGATGCCGATCTGAAGTAGAATGAACGTAAATACATTCATTTAAGGAGATTGCGGCATGAAAGAAAAATTCTATCTGACAGACGACATAGCTATCATCAATTTTGACATGGCCTGTCCCGAGACCAAGTCCGGTCTTATCAGGACTGAGGAATTCAAGCTCCTTATGGTGAGATACATGGAATACATAAGGGATAGAGACAGGGACCTTCACGCGTGGGCTCTGGCGGGCAAGACCGTTGAGGAAGCGGTGGAGGAAATCTGCAGTGTGTCCAGAATGGCTCTCGTGTTCGGAATCGATGAAATCGATAATCCCTATCTGGAGAACACAGGCATGTTCCTGGATTTTGTTGAAGGCTTCTTCGACTTCTGGAAGGATCACGAGAGATATTCCATAACCACAAACAGATTGAGCAACCTGGAATCAACAGCCTTCGTGGTGCAGGATTCGTCCTTTAACAACCTGGTGCGGGAGACCTTCCGTACGCTGGAGCAGACGCTCAAAGGCAGCAAAAACCAGATTTTCCGTCAGCAGACGGCGGGAACCAATGCGGCGATTGCCTGTTACAGACACAAGGTGGAAGGTCTCAGCGAGAGGTACTCCTTCCTGAACGATATAATGTTCATTGACTCCATCATGCTGCGAACACCTATGATTCTCCATCCGAGATCGAACAAAAGGGAAGGCATGTTTACGGAGACGGGGAAGAATCCGGCCTACACCTTCAGCGGGGATACCAATGAATATTTCTGCTACCCGGCCAAGGTGGGAAGTCTGCTCATATACATTTGCTTCCACAGGGATTACATGGCCAACGGAGTTTCCTGCGCCAATCTTTTCGAAATCGCTACAGGCGAGGAAGCGGCAAGGAAGCCTGACGGCATAGTTCTCTTCGGCAACCCTGACGGGGAAGGCAAGTGCACCTTCTACCACGACAGGGATGAGGATTTATGGGTGGGAAGTGTCTCATCAAACGAGAAGATAGAATACTTCGGATACATGAAGAAGATGGTTCTCACCATACATAACGTTATCATGATGGAGAGAGGCTGGCTGCCGATACACGGAGCCTTCATCAATATAACCCTGAGAAACGGTAAACGCAAAGGCATATGCCT
>JALFNS010000050.1 GCA_022773945.1 Clostridiales bacterium
ATCTCAGGGTTGTCCTGGTGGCCTGTCATTCCCGTAATTCTGTTATCGAGAATTATAACCGTTCCTTTGGATCCGTTATAGCTCATATTAATGAGCCCTGTGATTCCCGAATGGAAGAAGGTTGAATCTCCCAGAACCGCCACAGTGTTCTCGCTGCTTCCCACTGCCTTCTCGAAGCCGTGTGCCATAGTAATGGATGCGCCCATACAGAGCGTGGTATCCATTGCCGATGTAGGCGGCAGTGCAGCCAGAGTATAGCAGCCTATATCTCCCAGAACCGTAGTCTTCAGCTTGCTGAGCACATAGAAAAGTCCCTTGTGCGGACATCCTGCACAGAGGAGCGGCGGTCTTCCCGGAGCGTCATCCACCGATTCAACGGCGCTCTCAGGCAGCTCTCTGCCGAAAGCTTTTCTTATCATGTTGGCACTGTACTCACCCTGAATAGTGAACATGTCCTTGCCGCCCTCAACGGAAATTCCCATTGCTCTTATCTGTTCCTCGATGAAAGGATTGCCTTCCTCTATAATATAGAGTTTCTCAACAGATGCGGCGAACTCCTCTATTTCCTTCTTAGGGAGCGGGTTCACCATTCCCAGCTTCAGCACTGAAGCCTCAGGAAGTGCCTCCTTGACATACTGGTAGCAGATTCCCGCGGTGATAATGCCTATGCTGTCATCGCCTCTTTCAACTCTGTTGAGGCCCAGACTGCCGCTGTCCTCCTCAATGGCAGCCAGACGCTTCTCCTGGGCCACATGGAGCTTTCTGGCCATGGCAGGCATAGCCACATATTTCTGTATATTCTTGGTGTAAGGGATGGTCTCCTTCTCCCTTCTCTCTCCCAGCTCAACTATTCCTCTGGAATGAGAGATTCTGGTTCCGCTTCTCATGAGCACAACCGTGTCATACTTCTCACTGATTTCATAGGCTTCCTTCATGAAATCACAGCATTCCTGAGCATCGGAAGGCTCCAGCACGGGAACACCCGCACTTCTGCCGTGATATCTGGAGTCCTGCTCGTTCTGACTCGAGTGGCATCCGTTGTCATCGGCAACGAGAACTACCATTCCTCCCGTCACACCTGTATAAGCGGCCGTGAAGAAAGGGTCCGAAGCCACGTTGAGTCCCACATGCTTCATGCATGAGAGAGAACGCACACCTCCGACGGACGCACCCATGGCAACTTCAACTCCAACCTTCTCGTTAGGCGCCCATTCAACGTAAATCTCATCGTATTTCGCAGCGTTTTCGGTAACCTCTGTGCTCGGAGTTCCCGGATACGAAGACACAACCTTGACTCCTGCCTCCCAGGCCCCCCTCGCAAAGGCTTCATTACCAAGCATTATCTTTTTCGTCATAATCTACTCTCTTTCGTATTTATTCCGCAGGATATATATTAACAGTTTCTCTGCTTTCAACAGCTTCTCTTATGAGTCTGTCGCAGTCCAGCCTGCTCTCCGACTCCAGTATCCGCTCAAGCTTAGGCTTCGTTGTCGGATGCTTCGGCAGGAATACCGTGCAGCAGTCCTCATAAGGCTCAATTGATTTCTCGTATGTTCCTATCTCTCGGGCCAGATCCATTATGTCAACCTTGTCCATACCGATAAGAGGTCTCATAACCGGCATGTTTACCGAAGCGTCTGTAACCGTCAGAGCTTCAGCAGTCTGGCTGGCAACCTGTCCCAGATTTTCTCCCGTTATAAGCATATTGCACTCTGTCTCGCGAGCCAGTTCCTGTGCAATACGCATCATAAATCGTCTCACCAGAATTGTGGTCTCCTCTTCCGGACAGTTCTCCACAATCTGCTCCTGTATAGGCAGAATGTTTATGACATGCATCTTGAACCTGCCGCAGTACGTTGCAACAAGCGAGGCCAGTTCCTCCACCTTTTCCCTGGCCCTCTGGCTTGTATAAGGGAAAGAGTGAAAATGTACAGCCTCAATCAGCATTCCCCGCTTGGCCATCATCCATGTGGCCACAGGTGAGTCTATGCCTCCGCTCAGAAGTGTCATTCCCTTGCCGTTCGTTCCTAGCGGCAGTCCTCCGAAGCCCGGTATCTTGTCCTGATATATATATGACATATCATGTCGCACATCCACGAAAAGCCGCACATCCGGGTTATGAACATCCACCTTGAGGACTTTGCACCCCTTAAGAACGGCAGCACCTATCTGTCTGGCGATATCCGGAGACTTCACGGGAAAGTTCTTGTCAGCGCGCTTGGCCTCCACCTTGAAGGTTTTGACGCCCCGCTCCTCTATGGCCTCCATCATGTACTCCACAGCAGTCTCGCCGATGGATTCCATGGTGCTCAGGCACTCCTTGGCCGGGCTTATGGATGCCACTCCGAAGACCTTGCCCACTTCTCTGATTATCCTGTCTCTTCCTTCGGCACCCGGATTCATATCCTTGTCCGCCCTGACATAAATCAGGCCCTCGTGTCTGTAGGCCCTCACTCCGTCGAATTTCTTGAGCAGCTTCCTGATTCTCTCCAGAAGCATTCTCTCGAAATACGGCTTGTTCATGCCCTTGAGAGCAACCTCGCCGCATCTTACTATTAAAATGTGTTCTCTGTTAAGTTCGTCTGTCATCGCGTTTCCTATCTGAAGCTTCCCAGCTTCCTGAACCTGCGTACCGCAGTCTTGATTCTGTCCGTGAGGAATTCAACCTCGTCCATCGTATTGAACCTTCCCAGGCTTATCCTGAGCGTTCCCTCTATTTCCTTGTCCTTTAGTCCCATCGCCTTGAGCACGTGGCTCTGTCCCTTCTTGTTAGATGAGCATGCCGACCCGGTGGAAAGATATATTCCGTCTCTTTCCAGGTCATGGAGAAGCACTTCTCCTCTGGTTCCCATGAATGTCATGCTTATAACCGTCGGACAGCACATTCCGGGCTCCTCACCGCTTATGCGCGGGCTGTTGAGTATAACATCGGGAAGACCGGCCTCGAGCTCCTCTATTATGGCTTCTCGCATTCCGGCCAGACGCTCCGCTTCCTTCCTGAGATTTCTGCTGCTCATTTCTGCGGCAAGTCCCAGACCTGCTATGGCAGGCACGTTCTCAGTCCCGGACCTGAGTCCCGATTCCTGTCCGCCGCCCACAATATACGAAGGAAGTGACGTCTTCCTGCCGTGACGGTTCACATTTCTCATCCACAAAGCTCCCGAGCCCTTCGGCCCGTGAATCTTGTGACCACTGACCGAGATCAGGTCCGCACACTGCGGCAGTCTGATTTTGCCGAAGCTCTGCACCGCATCAGTGTGCAAAAGCCCCGGAGATTTGTTTTCGTCTATTATATCACTTATTTCATCTATTGGCATTACCGTGCCAACCTCATTGTTCACCTGCATGAATGAAACGAGGATCGTATCCTCGTCCACGGCTTCCCTTACAGCATCCAGAGATGGATTACAGTTTCTGTCCACCGGGATTCTGACCACGCGGAACCCTCTCTCCTCAAGTCTGGAGCAGCACTCAAGCACCGCCGGATGCTCCACCGCACTGGTGACGATTTTGTTTCCTCTCTTCCTGAGAGAATCCGCTGATCCGAAGAGAGCCATATTGTCAGCCTCGGTGCCTCCCGAGGTGAATACCGCCCTTCCCTCTCCTGCATCTATGGCATACTCCACCTGCCGGCGGGCTTTCTTGATGAGCTTCTCCGCATCCAGACCTATGCCGTAAAGCGACGATGGGTTGCCGAAATTTTCCTTCATGCATCCCACCATAAGGTCGATCACTTCATCATACTGTTTAGTTGTAGCGCTGTTATCAAGATAAATCATCTCTATATAATCTAAAATGGGGCAACCTCCGGCTGCCCCAAAAACTCCTTATTTTGCGTAATCAATTGCTCGCGTTTCGCGAACAACGTTTACCTTTATCTGACCCGGATATTCAAGCTCGGATTCTATCTTCTTGGAAATATCTCTGGCCAGAAGTGCTATAGCATCATCTCCCACTTCATCAGGCTTAGCTATTATTCTTATCTCTCTGCCCGCCTGAATTGCGTAGGATCTCTCAACACCTGCTGTGGTATTTGCAATTTCTTCAAGCTTCTGAAGTCTCTTGATATAACTTTCCAGTGTTTCACGGCGTGCTCCCGGTCTGGCCGCACTGAGCGCGTCCGCTGCGGCTATGAGAACCGCTTCTATGGATTTCGGTTCGTAATCTCCGTGATGTGCCGCCATTCCGTTGATTACAGCCTCATTCTCCTTGTACTTTCTGAGAACTTCTATACCTATATCCACATGTGTACCCTCTCTCTCATGATCCAGGGCCTTGCCTATATCATGGAGCAGTCCGGCTCTCTTGGCCAGGGTAACATCCAGTCCCAGCTCTCCGGCCATAAGTCCCGCCAGGTGTGCCACCTCAACGGAATGCTTGAGCACATTCTGTCCGTAGGACGTTCTGAACTTCAGTCTTCCCAGCAGCTTCACCAGCTCAGGATGAAGGTTGTGAATACCTGTCTCGAAGGTTGCCTGCTCTCCGGCATCCTTGATTATTGCCTTGACCTCTCTCTCGGACTTCTCGACCATTTCCTCAATTCTGGCAGGATGTATTCTTCCGTCAACTATGAGCTTCTCCAGAGCCAGTCTGGCAACCTCTCTTCTTACCGGATCGAATCCCGACAGAATAACCGCTTCAGGTGTGTCATCGATAATAAGATCTATTCCCGTGGCATTTTCTATGGCTCTGATGTTTCTTCCCTCACGTCCGATTATTCTTCCCTTCATCTCGTCGTTAGGAAGAGGCACAACGGATACCGTGGACTCCGCAACATGGTCTGCCGCACATCTCTGGATGGCTCCGGTGATGATTTCCTTGGCTTTCCTGTCAGCTTCATCCTTAGCCTTGGTTTCAATCTCCTTGTAGAGTACAGCCGCGTCGCTTCTGGCCTCCACCTCAACCTTCTGAAGCATAATCTTTCTCGCCTCATCCACAGTGTAGCCCGAAATTTTCTCCAGTTCCTCGAGCTGTCTGTGAACCAGCTTCTCGGCTTCCTGATGCTTGTTGGCTATGCTTCTCTCTTTGTTTGTAATGCTTTCTTCTTTTTTCTCTATGTTCTCCAGTTTACGATCTATTGAGTCTTCTTTCTGATTTAATCTCCTCTCACACTTAGAGATTTCGTTTCTTCTCTCCCTGATTTCCTTTTCTACTTCGTTCTTCTGTTTCTGTGATTCCTCTTTGGCCTCCAAAATCATTTCTTTCTTTATCGTCTCTGCCCTCGTCTCGGCATCAAGTATCATATTCTTGGCCTTGAGCTCGGCATTTCCGATTGTTTTTTCACCAATTGACTTGCGCAGTATATATCCAGCCAGCACCCCTATTACAAGGGCCGCCAGTCCAACTACAACTGTAATAACTTGTGTCATATACAGCCTCTCCTCCTTTACTATATTCTGTTTTCAAAGCTCGATCACCCGGCCTCCCGGGCTCTATATAAACTGTTCCTCAATCAACGATTAAAGTTAAAAGCATATACAAATATTATAGTATTTTCAGCGGGTTGCGTCAATGAAAAATCTCAGGCACTGTCTGAAGCGAACGCAGTTCGCAGGTTTGCCTGAGATTCTGTTCTCTATGAATGAATGTATGCAACTCAAAGCACGGCCTTCTTGGCAATCTCCATGAAAGCTGCCTCCAGGTACGTGCCTTTCTTCATAACAATAGGTACGCCCCTGCTGGTGGATACGCGGATATTGTCATCCTCCGGAAGCCACCCTATTATCGGACCTGTGAAAAGATCCATTATGGTATCTATTCCCGGCAGGAAGCCCTGATTCATCAGATCCAGATTGACTCTGTTGACAATTATGCGTATATCATCGATGCCCCGGTCTCTCAGATAGCGCTCGGTAGTATCAGCATCTCTGAGGCATGCACTGTCCGGTTCGGTAACGACTATGGCCGTTTCGGCAGCCGCGGCAGCGACATCTATCATATCACCTATTCCTGCAGGTGCATCGATAATGATGAAATCGAATATATCTCTGAGCTTCTCACAGAGAACCTGCATGTGAAGCCCCGTAATATCTCTTTCATCCTTGATAGGGGAAGCTGCAATAAAATACAGGGACTGAAATCCGTTGACTCTGAGGACAGCCTGATTGATGCGGCATACTCCCGACATCACATCCATAACATTGTAAACGACCTTGTTTTCCATCCCCAGATACACGTCTATGTTTCTCAGACCCATATCCATATCAACAAGCAGAACCTTGAATCCGCACTGTGCCAGGGTGGCACCCAGATTGACGGATATCATAGATTTACCTGTGCCTCCCTTTCCCGAGGACACCAGCAGAACTTTACTCATAACCACACTCCATTTCAACAACTATACTAATATATTGCCTTTCTTTTGGTTTCTAGTCAAGAGAAAATTCTGAGGGCATGTATAATTTTTAGAATATTTACATATTTTATGCTCAGAGTATGCCTCTGGCTTTGAGGCTTACATATTTGCCGTCACCGATTATTATGTGATCGAGCACCGGAATTCCAAGTATCCGCCCCGCTTCTTCAAGGCGACCGGTAGTTTCGATATCCGCCTGGGAAGGTTCCGGATCTCCCGAAGGATGATTATGCACGAATATAACCGAACCGGCACTCCTCCTCACAGCCTTGGCAAAAACCTCACGGGGATGAGTGGGTGAAGAGCAGAGATCCCCCACCGACACAACCGCATCCTCAATGATCTCGCCCTTAACGTTAATCAGAAGACACATGAACATTTCTTTCTTCTCGTACCTGAGTCTCTCCATATAGAGTCCCGCAACCTCATCGGAGCTTCTCACCGACAGACGAGAGGAGGGTCTGGCCGTCGCTATTCTCTTACCCAGCTCCACAGAAGCAAGGATGGTGCAGCATTTGGCCCGTCCCATGCCTCTTATCCTGCAAAGCTCCTCAGGCGTACAGTCGGTCAGGTTCCGTATTCCTCCCTCGCCCATCGTCAGAATATCATCGGCTATCTCCAGTACGTTTCTGTCAGGAGTTCCGCTCCCCAGAAGCACGGCAAGAAGCTCCCTGTTCGTCAGTCCGGACGCTCCCGTTCCCATCAGCTTTTCTCTCGGTTTCTCCTCCTCGGGATAATCTCTCATTCTCATAAAATAAAATACTCCTTTCACGGAGTATTTTACCATTATTTTCAATTTTTGTAAACTATATCTATCACTCTGTCTATGACTTCCTGTATGCTCATTCCCGTGGTATCCACCTCTATGGCATCATCCGCCTTCCTGAGCGGATTGAGTTTCCTGGTCATATCATTGTGATCTCTCTGCTCTATATCGCGAAGAACGTCCTCGTAATTCTGAGGAGTCCCCTTTTCCTCAAGTTCCCTGCAGCGTCTCTCGGCTCTCTCCCCGGCGGAGGCCGTCAGGTAGATTTTGTATTCCGCATCCTTGAGCACGTTGGTGCCGATGTCACGTCCGTCCATAATAACGCTCTTCCTGGAAGCCATGTCTCTCTGAAGCTCAACGAGCTTCTCCCTGACTGACGGAAGTGCCGAATACTGTGATGCCAGCATGGATACCTCCGGCGTTCTTATGAAGCTCTCCACATCTGCTCCGTCCAGATATATACGGCCTCCGGCGAAGTCAATCTCCGTACGCGCCAGCATTTCCTCAAGTGCCGCTCCCTCCTCCGGTGCGACGCCTTCCCTGCCGGCCTTGTATCCTATGGCTCTGTACATTGCTCCCGTATCAATATAATCAATGTTAAGGCCGGAAGCCACGGCCTTTGCGATTGTACTCTTGCCCGCACCGCTCGGACCGTCAATTGCTACTCTGAATATGTCTTTCATGTCTGTCTCCCCGCTTATTTGTTTCTGTTGGTGAGAAGGCGTTCAACCTCCTGAACGAAGGTGTTCACATCGGTGAACTGTCTGTATACCGACGCGAATCTGACGTAAGCCACCTCGTCCAGATCCTTCAGCTTGTCCATGACGAGCTCTCCGATAAGAGTGCTCTCGACTTCCTTCTCCATGGTGTTGTTCAGCTTGCGTTCGATGCTGTCCACGATTTTCTCTATATCCGTAACGGATACAGGCCTCTTCTCGCAGGCCCTTATTATACCGTTCATGAGCTTGTTTCTGTCAAAGGCCTGGCGGCTGCCGTCCTTCTTGATAACCATGAGAATCATCTCTTCAACCTTCTCGTAGGTTGTGAATCTCTTGCCGCACGCCTCGCACTCTCTTCTCCTGCGGATGGCTCTGCCGTCCTCCGTATGTCTCGAGTCAATTACCTTGCT
Organism: Clostridiales bacterium; assembly: GCA_022773945.1. GTDB lineage: Bacteria > Bacillota > Clostridia > Peptostreptococcales > Anaerovoracaceae > Lentihominibacter. The sequence continues at coordinate 8,251 of JALFNS010000050.1, forward strand.
GTCTTCGTTTTCACAATATGGGCATCTCATAACTGTATTCCTCTCTCAGTATTCTCATGAATTCTCTCGCCGGCCCTGACAGATACCTGCCTGCGGCTCTGGCTATGAACATAGGGCGCCTGCATATTTCCTCGTCGGGCAGGAACAGAACCGGCAGCTCCTTTATCCCGAAATTCCTGATGCTGCTCTCGGTTATGAGCGACACTCCCACACCCTTCAGAGTCAGGGCCAGAGTGGTCATAGTCTGCTCCGCCGTCACCCTCTTAACCGGTTCCGCTTCGAACTTCTCGAAGAGTTCCTTCATCTTCCTGCCGATGTGCTGGTCGTCCTTGAGGACTATGAAGGTATACTCGCAAAGTTCCTTAAACCCGTCCCTGTCCAGGGTTCTTATCCCTCCGGGTCTCTCGCCGCCAATCCGGCGGCTTATCTCCCACTGGGAAGGAACTGCCAGATAAATCTTCTCGTTCATGAACTCCTCGTATTCAAACCTGTCGTCCTCACCGGCTATAGGGGTGATAAACAGATCCACTTTCCCCTGCTGAGCTTTCATTGTAATCTCCGGGATTTTGCCGTCAACTATCTCCAGATCTACACCCGGATACTCTCTGGTGAACCGCTCCACTGCCACGGGAAGATAGGCCACGTTAAAGAAAGTCGCCCCTCCCACGGTAAGATGTCCCGATTTCAGATTGTCAATATCCGAAATTTCCTGTCTCATCTCCCTGTTCATAAGCCTTTGCTTCTCCAGATAGGCCAGATATACTCTGCCGGAGTCCGTAGGCTCCAGAGGCTGACGCGATCTGTCAAAGAGCACAGTTCCCAAATCCTGCTCCTGCTTTTTGAGATATGAGCTGAGCGCCGGCTGGGAAATCCCCAGTGCTTCCGCCGCAGCGGAGATACTCTTCATCTCCGCAATGGTTCTGATATACTCTCCCCCCGAATTCCTTTTCATTTAATACCCCCTAACTACACTGTGCTGAATCCCGGAACGAAATTGAGCATCGCCCAGGAAATCACCGTCATCAGAAGTATAACCATAACCGTTATAATCACGCCCTTCTTGAGCATGAACTTCGGACTGAGTCCGTATCCCACCGGAATCGCTCTTATGGATGTCGGCAGCATGTAGGACAGGTTAACTCCTATGGCGGTAATGTATATGTACGGAATCGGATTAAGACCTATTCCCTGCACTATACTGATTATAACAGGAAGTGCCACCGCTGCGGTAGCTGTATTTGATGTCATATCCGACATAATTATGGTGATTGTGATTATTATGAGGATTGTCAGGAAGCCTCCGTCCAGGTTCATTGAGGCCATTGCCTTGCCTATAGCTTTGGCGGCTCCGCTCTCGTTAATGAGGGTTCCGGCAGCAAGTCCTCCCGCGAATATATAAAGAAGGTCCCATATGACTTTTCTCTCAGCCGATTTCCAGGTGATAAGCCTGCCTCCGTTTTTCTCAGTTACTATGAATGCTATAATCGCGCATCCGATAAACACGTAGGCCGGCTTCAGTCCCGGCAGATAAGCCTGATAGAGCTGTCTGGTGAAAGCGAGAACCGTCGCCGTGATGAAGAGCCCCAGGGCCCACTTCTCGTCGCTTCTCATCTTGCCCATGGCTTTGTACTGCTCGATGAAGTACTGACGCGACTGCCCCAGATTCTCGTCTTTTTTGCAGCAGACCACCAGATATATTATGTTGCTGGCAACGAGAACAATTACTATAGGGAGGAATCTCACAACCCAGTGCCAGTATATGAATTCCTGTCCCGACACCTGCTGGAGGTATCCCACGGCAACCAGATTCATGGCCCCGCCCAGAGGTGACACCAATCCTCCCACTCCCGCGCCGTATGCTATGGTCAGGAGTATCATGGAGCCTGTGTTGCTGCTCTCTATTTCATTTATTCCAACGTACTTGAGCATGGATACGGCGATAGGTGTGATTGCCGCACATACAACTGCGTTGGGGAGAACCGACGACAGTATTGCCGAGAGCAAAAACCAGAAGACCACCTGATTTCTCAGGTTGCTTCCGATGAGCATGAGAAACATGGATGCGATTCTCTTATCCAGTCCCGTTATCTCCCATGTCGCCGTGATGAGAGACGCTCCCAGTAGAAGGAGGATGATTTCATCCGCGTAGTTGGCTATAACCAGGGACATGTCACAGAGCTGGAATATAGCGTTGATAATAATCGGCAGGAATCCGGTAACGGCGAAATCAACCGGCCCGGTAATCCACCAGTATGCCATCCAGGCTATGGTTCCTATGGCGCCCTTGGCAGCCATGGTACCGAAGAAAGCGTCCGGCAGCAGCAGGTAACATGCTGCGAACAGTGCCGGTCCTATCAGAAGATTGATTATTCTGCTGTTCACGATGTATTCTTCTCCTTTTGATTAATTCGAATCTTAATAACTTTTAATTTATACCCCCACTATTTTAATCGTATAGAATTGCTTTGTAAACATCAATATGATATATTTACTTCCGGATAAATCAAATTCCGGAGGTTGTTATGTATCCATCAATAGTAGAAAATCTGGCGCACAACGCCATAAAAAATCTTGATAAACTGTGCCTGGCCGACGAGAAGCAGGCTCTGACCTACAAGCAGGTATGGGACAGCATATGCGGCCTGGCCATGCATCTTGAGAAGCTTGGAGTCAGAAGGGGCTCCTGTGTCGTAGTTGAATGCAACCAGAGCGCGGACTATATGATCTGTGAATTCGCCATTCACCTGCTCAAGGGAATTTTCGTCCCTCTCGAGAAGAATGCAGCTCTGCCGCGCATTCTGGAAATCGCCGGCGACACCGAGGCTGTTCTCCATATCGGACTCAAGCCTGTGGAAGAGCTCTCAGCCATTCCTCACCTCTCCATAGGAGAGGCTACTGATTTTGCACTGGGATGCGAGCGGGACGGCGTGTACCGCGGCTCAATCGAAGATCTGGAGATTGTTGACTTCCCTGCGGGCGAAGATGTTTCGGAAATTCTCTTCTCGACGGGAACCACAGGCAAGAGCAAAGGCATCGTGCTTACACATTCCAACGATATCGCCATCGCTGAGAACGTATGTTGCGGCGTCAAAATGAAACCGGACAATGTGGAGATGATTCCTATGCCTACGAGCCACTCCCACGGTCTGAGAAGGACCTACGCCAACATGGCAAACGGAAGCAGCGTGGTATTCGTCGACGGAATCATGCTTCTGAAGAAGGTCTTCAAGATGATGGACGATTACAAGGTTACATCTATGGACCTGTCCCCGAGCATGCTCTCAATTTTCTTCAAGCTTTCCAAGGACAGGCTGGGCGACTATAAAGACGTCATGGACTACATACAGCTCGGTTCGGCGCCTCTCTCAGAGGAGGACAAGGAGCATCTCTCCAGAATACTGCCGAATACAAGACTCTACAATTTCTACGGAAGCACTGAGGCCGGCTGCTCGTGCCTCATGGACTTCAACGGTGATTCCAAGGCACCGGGATGCATAGGCAAGCCTGCGGTGAACGCTCACTTCATAGTGGTTGACGAGAACAGAAACGAGATCGAATCCTCCCCTGACAATCTGGGATTCCTGGCAAGCTCGGGAGCTATCAACATGAAGGAATACTTCAAGGCGCCGGAGCTCACAGCAGAAGCTATGCCTGACGGCGACTACATATATACCAAAGACCTGGGCTACATAGACGAGGACGGCTATGTCTACATGCTCGGACGCAAGGATGACGTCATCAACTACGGCGGAATCAAAATCAGCCCTGAAGAAATCGAAAGCATGGTAATCAAAAACGATATAATCGCTGACTGTGCCTGCGTCCCTGTCAAAGACGCCCTCACAGGTCAGGCGCCTAAGCTCTACATAGTCCTGGCGGAAGGGGCCGAATACGACGACCGCAGCTTCAAGAGCTTCCTCTCGGAGGTGCTGGACGCCAACAAGCTGCCTAAGTACGTGGAGCAGATTGATGAGATACCGAGAACCTTTAACGGTAAGATAATACGTAAGAAGCTTATGGAGCTGTAATGCAGCGTTTAAGTCCTCGCGGCAGACAACCATATAGGCTCACTCACAGGAAATAGAATCCCGGACCGAACTCGAGACTTCGTCTCTCGAGCAGGTTCGGGATTTTGCCTTGTAACTATACAGGATTGATATATATGCCGGGTGTTCTTACGCTGCATTGGCGTTTATCTGATCAATAACCCCGCGGATTCCCATCCACACATTCATGTCCGTGAACAGTTCCACTACGCTTCCTCTGTCTGTGAATGGCGGTTCCTGAAGCACCGACAGGTCTTTCATGACACCGTTATGAACAATGTATTCCACAATTTGGTTCACGAAATATATCTGCCGCTCGTCAAGGTATGTTTCATCGAGATAGTCAGCGAAGGCGGCCTTGGCCGCATTCATATCCAGCCCCACTATTTCTCTGACGAGCTCCCCAAGCGGTTTCTCTCCGTACTCAGCTTCGTATTCTTCCCTTGTGCCCGCTTCGCTCCAAAGAATTTCTTCCAGCTGCTGCACGTCCGGCTGACTGAGAGGAACGTTCGTTCGGAGCTTCTCAATCGCCAGATAATCCCTGTGCTGCCTGATGTAATATTCTGCCTTGGCCTTGTAATTCTGCAGATCATCGTTCTCCAGCTCGGACTCATTCCACTCGATGTCCAGAATCTCATCGTCGAAGTTCGTATCGTATCGCGCATCATGCTTAGGCAGATATTTCATCAGATCGCGGAGCCTCTCTCTAATGTGCTCGAACTCATTTATCCCTGCATTCTCCAGATAATCAGTATTAAGAATCTTATCAATCAGCTCCGCCTGCGCCGTAATCTCCGGAATATTGGCAACGTTTGCTATGCCCCGAACCTTCTTCAGCAGGTCCGTACGGGCGCGCGCATACTTCTTGCCCTGCAGATATGCCAGTTCAATCCCGTACATAAGCGCATCAAACCTGACGGCAACAGCCTCATCCTCATCAGGAAGTATCAGCGGCGCCACTTCTTCCTTAACCATGAGAGTGTCCTCGTAGGTCAGGGAATCGTAATTGGCGCTGTTAGCGTAGAGGTCCACATACTTAAGATGCTGTCTGACAGCGAAATTCTCCCTGTTCAGCTGCTGAACCTTAAGCGCCATCTCATTAACCAGGCTTTTCCTGAATTCAACAAGAGGCTCAATCTGATACTCGATGTCCTGCAGCTTGTAGGTAATGTCAAACTTCAACCCGAAAATCGCACCCTGCAGTGCTATCTGATTCGCTGTCGGTCTACCACCGCTCATTCTGAAGAACTCGAAATTCCCGCAGAAGTCAAAGATATAGAATTTGTCCTTATCTTCGCCGTCAATAAGCCCCTCGCAAAGCCTGGTTCCCCTGCCGATCATCTGCCAGAACTTGGCCTTGCTCATAACCTTCTTGAAGAAAACAAGATTAAGAATCTCCGGCACATCGATTCCCGTATCCAGCATATCGACAGAAATGGCTATCTGCGGCAGCTTGTCATGCTCCGAGAACTCATCGATCGCGCTCTGTGCATAGGTCATATAGTTGTCGATGACCTTGGCATAGCCCGGGAGGTTCGGATACTCTTTCTCGAATACTTCCCGTATTTTCTCTGCATGCTTGTGGTTCTTCGCGAAGATAATCGTCTTCCCCAGCTTCTCGCCGTAATCGATTCGCAGCCCCTCTGTCATGAGAATGTGAAGCACCTGCTTAATCGTATCTTCATTGAATACCCATTCATTTAACGCTGAGGACGAAATGCTGTCCGGGATTTCTCCGTCCTCCTCCTCGAAGGTGTTCTCGTAGATTTCCTTATCCTCATCCGACAGTTCATCGTAGACAATACCCTGTTCAATGAATTTCAATCTGGTTTCAACAGAAATAAAATCCACCAGATATCCATCCTTAACAGCCTGAGCCAGCTCATATCCGTAGGTCGGCACGCCCTTCTCCAGATTGAAGATCTCATACGTGTTCTTGTCGATTTCATCCTTCGGCGTTGCTGTCAGACCGACGAGAGGTGCATCGAAGTAATTGAATATATCCTTGTACTTGTTATAAATCGACCTGTGAGCCTCGTCACAGATCAGCAGGTCGAAATGGCCGCAGGTGAAGAGTTTGCCCTCATCATCCTTAACCGTATCTATGCAGTTCATCATGGTCTGATATGTGGAGAAAACGCAATGGGCACTGTAATTATCCTTCTCTTCACACAGGTTGGTTACCGATAAATCCGGCAGGAGATTGACGAAGCTTCTCTTCGCCTGAGTAACCAGAGAATTCCTGTCCGCCAGGAACAGCACGTTCTTAACCCATCCATGCTGAAGCAGAACATCAACCAGAGAGATTACCGTTCTCGTCTTGCCGGATCCCGTTGCCATGACAAGCAAAGCCCTCCGCCGGTTCTTCTCCCCGAAGGCTGTACATACGGATTTGATAGCGGCCTCCTGATAGTATCTGCCCGATATATTCTTGTTTATTGAGATGTTCCTGAGAGATGTTTTCATCGTTCTCAGATTGAACAGCTTCTCCAGGTCTCGCTTAGAGTAAAAGGCAGCAACTCTTCTTTCAGGATACTGATTGTCAATGATTCTGGTATCAAACCCGTTAGTCAGGAATATGACAGGTCTGCGCTTGTACTTCTTCTCCAGAATATCCGCATAGAGTTTCGCCTGCTGACGGCCTTTGGAAACATCTACACAAGTTCTCTTAGCTTCAATAACCGCCAGTGCACGTCCGTCATCACCGTAGAGAACATAATCCGCGAAGCCTACTTCCGATTTGTTAGGCATTCCCGGAAGCTCAACTTCGTTAATCCAGTTCTCACCTTCTGTCCAACCCGCATCCATCAGCATAGTATCGATATAGATTTTGCGGGTTTTGTATTCCGATAAATCCAGCGGCTTCGGAACGTAGGTCTCCTTGTTCTCCTCGCGGCGCTCGGTGAGCTTGGCCTTGAGGGCCTTGTTCTCCTCCATGAGCTGCTGAAAGCTCACTTCAAGTTCGGAAATATCGTTAGCAGGCCGGGATTCTCCGGACGACTTCAGCATCTCCTTGTCAAAAGCCTTCTCCTCATAATTCTCGCCGTAGCAGTAGGCCAGAAAATCCATGAATATGAACAGATTCTCCAGGCACAGCTCCGCCTGGTCGTATGATATCTTCTTGCCCGAATGAGCCGCATTGTTGCCCACCTTACGGATAAAATTCATTCGTTGCAACAGATCCCGGTCAACAATATCGTGGAACTCTTCAGTGCTCATCAGGCTGACCAGTTTCTCCTGATAAGGCATCACCAGGGCATTGTCAACGGAATACATCCATTTAACCGCCAGCTCCATGGTCCTCCTGCAGTTAATAGCACAGGAACCCGGGTCTATGCCGAGTGTTTTCTCCGCGGCAATCGCTGCATTTGCGAAACTCGCGAATCCCGCTTCATTTTTTAAGAAGTCGAAGTTTGTCATCTCAATCACCTGATCTTTAATCCCTCGAAATGGTAGCGAGGTTGCCCTACACTCTTCTTGCCATACTCGATTGATTCGGCGGGGCAATAGCAGATGCATGCCATACAATGAGTGCAATTCTTACCCCATACCGGTCTCCCGCCCCTGAGCGCAATGTTACTCAGCGGACAGTTCTCCGCACATTGACCGCATCCTGTGCAGGTATCATCAGTCTTGAATGCAGCCGTTCTCACAGAGAACCGATACACCGGGCCGCTCATAAAACGGTCGTAGATGTTGTTTCGCGGCACCTTGAAGCTCTGTCCTTCTCTGATTCGCTCAATAACCTCGTCGATAACCGGCTCCGCATTCTTCACAATTTCCACCGCTTCATCTGCCTCCGGCGCATCGAACATAGCGATGTAATTCTCCGGCATTACAATCTGTGCCGTGCCCATATATCGCAAAGCCTTCTGTTCCGCCAGGCGGCGGTTATACTTCGCTGCATTCCCAATCTCACTGCCGCAGTTCATCACAAACCAGATGCGCTCTGCGGAGATCAGCTCCGTTTCGGCAATCCACTCTTTCACAACGCGCGGAATGCGCCATGCATATGCCGGCACCACGAGTATCACATCGCGTCCCGTCTGCAGCGGCGAATAATCCTTCGCCTTGATCTTCGCATTCAAATCTACAATTTCATCCCGGGTAGTCTCCGCAATTCTCCTCGCTATGTAACGACTGTTCCCCGTTCCCGAAAAACATAGAATCATAATTACTCATCCCCTCTGTTATAAAATCTCTGACATCATTATAAAACACAATACCTTTCTGTTGAAATCAATTTTGTCGGGTGCTATACAATTGGTTTTATAGGGTGAGAGTGAAATACGTTCTAAAAAACGCTCCAGCATATAGTTTTGCATGACTAGTTGAGCCGAGATATGTTTTTCTTTGGCCTTCTTCTTGATAAAGGCTTTGAGTTGCATTGGATTATTAGTAATCATAGCAAAACCTCCATGTATCGTGTCACCTTGGGTTTCACGCGAAGCTGGTCTGCGTACTGCATCAGTTTGTGGATGTTCTTATCTTTAGATGCCGCATAACGTTTCATGGCTTCTCCGATAATTTGAATATCACTGCCGCTACCGCGCAGGATATCACACAGGGTACGTTCAAGATTGTAAACACGAATTGGATTTCCTGAAGGGGATTCTATTTCCGTTATGCCGAACTCATAGTTTTCCGGAACAACCCGCTTAACAATTACATTTTCCTGTTTTAAGGATGGTGCATTGTAGCCCTTTGGAAACGTCATCGTATATTTAGCCGGGGTACGATCCGAATAGCCCAGCAGATACAGAGCGGTATCGTGAGAATAGATTCCGCGCCCATACTTGCGTTGCAAAAGGTAAAAATCATCCTCCCATGCATCACTTCGAACATATAGACCGCGCCCGAAGCGGTACACATCTCCGCTCTTAACAAACTCTTGTAAAACACTGCGGTGCAGACCGGCTTCTGTTACCTGCGCTGCCGTAATTGTTCCGTCAGGCGACGCTTCCAATAGCTCTTTAACTTTTTCTTCGCCTTTCATACCTGTACCTCGCTTTCGACAATTACACATTATATTATATAAAAGCAATGTGTTGTCGTCAATATGACTGCTACGCATTAAATTTGCTATAAATAATGTGCCATTGATCACGAAATATATTTCTGATGCACCCGCATGCATCCCTCAGCTTCTCGATTGCCTCATCTGATATTGTCTCCTTCACCTGCTGCTTAACTTTTATCTTGTGAATCCGCTTCGCCGGGCTCTTCAGGATATAGTTTTCCTCTTCAAGCCACGAGAAGAAGCTCGAAATATTCCTGCGAATATTATCGACAGTCACCTTACTGCAATTGTTGATGCCCTGATATTCAACAAGATATGCCCTTATTTCCGCTCGGAGCAGCCTTCTACTCCCTTGGCGTCCAGAAACAGTTTGAGATATTCACCGTTAGGCATGACCTTCTTGCTCGCGTCAATTTCCGTAAAGGATTTGAGCATTACTTCCTGAAGCTTCTTCAGTTGCGAGACGCTCAGGTACTCCGCCATCTCATTGATAACCGTTACAATCTTCTCTTCCATGTTGGTACTCCTTTCAAGCGTACCAACATCCTGCACCAGTTAAACAACAATATTATAGCTTTTCATCGTTATGTACAATCTGCAATATAATGGTTAAATGTTAAGGTAATAAATTACTTATGCTTAATCTCTACAATTAAGGCAATGCGGCACTAACTGAAGTGTACCCCCACCTGGGTATATCCCATCTGCCATTATTCGCACTAATCTAACATCGTAATTAAACTATCCGAAATATTCCTGCATCAGGCTATCAAACAACAACTGCGCTTTATCCAATGCCTGTTGAACTACAGCTTT
>JALFNS010000002.1 GCA_022773945.1 Clostridiales bacterium
GAAGAAGTTGATTGCCGCGGCGGTCGTGGCGCTTTGCCTGTCACTCATGGCATACAGCACGATTGCCTATTTCACACACGAGGACACGGCGCGTAACGTGATAACCTCCGGCAACATCAGCATTGATATCGAGGAAAAGGCCGAGAATAATGAACCGTTCAGAGATGTCTTTGGCGTGATGCCGGGCCAGAGTTTCGCGAAAGTCGTGACCGTCCACAACAACGGAGACAACGCGGCCTACGTGAGAATAAGCGTAAGCAAAGTCATCAATCTCGCCTCCGGCGTTCCTGGCACTCCTGACACCGATCTGATCTGGCTGGACATAAACACAGAGAAATGGACTTTCCAGGACGGATACTGGTACTACAACATCGCACTTGAGCCGGGAGAAGAGACAGTTCCGCTGTTCAATCAGGTTAAATTCAATCCTGAAATGGGTAACGAGTACCAGAACAGTGAAGCGGTCATCACAGTGCTCGCTCAGGCGACGCAGGTTAAAAACAACGGAACTAACGTATTTGATGCAGCAGGCTGGCCTGCAGCAGAATGAAGGAGGGGAGGAAAATGAAAAGAATAATCAAGAAACTTTCAGCTGTCCTCCTGTGCCTCATGGTCGCAGCAACCATGACCCCGGCAACGGGCTTTGCAGCTGGTACGGATGCTACAGACAACACTACTGTTGTTGAATCTGAAGCGACGACAGAATCTGCAGATAAGACCACTGACGAAACTTCGGATTTTGCAAAGATGTCAGTGGAGGAGCAGTACGAATACGTTATGAGCCTTGAGGACGATAAGGCTGTTGAGGAAGCGCTGAGTGAACTTACCGAAGAACAGCAGACTGCCCTGATTGCCTATGCACAGGAACAAGCAAAGGCTGAGAACACTAAGGAAGTTAAAACCGTAAACTTTACAGATGCCGGACCATTCATGCCTGCCGTTAATGTTGCTAAAGTTGTGCGTAAGGTAGCTCTCAAGTCGGCAACCAGCACTTATGATGGTACTCAATCCGATGGCAGTACACCGACAGAAGAGAATGGGTTGATACTTAATAAGACTGCTGTTCCCGGAGAAAATGATGGCGAATACAAAATCACCATGGAAGCCTATACCACTGGTGAAGTAACAACAACTACCAAGACAGTACCGGTGGATATTGTACTCGTTCTCGACCAGTCAGGATCCATGGCGTTTGACTTCGATGGTAATCAAACTAGTACAGATGAAAACCGTCGCCAGTATGCCATGAAGCAGGCGGTTAATAATTTCATCAAAAGTGTTAACGGAAAATATGCTGAAGACGCAGACCATCGCATGTCGATTGTAACCTTCGGTTCAAGGGCAACTACATTGCAGGGATGGACATTTGTTGATGGCGATGGGATGATTACGTTGCGGAACTCGATTAGTGGATTACCTAAGAGCCCTTCCGGAGCCACTAATGTTGCTGCCGGCATGGTACAGGCGGAGACACTTATGGGAAGTGGTTACAACTACACTGGAACAAACACCCAGAGACAGAAGGTAGTCATCGTATTTACCGATGGAGTACCGACAACAAGTAATGAGTTCAGTACAACCGTGGCGACAAACGCCATAGCAAGTGCCAAGAAACTCAAAGATGACGGATGTACGGTGTATTCAATAGGTATATTTAACGGGGCAGATCCAGCTGAACTGTACGGTGAAAAATGGGATTACGCTGTTTTCTCTGACATAGAATGCTCAGGTGAAGAAGGATCATATTGGGGAGGCTCTTGGGTTTCTGAGTTGATTGGAAGTAATGATTTTGATGGGATTGATATCGCTGCAGGAAATCGATTTCTGAATTATCTATCCTCAAATTCACTGGATGCAACGAATATAGGTTTGGAAAGGGGAACCTTTGATCCCGGGAATTATGTAATTGCAGTAGGAACAGGATACAAGATAACAGAAAACTTCAAAAAAAGTAGTTCAAGCTATTATCTTACAGCAAATGACAGTGATGATTTGAACAGTATTTTCCAGTCAATAAGTGAAAACATTCAGACTGCTAATATCGATTTGGGTAGCGAAGCCGTAATCAAGGATATCGTGACACCATACTTCAATATGCCGGAAAACGTAAGTGACATTAAGCTGTACACCTCCGAATATCTGGGTAATAAGAATTGGGCGAATGCTATTGCTGCAGAAAGCTGTGTTACTGCAAATAAAGACGGCAACACAGTTGACGTAACAGGTTTCAATTTCAACGAAAACTTTATCTCCGAGACAGCAAAGAGTGACGGGTCCTATGGCAAAAAGCTTATTATCGAATTCACCGTTACGGTGAAAGACAAGTTTCTTGGAGGAAACGAAGTTCCGACCAATGAAAGTGGTTCGGGTGTATATGATAAGGACGGATCGTTAGTAGAAGGCTTTGATAATCCGGTGGTAAATGTTCCGGTTAAGAGTGTTGAACCAGTTGTTTCAGATAAAAGTATATACTTGACACAGAGTGTAAATCCTACAGATTTATTGACAATAGAAACATTTGATGGTGTAAATAACAAGTATGTGGACATATTGTACACTGTTAAGAAAGGTGATAACATAGTAGGAACATATACTATACCAAAAGGAGCGATGACGGGAATCTGGGATTCGGCAGTTGGTGATGTTTCACCGAATAACGATGTTACCTACACCGTTGAATGCCTGGTAAACGGAGGAGATAATAACACCGCGAATGCTTCTGGAAGTGGAACGATATATGTTTTCAAGCCGGAAATAACATATTCTGACTTGAGTGTATATTACGGAGAAATAATGCCTGGCGTTACAGGAAGTGTTGAATGGAAGCATGGAAGTGCTGATGTTCCTACTCCGGAAAGTGATGCTCCGGAACTGACAGAGGTTATTACCTATGCATTCAAGCCTGCGGTTACACCTGCAAGAAATCCGGTAGCAGCAAACGGCGTTATAGAATCCAAGGACGACTTCTATGCAGATGTGACGGTTAAAGTAGATGATTATGATATAACAGAGTTTGTAACTTTCCTTCATGACGAATGCACTCAGAGTGGATGTGGTTATGACAATATTAACGGTAAATTCAAAGTTCACGTCAAGACCTGCCAGCTGACTATAACCAAAACTGGCGGCAAAGAAGGAGAACCTTATGTATTTACCGTATCTAAGGATGGAACTAAGTATACAGAGTTAACCATAGTAGGCAATGGCAATGCCACAATATACGAGCTTCCTGTTGGAACTTACACCGTTACTGAAGATACCGGTTGGTCATGGAGATACGATGCAACGAGTGGAGCCCCTGTTAAACTTTCTAAAAGTAATACTAGTGATTCGATAACCATTACCAATGCAGCTAATGATAACATTTACTGGCTCAACGGATACAGCACCGTTGTCAGGAACACGTATAGCGACTGGGCCGACGAAGTAACTGAATAATGGGAGGTGGTACTGATGAAATTTAGAAAGCACAAAGAAAAAGGTACAGCCTCTCGCAAGGCTCTGGTCATCGCAGTGTCTCTCATGCTTATAGCATGTTTGGGCGTGGGTGGAACACTGATGTATCTGACAGATAAGACAGGTGATGTTAAAAATACTTTCACACCTGCGGAGGTTACATGTCAAGTTACGGAGAACTTTGATGGTTCTGTTAAGAGCAACGTTAATGCTCAAAACACAGGAGATGTTGATGCATACATCCGAATCAAGCTTGTGAGCTACAGAGTGGATAGTAAGGACATAAGCAAAAGAATTGGCGGGAGTGCAGCTGTTGAGTTCACCCCTGGAACCGATTGGGTTCTAAAAGATGGATACTATTATTATACAAGTCCTGTTGCACCGGGAGGCAGTCCTGAGTATGCCTTGATTGACAGTATTACACTCGAAGATAATTACGGAGATCAGGACGGCGGCAGACAGGTTATAGAAGTAATAGCAGAAGCAATACAGGCAGAACCCGCTACAGCAGTAGAACAAGCATGGGGCGTAAACCCGGCTAATTTACAGTAGGAGGTGAATAAAATGAAAAAAACAATCAGATTAATTTCATCTCTGGTAGTGGCTTTTGCGCTGATGGTGACTATGAGCGCCGGAGCTTTCGCGGCTAGTGGACAGGTTACGTATCAAGGCGATGCCGGCTCATTCCTCTTCGAGCCGGGCAGCGAGTACTCGCCGTCGGACCTGTTCACCGGCCAGAAAAAGGGCGTTATGCCCGGGGACACGCTGACCCACACTATTAACGTGAGAAACGACGCCTCGAAGGCCGTTGACGTGGAGATTTTTATCAAGTCACTGGGTGCTGTGGCCCTGGAGGATAAGAACGTGACGGCTGAGGAGTCCGCTGACTTCCTCGAGCACATGAACCTGACGGTTACCGCCGAGAGCGGCGCTAAGCTCTTCGACGCGCCGGCCGATCAGACCGCCGGCCTCACCGACTGGGTGAGCCTGGGCAAGTTCAAGTCCGGGGCGGACGTGGATCTGACAATCTGCCTGCAGGTGCCGATGGAGATGGGTAACGACTGCGCGGCGCAGATTGGTGCCATTGACTGGGTGTTCAAGGTAGTCGAGACACCGGTACCGACCGATAAACCGGACGCCGACGACAACGCAAAGACCGGAGATTCCACGGCTCTGCCGTTGATTATCGGGATTTGCATAGCGGCTCTGATAGTGGCGGTTATCGCGATTATAGCCGGCAGACGCAGAAGACAGGAATAAATACATAATGAGACGAAACGGGCACGGCTGATACCGGCCCGTTTTTTAGTACTTGCAATTCCTGCACGGCTGCTGTAAAATATTACCATGAATTACATTAAATACTATATTGGCGCCCTGAAGCGCCTCCACACCATGGCCACGAGCCACCTGGCGGGAATCGAGAAAGAACTGAAGACCATGCCCGAAGGTAGTGTTCAGGCAAGAAAAAGGGATCACGGGTATTCATTCACTGTTACTCTTAACAAGGTAAGAAAGAGCATTCCTTCAGGTAGCGATAGAGCAGAGAAACTGGGCCGAAAGAGTTTCCTGGAGAGGGATGCTGCTTTCTTTCGTATTGTCTCCGAACATCTGAGTCAGCTGTTCGATTCTCTCGATAAACTGGAGAAAAAGAACCGGAAGAGCAGACCGACAACTCAGAAGCTGCTTCTGGAAGTTTTCGGCGAGGCGCGTATGAAGTACACCGGGGAACAGCTTGATTGGCTTTCATCACTTCATACTGCTGATGACCTGAGACCCGAAGAGAAAACATACAGAACGAAATCGGGGATATACGTACGTTCCATGTCGGAACGGTATATCCCCGATATACTCTACGACTTTGGTATCCTGTTCATATATGAGCCGGAGCTGATACTGGGCGGCGAGACGTTTGTCCCTGATTTCGTAATACTTCGGCCCGACGGAGAAATCATCATATGGGAGCACTTCGGCCTCACAGACGTTAAGAAGTACAGGGAAAGAATGGAATATAAGCTGGCAAAGTACAGAGAGCACGGATTCTTCTCGCATACCAACCTGATCTGCACTTACCAGGATGATGTTAAAGATAAGGCCCGGATAGAAGCCATAGTTAGAGAACGGCTTTGTCGAATTTGAAGGCTGCCCTTATCGCCCTGCTTAATCTTGTGCTTGATTACAAGGATGACCCTATAGTCGACATCACCCACAAGAACCCTTTCTCTATTGACGACAACTATGAAGGTAAAACCATAGTGATGGATATAAGGGCGAAGACTGACAGGGGCGAACACATCGACATTGAAATGCAGATAGGCAATCTGACGTATTACGTAGACAGGACAATGTACTATGGCTGCAGACAGATTTCGGAAAGTTTGGCAGAAGGGGACGATTATGGTAAAATCGAGAAAAGCATAGTAATCAGCTTTGTCAAAGGAAAGCTCTTCCCGCCGGAGGTTCCTATGCATTCTACCTACGTGATGCTTGAAACCGGAATGCACCGTGCACTTACTGATAAACTTGAACTCCACTATATCGAGCTTGATAAAATTCAGTACGACGACAGGAATCCTGAAGAATTAAGCAGCCTGGAGCAGCTGGGTGCATACCTGAAATGTTCAGGCGATCCGGACGCAGGAGATTATGTGGAAGAGCTCGTCACAGCAGGGGATGAGGTGATCGAAATGACTGATAAAGTATTGAAGAAAATCAGCGAAGAAGAGAGAATGAGAGAGCTCAGATTGACCAGGGAAAAGATGGAAATGCTTATGACCATGGAGAAGAGGTCAGGCTACGAGGAAGGCAAAGATGAAGGCTTCAATGAAGGGTTGTCCCAGGGATTGTCCCAAGGCATCGCCCGGAGAAACAGAGAAATAGCTGCGAACTTCAAGGCTTCGGGGATTCCGATAGATATCATCGCGGCCAATACAGGGCTGTCAGAAGAAGAAATAGCGAAACTGTAATAACGGCCCTGCCGGCATGGCGCCGGTAGCGGCATACAATCGAACGAACCCCCTGGCACGCACGCTTCAGCGACGTGCAGTGCAGGGGGTTCGATTCTATTTGTAATCCGCGTCAGTGCTTTTAGAAAAACAGACGACGCCATGCGGGGGCTCGTACACTTAAACACTTAAAACTGCAGTTCACGTGTACAGTTGAGAAGGTTTCAAGACGCAGCGACAGTTATGATTGTACACGTGAAAGAGGATTTTGCGCTTCCGCGTGTACGATGAGAGTCGAAAAATTAAAGGCACTGTACACGCGAAGGCGATAAAAGTGGATTCACGTGTACGAGCGATACTTCATGAGCACCGATATTGTACACGTGAGCGAAAGATAAGGGCATTTTAGTGTACAACGAGGCACGCCAGCCGCCAGCCAGACCATGATTGCCGCCACCGCTTTACTTATTACCCGAAAAAATGTATACTAACAATGTATGCGATTGGCACAGTGAAAGGGTGATGATATGAGAAAATTCAAGGCTGCGGCTGTGGTGGCGACGGCGCTGGCGGTGCTGCTGAGCATGACGGGCTGCGGACTTACAACATTTGACAACTTCAAGGCAACCTTCATCGATAAAGAGAAGAACAAGGTTGAATCCATTCAGATAGGAGTGCTGGAGCCGGTTACGGGCGCCGATTCTCAGGATGCGAGCAAGGAAATCCGGGGAATGCAGATAGCGGCCAAGGTTCATCCGGAGGTGAACGGCAAGAAGGTTGAGCTGGTATTCGCGGACAACAAGTCGGACATATATTCGACGGAGACGGCCGTGGAGACTTTGCTGGCCAAGGAGCCGGAGGTAATTCTGGGAAGCTACGGAAGCGTATATTCTCTGGCGGCGGGAGACAAGATCAGAGACGCCGGGATTCCGGCCATAGCGGCCACGAATACCAACCCGCTGGTTACGAAGAACAACCCGTACTACTTCAGAGTCTGCTACGCCGACGCCAAGCAGGGCGCACTGCTGGCCAGATACGTGCTGGAATCCAGAAATGAGAAGACGGCAGGAATCCTGGGGCCGGAGAACGATGACGCGGCAACGGCAATTGCCAAGGAATTCAAGGACAAGATGAGACAGTCCACGGACAACGAGGACGCCATACTTTACAACGAGAGCTACAAGGCGGGAGACAAGGACTTCACCGATCAGCTGGAGAAGCTGAAGGTCAGCGGAGTCAAGGCGGTGCTTCTGCCGGGAGACCTTGCTGATTCACAGGCAATAATAAGCCAGGCTGCGAAGATGAATCTGGACGTCCAGTTTCTGGGAGATACGGAGTGGGGCGACAAGAGCTTCCTCAAGGGAATATCCGCGGGAGGAGCATCAGAGCAGGTGGCTTTCGTCCAGTTCTTCTCGGGAGACGGCGAAGTTGTGGAGAGCAGCGTAGCTCTGGAACAGGAGGCCTTCAGCCGTATGGCGGCCGAGGAAGGCCTGACGAAGCAGGAGATGGAGGACGACAGAGTAGCTCTGGGATATGACGCCTACATGGTGGCCATAAGCGCCATCGAAACTGCGGGCGACGGAGCCGAGGGTAAGGACATTAAGGCGGTGCTGGCGGATCAGAGCCAGACATACGTGGGAGTGTCGGGCATCATCCGCTTCGACAGCTACGGAGACCCGGTGAAGACGGCATACATCAACACATGGGATAACGGAAGTCAAAAAACACTGTACACAGTGGAAGGTAAATAAATAACAAAGGAGAACAACAATGGAACAGAAAATCAAAGACGCACTTGAACAGATAAGACCTTTTCTTCAGAGAGACGGCGGAGACATCGAATTCGTGGAATACACCGATGACAACATCGTCAAGGTAAGACTTCAGGGCCACTGCGCAGGTTGCCCGGGAGCACAGATGACCATCAAAGGCGTAGTACAGAAGATCCTCCAGGAGAGCTATCCTGAAATCAAGTCCGTTGAAGCGGTGTAGGAACTATGGAATTTCTGAAACAGATAAACGATAAACTGGAAGAAAACAGGCTAGAGATGGTGACATCTCTAGCTGAAATTTTACGTGTACCAAGTGTCGCCGGCGAGAGGGAAGGAGACTGCCCTTTCGGAGCCGAGGTGCAGAAGGTATATGAAATGTTCATGGCGAAGGCCCGGGAGGACGGCTTCGAGACATGGAACGCGGACAACTACGGCGGCCACATTGACTTCCCCGGTGAAGGCGACGGCATCATAGGCATAGTTGGGCATCTTGACGTGGTGCCCGAAGGCGACGGCTGGGACTTCGACCCATACGGCGGTGAGGTGATCGACGGATACGTGTGCGGCAGAGGCACCATGGACGACAAAGGCCCGGTAATGGCGGCATACTGCGGCATGAAGGCCCTCAAGGACTGCGGTTTCAGACCGAAATCCACAATCCGCCTCATCCTGGGACTGGACGAAGAGACAAACTGGGCAGGCATGGACTACTACCTGGACAAGGTAGCGGACAGACCGGACGCAGGCTTCACACCCGACGGGGACTTCCCGGTGATAAGCGGAGAGAAGGGAATCATAGTCTTCGACCTGGTGAAGAAACTGCCGCAGGTTTCGGGCAAAGGCCTCAGTCTCACGTCCCTCAAAGGCGGTCGCGCGGCCAACTCCGTCGCCGATTTCGCAAAGGCGATTATAGTGAACACGGCGGACACGGGATATGACGCCGTCAGAGAAGCGGCGGAAGCCTACGGAATCGAGACGGGCCACAGGATAAAATGCAGGAAGGCAGGCAAAGGCCTGGAGGTTTCAGCCGAAGGCATCAGCGCCCACGGCGCCAAGCCGGAGCAGGGACTCAACGCCATCTCCATACTCATGGACTTCCTGGGAAGACTCGACTTCCTCAGTGACGGAGTCAGCGATTTCATAAAGTTTTACAACAGCTGCATAGGCTTCGACCTGGACGGCAGCAGACTGGGCTGCGCCATGGCCGACGAGGAATCAGGCCCGCTGGTGCTCAACGTGGGCATGGCGGCCATAGACAGGAAGACGGCCAGAGTCACGATAAACATCAGATATCCGGTGACGGCCGACGCGGAGAAGGTCTACGAAGGAATAGACAAGGTGACGGAGCCCTACGGCATAGGCATAGTCAAGGGCAAAGACCAGAAGCCTATCTACCTTTCCCAGGACGACCCTCTTATAAAAACTCTTATGGATGTGTACAGGAAGCACACGGGAGACGAGGAGAGCGAACCTCTGGTGATCGGCGGCGGCACATACGCCCGTGCCATGGACAACATCGTGGCCTTCGGAGCCCGCTTCCCGGGAGAGCCGGAGCTGGGACACCAGAAGAACGAGAAGATATCCATTGACAGCCTGATGAAGATGGCCCGCATCTATACCGAGGCCATGTACCTTCTGGCGAAATAGATTATATGGAAAGAATAAGAGAGTATATAAGAAAACATAAGAGCTTTTGCATCGTGCTGGCGGTGGCTGTCGGCATCAATCTGGTGGCAGTGGGAGTGCTCGTCTATCTGGAGAAAACCTTCAAGAACATCACCATATCCGTTGACGGCAAGACGCTGGAGCACAAGACCACGGCGGACACGGTTGACGACCTGCTGAAATCCTGGGGAGTGACCCTGGACGAGGAGGACGAGGTTAAGCCGGGAGACAAGGCCCGCCTGAAGGACGGCACGGAAGTGGACATCAGGCTTTTTCATTTGGAGACTGAGGTAGTCTCCGAGGAGACGGACTACAAGACGAAGACCCGCTACACCTCCGACATTCTCGAGGGTGAGGAGCGCGTGGCACAGAAGGGCGTCAAAGGCGAGGACAAGGTGACATACACAGTTGCCTACCTTGGCGACGAGGAACAGAAGCGCCGGGAGACGGACAGGGAAACGGTGAAGAAGCCGGTGACTGAGATCATCGAGAAGGGAACTGCCGTGTCCTACAACGGAGAGAAGTATTCCCGCAAGCTGACTGTGGTTTCCACAGGCTACACCCACACGGGCAACAGAACGGCCACGGGAACAAGACCGAAGCGGGGAACCATGGCGGTTGACAGGCGCGTCATCCCTATGGGTTCCTACGGCTATGTGCCCGGCTACGGGAAGGTCCATGCGGAGGATACAGGCGGCGCCATCAAGGGAAACCGCATAGATCTTTTCTTCGAAACCAGGGGACAGGCGGTCAGCTGGGGCCGCAGAACTGTGGATATCTATATCAAATAAAAATTATTAGCACTCTCGTGCAGTGAGTGCCAAAAAACTGTTGACTTTGTATTTTCGGGGGATTAGAATATAGTCAAGGGGTGATAATTATGAATATAGAAAAATATACACAGAAAGCACAAGAGGCAATTATAGATTGCCAGAACATCGCCGTTGAAGAAGGGCACCAGCAGGTTGACGGCGAGCATTTGCACATGGCCCTTCTGCAGCAGAAGGACGGACTGATTCCTAAGCTGCTCAAGTACGCGGAAGTCAATACGGGAGCCATCATAGGCGCGGTTCAGGCTGAACTGGACAAGCTGCCTAAGGTGAGCGGCGGCGCCGACAGCATGTATTCCACCAGACGGCTGCAGCAGATTTTTCTCGATGCGGAGAAGAAGGCTGAGAAGCTGAAGGACGAATACGTCAGCGTTGAGCACCTCTATCTGGCACTGCTGGATGAGAGAAACACACCGTCGGCGGCGATTTTCAAGCGCTACGGCATCACCAAGGACTGCTTCCTGAACGTACTGAACAAAGTCAGAGGCAACCAGAGAGTAACAAGCCAGAATCCTGAGGAAAACTACGACGCGCTGAACAAGTACGGCCGCGACCTTGTGGAGATGGCCAGAGAAGGAAAGCTGGATCCTGTAATCGGCAGAGACGCCGAAATCAGACACACGATTCAGATCCTCAGCAGACGTACCAAAAACAACCCGGTGCTCATTGGTGAGCCGGGCGTCGGCAAGACAGCCGTAGTCGAGGGACTGGCCCAGAGAATACTCAAGGGCGACGTGCCTGAAGGACTGAAGGACAAGACGATTTTCGCACTGGATATGGGATCCCTCATAGCGGGAGCCAAGTACAGAGGCGAGTTCGAGGAGAGACTGAAGGCAGTGCTCAATGAGATTGAGAAATCTGAAGGCAGAATCCTCCTCTTCATCGACGAGATTCACAACATAGTAGGCGCCGGCAAGACCGAAGGCGCCATGGACGCTGGCAACCTGCTCAAGCCTAAACTCGCCAGAGGCGAGCTCCACTGCATAGGAGCAACCACGCTGGATGAGTACAGGAAGTACATCGAGAAGGATGCGGCGCTGGAGAGAAGATTCCAGAAGGTTATGGTGGACCAGCCGACGGTTGAGGACACCATATCCATACTGAGAGGACTGAAGGAGAGATTCGAAATCCACCACGGAGTCAGAATCACCGACAACGCCCTTATCGCATGCGCCACACTTTCGGACAGATACATAAGCGACAGATTCCTGCCGGACAAGGCCATCGACTTGATGGACGAAGCGGCAGCGAGAATCAGAACGGAAATCGACAGCATGCCGTCTGAACTAGACGAGATATCGAGAAAGATAATGCAGCTCGAAATCGAGAAGCAGGCTCTCGGCAAGGAGACGGACAAGGCGGCCGTGCAAAGGCTGGCGGCACTGGAGGATGAGCTGGCTCAGCTCAAGGACGAGAACAATGCCATGAGAGCCCAGTGGGAAGGCGAGAAGAAGGCCATTACCCAGGTCAAGGCCATCAAGCAGCAGATTGAAGACGTTAAGCACGAAATGGATGAAGCCGAGCGCAACTACAACCTGGAGAAGCTGGCCGAGCTGAAATACGGCACACTGCCGGAGCTGGAGAAGAAGCTCGAGGAAGAAAAGGCCAAGGCCGACAAGGCCGAGGAGAACAGACTCCTGAAGGAGGAGGTCGGCGAAGAGGAAATCGCTGAAGTAATCTCCGCATGGACGGGAATCCCTGTGGCCAAGCTGGTTGAGTCCGAGAGAGACAAGCTCCTCCGTCTGCCTGAGATACTCCACAAGAGAGTAATCGGACAGGACGAAGGCGTCAAGGCAGTGGCAGAGTCAGTGCTCAGAGCCAGAGCCGGACTGAAGGACGAGAAGAGGCCGATCGGGTCCTTCATCTTCCTGGGACCTACAGGTGTAGGTAAGACAGAGCTGGCCAAGGCACTTTCGGAGGCACTCTTCGATTCGGAGAGAAACATGGTCAGAATAGACATGTCCGAGTACATGGAGAAGCACTCCGTATCCAGACTGGTTGGAGCCCCTCCGGGGTATGTAGGCTACGATGAAGGCGGCCAGCTGACGGAAGCCGTGAGAAGGAAACCGTACAGCGTAATACTTTTCGACGAGATCGAGAAGGCTCACCCGGATGTGTTCAACATTCTGCTCCAGCTGCTTGACGACGGCAGACTGACGGACAACCAGGGCAGAACCGTGGACTTCAAGAACACCATAGTCATCATGACTTCGAACATAGGCAGCAACTACCTTATCGACGGAATCAGACAGGACGGAACCATCGATCCTCAGGTCAAGGAGAAGGTGGAGGACGAAATGAAGAAACATTTCAGACCTGAGTTCCTGAACAGAATCGATGACGTGGTAGTATTCTCACCTCTCACGGAGGATCAGATTGAGAAGATTATAGATCTGGGAATGAAGGATATAGAGAAGAGACTTGCCGAGAGAGACATAAGTCTGAAGCTCACGGACGAGGCTCGCAGATTCATCGCTGACGAAAGCTACGATGCGGCATACGGAGCAAGACCTGTCAAGAGGTTCCTCCAGCACAACATCGAAACACAGCTGGCCGGTGAGATTATCAAGGGAACCATCGGAGACGGAGATGACGTCATCATCGATACCGACGGTGAGAACCTGACCTTTAGGGCAGATTCCTGAAGCGGCGCATGTAGAAGCCTATCAGATAGGTAAGCGCGGCGTCGTAGAGAAGCATCATGGCCGTGCCGGCGATGATGAGAACGGCCACAGGCGCGTCAGGGAAATTAACAGAGGAGGCGAGAAGCCCCTTGAAGAAGAGCAGACCCACAGTAAGCAGGGCGGCGAAGAACACAGTCTTCGCTGCCAGCTGAAGGGGTCTGTTTTTTAATGACTCGATGAAATATTTCAGTATAGGGTAGAAGCCGAAACAGAAGATATATGGGATGAGCCCCGCTTTACCGGGGATGACAAAAAAGCCCAGCAGGGATGCGGCCGCATAAAACAGGCAAGCGCCGCCCGCACCCGTCTCGATAACCATAACCGCCGTGAACACGGAGGCTATGAGAAAGAGGGTGAGCTCAACGCCCGGCACGAAGGACCCCAGGGCCATGAAGACCAGGGTCAGAGCCAGACACACACCGCCCAGGGCGATTTTGAAAGTTCTGTTCCGCTCCTTCATAGTTCAGCTCCTAGATACAGTCGCAGCAGCAGTCGGCGCAGATGTAGCACTGAAGTGCCTGACAGCACATGTCATCGTTGGAGGCGTTGTTGTAGCCTCTGTTCGAAGCATTGCTTCTGAACCTGCCGCCCTGATTCATCAGGCTGCTGAGATGCCTCTGGTATTCCTGATTGGAAGGATCCATATTGACAGCCTGCTGCAGATTGTTGACAGCGTCATCGTACCAGCCTTTGCGAGAGCAGATAACTCCCTTGAGGAAGAACCATTCAGCACTCCTGTCGCCGGTCTTGTTGAGAATGTCCTCGGCTATGTTCAGGTTGCCCATGTCGATTTCCCGGCGAACCTGCATGTAGTCGGCTCTCGTGCTTCCGTAGCCTGTATAGGAACCGGTATTGCCTTTCATCAGCATGTCGTATGCCTGATTGATCTCCTGCATCTTCTCCTCGGCCAGATCGGCCAGAGGGTTGTCGCTGTACTTGTCGGGATGATATTTCTTGACAAGCTCCTTGTAGGCAGCCTTGATTTCAGCTTCCGAAGCACCTTCTCTGATGCCTAATACCTCATATGGATTCATTCATTTTCTCCTTTTATTATCTCCTCGGTCTTCCTGTTGAGACCGAAGTATATCACATTCTCTATTATACCTTGATTTTTCTTTATATCAAGAGAATTGACAACATCCTCGAGCACCGAAAGATACTGGTACAGATTGAATTCCAGCATGGGCGTGATTCGCCGGCGGAAGTCCGCAGGGCTCTCCGACGGGTCGTACTCGTACCTGTAAATCAGCGGGTTGTAGGCGCCGGATTCGATGTCCTTCTCGATGTCGTCCGTCGCATCCGCCAGGTAAATCCACTTGCCCAGATGATACCCTGCCTTTGCGAAGGCTTCGTGATGATCCGGTGAACCTTCGGCGAGAATTGCCTCCATTATTTTCGCAAAGGCATCGGAGGCCATGTCCAGACTCGCGCACTTCTCCTTTTCCAGGCGTGACAGCTCAGCCAGTCCCTCGGACATGACACGGCATAGCTCCGGGTGTCTGCGGCGAAGCTTTTTGTACTGGCGCTTCAGAAGAAGCATGGTCGATTTCGCCGCTATGCTGCCGTCGTCTCTCACGTCGTCGTCCAGCTTGTGCCAGGCGAGAAGAAGCATCAGGTCGCCGGAGTATTCTATGGCGCTGTTTCTGATTACGGTCTTCTTCTTAATGTGATGGACGATGCAGTGCTCCGCCGCCGGGATGTCCGGTTCATCTTCAACGGAAGCCAGGAGGAGCGCCAGAAAGGCGGCATCGTAGCTCAGGCTCATGCGGGGCAGCTGGCCGTAGTTTCGGCCGATGTATTTGCAGATTCCGCAGTAGTAGCCCATGTATGTCTCATATTCCCGGACCTTGAGTTCCGGCTTGAAAATCTGTACATATCCTAACATGGGTTTAGGTTACCACAAATACAATTAATATGCAATTTCATCAGTTGAAAGCCCGGCGGCTGAACTATATAATGGATTATAAGTAATAACCGGGAGGTAACAGAATGGAAAGCAAAGCTTATATTGACGGATATATCGAGAGAGCCCGCGCTGCACAGGCGGAGTTTGAGAAGATGAGCCAGGAGCAGGTGGACAAGGCGGTTCAGACCATAGGACGCGTCGTGTATGAGAACGCCCGCTATCTGGCGGAGATCGCCGTTGAAGAGACGGGCATGGGCAATGTTGAGGACAAGTACGCCAAGAACAGACAGAAGGCGGGCATCGTCTGGAACAACCTGAGGGGTAAAAAGTCCAGAGGAATTCTGGAGACGGACGAGAAGACGGGAATAACTACAGTTGCCAAGCCTATGGGAGTTGTGGCGGCCATCACGCCGTGCACCAATCCGATAGTTACTCCTATGAGCAACGCCATGTTCGCTCTCAAGTGCGGCAACGCCATAGTTATCACGCCGCACCACAAGTCGGTGAGATGCAGCACTAAGACTGTGGAGATGATAAACGAGGCACTGGCGGAGCTGGGTATGCCTGAGAACCTCATCCAGATTCTCGACGAGCATTCCAGAGAGAACACCAGAAATCTAATTTCATCGGCTGACGTTGTTGTGGCTACAGGCGGACCGGGAATGGTCAATGCGGCGTACAGCTCGGGAAGACCTGCTCTGGGAGTGGGCGCCGGCAACGTGCAGTGCATCATAGACGAAGGCTACGACTACAAGGAAGCCGTACCTAAGATTGTGAAGGGTCGTTCCTACGATTACGGCATCATCTGTTCGGCAGAGCAGAGCGTTATCTGCCCTGAAGGTGATTTCGATAACATACTGGCCGAGTTCGAGAAGAACGGCGGCTACGTTGTTAGAGACGAGGCAGAGATGGAGAAGATTCGCGGAGCCCTCTTCGCGGACGGCAAGGCCAATCGCCATTCCGTGGGGCAGTCCTGCGCGAAGGTTGCCGAGCTGGCAGGAATTGAGATTCCTGCGGACACTAAGGTTATAGTGGCGGCGGCTCCGGGAACGGGCAAGACGGACCTTCTGGGCGGAGAGAAGATGGCGCCGGTAATCAGCGCCTACGCTTACAAGGATCTGGATGAAGCCATCAGAATCGCTGCGGAGAACCTGGAGAAGGACGGCAAAGGCCACTCGGTAGCCTTCCACTCCGACAGCGAGGAGCATATAGCCAAAATAGGCGAAAGCCTTTGCGTGTCCAGATTCGTCATCAACCAGTGCAGCGCCAACTCAGCCGGCGGCAGCTACTTCAACGGGCTGAATCCGACGAACACGCTGGGATGCGGATCCTGGGGGCACAACTCCATTTCGGAGAACCTGAACTATCACCACCTCATGAACGTGTCGCGCATAGCCAGGTTCATGCCTGACAACCACGTGCCTACGGACGAAGAGTTGTGGGGATAGATTCTTTCATGTATAATATATAGGATATGACGAAAAATCTTCTTCTCACAATCGCATACGACGGCAGCTGTTTTCACGGCTGGCAGAAGCAGCCGGGACAGAGGACGGTTCAGGGGTATTTGGAGGAGACTTTCAGCAGGCTCTTCAAAACGGAGGTGCTCCTGAGCGGCACCAGTAGGACCGATGCGGGGGTTCACGCTCTGGGACAGCGAGCGACTCTGAAGACGGACATAGCCGTGCCCACGGAGAGGATGGCTATGGTTCTGAACAACGCACTCTGCAGCAGGGAGAAGAATTCCTTTAACATCGCGCCCGTGCGTATTCTGGAAGTGCGGGAGATGCCGGAGGAGTTCCATGCCCGTTTCGATGCGAAGGGTAAGGAGTATGTGTACAGAATCAGAGACGGCGGGCCGG
>JALFNS010000019.1 GCA_022773945.1 Clostridiales bacterium
CTAACTACCCTGGTGCTTTTGAGGACAACTTTCTCCTTCTGGTTCGGTTTCTCCTCCTGCATTATTGCAGCTATGGATTCAGGCGTTAGTTTTTCCTCATTCAAGAGTCTTCTCATCCTTATTGTTTGATCGTGGGATGGAGTACATGCTTCTCTCTCCATGTTCATCAGCAGGGATTTCTGATGTTTCTTTGGAAAGTAGGAGATTTCGACAGCCGGCCTCATGGCAATCTGTCCTTCATCAACCATCTCGAGAATTTCTGGGATGAGTTCTGTGAGGCGGATATAGCGTTGTATCTGATTTCTGCTTTCTCCAACATCTGCAGCCAAAGCAGCATCTGAACGCAACTTCGTCCCCACTGGGGACAAAGTTAAATCTGTCCTCTCGCCCTGTCTTTTCATAGCCTCCAGTCTCATCTTATAAGCAAATGCCTTTTCACTAGGAAGAATTGTTGTTCTCTGCAGATTACTGTCACACATCATTATGATGGCGTTGTCTCTATCCATCTTCACGACTTCTCCTCGAATGGTGTGCAGTCCAAGTAACTCGCAGGCTCTCTTCCTTCTGTGACCGGATATCATTTCAAGCTTTCCACCCGGAAGCTCTCTTACAGTAACAGGAGTAAGGACTCCATTCTCTCTGATGCTTTCAACAAGATTCATCATGTCTTCATCATCCTTAACCTTATATGGATGGTCCGGAAAATCCGCTATCTCCCTTATAGGCAGTTCCCTTATTCTCGGAAGCTTACGCTCATCTCTTATTTCCTGTGTAGTGAAGATATCATCTACACTGTTCAGCTCGAACTTTGGCTTTTTCTCTTTCGGCATCACGAATCACCTCCTTTGCCAGACCTGCATATGCCTTTGCGACATCACTGCCCGGTTCGTATGCGAATATGCTTACTCCCCTTGCTGCGGTTTCAGCAGCCTTAATTCTCATCGGTATCTGGTTATCATAAATCTTGATGTGTTTGCCGTAACTGGTGCGAATTATCTCAGGCACCTCTTTCGCAAAGCTTGTTCTGTTGTCAACAAGAGTCATGAGCACACCATCTACCTTAAGGTCAGGATTAACATATCTCTGCACCCTGTTTACGGTTCTCAGAAGCTGTTCCATGCCTTTAGCCGGAAGATAGTGAGACTGAACCGGGATAATAACACTATCAGCTGCAGACAGTGCATTGATGGTTATCATTCCAAGAGACGGCATACAGTCAATCACCACAAAGTCGAAATTGTCTTTGACTCTGTCCAGATAGCACTTGAGTATCCGCTCTCTGTTCATGGTGCTTACAAGACTCATTTCCATGGCTGAGAGTTCGAGATTCGCCGGAAGAAGAGTGATTCCCTCATCACTCTGAATGAATCCCTCTGCCGGATTGAATCTCTCCTCATTGATGGATTTGGTCATCATGGTTGAAACTGTTGTGTCTATCTCATCAGTTCTCCCATAACCAAAACAGGTGCTCAGGTCAGCCTGGGGATCCAGGTCAACAAGAAGCACCTTCTTTCCTTCCATTGCAAGCGCAACGCCCAGATTGGCTGCGGTAGTCGTTTTGCCTACGCCGCCTTTCTGGTTACATATGGCTATAACCTTACTCATCGTCAGCACCTGCCTTCATATGTCTGCAACACTCGCAGTCACCGAAGCATGCACCCATGCATCCTCTGCAGTGGTCTTCCTCTTCTTCATCGTCAAAGAAGAGTTCCTCGGCTGCGCAGGCTGTGAAATGTTCCAGAAATGAATCAATGAATGATTCGTTCTTATCTGCCACATAGAACAGCACTCTTCCGAATGACATCTCACCGGCATCAATAAGTCCGGCAAACACAAGGCCCATTGAAAACCATCTTCCTTCGCATCTTGATTCACAGAACTTCTCAAGACAGTATTCGAAATCATCCATGGCATCGTCCATTTCAAAGAAATCTCTCCAGCGATTGAATGCTTCTACTGCGAGAATTCTGCTTACTTCATTCTGAATTGCTTCAGGCGTTACATACTTCTTTTCCTTCACTATAACTTTCTTTACAACTTTCACTTTTTTCATGTCATACCTCCTACATATGGAAATCAAAAAAGCCATATCCCGATTGATATGGCCATGTATCTTCCATATGTATTCGCACCCTGAAGTCCCTTTTCGATGAGGGACGCAATCGTTTTGAATGCACTCAGGTGCACCTGTATGCACCCACCTGCACTTTTCACAAATCGCCGGAACCATTGGCGTTGCTGACTTCCCGTGAAAATAAAGAGACCGGAGCATTTTGCTCCGATCTGCAAAGTGTGGTGCGCCTTGAGGGACTTGAACCCCCACGCTCTCGCACTAGAACCTAAATCTAGCGTGTCTGCCAATTCCACCAAAGGCGCGCACTCAAGCCTTTGTATTATAACACAGACAAAGGCTTTTGCGAATGTTTTATTTGATTTTGCAGCCGGAATCGTTCTTGTAGATGCAGTTCTTCCGTCTGTAGCAGGTTCTGCACTCTTTGTTGCAGGTCGGTTCTCCTTCCTTGTTAAGACGGATCACGTCGGACGGCTTCAGCATGCCCCGGTCTCTCTCCACCGATTCGGCTTCGGCGGCTGCGGCCTTTGCGTCTTCTATCGCTTCCGCTTCCTCCTCGGTGATGAGGCCGTAGTCCAGCTTGTATGCCGTCATGTCGTAGCCCTGTTCCTCGCACTCGAGAATGTGCTTGATCATCTCCTCGCGATTGGCGTCCTTCTCGGCCAGCTCCTCGGCAACACCGCGGAGTGCCGCAGGTCCGTCCGCCATTTCCGCCTGTGCGGAGCGAGTCTTGATTCCCAGCTCGTTCTCCTCCGGCTTGACGAATTTGAATCCCAGGCTCTTCTCAAGAAGCTTGATGGCTCCCTCGCGATGCTTCACGCTGAGCACTCCCAGAGAGGCCATTATATAGTCGTTGTCAACGGCAATCTGCGCGTGATGCGTCGGGAAAAGCCTCGTTCCCGTCTGGTCGTACTCGCAGATTCTGCCCATGATTTCTTTTCTGTGCGGCAGGCGCGTCAGTGCTCCGCCGGTTCCCACTATGTATTTCACCGGGGTCAGGTCCTTGCCTTCTGCCACGGTGCTCCTGCCGGAAGGTCCGTAAATATATCTGATCTGTCCGGCATGACGTTCGACTGCCTTCATCACGGCTTCCTCCGTGAGAATCTCGACCATCTTGATTTCATCCTCGTTCTTAGGTATGGCCACGTAGCTCTCCAGAGTTCTGTCCGGATCGAATCCGGCTTCCTCCGCCATCTCTCTGAACTTCTCCTCACCGATTGACTCGATAACTTTCATGCGGTTGACGTATACTCCCAGGTCACCTTCAACCGTTCTCTTGGCCTTTGGTTCCGGAGCCGTCAGGATACGTGCCACATTGTCCGATTCGGTGGCTACCGTGTGCACATCTGTCGTGGCTCCGCCAACGTCAATGACAGTCACATCTCCCAGGCAGTCGTAAAGCAGCTTGGTGCACTGCATTACTGCGCCCGGTGTTGGGATTATAGGTCCGCTGACCATGTCGCGCACGTGCTCCATCCCCGGCGCCTTGGTGATGTTGTCCTCGAAAGCGTCCTGGATAACACGCCTGCACGGTTCCACGTTCATGTCGTCTATCTTCGGGTAAACGTTCTCTACATTATAAAGCGTCTGCCCCGACTCCTCATCAAAGATTAGTTCCATCTCCTCCTGGTTCTCCACATTACCTGCATAGATTATCGGTGTGTTCAGTCCCAGGCTTCTGATTTTCTCCGCGTTGTCGATGGCGGTATCTCTCTCGCCGTAGTCAACGCCGCCTGCTATGAGGATAAGGTTCGGGTTTATCTCCTTGATTTTAGCCAGGTCCGTGCGGCGCAGCTTGCCCGCCGTTATATAATGTATGATTCCGCCCGCACCCAGAGCCGCTTCCTTGGCCGCTCTGGCGGTCATATCGTATACCAGTCCGTGAACCGTCATCTTGAGTCCGCCGGCCGCCGAGGATGTCGCCAGCATTTCATCGTACTCAAGGCTGTCGATATTCATTTTCGCGCAAAGATCGTCTATGGCTCCCTGCAGACCCACTCTCACGTCCCCTTCCAGCACGGAGGTCGGCGCCTGACCCTGGGCCCAGAATATCGGGTTCTCTGTATCTATATCCTTAAATGCGTTGACGACCGTCGTCGTCGAGCCGATTTCGGCTACAAGCACATCTACTTTCATCTTCATGTCTCCTTCTTCTGCCTTTGCTCCTACTTCAGCAGCAATCGCTTGAGCAGCTTGCCGCGAATCTCCGCTTCCACAATATCCGCGTCGCAGCTTCCTTCTTCATTATCGTATGTTTCGATATAATTCTTCCACGGGTAAATCCCCACGCTCTCATAAATCCCCTTCTTCCACAGATGCCGCTTCAGATACTCCGGATCCTCCAGCATCCCAGCATGCTCCCAGTAATGCTCCCCGTCAATAACATTCAGGAAGGTGAAATCCGGTGCGAGCACCACGTTTCCGCCCACGAACAGAAGCTGTTCATATCTGAAAGGCACGTCGTATTTGTAGAGCAGCTCCGCTATTATCACTTCCGACTTGCTCCTCACCTTGAGTCCCCTGGAAGTTGTCATCGTCCGCCGCTCCGGATTCCTGTCGCTCATTCTGTATGGCGCCTCCGCCCAGGCTCTCTGTATTTCGCGGATTTCTTCCACCTGTGACGCGGACAGGGTTTTCGTTTCAATCGCGTGGCGAAGCGTCCGGGAGATCTCCGGGGTTCCGCTCCCGCCGTTTTTCAGCGGCCTTTCGCTCCAGTCCATGTATTCCTCAGAGATACCCCTAAAGGCAGCCGCCGTCTCCTCCCTCATTGATGCAAAATCATATGCCTCCAGTTTGCCTCCGGCCTTCTCCAGCACGCTGATGTCATTCTCAAGGTGTGTTTTCTGGATTTCCAGATACTTCTTCCGGGTCAGCGCCCTGATCAGCTCGGGTTTGCGACCGATACCCTGTTTGGATGCGGCGGTTTCATGGATATATTTAGTATATTTCCCGCTTTTTTCTTTGCGCAGTCTTCCTTCCGGGCACAGTTCAAGCTCTTTAGTGGTTTTTTGAAGGTTTTCCCTCAAATTTTCCACTAAATTTTCTACTTTTTCCTTGGTATACATCGTTTCACCCTCATTTTAGTGGATTTTTGGATTAATATACCTTGATTTTACCACAATTTAATATTTTTAGGGGAATTTCTCCATAATTTTACTAAAATGCCCCTAATCCTCCCGGCCGGATTCTCCAGCAGAAGATTTTGCGGTAAATACACACACGCGGGCCGGAGATTGGACCCCGACCCGCGTAATCAGTCTGTAAAATTAGATTTCAGCTTCTACTTCAGGCGGTTCTTCGCCACGTCTTCTCATTG
Organism: Clostridiales bacterium; assembly: GCA_022773945.1. Lineage (GTDB taxonomy): Bacteria > Bacillota > Clostridia > Peptostreptococcales > Anaerovoracaceae > Lentihominibacter. The sequence continues at coordinate 5,388 of JALFNS010000019.1, forward strand.
CTTCCTCGCAGAGGAATGTAGCAACGTCGATTCCGTGGGAATCTCTGCCGAAGCCTTCGTCGATGCCGGTTTCTCTGGCTTCCTCAGGAATTACCTGAGTTCCGCCGGCCGCGATGATAACCTTGTCACGGATACCCTTCTCGATAGCAAGCTCATTGATCTTCTTCATGTTCTTGTAGTGAACGTTGTCGTGGGAGATGATCGTGGATGCCAGTATAGCATTGGCATTCAGCTCAACTGCAGCGTCAACCAGCTTTTCTACAGGAACTGAAGTTCCCAGGTAGTGAACCTTAACGCCCCACTTCTCGATTCCGCCGTGCTTGATGTTGATGATCTCACGGAGACCTACCGAGTGCTCGTCGTTACCTACTGTACCGCAGACAACTACCATAGGGTGCTCCTCGAATTCCTTGTAGAGCACTTCATCCGGCTGATGATGCGGTGGAGCAGGAATCTCGAGAGTTGAAGGATCGATGTCGAACGGAACCTTGCCCTTCATTTCGATTCTTGTACCCTCAGCGTTCTGGAGGACTTCCTTACTGATAACAACAGGCTCGTCAAGACCCAGCTTGTGGCCGATCTCCAGTGCTACTGCCTCAGCAGCTCTGGCGTGAGTAGGAATGCACATTGTCAGGAGGATAGTTCCGTCTCCGCACCACTCAACTTCAGGCTTGATAGCCTCGCCGTTGTGGTACTTGGCAACCTTCTCCAGCCTTCTGTCAACGCAGTCTTCCTCATCCAGCTCGTCGATGTATACGATCTTGCTTCTGTCTTCGAATGTACATCCGCCGATGAGTGCTGCCGGATCCTCAGGATCTCCGCCGTACTGCTCAACGTTGTTGTTTCCGAAGTGAGCTGTTACAGGAGCCATGTAGTCGTCTTCTCTCTCGAAGATGTAGCCGTAGCCTACGCCGCCGTCCAGCTTACGAGCGATTCCGTCGCCGTTTCTCTCAGGATACTTGCCTGAGTCAACGAAGAATCCTTCTTCAACAGCCTTGAAGTATCCGCCGACCTCAACGATCTCTTCCATGAAGAGGAGAGCTCTTTCTTTGATCTCTCTGGCGTTCTCGCGGAGAGGGCCGTCCTTCTTGAGTTCAACCATTTCCATGAGGCCGTCAAGTCCGATGAGGGTCTGCTTGGCGTTGTCACATGCTTCGATGTTGTAGATGTGCCAAGGAACGTTTCTTCCCTCGTCAGGAGTGATTGTTGACTGAATGTCAGCACTTGTCAGCTTGGAGATGAGCATATTGAGAACGTGAGTTACTGTTGCTTCTCTGGCTGATGAGCAGATGTACTTGGTGTTCTGCTGTGCTCTCATCTTGTATCTGTCGCAGATCTCTCTCAGTGCTACAGCATACGGCAGGTCGTAGTATACACAAGGTCCCGGAGTAGCTGTAGGCGGAACTGTCGACAGTGAAATGTTCTCAGGCTTGATGCCAACCTTCTCTGAGAAGAGGGAGTTGATGGCGTGCTGAACGATGAGCTCAGGCATAACCTTCCATGCATCTCTGGCTGTAGCGTTGGCGTTGTGCGCTCCGTCGATCTGGAGCATGTCAGCCCACTGCATTACCTTCTTTGACTCGCATGCGTCAACGAAGGATCTGATAGCGTTGATGTCTCTGTAGAGAACGTTGTACTGAGGGTCCTGGTGAGCTCCGTTAACGCCTTCTTCAGCGAACATTACAGCTACGTCAGGGCCTGCAACGCCTGATACATATGAGTGGTAGTTGATCGGACGACCAACTTCGTCTTCTATGATATCGCAGGCTTTTCTCTGTGCTCTTACCTGCTTACGAGTGATAGGAACACCACCGATACCCTGAGGTGTACCTTCCATAAGTCCGTCGATATGTGACTGACCCATGTGTCTGATTACCATGAGATGGTCGGCACCGTGCCATGCGCCCATTCTCATTCTTCTGATATCGTCCTCGAATCTTCCGGAAGCGATCTCTGTAGTGATTACAGGCATCGGCTGCGGGTCGATGTTCTCGAAGTACTTGGCCGGAGGAAGACCGATGCTGTTCTTAAGAGGCTTGGAACAGTCGTGATACTCGAAAGGTCCCATCTTAAGTCCCGGTGCAGGTTCTCTCCAGTGCCAGCCTCTTCTTCTAGGCTCGTACTTGTCAAGATCCTTCAGCAGCTCTTTAATGTTTAACTTTTCATTAGGCTCTAATTTGAAATCTGACATCTTCTTACCTCCTTATTTGAAACTTGCAACAACTTCGTCCCAGTATTCGCCTGCAACAAGCTTCTCAGCAGCTTCCTTGGCGGAGAGATCGTGTGCCTTCATTACCTTGTAAACAACGTGTCCTGCACCGTGTCCCATGAGACCTCTGTCCATGCAGCCCTCAACTACCTTCTGAGTGTCCAGTGAGGAGACGCCCATTCTCAGCAGAACGGATCTCTCAACTGAAGGAGTTGTATTCTTTCTTCCAAGCTCAAGAAGAGGATCTACAACCTGCTCCGTAAGTTCCCAGAATCTGTTGTAGAGTTCTTCGTCAGTCAGATTAGCTATATGCTTCCTGCGCTCTTCAAAATCATCTGCTCTTTTCATCCTATTTCTCCTTTTCTGTATTTCATGCAAAGGCTTTTAACTAAAGCAGTCCGTTCTCTTCCAGTGTCTTAACAACGAACTCTCTGTCTGTCTTTGTCTCCTCAGCCAGGAACTGAAGATCTTCTTCTGTCGGCTTAACGCCTGCTCTCTTAACCGCTTTCTTGATGAGTGATCTTCTGAAACGGTCAACATCTGCTTCCTTGTACTTGAAGAGTGCAGGGCTTGAAGGGAGAACAACGCTCTTGCCCGGAACCTCCTCGGCAGGATCTCCGAATCTCACGTCGATTCCGTTCTCCTTAGCGAATGCCAGCTGCGGCTGTACGTGCTTGCCGGCGCCTGTGTACTCAGTCTCGGAAACAACCAGCACTGCATCCTCAGGCAGCTCCTGAGCCAGTGAGAATGCCGCTGCCAGTGCAGTCTGTCCTGCAGGTCCTCTCTCGAGACCTTCAAGCTGAGCCAGCATCTCAGTCATATACATAACCTCGCCCTGAGTTGTCGTAACGTATCTGTCCAGATATCTGAGCGGTCTTGCTGCCGATCTAGGAACGTCACTGTGGTCAGGATCTGTAGCATAAGGAACTCCGAAGCCTGTGTGGCCTGTAGTGCATGACTTCTTGTTGAAGTCAACGTCGGAAGCCATTGAGAGGCCTGTCAGGTCGATGGATGCGGCAACGATAGTTGCGTCGCAGCCTGCAGCCTTTGCGCCGCGGGCAGTACCTGTAACCATTCCGCCTCCGGCTGTCGTGCACACGATCATATCCGGATCCTTGCCCAGCTTGGTTCTGCACTGCTGCACGATCTCGTATCCGAGAGTGTCGATGCCGGCAATGCCGAACGGTGAGTAGAGTGAAGCGTTGAAGTAGCCCGTATCCTCAAGGATTGAGAGGAATGAGTAGAAGAGCTCAGGACCTACTGTCAGCTGAACAACCTCTGCTCCCAGAGCTTCGCACTTCCTTGCCTTCTCAACGATTTCAGGCTGTCCTACGCCATTGGAGTCGTAGCATTCCTGAACGATGATGCACTTGAGCCCCTGCATAGCAGCCTGTGATGCTACTGCAGCGCCGTAGTTGCCGGAAGTGGCAGCCATAACGCCCTTGTAGCCCAGCTTCTTGGCGTGAGCAACAGCGCATGCGGCTCTTCTGTCCTTGAATGATCCGGATGCATTGGCAGCCTCGTCCTTAGTGAAGATTCTGGCGCCGTATCCCGGCTTGGCGTATTTTCTTGCCAGCTTGGTGATGTTTCTCAGCTCGAGGAGCGGAGTGTCACCTACACCGTACTGGCTCTGAATTCTGTTAACCTCTTCCAGGGTGTAGCCTGTGGAAGTCATGAGTTTCTCGTAGTCGAATGAAATAGGGGATTTCTCGAATTCCGCATAGTCAAGTCCCAGAGCGTCCTTCTGGATCTCGTTGGAACGTCCCATTACTGATGCATAATCCTTAGCAAGTGCCATTATTTGTCACCTCCTATTTCAGCCATTTCTTCTCTCAGCTGCTTGTCGATCTGAATGAGCTCAGGTACGAACACGCCGTAGCTGTGAGTGTAATAAGGGAAGTCATCTATCATAGTACCCTTAACGATACGTCCTACTGCTGTCTCTACAGTGACCTCGTCGCCGATCTCGGCGCTGTCCTCCTGCAGGAAGCCCTTTGTCCACTGTTCAAGGTCGCACTTCTGAGTGTCGTCAGGAAGCTTGGCAGTTCTCTCGTCAGCTTTGAGAACGACACTGTGGATGCGAACCCAGTCGCCTTTCTTTGCCATTTTATCGGTGTTCCTTTCTTATTTTACGATCTTCTTGTCTTCTCTTACCTTGTTTCTCATGTCGCCCATGATAGCGCACGGAATAGGCATTGTGATCATAGTCTGCAGTCCCGGCTCAGCGTTGATGATGTTAGGGATGCTGTTGGCGATCATAGCGATAGTTCCCAGTCCGCCTTCAACCTCAGGGCTGTTAACCATGTTGATTGCAGGAGTTCCTTCGATGATTACATAGTCGCCTGTGTTGATTCCAACCTGCTCAGGCTCGATCTGCTGAGGGTGCTCCATTCTGATTTCCATACCGTTTGACAGCTTGGCATCAGCAACCATGGCAACGCCTGCGCATGAACCTGCTGCTGCGAATCCGTAAGGTGACTTTCTGTCAACGTCAGTGATGATAGGATCCATATCCTGTGCGAACTCTTCAACTGTGAGTCCCAGACCGTCAGCCATCATTCCTACCGACTCAGCGAATCCAACGTGTCCTGCCATTGAACCGTCAGCCTTGCGTGCTGCGAATTCCTCAGGGGAGATGCCGATTCCCTGCTCTTCCATTACTGTAGGTCCGAACGGTGAAAGTGAGTTTACTCTCTTGGAGAGGATGTGCTCAACGTCAACCATGCAGCCTGTCATAACCAGTACGAGGAGGTCCATGATGTGTCCCGGGTTGATACCTGTTCCCAGAACGGATACGCCGTTTGCCTTGGCGATTTCGTCCAGCTGCTTAGCCAGTTCAGGTTCCTGAGCTGCAGGATATGCCATCTGCTCTGCTGATGTGATAACGTTCATGCCGTTCTCCATAACCAGCTTGAGCTTAGGGAATACGTCCTTAGTGAAGGAGTCAGTGCAAACGATAACAACGTCTGCTGCGCCCGGCTTGATAACGTCTTCAACCGAACCCATGATAACGTCTTCTCTGTCGCCTCTCTCAACTTCTATGATAGGAAGATCGAACATTGACTTGCCTACTCTGTCGCCGATTTCAACTGCGCCTACAATGTCAACGCCCTTCTTCTTGAGAAGCATGTTAGCGATGCCGCCGCCCATAGCGCCGAGACCCCAGATGATTACCTTTACATTTTTCATTTTACGTTCTCCTTTTCATCAATAATATTAAGTGATTGTTAGCTGTTTGTTATGCCATTATATAGTAGCAAGGCGCGTGCCAAGGTTTTGAAGAATATTTATTCTTTAAATTGCATTTTCAATCTCGCAAAAGCCGTAAAACTCCCCATTCCGGGAGTCATGTACTCACTTCTATACATTTCCCTTCTGGTTGTGCAAAAAAAATTGCGGCCGGTATGCAAATTTATTTGCATACCGGCCGCCCTGTCGCGCTCCGCTACAGATTATACTTCTTTATCTTGTGTTGCAGGTTCTGTCTGACCATGCCCAGCTCGGACGCCGTCCGGGACACATTCCCCTTGTTGGCCCGCAGATGCCTGCGTATTATGGACTTCTCTATCTTCTCCATATATGCGGACAGTGATTCCTTCCCCTCCTCGAAATCGGCAATTTTCTCGGGAGTCTTGTTATAACCGCTGCCCGTGTCGATGTCCTTCTCCTCCAGACAGTCACCGCTGTCCGTCATTGAAACCGCCGACATCACTATATTCTCCAGCTCCCTCACATTGCCGGGATAGTCGTAATTCATGAGGCGGTCCATAGCCTCCGGCGAAACCCTCTCAATGCGTGTTCCGAACCTGTCATTGTATTTCTCCAGAAAACGCTCCACCAGCAGAGGGATGTCGTCCTTTCTCTCTCTGAGAGGCGGTATGGCTATGTTGAGAATCGCCAGCCTGTAATAGAGGTCGCTTCTCAGCGCCCCCTCCTCTATGAGCTTCTCCGCCGGCTCGTTGATGGTGGCAATTATGCGCACATCTATCGGAATATCCTTGTCTCCGCCCACACGGCGTATGTACTCCTCCTGAAGCACACGGAGCAGCTTGCCCTGCAGCTCATAAGGCATGGCACTGATCTCATCGAGAAGCAGCGTTCCGCCGCTGGCCTGCTCGAAGAGCCCCGCTCTGTCAATGGCTCCAGTGAATCCGCCCTTGGCCGTACCGAAGAGCACGCCCTCCAGAAGCGTCTCCGGAATGGCGGCGCAGTTCTGAGCCAGGAAGGGACCCTTTCTCCTCAACCCGTCGTAGTGAATACTCTGGGCGAAGAGCTCCTTGCCCGTACCCGTCTCCCCGTAAATCAGCACGGAAACATCGTTTTTCGCGGCCTTTGCGGCCTTGGCCAGAGCCTCTTCGAAATTCGTGTTGCGCCCCTCGATATCCTCGAAAGTGTAGCGGCGTATGCCTTTGCTCTCCCGGCTCCGGCTGCCGCCTCCGCCGGCCTCCACGCTTCGCAGATCCAGTATGGTGTCGCTCATGTTCTTGATGTCCGTGATGTCACGGGCCACCTCCATGGCGGCCACAACCTTCCCGTCCACCACAATAGGCACCGTGCTGTTGACGGTGGTAATCTTCTTGCCGTATATATTCAGATAGGTCTGCTGCTTCTTGAGCGTCGGCTCGTTCTTCGTGAGCGCCCTGAAGAGGGTGCTCTCCTCCTCGGGTATAAACGAGAAGCTCTCCCTGAAAGGCTTGCCCAGAACGTCCTTCACCTTTACCTTCTCCAGCTTGGCCATCTCCTCATTGTAGAGGATTGAAATCCCCTCCGCGTCCACTATGTGCATAGCTCCGCCGAGAACCTCCGAGGCCGCCTGGAGGATTGCCTGATAATCCTTAACTCTCATAGATTAAGAATACCACAGCAGCGGCGCCGGTGCAAATATTTTTGCACGCGATACACAGGGCTTTTGTGGTACAATAATTGCCATGAAGAAAAAAGCAGTATTTATAGGAAACAGCATTGTAGCCGGCTATCCCTGGAGCCGGAGCAAAAGCTTCGTCAGCCTGCTCCGCAGGGAGCCGGATTTCAACATAATAAACAAAGGCGTCAACGGCGACACCACGGCGGGTATTCTCGCCCGCTTTCCCGAGGATGTGATTTCGGCCGCGCCCGATGCGGTATTCATCATGTCGGGAACCAACGACTTCGTCTACAGAGACGCCACCCCGCAGGAGGCCTTCGGGAATCTGGAGAAGATGGCCCGCATGTGCCGGGAGGCCGGCGCGGAACCCGTATTCATCACGCCTCTGCCCGTGGACACCACCATGGCCGAGTCAATGTGGCTCGTGGGAATGGGCGTATCCTATGCCGCCGTCAACAGGGATCTGGAGACTCTCTCGCAGCTGATCCGCGACAGCGGAGAAGCCTTCGTGGATATGAACAGGCGCTTCGCCGAGTACAGAGATTCCGTCGGCGACCCGGAGCTCGTCTATGTGGACGGACTTCATCCTATGCCTGAGGGACACAGCTTCATCGCAGGATGCGTGAAGAAATTTATGGAAGAACACTTTTTAGCTGATAAGAAAGGTTGACTCAATGAGACTGAGAAAAGAAATAGATGAAATGCAGGAAAAGGATATTCTGCTGATAGCCAGAATTTCGGATGCTCTGGCCCATCCCGCCAGAATCAAGATATTCAGATTCATTATGGCCTGCAATAAAAAACGGCAGCCTGTCTGCAACAAGGATATAGTCGAGGAATTCGACTACGCTCAGGCCACCATATCCCAGCACGTGAAGAAGCTCACCCAGGCCGGTCTGCTTCAGGTTAAGAAGCAGGACAGATACTCCTACTACTACGTGCACCTGGGCACGCTTCAGGAGTACATCAACGCCACACGCAAATTCGAAAACATGTAGCTCTCACCTTAGCTCGTCTATGCCCACATTGGCAAGTTCATCACATCTGTTGTTTCTCTCCGTTATGTAGAGAAATTCATCGTATGAGAATCCGTCTCCGTTCCAGAGGCGGAATTTTTCGTACAGCTTTCTCAGAGCCGCTTCACTGTCATTCAGATTCACGTGCCCCTTAACCCTGAAGAAGCTTATGCGGTGGCGCTCCTCGTAGGGAAGAAGCTCCATCCAGAGATCCTGATTCTCCACCGGCTTCTTCTGGGAAGTCTTCCACCCGTTCTTCTGCCAGTTCACGTACCACTTCTTCCTGAAGCAGTCCATGAGATAGCTGCTGTCGGAGAACACCTCTATAATCTGATTCTCCTTCTTGATGGCGCGAAAAGCCTCCAGGAGAGCCGTCATCTCCATTCTGTTGTTTGTCGTGTTCCTCTCGCTGCCGTAAAGCTCCTTCACGGCGCCCCCGTACTCAAGCACGGCACCCCAGCCGCCCAGGTTCTCATCGCTCTGATTCCCTGCGCAGCCTCCGTCGGTATATATTCTCAGGACTCTGTCCTCTCTCATCCCTGCCTCCTGCTTCTATTTATGATATGTCTCGTTCCGGTTTATCTTGAAACTCCTGTATATCTGCTCCAGAAGTATGACCCTCATCATCTGATGAGGGAAGGTCATCGGCGAAAACGACAGCTTCATGTTCGCTCTGGCGCTCACCTCCCGGGACAGCCCCAGGGATCCGCCGATTATAAATACGATGTCGCTCCGCCCTTCTATGGCCAGCTTGTCCAGCTTCTCCGCCAGCGCCTCGGAGCTCAGCTCCTTGCCCTTTATCTCCAGGGTTATGACGTAGTCACTGTCTTTCAGCGCCGCGAGAAGCTCCCGGCCTTCCGCCGCCTTCACCGCTTCCTCCTCCGCCGGTGAAGCCTTCTTGGGGATAGGAACGTCCTTAATCTCTCTGATGCGCAGACTGCAGTACGCCCCCAGCCGTCTGGCATACTCCTCCGTCGCGTCGCGCCAGTATTTCTCCTTAAGCCTGCCCACTGCAAGCACGGTTATATTCATAGTCACACCTCATAGACCGGGCTTCTGCTCTCCCGGCCCGCAATCTCCACCAGCAGATCGCCGCCCACGAAGATTTCCTCTTCCTCCAGGGTGTTGATCACCGCCTGCATGGCCATCTCCGGCGTGTTGTTCTCCCGGCTCATGTGTCCCAGAAGCACCCGCCGCTTCTTCGGCTTCTCCTTCACGATTCTGCAAAGGCATCTGCCCGCGGTCAGATTCGACAGATGTCCTCTGTCCCCGAGAATCCTCTGTTTGAGCGAGTAGGGATATCTGCCGAAGAGAAGAAGCTCCTTCTCGTGGTTGGCCTCCAAAAGCAAGAGATCCGCCTCCGAAATCTCCCTTATTATGCTTTCGCTGACACAGCCGGAATCCGTGAGAAGACTTATCTGCTTCTCACCTTCATAGATGCTGAATCCCACCGGCTCCGCGGCATCGTGTGATATAGGGAAGGGCTTAACCCTCATGCCGCCGATCTCGAAGGGAACATCGGTGACGAAAAGCCTTTGCCTGTCCTCGGCTACCGGGCGGCTTATCTCCCGCCACGTGTTCTCGTTGGCATAAACAGCTGCATGGGGCAGCTTTTTCGTGAGTACAGGCAGGCTCTTCACGTGATCGATATGCTCGTGTGTCACCAGTATTCCGCAGACAGACTCCAATGGAGTTCCCGTCTCCTCAAGACCCTGAAGAATTCGCTTCCCCGATATTCCCGCATCGATGAGTATGGCCCGGCTGCCGTTTCTTATCATGTAACAGTTGCCGCTGCTACCGCTGGCGAAGGAACAGAATTCCAGACTCATAGCGTTCCCTCACTTCCTTCCTCACAGATAGGGATCTTGTCGCCCAGATACTTCGGCTCCGGCTTCACTATCCACATGCCGAAGTCCTTGACTCTGGCGAAGACCTCTCTCAAATCGCGCATTCCGTCGCCGGCATCTCCGCCCATATCGGCCGCAGCAACGCCCCCGGCCTCGATTCCCATTTTCTCGCAGCCGTAGAGCGCCCTGTACAGATGGTACTTCTGGGTCACCACTATAGCGCTGTCAACGCAGAATATCTCCCGGGCTCTGTATACGGACTCATATGTCGAGAATCCGGCGTGGTCCAGGTAGATTGCCTCCTCCGGAATCCCCCTGTCGAGGAGGTACTGCCTCATGACCGCCACCTCGTTGTACTCCTGCTGGCCATTGTCTCCCGAGAGAAGTATTCTCGACGAAGCCCCCGCCTCATACAGGGATGCGGCCGCATCCAGCCTGTTCCTGAGTATAGGTGAAGGCGATCCGTCGGGTCTCACGGATGCCCCGAGCACCAGAATACAGTCGGGCTTCTCCGTTGCAGAGATGTCCGCTCCGATTTCGTCGCTTGTCGTCACTATCATGTATATGTTTATGCCGGCAATCACGAGTGCAACCACTACGGCCAGCTTGATTATCTTGAAAATGAATTTTAATAATTTAAACATGTTGCCATTATAACACAACTGTGGTACACTTATAAGGCTTGAGAGCAAAATTATGCTGGGATCGACGATCCGGGCAGGAAAGAGGTGAATAAGCATGAAAAAAGGAATCCATCCTGAGTACAAGGAATGTAAAGTAACTTGCGCATGCGGAAATACGTTCATGACCAGATCAACTGAGTCTGAGATCAGAACTGACATCTGTTCAGCTTGCCATCCGTTCTTTACAGGACAGCAGAAGTTCGCTCACAGAGGCGGCCGTGTTGAGAAGTTCAAGAACAAGTACGGCCTGGAATAGTTCTGCTAGACAAAAAGCGCCACGCGGCGCTTTTTTTATTTCCTTATACCAGCCGGCATTTGACGACCCGATCCCTGCCGGGCAGGTCTTTGAGGACCTCTGCCGGCCGGTAGGCCCCTGAATCCTTCAGCATTTTGCGCAGGATTTCGCCCTGATCGTATCCAATCTCCATGATGAGGTAGCCTTCGGGCCGCAGATAGCGTGCAGCCCGGGCTACGATGGTCCTGTAGTAATCCAGTCCGTCGCGGCCGCCGTCCAGCGCCATCACGGGTTCATGCTCCTTGACCTCCTCCTGGAGGAGAGCTATCATATTCGTTCTGATATAGGGCGGGTTGGTGACTATCATGTCGAACTTGCGGCCTTTGACCGGTTCGAACATATCGCCCTGAAATATTTCAACACCGGCCCTGAGGGAATCCGCGTTTTCGCGGGCGATTTCCAGGGCTTTGTCACTGATGTCCGTCATGGTGACGGCGGCATTGTCGCATATCTTGGCCAGAGAGATTCCGATGGCGCCGCTGCCGCAGCACAGATCGAGAACCTTCCACTCCCTGTCGCCGCGAATCCGCCTGAAGAAAGAAGGCTCCGCCCTCCGCTCCTCTCTGATGATGCGCGCCGCTTCAGTCACGAGAATCTCTGTATCCTGGCGCGGCACGAGGACGTCCGGGCTCACCTTGAATTTGTATCCCATGAACTCCTGCACGCCCGTTATGTGCTGCAGCGGAATGCGCTGCGCACGCCTCTCTATAAGTTCCATATATTGTTCTTCCGTCTCTTTGTCGACTTCCTCCTGAGCCCTGAGAAAAATCCCCACTCGGTCCAGGCCCGTGAGAAAGCAGAAGAGTTCCTCCGCGTCCAGCTTGGCATCCATACAGCCGGCTCTGGACAGCCGGTACTCTCCCTCCTTAATGAGAATCCGCATTTTCAAATCAGTTCATCTCCTTGTCAGCTCCGGGATTAATATCCCATACATGTGGATACTCGTAATTCGTCTCTGCCGCACGGGTTATCGTATACTTCCCGACCGGCTTGTCATCAAGCACGGCACTCACAGCCGCTATGGCAACCTCCAGCATGGAGTCATCCGGTTCCTTCGTCGTTATCTTCTGCAAAAGCAGTCCGGGCAGACTCAGAATCTTCACCAGCCAGTTGTCGCTCCGCCCCGCCCACTTTAGGAGCTCGTAGGAAAGCCCTGCGATTACAGGCAGAAGCAGCAGTCTGGAGAGAATTCTCAGCCAGAGTGACGGCCATCCAAGCAGGAAGTGAAGCGCAAAGGCTATAATAAACACGAACATGAGGAAGCTGGTTCCGCACCGCGGGTGAAGTGTCGGGAAGGCGGCGCAGTTTGCCGGTGTCAGCTCCAGGCCGTTCTCGAAAGCGTGAATGGTCTTGTGCTCAGCTCCGTGATACCGGAATACGCGTCTTATGTCCGGCATGAAGGATATGGCCCATACGTAGGCCACGAAGAGAGCAATACGGAACACGCCCTCGACGAAATTCAGCCAGAACACGCTGTCCGTGAAGAGCTTCATTATGCTCACCGCTCCCGTAGGCAGAATGATGAACACTCCCACTGTGAATGCCAGTGCCATTATCACGGAAAGCGCTATCATGAGGTTCCACAGCTTCTTGGCTCCGAATTTATTCTCGAACCATATTTCGAAGCGCCCCTTCTCGTATTCCTCGTCATCGTTGTCCTCGAGAATCTCCGCCGAGTCCATAAGCGTTCCCACACCGTAAATCAGGGAGTCCACGAAGGCTACGACACCTCTGACGATAGGAATTTTCATCCATTTCCCGTAGGTTTTGGTTTTTTTCGTCTCTATTTCAATGTCGCCGTTAGGGAGTCTCACGGCCAGAGCCGTCTTCTTCTCCCCTTTCATCATTATTCCTTCCATGACGGCCTGTCCGCCCATCTTCGTCGGGCATGCGTCATGTATGAATATCTTCTTTAAATCCATCTGCAGTATCCTTATATCAGAATCTGGTCTTCTGTATTATCTCTATAAAAGCGCTGTTGTCTCTCGTGGTGGCGAGAGTATCCAGTATCGTCTCAGTGACATCCTGAACATCCCTGCTTCCCAGGGCTCTCCTGATGGCCCAGACCGCCTGAAGCTCATGCTGGTCCATGAGAAGCTCCTCTCTTCTCGTTCCCGATTTGTTGATATCAATTGCCGGGAAGATTCTCTTCTCGCTCAGCTTCCTGTCGAGGTGGAGCTCCATGTTGCCTGTGCCCTTGAACTCCTCGTAGATGAGGTCATCCATACGGCTTCCCGTCTCAACGAGGGCTGTGGCCATTATGGTTATGCTTCCGCCCTCCTCGATGTTTCTGGCGGCTCCGAAAAACTTCTTAGGCTTATGGAGCGCTCCCGGGTCGAAGCCTCCGCTGAGGGTTTTGCCCGAGGAAGGAACCACCAGGTTGTAGGCACGAGCCAGTCTGGTGATACTGTCGAGGAAGACAACAACATCCTTGCCCTGTTCCGCCAGTCTCTGGGCTCTGGCCAGAACCATCTCGGCCACCTTCACGTGGTGCTGAGGCAGTTCGTCGAAGGTGGAATATATAACCTCGCTCTTGCTGTTTATAAGGCTCCTCTTGAAGTCGGTAACCTCCTCCGGTCTCTCGTCCACCAGGAGAACTATGAGCTCAACCTCAGGGTATTTTCTCTCCACGGCATTGGCCATCTTCTTGAGCAGAACCGTCTTGCCCGCTTTAGGCGGCGCCACGATCAGCCCTCTCTGGCCTTTGCCCACGGGCGCGATAAGGTCTATAAGTCTCAGAGACAGATCGCGTCTGTCCTCGAGAACGAATTTCTCGTTAGGGAATATCGGTGTGAGACTCTCGAAATCCGGCCTTCTGACAGCCGCCCCCGGATCCTCTCCGTTGACTGCGACCACATAGAGGAGCGCTCCGAATCGCGCATTGCCTTTTGGCGGTCTGCAGATTCCCTTCACCTTGTCGCCCGTCTTGAGGTGGAATCGTCTGACCTGAGCCGGCGCCACATAGATGTCCTTGTCGCTGGTCAGGAAATTGTTGAAACGGAGAAATCCGAAGCCCTCATCGGACATGTCCAGTATTCCCTCCGCTTCATAGCGGTCGTCCTTGTCGGGAACCACCTTCTTCGGTTCCTTCGCCTTACCGGGTTTTTCAGGCTTCTCCGGCGTCTCCGGCTTCTCGGCTCCGGCAGGTTCCTCCGGCTCCGCAGTTTCGGCCGGCTCCGGGTCCTTCATGAGCGCCTCGATGAGCTCGCTCTTTTTCATTCTCGCATATCCGGGCACCTTAAAAGCACCCGCAATCTCTTTAAGTTCGGCCACCTTCTTGGTCTTGAGAGTGGCCTCGTCCATTGTTTTCCACATGGGGTTTCCTTTCTGAAGATAAGTTTATCTGATGAAGGCGCATGGCGAGCCTGTGATGCATTTACCGCACACCTCGCTCCCCGCAGCGCCGTATGAGCTTCCGAAGTCTCTGAACCGCTCCGCATTCTTCGTGCAAAGTCCATAACACTTCTTTCTGTCATATCCTGATGGGGTTATCGCTCCGACCGGACAGTTGTCCATACAGATGCCGCAGCCGCCGGTCCTCTTGAAAATACACAGCTCCTCTGTTCGCGGCTTGCCGTACCTGAACTGCCTGTCAGTGATTACGGAGCTGTATCTGCCGCAGCAGCCCTTCTCCGTAATGAGCATGTTGTTCATGCCGAAGGTTCCCAGTCCCGCCGCATAGGCAATGTGCCTCTGAGACCAGTCACTTATAAGCTTCTCTCTGTCGAAAGCCGATGCTCCGGAGGATGTGGCTCCCTTGTATCCTTCGGCTTCCAGAGCCTCGCAGATTCTGACGTTCAGCTCCGCGATGAGGGCATTGAGCTCCTCGTAGGCTCTGGCCCACTGAGGGGAGGCAGTTTCTCCGCCGGCATTGGTTCGCGCCAGCTCCTTCGTGAAGGGGATGTAGTAGCATATTACGGATTTTGCTTCCGGCATTACATCCCGGGGCATGTGATGCTCCCCGCTCACCAGCTTCTTGAGAGCCAGTATATAGGGATGCGCCGCATCGGCATAGGCCACAACGGGCTCGCCGAAGGCTGTGGCGACATCTTCCCGTTTCTCGTACTCTCTGACAAAGTCGCTAATCAGCTTCTCCATTATTCGTATTCCTTCATGACCTCCGCTACGGAATCCTCACACTCTCTCATTGCCATGAGTGTATCCTCCAGAAGCTCGTTCAGCTCCCAGCCCAGCATCCCGGCTCCCTGCTCGATAACCTCTCTGGAGCAGCCTGCCGCGAAGCCTTTGCTCTTGTACTTCTTCCTGAGGGATTTGAGCTCCATATCCTTGGTGCTCTTCGACGGGCGCATGAGCGCCGCAGCCCAGATGATTCCCGTAAGCTCGTCCGTGGCGAAGAGAATCTTCTCCATGATATGTTCCGGCTTGACGATAGTATCCGTCAGACCGTAGCCGTGGCTGCAGACGGAACGAATCATATCCTCGGATACGCCGCCCTCTCTCAGCAGCTCCGGAGCCTTGATGCAGTGCTCCTCCGGGTACTCCTCGAAATCTATGTCGTGGAGAAGTCCCACTATTCCCCAGTACTCTTCGTCCTCTTCGAAGCCCAGCTTGCGGGCGAAGTATTTCATTACTCCTTCAACCGTCAGTGCATGCTGAATATGAAAAGCCTCCTTATTGTGCTTCTTCAGAAGCTCCATGGCTTTATCTCTTGTTATCTCGCTCATTTACGCGTGCCTCTTTTCTCTTAGTATTCTATGCTCTCAATTATAGCATAAAAAAAGGGACTGCGACATCGGTTCTGTTCCAACCGGCCGCAATCCCCGTAATATCAGTTGTAATCAGTCAGCTGCAAAGGCTGTCAGCTGCTCTTCCTGCTGATTTTCTTATTTGCTGTAATCGAAGAATCCGATTCCTGTCTTTCTTCCCAGCTTGTTGGCTCTTACCATCTTCCTGAGGAGCGGATGAGGTCTGTACTTAGGATCGCCGTACTCGCTGTAGAGAGTCTCCATGATAGCCAGGCATACGTCCAGTCCGATAAGGTCGCCCAGTGCGAGAGGTCCCATCGGGTGGTTTGCTCCGAGCTTCATAGCTGTGTCGATGCCTTCTGCATCGGCAACGCCGTCAGCCAGGATTCCGATACCTTCGTTGATCATAGGAATGAGGATTCTGTTAACAACGAATCCCGGAGCTTCCTCAACGTCTACAGCAGTCTTGCCCAGCTTCCCGCAGAGATCAACGATAGTAGCTCTTGTCTCTTCGGAAGTGGCGAGTCCCTTAACGATTTCAACCAGCTTCATAGCAGGAACAGGATTAAAGAAGTGCATTCCTATAATCTTGTCAGCTCTGTTTGTAGCTGCAGCGATCTCTGTAATGGAGAGAGCCGATGTGTTAGTTGCGATGATAGCTTCAGGCTTGCAGAGCTCGTCCAGTTCCTGGAAGAGAGCCTTCTTGGCTTCCATGTTCTCTGTAGCTGCTTCGATTACCAGATCTGCATCCTTGATGATGGAGATGTCAGTTGAGCCCTTGATTCTGCCCATAACAGCAGCCTTGTCCTCTTCTGTGATCTTCTCCTTCTTAACCAGCTTGCTCAGGTTCTTCTCAACCGTAGCAATACCGTTGTCTACAGAAGTCTGTCTTCTTGCTCTGAGAACCACATCATATCCTGCCTGTGCGCAGACCTGAATGATTCCTGCTCCCATTGTACCTGTTCCCAGTACGCCGATCGTTTTCATATTTTTTCCTCCTTAATAATTAGCAATCAAGTGGTTGTTAAATAATTAACTTACTTTTTCACGGTTATTATATACCCTCAAATGCCGCATGTAAAGGCTTTTCGGCCATTTTTTCGGGAAAAAGTTATTTTTTTAACAATTTCCGCATTTCCGCCTTATATGCCTCCACTCCCGGCTGGTTAAACGGATTGACACCTTCCAGCATTGCCGTTATGGCACAGGTCGTCTCCAGGAAATAGAGCAGCTGTCCGTAGTAGCGAGGCGTCAGTTCGGGCAGGTTTATCCTGACAACGGATATCCCCGACTCCCCGTGTGCCTCCGTCACCGCGTCGGCCATAATCCTGTTCATTTCGCATATGCTCCGTCCCTGCAGGTCTCCCGCCGGAATCACTGTATCTCTGTAAGGCTCATCCACCATTATCATGGTCTCGAATATGCCTCCCGGGCCTTGCTGCAGATACTGCCCCATTGAGTGCAGATCTCTGGAGAGCATCATCACCGAAGGGAAAAGGCCCTTGCCTTCCTTGCCTTCGCTCTCTCCGTAGAGCTGACGTATCCACTGTCCCAGAAACTCCAGGCGCGAGTGGCACATTTCCAGAGCTTCTATGTGACAGCCCTTCCTGCGCAGCAGCTCTCTTATTATAGCATAATCCGTGCCGTCTTTGTCCCAGTCGGGTGACGATGACATCTCCACGGCACCTCTGATGAGCTCCCGGATGTCAATTCCGCTGACGGCCATAGGCAACAGCCCCGCCGGTGTAAATACGGAGTAGCGTCCGCCTATGTCAGGCGGTATGTCGAAGGTGGTATAGCCCTTCTCCTCCGCTTCCTTTCTCAGATCTCCTTCACGGGGATCCGTTATGGCTATTATCCTCCGAGCCGCATCTCTCTCGCTGCCGTACTTCTCAGCCATGAGCGGCTTGATGGTCTCGAAGGCCGCCTTGATCTCCGTTGTGCGTCCCGACTTGGATATGACGCAGAGAATGGTCTTCTTCTCCTTCACCAGCTCCATGGTCTCCAGGTAGTCATCTGCGCAAAATCCCGTGCCGAAAAATCTCACCGGGATGCCCCTTTCCGCCTTCGGCAGAGCGTCTATTGCGGCCTTTGCGCCCAGATAGGAGCCTCCGATCCCCAGAACCAGGAAGAGCTCCGCTTCCTCTCGCACCACGTCGGCCGCGTTCAGTATCTCCTCAATCTCCGGCTCATGCAGGTGAAGAGGCGCCTGCACCCAGCCGGTCATTTCCTCCCGGCCGGACCACAGTCTGTCCAGAGCCTCTCCCGCGCGGGGTCTCAGCTCCAGAATCTCTTCTCTGTCGATTAAAACTTTATCTGTATTTACTCTGATATCCATAATTCTAGCTGTAATAAAGGTTGTTCGTTATGTATTCCGGATCGCTGGTAACGTCGATTCCCAGTGATTTGAGCGTGTTCTCATCCTTGTCGCTGAGGATGGCGGTGCAGTGAGCTCTGCAGCCTCTCAGGCACTTGAGCTTCTCGGCGGCAACCTGTGCCGACGGATTGGTGGCTCCCGAAATCGTCAGTGCCGTAAGAACCTCCTCACAGTTGAGTGAGGCTTTCTCGCTCTGGAGAACGTCCGTCTTCAGCTTCTGTATCTCCGCGAGAATGTTAGGCGATATGAGGTGGATGCCGTCCGCGATGCCGCTCAGATGCTTGATGGCATTGAGCACTGCCGCTGCAGCCGCAACCATTCTTCTCGAACTCCTGCCCGTGATGACAGTTCCGTCATCAAGCTCCAGAGCCAGTACCACCACGTTGTTGTATCTCTCGTTCTCCTGACGCTTTTTTTCAGCGTAGTCCCTGGCGACTGTGACAACCTTCCTGTCCTCAACCTTCAGGTTCATCTCGTCCATGAGGAGCTTGGCTCTCTCCATGACGTCCTCGCTGATTTTGCCCTTCTTGTAATCGCACTCGGCGATTATGTACCTTCTTATTATCTCCTGATTGGCAGCTTCTCTGCAGACCTCGTCATCGATTATGCCGAAGCCGGCTCTGTTGACTCCCATATCCGTAGGGGATTTGTATTCGGACTCCTCGCCCGTAATCTTCTCTATGATTCTCTTGACAACAGGGAACACTTCCAGGTCTCTGTTGTAGTTGACGGCCATTTCGCCGTAGGCTTCCAGGTGGAATGAGTCTATAAGGTTCACATCCTTCAGGTCCGCAGTGGCCGCTTCATATGCCACGTTGACAGGATGCTTGAGAGGAATGTTCCAGATCGGGAATGTTTCGAACTTGGCGTAGCGCGCCTTTCTTCCTCTGATGTTCTCGTGATAGAGCTGGGACAGGCTGGTGGCCAGCTTGCCGCTGCCGCCTCCCGGACCGGTTACGACAACCAGCGGTTTGGTAACCTCTATATACGGGTTGGCACCGTATCCCTCAGGGCTTACGATGGTGTCCACGTCCGTCGGGTATCCCTTGGTGAATCTGTGCTTGTAGGTTTTAATGCCTCTTCTCTCCAGCCGGTTGAGGAATTTCTCCACTGCCGGGGATGTTCCGTCGTATCTTGTGACAACGACGCTGTTGATTGACAGATCATACTGTCTGAAAACGTCAATGAGTCTGAGCACCTCCAAATCGTAGGTGATTCCGAAATCCTGCCGTGTCTTGCTGGTGGCAATATCTCCCGAGTAAACGCAGATGATTATCTCCGCCTGATCCTTCATCTTCTGCAAAAGCTTAATCTTCGCATTTTCGTCGAATCCGGGAAGCACTCTCATGGCGTGCTTGTCCTGAACCAGCTTGCCGCCGAACTCCAGATAGAGCCGCTCTCCTCCTCCGCTCTCAATTCTCTCCAGTATGTACTTCGTCTGCTCCTCAATGTACTTCTGCGCACTAAAACCTATCTTAGACATTTTCCCTCCTATCTACAGTATATATACAACCGCCATAGAGAAGGTGGTTACCACCATTATGACGGCTAAAACGATTGCTATGATTCTCGCTGTGTTTCTCTTCATCTCTCCTCCTACTGCAAAGGCTCAAGCTTCCCCGATTCAGCGAAGCTGATGCTGATTCTGTTCCTGCCTTCCAGAAGCCCCTTGAGACAGATATCGTAATCTATGTCTATAGAGCCGTGTCCCTCCGGAGACACCCTGCTCTTCAGATCGTTGGTGAGGACCTCCATTTCTATGGCGCCGAAGGGCGTCTCATAGCGACCGCTGAAGCGCTTGCCCTTCTCGAAGAGAATCTCGCTTCCATCGCCCACTGAATCGCCAAAGCGCTTCAGCTGAACCTCCGGTCCTCTCATGCGCAGTCTGGTCCTGCAGCCCGGCACTCCGCTCAGGCCGCTCTCGTCATATATAAGATAGAGGGCTCCGTTTCTCTCATAGAGACGGGCCTCCGTTATAAATTCCATATTGTCGTCTCCGGTCTGCTCGCTTGACTGCAAACCGGTGATTCTGAGCATTACATCCTTCATGATTTTTCTTCCTGCTGTGATTTAAATACACAAAGTATTGTAACACAAGCTCTAGCAAATTAACAGTTAATCATCACAGAATTGCCATAATGGAGGGGTATATTATAGACAAAGAGGTAGACGCTTCATGAGAGGTGAAAGATGAACAATGACAACGAATACAATAACAGGGAAAGAAACTATCAGGAATGGGAGCCGGAGGGGCTTTACAGAGACCCTCGGGAGAGGTTTCAAAGCAGCCGTGGCTATGAAGGAGTCAATGGCGGCCCTGGCGGCCAGAATGGAGGCGGCCGAGCCACATGGCACAAAGGGGAAACAAAAGTAAAGAAGCCTTCCCCTCCTGTCAACCTGACACGCAGGAGCCTGGCCGTAATAATCGCGGCATGTCTGGTGCTCTCGTGCCTTTGCGGTCTGGGCGGCGCATGGATCGGGCTTCATGCTTCCGACAGCGACACGCCTGCATCGACCGAAAGCGGCACTTCATCGGTTTCGAAAAGCTATACGCTGGAGGATGCCACGGGAAGCGGCATGACCGTTCAGGAGGTTACCGAGCTCACTCAGGATTCGGTTGTGGAGATTACGACTGAAAGCGTGCAGACTGACTCCTGGCTCCAGTCCTATGTAACCGAGGGTGCAGGCAGCGGTGTCATAATCAGCAAGGACGGCTACATTATGACGAACAATCACGTGATCGACGGTGCTTCCAAGGTTACAGTCACCACCCGCGGCGGCAAATCCTATGAAGCCGAAATCGTAGGTGCCGATTCCACAAATGATGTGGCCGTTATCAAGGTCGACGCATCGGATTTAACCGCGGCAACCTACGGCAACAGCGATCAGATTAAGGTGGGCGACATGGCAGTGGCCATAGGAAACCCTCTGGGCGAGCTGGGCGGCACGGTAACCGCCGGCATCATCAGCGCCAAGGACAGAGAGCTTACAATCGACGGGGCAACCATGAATCTTATACAGACGGACAGCTCAATCAACCCGGGAAATTCCGGCGGCGGACTCTTCAACGATGAAGGTCAGCTCATAGGCCTGGTTGTAGCAAAGTCCTCCGGCTCCGATGTTGAGGGCCTGGGCTTCGCAATTCCTATCAACACGGCAGCCGATGTGGCAGAGCAGCTTATGGACAAGGGGTACGTAAGCGGGCAGCCTATGACGGGCATGACCTATACCGAAGGAAGCAGCGGAATAGAGTCCATGTTCGGCTCCAGCTCCGGCTCCGTATACATTTACTCCGTGGATACCGCCAAAGCCAGGCTGGCGGGATTCCGGGCAGGAGATATCGTCTTCGCCATTAACGGGGAACAGATAACTTCGATAGATGATGTCTCAGCCATCGTAACCGCACACAAGGTCGGCGACAAGCTGAAGTACACCATCGTCCGCGACGGCAAGACTAAGGATCTGACGATAACGCTGCAGGAGAAAAAGAACTAACAACACAGACGCACAGCGCAGCCGCAAACTCTCTCTGCCGATGCACTCATGCTTGCTGCTCGATTAACATAGATTGTCCCTGCGGAAATGCCGCTGTCACTGTGTGTCTGTGTTTTATAAACGTTGATTTCTGACAAAACCCCTGCTCTCACAAATATTTTGTCAGAAACCTTGACTAAGCTAAGGGATTTTCTGACAAGAATCGTGTAATTGCTATATACTTTGTCAGAAAATCCAACCTGAAGAAGTGTTAAAAGATAAATCACGGGCAAGTTATGAGGGCTCTGTCTTGCCACCCTCCGCCATTCTGACAACGCACCCCCTTATCAGCAGAATCTTGTCAGAATTCAGCGGAACATAGTTCGGCGCTCTGACAAGAAGGGCGTCGATTTTATGGTTTTTGTCAGAGACCGGCTGCATTTGGTATTTCCATTCATTTATTGTATAATGAAGATGTATCGGGTTTGCTGGTAATGGGAGAAAAAACATGAATAACGACGGTAATCTGAAGAATCCATCGGGAGTGCAGTCTGTCGAACGTTCGCTGGATATAATTGAGACAATTGCAACTGAACCTCACGGCATGGGGGTAAGCAGCATAAGTGAAGCAACCGGAATGTCAAAGAGCACTGTTCACAGGCTTCTGGCTACTCTTCTTGAACGGGGTTATGTTGAGAAAACGGAAGACAGTATCTACAAGGTCGGATTGAAATTGATCGAGGTTGCCAGCCTTTACCTGAACAGCCTGGAGCTTCACACAGAGGCTCGACCGTATATCTCTAAGATTACAAGAGATCTGGGGCTCACAGCTCATCTTGGAATTCTGGAGGACGATCAGGTTGTATATCTTGAAAAAATGGACATCCTTTCCAGCGTGCAGCTTTACAGACAGATAGGCTTGCGAGTACCGGCATACATTTCATCTCTCGGCAAGTGCCTTCTGATGCGCTACAGTCACGATGAACTCGAATCTGTTCTGAAAAACTGCAGTTTTCAAAAGCTGACAGACAATACCATTACATCTATGGAAGAGTTTCATAATGAAATGAACATCGTCCGTCAGAATGGCTGGGCTATAGATGATGAAGAAAGTGCTATGGACTACAGATGCATAGGTGCGCCGATATACGACTACAGAGGCGACATCATCGCGGCAATAAGTGCAAGCGGAAATTTATCACTTATTCCGGATGAGCGAATAGAATTTGTCGCAAATTACATAAAGGATACAGCCCTTGAAATATCAAGGGGTATGGGCTATTCAGAATGAGACGGCTAATGCAGAAGGCAGGCTGTTCCACGATGTGGAACAGCCGTTTTTTATTGTGGAACAGCCGAGATTGACAGGTTCTCTGAGGAGTTATACATTGTAGGTAAGAAATGTTCAGAAAATTAAAAAAGGGAGGTATTCAAATGGCAATTTACAAAACAGGAAACAGCGTAAATCCGGCTGCTGCAGAGGCAGGAAGAGAAATCGCAGCAGCACTCGGCGAAGTAGCGGACATCAAAATGGCATTCGTTTACAGCGGTGTGCAGTATGATCAGAAAGTCCTTCTAGAAGCTGTAAAAAAGGAAATGCCCGGAATTCCTCTGATTGGTAACACATCCTTCACAGGTGTAATTACCCCGGACGGCTACATTTCATCGGATGATGGGTTCGCCGGAATCATGGCAGTTGCAGGTGATGATGTGACGATAGGTGTTGCCGGCATGCCGAAGGCCGGGGACGCGCGCTCAACGGGACATGCCGTTGCCGAGAAGGCACTGGCGGCGGCCGGCAGAGATGATGCACCTGACTACTTTTACATGGTAGCTCCTCCGGGAGAGGAAGAGCTCTATCTTAAAGGCATCTCGGAAGTAATCGGGAGAGTGCCTTTCTTCGGAGGCAGTGCTGCGGATAATGCCATTGCCGGCGAATGGCTGCTGTTTACAGACGAAATGGTAACAGCTGACGGTGTTGCTGTGGCTTTCTTCTACACAGATAAAGCCTTTGCGAACAAGTTCACAGGTGCGTACAGAGAAACAGCCAACGTTGGAGTTATCACAGAAATTGAAGGGTTGAGAAATCTTAAGAAGATCAATGGCATTCCGGCTGTGGAGCAGTATCGCCGGTGGACAGGCGCATCAGCCGAAGACTGCAGCGGAGGCAACCTGCTCGCGTACTCAGTATGCGCACCGCTGGGTGTTAAGGATCCGTTGGGCGATCTGATTGCAATCCGCCATCCAATGAACGGTAACGATGCAGACGGATCCATTGATGTGGGCAACAATCTGGCTGTAGGAACAGCTATCATTCAGATGGATGGTTCCGTTGATGAACTTATCGCTTCAGTGGGGGCTACCCTTGAAGAACTGAAAGCTAAAATCGGCGGGCCTATCGCGGGGCTGCATCTGGTACACTGCGGCGGCAGAAGAGCCGGGATCGACAGCCGAATAGAAGAGGTATACGACCAGATTAAGAGAAGTGTGGGAGATATTCCGTTCATCACGGAGTTTACCTTCGGCGAATACGGCTATGAAGATGACGGCAGAAATACATGCGGCGGTCTGATGCTATCATTTACCGCATTCGGAGCATAATCGAAATCTGAGCATAATCGAAACAGGATAATCAGCGAAAGGAGACATGACTATGAAAATGTTTATTAACGGCAAGCCCTGCGACAGCGTAAGCGGAGCAACCTTCGACGTTGTAGCACCGGCAACAGGCAAGGTTATAGATACAGTTCCCAGAGCAACAGCAGAGGATATAGACATAGCGGTTACTGCTGCATACGAAGCCCAGAAGGAATGGGCCAAGGTTCCGGTGTCCTCACGAGTTGAGATACTGAAGAAGTTTCTGGATATTGTCGATGAGAATAAGGAATCTCTGGCTCAGACGTTATCTGCAGAAAACGGCAAACCTATCAATGAGGCCCGCGCAGAAATCGGCAACATCCCGATCGGGTTTTCAGGATTCATGGAACATGCCAAGCACTATTACGGATCAATTCTTCCTCAGGGCGGAGAAGCCGGGCAGGATAAGCATGTTCAGATGGTAACAAGAGAACCTATAGGAGTTATAGCATGTATCATTCCATTTAACTTCCCTTGCGATTTATTCGATCAGAAGGTTGCACCTGCGCTGCTGATGGGTAATGCCGCCATAGTGCTTCCTTCATCGGATAATCCGCTTACACTTATGAGGCTGACAGAAATGCTGGGTCAGGCAGGTGTCCCTGCAGGTATCGTTCAGTGTCTGACAGCTCCGGGAGCAGTGAAGAGTGCTGCAGTTACAGATCCGAGAGTTCATCTGGTAACTCTCACAGGAAGTACGGAGGTCGGCATTGACACGGCCAGGCTGGCAGCGGAAGACCTGACTCATACCGCTCTGGAACTCGGTGGCAATGATGCGTTCATCGTACTTGAAGACGGTGATGTGGACCTGGCTGTCGAAGAAATGATATGGGGCAGAATGTACAATACAGGTCAGGTATGCTGCGCCAGCAAGAGATTCCTGATACACAATTCACTGAAGGAGGAATTCGCCGCAAAGGCCGTAGAAAGAATTAAGAAACTCAACTACGGAGACCCTGCCGATGAAGAAACTCAGATTGCCTGCCTCATCAGTGAGAAAGCGGCAATCAAGGTCGAAGAACAAGTAAACCTGACAGTGAAGCAGGGAGGAAAGATTATTCTGGGAGGCAAGAGAAATGGCGCATTCTATGATCCGACGGTAATCGTCGATGTTCCCGCACATGCAGATGTTGCAATCGATATGGAAATATTCGGACCGGTTGTTCCTATAATAGGATTCGATACGGACGAAGAGGCCATCGCAATCGCGAACAGATCCAAGTTCGGCCTTTCAAGCTGTGTATTCTCTAAGGATATGAAGCGCGCTTACAAGGTTGCTCAGGCCATGGAAGCCGGCGGCGCGGTTATTAACGGAGCAAGCTTCTTCCGTTCCTTTGAAATGCCTTTCGGCGGCTGGAAATACAGCGGCATAGGAACAGAAGGCGTAATGTCCACATTTGACGAAATGACCAGAGTGAAGACCATCGTCCTCAAGAACATAATTGAATAGAAATCAGAACCCCTACTCCGAACCCCCTGTGCTGCATGTATCCATGACATGCGGCGCGGGGGGTCTTCTATCTTGTCTTACTCCTTGAAATGCACCCCCCGGTAATGTTAGAATTTATCTCAGCAAGGAGTTAACATGATAAACATTGAAATCAACACATCTTCAAGATACGAGGTTCTCATGGGAGAGGGCCTTCTGGAGAGCTCGGGGGACATTGTCTGCCGGGCGCTGGGGCTCAGCTCGGGTGAGGGTACGCGTCTGGGTATTATTTCCGACGAGAACGTGACCCGGATCTACGGGGGCGATGACAGCATTCTCGCCGGCAGTCTGCGCGATGCAGGCTTCTCCGTTCACTGCTTTTCCTTCCCCGGAGGGGAGCATAACAAGAATCTCGACACCGTATCTAATATAACGGATTTTCTCTGCGAGAATCATTTCACCAGATCCGATGCCCTCGTGGCATTCGGCGGCGGCATTACCGGTGACATTACGGGCTTTGCCGCTTCAATCTACATGCGGGGAATCCCTTTCATTCAGGTGCCTTCGACGCTCCTTTCGGCGGTGGATTCATCCGTCGGGGGCAAGACAGGCGTCAACAACAGCTACGGCAAAAACCTCATCGGGGCATTTCATCAGCCGGAGGCTGTAATCTTCGACCCGACACTTCTGAAAACTCTCAGCCGGGACCTTCTCCTGGACGGCATGGCGGAGATGCTCAAGGCCGGCTTTATCGGCGACATGAGCATAGTATCCGAGGCTGTCGACTTCGGAGAAAGACTGCTGTCCGATGGTGAGAATCTCACCCGACTGGCCGCAAAGGCCGTAGCCGTGAAGCGCGACATCGTCGCAGAGGACGAAAAGGAGAAAGGCAATCGCCGTCTTCTCAATCTGGGCCACACCATAGCCCACTCCATCGAAACACTCAGTGACTTCAGCATCAGCCACGGACACGCTGTGGCAATGGGCATGAGAATTATAGCTAGAGCAGCTGCTGCGCAGGGCTGGACCGACCCCGCCGCAGGGGATATGCCGCAGATAACGGATGAGGTTCTGAACGCCTTCGCCTTCCCGGAAATTCCGGACTTCAGCGCGGAGGATCTGACCCGCATAGCACTTCACGACAAGAAGGCTCACGGAGGCAGTGTAAGTATCGTCTACCCTTACCGCCCCGGCGAATGCAGGATAATAGATGTAGAAAACAATCGCCTGGAGGCGGTCATCGCTTCCGGACTTTGCACATATGGGAAGGAACGCTAATTTATGAAATCAACTTTCGGGAACAGACTCAAGGTCTCCGTATGGGGAGGCTCGCACGAACCTTGCATCGGAGCGGACATCACCGGGCTGCCGGCCGGTTTCGCCATTGACATGAACCGGCTGAAGGCTTTCATGAAGCTGCGCGCGCCGGGAAACAGCCCTTTCACCACGAAACGAAAGGAGCCGGACATTCCCGTGCCGACGGCAGGTTTCAAACGCACCGATGATGCGACTATAGTAACGACAGGGGAAACCCTTTCTTTTATAATTGAGAACAAGGATGCCCGCAGCCGGGACTACAGCCTGTTTCAGAACATGCCGCGGCCGGGCCATGCGGACTATACCGCGCGCCTGCGTTACGGTGACGAACTGAACATGAGCGGCGGCGGACCTTTTAGCGGCAGAATGACCGCACCCCTCTGCATTGCCGGAGGTGTGGCGCTCCAGCTGCTGGAAACCTTCGGAATCAGGATTTCTTCACGCATTGATTCTATAGCGGGAGTCGAAAACGATTCCGATTCCGCAGGCGCAGATGTGAGCGACGATATAGCAATGACAATATTGGATGCTCAGCGCCGGGGCGATACAGTGGGCGGAATCGTGGAATGCACCGCTGAAGGCGTGCCTGCAGGTATAGGCGGCACCATGTACGACGGCCTGGAAAGCCGTCTGTCCGAGATTTTCTTCGGTATTCCCGCCGTTAAGGGCGTGGAGTTCGGTGCAGGCTTCAGGGCAGCTTCTCTCCACGGTTCGGAAAACAATGACGTATTCTATCTGGCAGGCAGTGAGATTAAAACCGAATCCAACAACGCCGGCGGAATTCTAGGCGGTATTTCCGACGGAATGCCTATCGTAGCCCGGGTTGCTTTCAAACCGGCTCCTTCCGTGTCCATGCCGCAGAAGACTCTGAACCTGGCTTCGGGAAACCAGGAGTGGCTGCGGATTCCGGGCAGACACGATCCTTGTATCGTAATACGTGCCGTCCCGGTGGTATCGGCTGCCATGGCGCTGGGACTTCTGGACAGCATTCTTCTGATAAACAGCGATGTCCCTGAGGACAGGAGACTATTCGGACTGGTGGGTCACCCGCTGACTCACAGCTTTTCCAAGGAGATTCATGAGGCCCTCGGAGAGTACAATTACAGCCTGCTCAGCGTGAAGCCTTCACAGCTCAGCGCTCTTCTGGAGAAGCGCTTCTTCTCCGGACTCAACGTTACTATCCCGTATAAGCAGGATGTTATGGCATTTTGCGACAGGATAACTCCGCAGGCGGAGGCTATCGGTGCGGTGAACACTCTCTACCGTGAGGAAGTCACCAATCCGGACGGCAGGACGGAGAAGCTGGTGGTCGGCCACAACACTGACTACGACGGCTTCCTCTACGCTGCAGACAGAGCGGGCATCGACTTCACGGGCCGCTGCGTTCTCGTTCTCGGCAGCGGCGGTACATCGCGCACCGTTCGCAAAGCCCTCGCTGACAGGCAGGCCGCCCGTGTATACGTGGCTTCCCGTCATGTTCCCGAGGCCGATCTCGCCATCGATACAGGTTTCGTCTCCTACGAGGACCTGCCGGGGCTGGCTGATGAAATCGAGATAATAGTGAACACGACTCCTGTGGGCACCTATCCGGATACGGGCAGATCCGTCGTTTCTCTCGACGACTTCCCTGCCTGCAAAGGCGTGTTCGATGTGATATACAATCCGTTCAGAACGCCTCTGGTGGCTCAGGCTGAGGCTCGCGGCATTCCTGCCACTAACGGGCTGCCTATGCTGGTGGCTCAGGCCACAGCGGCCGCCGGTTACTTCCTGGGAACTCCGGGCGCTTATGAAGACAGAAACGAGGAGATTATCGAGCTCCTCCGCCATAAGATGGGCAACATCGTTCTCATCGGAATGCCGGGCTGCGGCAAAACCACTGCCGGCAAGGCTCTGGCCCGGGTAACCGGTCTGAAATTCAAAGATCTCGACGACGAAATCGCAGCCGGACACGAAAGCGGCAGCATTCCTGAAATCTTCGCCCTCGAAGGAGAATCAGGCTTCCGCGACAGAGAATCCTCCGTCGCAGCCGCCTTCGGCAAAGAGCACGGACAGGTTATCGCCACAGGCGGCGGTGTAATTCTCAGGGAGGAGAATATGCAGGCCCTCCGCCAGAACGGCACGATTATATGGATTCGCCGCCCTCTCGAGGAGCTGGCAACTCAGGGCCGTCCCCTCTCCACCGGAGAGGATGCACTTCGTGAAATGTACGAAGAGCGCCGCCCTCTCTATGAGAAGTATGCCGATATGGTATTCGACAGCACCCAGCTTCTGGGACTGCTTTCGGTGCTGTAGGAAATAAAATAGAGGTGCATCTCAACATGCAACCTCTATTTTTTTGACATTATATTCCGAAGAATCGTTCCGCGTTGGCTTTGGTCGCGGCGGCGGCTTCCTCTTCGCTGATGCCTTTGATGAGGGCTATGCGCCTGACCGTGTGCTCTATGTATGGCGACTTGTTAGGCTTGCCTCTGTGAGGCACGGGCGTCAGATATGGCGCGTCCGTCTCGGCCAGGAGATACTCCATCGGCACCGCTTCAACAACGGCCACGGTTTTCTTGTTGTTCTTGTAGGTAACCGGGCCGGCCACACTGATGGTGGCGCCTTTTTTAATGTATTCCAGGGCCAGCTCCTTGCTTCCGCTGAAGCAGTGAAGCAGAACTCTAGCATCGCCCTCGCCCTTCGGTCCGGGCGGGAAGCAGGCTTTTCTCTCGTCTGAGAAGGCACCTTCCTCCGTCAGTATATCCATGACCTCACCATCCGCCTCGCGGGCGTGAATGACTATTGGCTTTTGTAGGTCGAGGGCCAGGCGGATCTGCCTGCGGAACCACTCCCGCTGCACGTCTCGGGGACTTATGTCGTAATGAAAGTCCAGCCCGATTTCGCCTATGGCGACGACCTTGTCCTCGCCGACCATTTCCCTAATCTCGAGAAGCTTCTCCTCGGTCATCTCCTGAGCGTCGTGAGGGTGGCAGCCCACGGCGGCGTAGCACCAGCTGTATTTGCGGGCGTGGTCCACGGCCATCCGTGAGCTCTCAATATCGAATCCTATATCCACCACCTCGTCCACCGGTGAAGCCTCAATCTCTCTGATGAGCGCCTCCCGCTCCTCGCGGCTGTAATCCTCGTTGTTTATATGTGTGTGTGAATCAAAATACATTTGGTTTCCTCCTGTACTGATTCTACCACATTGACGGCTGTTTGTTATCTGGTTTTAACTGTTTTAACCTTGCTCCAGCCGGAGAAATACTTGACTCCGGAAACCGTCTTGTATGTTCTCACCTGAACGTAGTACTTTTTCTTGGACTTGAGCTTCTTCACCGTCTTTGATGTTGTCTTGTAGCCCTTGGCCATCCTGTACTTGGCACCGGTCATCTTAGGAGATGTTGAGTACCTGATCTGATATCCGGTAACCTGCTTGGTTCTCTTCTTCCACTTCACTTTGAAGCTCTTCTTGCCCTTGGTAAGCTTGGTTATCGGTGTCATGTTCGGATTGATCTTGAACTCGCAAGTCTTCGTGCCAGTGTAGTCACCCTTGAAGGTTACCGTCACCTTGTACTTGCCTACATTCTTCCTGCCGGAGGAATATGAAACGGTATAATCCTTGTCCTTCACAAGATTGTTGCCGGCGGCATCCTTCACTGTAACAGCCGGAGTCTTCACCGTGCCTCTGTATGCGTATGACGTTGCCGCGAGGCTGACACTGCTGATGGCAGGAATCTCCTTAGCCTCCATCTCGTAGTCGCAGACACTACACTTCTTCACTGCCTTACCAGCCTTGTTGAGTCCGGCCGCTTCGTTAACCTGCCAGTCGCCGGCATGCTCATGAACCGGACATCCGCAAACCGTACAGACGCCATCCACCATGCTGTGTTTACATTTCTGTGTTTTCTCACAGCCCGGAGTCGTGCAGGTTCTGCTGTGGTATCTGGCATTCTGATATTTCCACTCCGAATAGCTGTGAATGTGCGTTCCCTCTCCCATGTATTTATGGCATACATCGCAGAAGTCATCGCCATTGGTATCCTTATGTTCTCCCACATCTGATATTTTAACTATGCAGCCGGGCTCCAGGCAGTACTTAAAGTGGCATCCCGGCGCCAGCTCGTCATACATGTCAAAATCGTTGGTTGAATAATAGTAATTTGTTGACCACTTATGTACGTGAGGAGTAGTTGCCTCTCCGCTCTCATCTTCATAGCCGCATATTCTACATTTCTCACCGGCCTCATCGTATTCATGAGCTTCGCACTTGCACTCTCCACATTCGCTGCATTCATAATAATGCTTACCGTAAGCATACTCATATGGCAATTCTAAATCACTGAGACTTGCGGCATCTACCAATTGCCAGTTATGACCGCCTTCCTTAGCACCACACACTGTACATGTTCCTTTTTCGTATGTGTGTGCAGCCTCGCTTCCCGGCTTCGGCTCCGCGCAGTACCAGTCCTCATCCTCATCATAGCAGTACTGGCACACGAGATAATGCTCTTCACAGTTCCAGCCGTATTTGCCGGATTCCCAGATATGTTCATGAGGTTCATCAACATACTCAAAGCATTTATCACACTCTCCGTCTTTATCTGCATCTACATGCTTCTCGATATCATACTCTTCCCCACATACCGAACATACCTTGCTATGGTTTTCGTCATCGTAATAATACCATTCTATATTTCCATCTACATCTGTATAAGGAATATGCTCCTTGTGAATGCTTGGATCTACATATCCACAGAGATCGCAGAGTCCGTTTTCGTCAAAGTCATGATTCTCCAAACCCTTAATCTCGCCGCAATCAACATCTTCGCAATACCACCAGTGCTGTGTAGCATCATAATCGAAGCCTGCCCATGAGTGTACGTGACCGCTACCGTTCGGATTGTATTCTTCGTCGCACTTGTCACAGTAGCCGTCTCCGTTATCATCTACATGATTCTCGATGTCATATTCTTCATAGCATTTCGGACATACTTTACAGTGACGTTTCGAGTCCAAATAAAACCAATCCGAATCCCCGTGTGTATGCGTCGGACCTACATATTCACAGCTTTCACAAATCCCGTCATCATTGAATTCGTGCTCTCCTTCATCCGTTATCGCATCACATCCTTCATCTTCGCAAGCCCTCCAGTGCTTAGTATCGTCATACTCATACAAGACAGACCACTCATGTTCGGCTTCGTCTCCATCATCAGCATCAACTGTTTCTTTAACAGTTATTGCTTCGCTGCTTTCATTCTGTTCCGTCGCGTCATCCGCCGCAAAGGCTATCATAGGCGTCATAGTCACGGCTACGGCCAGGCTCAGGAAGAAAGCAAACAGGGGATTCCCTTTTTATGCAAAAAAAAACGGGCCTGGTTTCAAGCCCGTTTTCTATCATTTATATAACTTCTATTTCTCGTATCTTCTTCTTCCTAATGTGAGGGTCAGGATTGCTGCCAGAAGTGTGGCCAGACACATGCCTATGAGCAAAGGCAGTCTAGTGTTGTCTCCTGTCTGAGCGTTGTCATCGGTGCCGCCTTCAGGCTTTGGTTCTACAAACTTCACTGTCTGATCCTGATTGTCGATTTCCTGGTGGCTGCCTACCAGCACCGGATTTTGCGGGTTGGTGATGTCATAAAGCACCTCGTAGGTTACCAGCGTTTTGCCTGCCAGGTCGTTGGCGTTGAATGTGAAGTCCAGGGTAATCTCCATGTTCTCGCTGTCGGCGGTGAACTTCTTGGTGACTTCCACCGGAGTGCCACCTACCGTGAGGATTTCGCCGGTCTCCTTGTCAACCTGCCAGCCGCGGAGCTCGTACTCTGTTCCCGGTGTCAGCCCGGTGAGAAGAACCTTGTCGCTGATGGTTGCCTCGTTGTCGGCTGTCAGCTGCTTGTCGCCGTCCTCCTTATCCGTTGCTGTGGTGTGGAGGTCGACCTTGTAGTCGTTGTTTATGGTGCCTAGGTTCAGCGTCTTGCCGTTGTCCTCTGCTGAAATCGCGAACTCGATAGGCTTGATGAGCTTCATGCCCGCGTTGGCATCGCACTCCTTCTCAACCAGCTTGTACGAACCGTACGGGAGAGCTCCCGTCTCACCGGCCTTTGCTGTGGTGAAGTGTCCCTTCGTATCGGCAACGACTTCCATCTTGAAGTTCGGGTCGCTTACTCCCTGAATTTCGAAGGTTACGTTGGCAAGCGGCGTGTCGGTTCCTTCAATCACCTTGGTACCCTCAACGTTACCGAGGATTACCTGGTTGGCAAAGGCCAAGTCGCTTCCATTATTCTCATTAGAAACTGATACTATCTTATTGTCTTCAGTTATGCTGAAGGTTTTGCCCTCGTCGTTGCCCAGGAGGTATCCGGTCGGCGCTGCGGTTTCCTTAATCAGATACTCGCCGTAAGGCAACTCGTTGATGTCTGTTGATGCTGTTCCGTCTGCGCCTGTAACGATTTTATTAACCGCTTCTTCTGAAAACTGGCCTGTTGAGGCGTCTTTAGCGTATATTGAGAACTCCGTTCCCATCAGAGTTGCGCCGCCCTGAGCATTGCTGCCGGTGTCCTTGTCAGTTTTCTTAACGGCTACACCGCCTTTGATAACGGTGTCTGTTACGGTAATCTGTGTGTTAACCGGTTCCTCGGACTGAGCAAGCGTGTTGGCATCAGCCTCGCTATCGTCTGTTCCGTATATATCTTCTATTCCGTTCTCACCAATATTGGCAATATATTTTGATCCCAGAACCTGATTGCCTTTGTACATAACGGGATCGTTATTGTAGCCTTCCGGAGCTGTTTTCTCTTCTACGGTTATTGTTCCCATAGGAAGATATATCTTACCGTCCTTCATAAGAGGATCATCGCCTTCTACTGAAGATGATACAATGTGTGCCGCATCCAGTCTGGTTGAGTATCTGATGCTGTCTCCATCCTTATCAACTGTCGTCTTGGTTACCCATGTACGTGTCGGCTCCACGCCATTCAGCGAAGACGCATTCGGATAGTTACCTGCATAGTACTTCCATATGAACTGAGTGTTCTCCAGGGATGCCTCTCCCTGAGCAGTCGTTCCCGTGGATGCATCCTGTTTGTTGAAGCTTAAGGCCGGATCCGCCAGAACAGGTTCGTCGGAAACATGGATAATGTTAACCTTCTCATTTAACTCTGCCGCTTTAACTTCTATTACTTCATCGTTTAATTCAAATCCCTGCGGCGGGGTTACTTCCTTTATATAGAATACCTTGCCGGGTATTTCCATCGGCAACGATTCTCCTTCTACATAATCATCACCGTTTTCCTCTTTGTTACCTGTGCTGATTATTGCAACCTGGTTTTCCTCATTGCAGTCAGCATTTTTATATATGCTGTATTCTGCGTTGTCGAGACTGTAATAAGAGTTACCGTCCGTTACTTCCGGCAATGTTGATTCCTTCTTGATTTTTATTTCTTTCTTCTCTGCCCAGAATCTGGCGACATCCTGAGATTTACTTATCCCATCGGAATATACATAACCGTAGCAGAGATAGAGATCTTTATTTTCCTTTGCAAAAGTCTTTGCCGCTGCATAGACCTTTTCTTGTGTATCCTTGGAAATATAATCATAACCAACATGTATGTCGCTGGCGCCCTGACCTGCTCCGCATTCCTCGAGAGTATTCCATACGATGCTTTGTTTCATATAGTATTTCTGATTTGAATCTAAGTCTTTTACTTCTTTGTCGACATATTCTAATCGCAGAGCTATTTCGCTTAGTGTATCTCCACCATATTTACTAGCAGCGTTCTCCCTTTTCTTAACTGATGGTTGAAAATTATCTGCAATCTGCACACAATATGCCGTCTCGCCTTCTGCCAGCATCCAGCTCTCTTTATTGTAATTATGGGATTTTCCGTCATGGTAGAACGAAACGGGAGCACCCACTCCATCTTTTGTTCCTGTAGAATACAAAGTCTCGTCCGCCGATACGAAGTCTGCCGGGATGGCACTAAAAAAGGCCGCAACAAGTACCGCCATTAAAACTACCCTTAATTTTCTTCTCATATCTGCACCTTCCTATATCGATTAGTCCAACACCCCCTGAACATTCAATGTATATACATTAATATTAACCCCCCCTGTTTGTACATGTACAGGTATAATATGGAAGTTCTTAAGTTTTTTTGGGATTTTACTCTAGAAACGTGAAACAGTCAGATATGTTGATAAAACACATAGAACCGGCTTATCCTGCCGGTTGAAGATTCGCTCCGAAATGCATATTCTATTATTGTAGTTCTATAGTAAGCGGTAAAACCTATGTACCTTGACAAAAATCGCCCCGCGTGAGCGGGGCGTTACTTTTATCAAGGGTTTCAGCTTCTACAGCTGTCAGGAAGAGTGTCAGACCAGGGCAGTAAATCATCCAGAAATGTCAAATCAGT
>JALFNS010000040.1 GCA_022773945.1 Clostridiales bacterium
CAATACACTCCAATTGAGTAGTCAAGGCTACAGGTAAACATCAAAAGTCCACAGTATCTGAATGTATTAAACCACGATATAAACGATGTAAAAAGAAAGGAAAATGTGGTCATTTAGCTTCTGAAATGATCATACAAGGTAATCATGAAGAAAAAACGTATTTTTAGTATAGTCGCAGTGCTGATGCTGGTTATTATGACGTTCAGCGCCTGCGGCGGAGGCGGAGAGGAAGAACAGGCGGCTGCAGATCAGGCCACTGTGACTTCGGATTCATTCATAGCTGAAGACGTGGCATCGTATCTGGATAAGGCGGATATGGAGTATGCTTACGACCTGGCCTATGAACTGGGATACAATATGGATCTGGCGGATAATGAACTGGGCTGGAGAACAGCAGGTTCCGATGCGGAGCATAAGACTGCTGACTATCTGGCCGACGAGATGGAGAAGATAGGACTCACTGATGTGGAGAAAGTCGGCGTGCCCGTTGACAAGTTCCAGTTTAACGATTCGAGTCTGACCATAGACGGAACTAAGATAGATCTCATGCCTGCCGCATATCAGTGTTCAGGCACTGACGAGGACGGAATAACGGCAGAGATAGTAAATCTGAAGAACGGCTGCGAGTGGAACTATGAGGAAGCCGGCGATGTTAAGGGTAAAATCGTTCTGGTTAAGGTTGATCAGGCCAACGAATCCTGGATTGACGGATATATCAGAATGGCTGCAGAGTACGGTGCAGCGGCGATCGTTACATATGCCAGCAGCGGATACGGCGAGGTAAGCAAGGATTCGACGAACGTGCAGGATATCTGCTGTGAGGATCTGATTCCTACAGTAGCAATATCTGCCAACGAGGCCAAGAAGGTGAAGAAAGCCATCAAAAATGGCAACAACAAGGCAACCCTCAAGGTTGACGTTGAATTCGAACCGGGCGAAGGAACTTCATACAATGTAGTAGGTAAAATCAAGGGCAAATCATCAGATCAGCAGATTATGCTGGGATCCCACTATGACAAGTACTGGTACGGCTTCCAGGACAACTGTACGGCAGTATCGCTCACATTCTCCGTAGTCAAGGCTCTCATCGATTCAGGCTATGTTCCTGAAAACGATATAGTGGTAGTGGCTCACGGTTCAGAAGAGTGGGGAGCTACCGACTCCCAGTTCGACTGGACGACAGGTGCATGGGAGATGATTGACCAGGCTCATCCTGAATGGGCAGAGAAGACTATCTGCTTCATCAATACAGAGCTTCCGGGATATGTTAATGCCGACAAGACCGTAGGAGTTCAGGCTGTACCTGAGTATCAGGCTCTCGCATCCAAGCTCCTCGACGATACGGGACTCGTATTCGGACACGGCGATGTCAAGCTTTCACAGGAGCCGACGGATGTTTCCAACATGGAGGACGGTGTATCATACAGATGGCATGGTGTTCCGTACATGATTAACGGCGGAGTAGGCGGAGATTTCATGAGTCAGAGATATCACACTCACTTCGACGATGCCGACACCTGGAGCGAGGACGCAATGCTGACAAATGCTCACTGGTACGGCGCATTCACAATCTACATGGATCAGATGCCGGCTATGGAGCTGGATATGACGGCAACCTGCGATGATCTCCTGGACAATCTGGGAGACAAGAAGGCCAAAAAGGCCGGCGTAGATGTTGAGGCATACAAGGCCGAGGTTGAAAAGCTGAGAGCCGCCGCTGCCGAGCATAACGATGAAATTGCTGAAGTTAATGCTGATTACGAGGCTGCTCTTGCTGAAGGAAACGAAGAGGAAATGGCAGAGCTCCGCGAAGAAGGAGCAGAGCTTAACAAGGTTTCACTGGAAGCCTTCAAGGAAGTTCAGAAGCAGTACCTCAAGGCTGACGACTGCGATGTATATCTGGGACATCCTCAGATCAACACAAACATCGACATCCTCAAGGGAACCATCAAACAGCTGGATAACAAAGTCCTCTGGGCTGAAGACGGAACAGGTGCTCTTGATACGGTATTCAACCTCAACAGCTATCACGACTGGGCTTACTACTTCTTTGGTGAGCAGGTAGGTTACGATATAGTAACTCAGTATGACGGTGACTACACTGCCGAAGACAGACTCTTCTGGGGAACAGACGCCCTGGCTCCTGTAGTGTACGTGGGCGACACTTCATATGAGCTCTATATGGCAGACGCCAGCGGTGAGGACCCTGATTACGACGGTGCAAAGGCCGTATATCAGAAGGCTCTCGACCAGTGCTATGCCGATCTTGCCGCCGCATGCGAACAGGAAATGAGCGGAATGGCCAAGATAGCAGACATACTCGACTGATGCACATATCAACAGTCTATAACAAAAGGCTGTCGCACCAAGCGACAGCCTTTTCCTTTTCACTTCTTTTTACGTGCTTTAACACACTCATTGAGAAGATACTCCACCTGGCTGTTGATTGATCTGAAGTCCTCCTCGGCCCAGGCGGCTATTTCGCTCCAAAGAGAAGGGGACAGGCGAAGAATCATCTGCTTCCTGCTCTTTTCCTTATCCTTGAGAGCTTTTTCTCTTTTCTTTATCTCATCCTCAAGAGCTTTTATCCTGTCCAGACGCTCCTGAAGGTGTTCTTCTTTTTCTTTAATGCTGTCAGTCACGGAATCACTCCCAACTGCCGGTTAATAGAGACTTCCGCTGTTGACAACGGGCTGAGCGTCCTTGTCGCCACAGAGAACCACGAGGAGGTTGGAAACCATAGCGGCCTTTCTCTCGTCATCCAGTATGATGAGGTCGTCTCCCTCCAGACGCTCCAGTGCCATCTTGACCATGCCTACCGCACCTTCAACAATCTGTTCTCTGGCGGCGATGGTTGCGGCTGCCTGCTGACGCTTAAGCATAGCTGCTGCAATCTCCTCTGCGTAGGCCAGATGAGTGATTCTGACTTCCAGAATCTCGATTCCCGCCTCATCTGCCTTTGCCTGAAGCTCTCTCTTCATTCTGTCGGCAATCTCCAGACTGGAGCCGCGGAGTGTCATCTCGTCGTTTCCCGCAGCGGAGTCATAAGGGTAGAGTCTGGCGATGTTTCTTATTGTGGAGTCGCACTGCGTGGAGAGATATTCGAAATAGTTCTCCACGTTGAACACGGCCTTCGTAGGGTTGGCGACTCTCCATATCACGATGGAACCGATTATTACCGGGTTACCGTCGATGTCGTTGACCTTCTGCTGAGAATTGTTCAGAGTGATGGTCTTGGTGGACACCTTCTTGCTCGGCGAAACCTTCTTGCCGCTGGCTTTGCGAGTCTTCTCCACGACTTCCAGTGCGGATTTCTCGCTGCCCGCTGTCAAATCTGATGCAGTCGGATTAAATGCGGTGCAGAAGGGATTGACAAAAAAGAATCCAGGGCTCTTGATGGTGCCGTGATATTTACCGAAGAGCGTGAGCACCAGAGCTTCGTTAGGGTTAACAATCTTGAGCCCGACACAGAGTACCGGGAAGAGAATGCACAGAAGACATCCCAGGAAGATCAGACCTGTAGAGTAGATGATACCTCCCAGTATGCAAAGTCCAATGCCGGCAAGAGTGCCCAGGATGAAGATAATAAGCATGAGCATGCCGGGTGCCGGTTTCATCACCTTTTCCTTGATTTCTGCTGTTGTATTCATGAAATACCTCCTTTTAATATGATATTAATATGATATCATTATAATATCATATAAAATTTGTTTGTCAAGATTGGGAATAGCATTTTTACTTCAGGTTAAAAATGATACAATAGGATATAACACTTGAAAGGAAG
Source organism: Clostridiales bacterium (assembly GCA_022773945.1). Lineage (GTDB taxonomy): Bacteria > Bacillota > Clostridia > Peptostreptococcales > Anaerovoracaceae > Lentihominibacter. Next base: position 3,785 of record JALFNS010000040.1, read on the forward strand.
AAGATTATGAAAACTCTGGAAGAAGCAAGAGAATTTTTCTCGCAGGACAAGTATGCTATGGAGACCACCGGAGCAGAGATTCTGGAGGTTGGGGAAAACTATGCCAGATGCAGGCTGAAGACTGACGGACGCCACTGCAAGGTGACGGGGGAAATCATGGGAGGAGCTATATTCACTCTGGCGGATTTCACCTATGCCGTTGCTTCCAATCTGGGAGATTCACCTACGGTAACGGTGACCAGCACCATCAGCTATGTCAGTACAGCCAGGGGGGATACTCTGGTGGCGGAGAGCAGACTCATCAAAGAAGGCAGAAGCATGTGCTTCTATGAAGTGACGGTTAAGGACAACACGGACCGGGTGGTCGCGGTTGTCAACGTTACGGGTAAACACGTATAAGGAGGTTATCATGAAGAACGCGAAACTGATAGGCACCGCATGTATAATCATCACTACAGTGTGTTACGGACTGATTCCTTCACTGTCTTTCATGTCGTTTAATGCGGGAGTGGAGACGGAGACTCTGCTCTTCGACAAGTTTCTCTATGCCGCAATCCTCATGTGGGCTTTCATTCTGATAAGAAAAATAGATTTCAGACTTAACAGGCAGGCCAGGGGCCCGATGATTGCCATAATGCTTTCGTATATAGGCATAGCTACATTCCTGTATCTTGCCTTTGACTATATAAGCGGATCGCTGGCAACCATAATATCCTTCACATATCCTGCCATAGTGATAGCTATCGAAATGCTCAGAGGCAGGGAGAGAAAGAGTGCGGTCAAGATCATCGCCGTTATAGTGTCGCTGGCCGGAATGTGTCTCATAGTCTGGTCACCGGATATGAAGATACAGATTATAGGTGTGGTTTTCGCGTTCATATGCGCTCTGTGCTACACCGTATATATAATAGAACTTTCCAGCGACAAGCTCGAGGGAATGCACCCTCTAGTTACTCCGGCGTATGTTCTGGCGGCATCTGCCGTGTTTAATTTCGTCAGATGTCTTATCAGCGGACAGCCGCTCTTCACGGAAAATCCTGTCCAGTTCGGTTACATGCTGCTGCTGGCTGTAGTGTGCGCATTTATCGCCATACTCTGCTACTGCGTGGGAGTCAGACTCATCGGACCGAGCAACGCGTCGATAATCAATACCTTCGAACCGGCCTGCGCCTGTGTATTCGGGTATTTTCTCATAGGGGACGAAATAACCCTGTCAATGATAATCGGAGGAGGGCTTATAGTAATAGCTGTGCTGCTCACGAGCCTTCCGGACAAGAAGGGAGATGAAATAAAGTGAGCAAGCTGAAGGGAGAAGCGCTGCTTCTCATAGCTGCGGTAATATGGGGAACCGCATTCATATTTCAGAAGATGGGGATGGACTATATAGGGCCGTTCACGTTTACATTTTTCAGATTCGGAGTGGGTGCGCTGGCAATGGTGCCGGTGCTGATGATTTCGGATCGTTTCAAATCACGCAAAGACCCGGGGAGCGTAATGCCTATCAGCAGCAAGCTGCTTGTTACAGGCGGCGTGCTCGTGGGTCTGGCCAACTTCGCGGCATCTGCACTTCAGCAGATCGGACTTATCTATACCACGGCAGGGAAGGCCGGATTCATCACTGCCACGGATCTGGTTATGGTGCCGTTCATACTGGTGATTCTCAGGAAGAAAGTTCCTCTGCTCACGTGGATAGGCGTGGCGGTGGCAATGGTGGGAATGTATCTTCTCTGCATGAAGGAAGGCTTCACCATGGAAATAGGAGATCTTTTCTGCTTCGGCGGAGCGGCGGGCTTCGCTATACAGATAGTTCTCATAGACAAGTTTGTGGACAGAGTTGATCCTCTCAAGCTGGCCTTCTGGGAATTCGCGGTCACGGCGGTATTCTCTCTGCTGTTCGCGCTCATATTTGAGGAGATAGATCTCGGCCAGGTTGTTCAGTGTGCGGTACCGCTTCTCTATACTGCCGTGCTTGAGGTGTGCGTCGCTTTCTCGCTGCAGATGGTTGGACAGCAGTATGCGCCGCCGGCAATAGCCACAATTATAATGTCATTTGAATCGGTATTCGCCGCTCTCAGCGGCATGCTGTTCCTGGGAGAGGTTATGAGCGGACGTGAAGCGCTGGGTTGCGTAATAATGTTTGCCGCATTTATAATCGCACAGATTCCGGAGATGAGGAGGGAAGAATGAACTTTAACAATATATTCATGATTAAACAGGCTAAGGATAAATTTTTCAGAAACCACCCCAAGACAGAAACATTCATGGAGGACGTGAAGCGCGAAGGATTTTGCGAGGGAATGGAGATTGCCGTTGCTGTGAGATATCCCGGCGGTAAGGAGTATAAGACGGGAATCCGGGTTCAGGATTCGGACATGCAGCTGCTGAATATGCTCAAGGACATGTAGAATTTAATTGAATAACTCTTCTTGACACTGCCCCCTGAAAGGTCTATTATATAATTAGCACTCAAAAAGAGTGAGTGCTAACAAAATAGACTAATTGCTTATAAGGGGGCATATATAATGGCAAAAAGAAAATTTAAGGCAGAATCGAAAAAACTGCTGGATATGATGGTCAACTCCATTTACACTCACAAGGAGATTTTCCTGAGAGAGCTGATATCAAATGCCAGCGATGCGATTGACAAACTCTATTACAAGGCACTGGGTGACGAGACTCTGAATGTGAGTCGTGAGGATTTTGCTATATGGCTTAAGGCGGATACGGAAAGCAGAACCCTGACGATTACCGATAACGGCATAGGCATGGACGATAAGGAACTCGAGTCCAACCTGGGAACCATAGCCAGAAGCGGATCCCTTGATTTCAAGGAGAAGATGGAGAAGAATGATGAGGTTGACATCATCGGACAGTTTGGTGTGGGTTTCTATTCGGCCTTCATGGTGAGCGACAAGGTTACGGTAAATTCCAGACCTTACGGCGGAGAGACGGGCTGGACATGGGTATCCGAAGGAGCTGACGGTTACACGATCAGCGAAAATCCGGACGCACAGCCGGGAACAGAGATAATCCTGCACATCAAGGAAGATACTGACGAGGAAAAGTACGGTGACTATCTGAATCAGTATCATATATCTTCACTGGTTAAGAAGTATTCCGATTACATCGGATGGCCTGTCAAGATGAATTTCGAGACCAGCCACCTGAAGGAAGGAACGGGAGTCGAAGGCGAGGACGGAGAGCAGATACCGCCGGAATACGAGACGGTTATAGAGGAGAGAACTCTCAACAGCATGGTTCCTCTCTGGAGAAAGAACAAGAACGAGATTACGGAAGAGGAATACAACAATTACTACAAGGAAAAATTCTATGATTACAACGATCCGGCAGCTGTAATCCACACGAAGGCTGAGGGTATGGTATCCTACGATGCACTCCTCTTCATTCCTGAGAAGGCGCCGTTCAACTATTATTCCAAGGATTATGAAAGAGGCCTCGCTCTCTATACCAACGGCGTTATGATAATGGAGAAGTGTCAGGATCTTATTCCTGAATACTTCAGCTTCGTAAGGGGTGTTGTCGACAGTTCGGATCTGTCCCTGAACATTTCCAGAGAGATGCTTCAGCACGACAGACAGCTCAAGCTGATTGAGAGAAACATCGATAAGAAGATCAACAGCGAACTCATGAAAATGCAGAAGGACGACAGGGAAAAGTACGAGAAGTTCTTTGAGGAATTCGGGGTTCAGATAAAATTCGGCATTTACGATCAGTACGGAATGAACAAGGACAAGCTTCAGGATTTGGTTCTCTTCTATTCGTCACTGGAGCAGAAGCCGGTTACTCTCAAGGAGTACGTGCTCAGAATGAAGCCTGATCAGGAGAAAATCTACTATGCTACAGGCGAGACAACCGCTATGATAGATGCTCTGCCTCAGGTGGATGCCGTCAAGGACAAGGGCTTTGAGATTCTCTACATGACTGAGGCTGTGGACGAGTTCACCATCATGGCCATAAACGAGTACGAAGGCAAAGGCTTCGTCAACATCTGCTCCGATGAGTTCGATATGGGCAGCGAAGAGGAAAAGGAAGAGATTAAGAAGATCAACGAGGAATCAAAGGATGTCCTCGAAGTCATCAAGGAAGCTCTCGGCGACAGAGTTCTCGATGTCAGATTCACCAACAAGCTGAAGAACTATCCTGTATGCCTGACCAGTGAAGGAGAACTTTCGATCGAGATGGAGAAAACTCTCAATGCCATGCCGACGGGAGAAAAGGTCAAAGCTCGCGTAGTTCTCGACATCAATGCGGAGCATCCTCTGGCCGGCAAACTGAAGAGTCTGGCAGGTAATGAAGATAAGCTGAAGGACTATGCTGAGATTCTCTACGCTCAGGCAAGAATGATTGCCGGACTGCCGGTTGAGAACCCTGCAGAGCTCAGCAATCTTATATGCGAGCTTATGTAATGTGTGAAATTGGCAGTAATTCATATTGCGCATCGGCAGAGAGAGTTTGCGGCTTAAGTCCTCGTCGCAGCAGACCATAGATGCTTACTCGCAGGAAAGAGAATCCCGGACTGAACTCGAGACTTCGTCTCTCGGGCAAGTCCGGGATTTAGCTATTTCCTATGCTCGTTTCGCATATGGTCTGACCTGCTCCTGCGGAAACAGCCGCAAACTCTCTCTGCCGATGCACTCATGCTTGATGCTCGATTAACATAGATTGTCTCTCTGCTTTATAAACGTTGATTTCTGACAAAACCCCTGCTCTCACAAATATTTTGTCAGACTCCTGGACTAACCTAAGGGATTTTCTGACAAGAATCGTGTAATTGCTATATACTTTGTCAGAAAATCCAACTTGAAGAAGTGTTAAAAGATGAATCGCGAGAAAGTTACGAGGAATCTGTCTTGCCACCCTCCGCTATTCTGACAACGCACCCCCTTATCAGCAGAATCTTGTCAGAATTCAGTGAAACATAGTTCGACGCTCTGACAAGAAGGGCGCCGATTTTATGGTTTTTGTCAGAATTACTCGCTCTCATTGACAAGACTGCGTTTTAATTATATGTTTAAACTAACAAAGGGACTGTCGTTTTGGTGTTAGCGACTTGGCCCTGAAAGGTGTCCGTCAACTAACCGGTTGGCGGTTTTTTATTTGGCTTTCCCCATGAGAAATAACCCGACAGCCCCACGACTATAATACCATATTTTACCATTCGGGCAACAGACTATTTCTTGTTAAGTGAATCAATATATACCCCCAGCAGCTGTAAGGCGGCCTTCTGTTCCGATACGGAGCATGAGGAAAGGGCGTTTCGCAGTTCGTCCTCCGTGTAATCTGAAGAATCATCTTCTGTCAGGATGTCGTTGGGAGTTATGTTGAAGGCGCGACATATCTTGAGAAGCGTATCCATCCGCATGTTCGAGGTGCCTCTCTCTGCATCTGCATATGTTCTGTCTGAGATTCCGGCCCGCTCGGCCGCTTCGGCCTGAGATAGTCCGGATTTGTTTCTATATTCAAGGAGTTTACCTCCTACTTTTATCTGATCCAAAATAAGCATTGTGATTCCTCCGATTAGCCTTATATAGGAGTGATACTTCCTATCGAGTTTGACAAATAGGAAGAAAAGGGGCATAATTACAGGAAGAAAACTTCCTAAACACGAGAGAAGCAAGCGCATCGCTTCTAAATAAAGGGCAGAAGATGCTGTGAGGCTGCAGCTGTAATCAGGTATGCAGGACTCACGGCAGTTTCTGCCGGACGAAACATCGAAGCAAATAAACTGTTAATGAGGGGAAGAGGCGAAAGGGTCGTCGCGAAAGCGGCGGCTCTTTTGTGTGCGCACCAAATTGAAATAAGATGTTCTTGAAAGAGAAATAAGGCCATAATATACTGAACTAAATGAATG
>JALFNS010000016.1 GCA_022773945.1 Clostridiales bacterium
TAATCGAAATCGTCTATTTTCATCTTATTCTCCTAAATGCAAAACTCTGACAAACAGGCTCTGTACATTATACGGTATTTCTCCTCTCACTGCAAATTATTCCCGTCCCCCGTTTACAAACACTTGTTCGATATGGTATACTTGTCCCATGAAAATATTAGGAATCGACCCCGGTTACGCCATTCTCGGCTACGGGGTTATAGAGAAAACAGGAAACAGATTTATACCTTGCACCTACGGTTCTCTGACCACGCATAAGGATATGCCGATGCCGGACAGGCTCGAGCTCCTCTACGACGGGCTGAGAGAGATAATCGTCAGCGAGGAGCCGGAGGTCGCCAGCATTGAAGAGCTCTATTTCAACAACAATGCCAAGACCGCCATTAACGTGGGACAGGCCCGCGGCGTGGCCATGCTGGCCTGCATCAAATCCGGACTGGAGATTGCGGAATACACTCCTCTCCAGATAAAGCAGGCCCTGGTAGGTTACGGCAGAGCGGACAAGCATCAGGTGCAGATGATGGTGAAGACCATACTCAATCTGAAGGAGATACCTAAGCCCGATGATACGGCAGATGCCCTGGCGGCGGCCATCTGCCACGGTCACAGCTGCGGCAACCGGCTCAGAATGAGACAGATACAGGAGAAAGGAGCCCTTAGATGATAGGCTTTTTAAGAGGAATCCTTGCTTCTAAAGGCAACGGATACATAGTAATAGACATAAACGGTGTGGGATGGCAGGTTACAGTTCCGCTCAACACGGAGGCCTACCTCAAGCCTGAGGGCAGTGAGGTTATGGTGCACACAGCCATGGTCCTCCGGGAGGATGATGTAAGCCTCTACGGATTCTCCGGCGAAGGCGAGCTGGACACCTTCAGGAAGCTGACCTCCGTAACGGGAGTCGGACCTAAGGCCGCCCTGTCCATTCTATCGTCCTTCTCTCTGGAGGAGCTTCATCAGGCAATAGTATTTCAGGACACCTCCGCCCTTACCCGGGCCAACGGCATAGGCAAGAAGACGGCTGAGAGGATAGTTCTCGAGCTTAAGGACAAGTTCTCCCCTGAGGATATTTCAGGTGCGGGCGCACCTGCTCCTGCTGCGGCCTTTGCTTCGGATGCCCGAGGCGAGGCGCTCAATGCCCTCATGGCTCTGGGATACACAAGAGGAGAAGCCTCTGGAGCCCTCACAGGCATCAGAGAACAGGACCTTACTTCAGAAGAATATATCAAGAGGGCTCTTAAAAACCTCTTCTAGGGAGATTTCGGATTATGGACTACAATGAAAGAATTACAGCAGCCGAACTGGGCGAGAACGAAGAGCGAAGCGAATTCACACTCAGGCCCCAGACTCTTGACGATTACATCGGCCAGAAGAATGTGACCGACAATCTCAAGATATTCATCAAGGCGGCGAAGCTCAGAGGTGAACCTCTGGATCACGTTCTCTTCTACGGCCCGCCCGGACTGGGCAAGACAACACTGGCCGGCATCATCGCCAACGAGATGGGTGTTGATATACGAATCACCTCAGGCCCGGCCATCGAGAGAGCCGGAGACCTGGCTGCCATACTTACAAACCTTAACGAGAACGATGTCCTCTTCATTGACGAGATACACAGACTCAACAGATCCGTCGAGGAGGTTCTCTACTCCGCCATGGAGGATTATGCTCTGGACATAGTCATAGGCAAGGGACCTTCCGCCCGCTCCATACGCCTTGATATAGCCAAATTCACCCTTATAGGGGCCACGACCAGAGCCGGGAGTCTGAGCGCACCGCTCCGCGACAGGTTCGGTGTCAGCTGTAAATTCGAGCTCTACAACAAGGAGGAGCTGGGTAAAATAATAAGGCGTACCGCAGGGCTGCTCAACGTCAGTGTTGATGAGGAATCCGTGGCAGAAATGGCAGGACGCTCCAGGGGAACACCAAGAGTGGCCAACCGCATTCTCAAGAGAGTGCGCGACTTCTCACAGGTCAAGGGCAACGGATCGATTGATTCACAGATAACCCGGGAAGCGCTGGATGCACTGGGCGTTGATTATCTGGGTCTGGAGAATCTGGACCGGGAAATACTCAGAACGATTATCGAGCGATTCCACGGCGGTCCTGTGGGGATAGACACCCTGGCCGCATCGATAGGTGAAGAAAGAGTCACTATAGAAGATGTATATGAGCCTTATCTGATACAGGCCGGCCTGCTGGACAGAACCAAGAAAGGGCGCGTCGTATCAAGCCTGGCCTACAAGCATCTCGGTCTTGAATATCAGGAAGAACTGTTCTGATATTATTGTCTCGATATTGATAACTTTCAGTTTTTTGGTTGCACATATTTCCTTTTTATGGTAAAATTTGCATACTGAAGTTATTGATATGTTATTCGCATATTCATTGGGGAGGAAGACTATGAGAATATCAAGACAAAACAAGATTCTGGAGCTGATAAGCCAGCATGAGATAGAAACTCAGGACAAACTGGCTGCCATGCTTAAGGATTACGGTTACGAGGTCACGCAGGCCACCATATCCAGAGACATTAAAGAGCTCCAGCTCATCAAGGTTCTTTCGTCTACGGGACATTACAAATACTCGGTGTCAACTAACAACGCCGGACCCGTATCCGAGAGATTCAAGGACATCTACAGGAAATCAATTACATCCATTGCGCAGTCAGGTAACATAGTGCTGCTGAAGGCACTGTCCGGATGCGGACCTGCCGCAGGAGAGGCGCTTGACTGTCTGGATTTGCCGCATGTTATCGGCTCCGTGGCCGGAGACAACACAATTCTTCTGGTTGTGGACGATCCTGAGAACACACAGGAGGTCGTAGAGGAGCTTGAGAAAATGTATAAATAATAAGGAACATTTCCATGATCAGACATATTGAAATCAGGAATTTTGCAATTATTAAAGAGGTAGTACTGGACTTCCATGATGGTCTGAATATTATTACCGGAGAAACAGGTGCCGGTAAATCAATCGTAGTTGAAGCAGTGAGCCTGGCTCTTGGCAGCCGGGCGGACACTGCTTTTATTCGTTCGGGAGAAGATAAGGCCACCGTCCAGATGATAGCCGATTACAAAGGCGAGGAATACATTATTACAAGAGAGCTTTCTTCCGGTGGCAGAAACATATGTCGTATTAACGACAGTATCGTTACCCTGGCCACACTTAAGGAGCTCTGCGCGAAGCTGGCCGACATTCACGGCCAGTATGACCACCAGTCTCTTCTCGACCCGGAGAGTCACATAAGTCTGGTGGACACCTACGAGAAGGATAAGATTTTGCCCCTCAAGGAAAAGGTCCGCACCTTATGGCAGGAATACAGAGATATCGGAGATCGCCTGGCCGGGCTCAGAAAGGATCTGGCAGAAAGCAACCATCAGAGAGACTTCATGGCCTTCGAGCTGGAAGAGATTCGAAATGCCGCTCTCATACCGGGAGAGGAGGAGGAGCTGCAGGACAGAATCTCTCTCCTCAGAAACAGCGAGAATATCTACTCCAATCTGTCCGGGGCGTACCATGCCGCCACTGAATCAGAGGGCGCACTTCTCGACGGACTCAAGCAGATTTCAACAATGCTGGCGGATACGGCACCTTATTCCAATGCTCTGAACCGGCTGAGCATGCGTGCTGATGAGCTCTATTACGAGTTTGAGGATATATGCACCGAAATCCGCAGAAGCCGCGACGAAGCCGTCTTTTCTCCGGAGGAGCTGGACTGTGCCATAGCCAGGGAAGAGGAGATTTCACGACTCAGGAAGAAACACGGCAAGACCGTTGAAGAGCTTCTGGAATACGCTGACAGCTTGGAGGAAAGCCTTTCACAGATCGACAATGCGGACGAAATGGAGGCCGTTCTTCAGAAGGAGCTTGAAGCTTCCCGCGATAAGCTGTACGCCGCAAGTATAGAGCTGAGCAACCGGCGAAAGCAGGCCGCTTCCATGCTGGAGAAACTCATATCTGAAGAGCTTCATCAGCTCAACTTCGGAGATGCGAAATTTCTCATAGATTTCAAATCAACTCTTGACGGTGATTCGGAAGCCTTCTCACCTGAAGGAACGGACAAGGTTGAATTTCTTATATCCACCAACAAGGGAGAACCTCTGAAGCCTCTGAGCAAAATCGCCTCCGGCGGTGAAATGTCCAGGATAATGCTGGCCTTCAAAAAAATAGTAGGCGATTACGATGAAATACCTACGATGATTTTTGACGAAATTGACAGCGGCATCAGCGGCATAGCCGCCTCTGTCGTAGGCAGGAAGCTGCAGGAGATTTCCTCAGGGCATCAGATAATATGCATCACTCATCTTCCTCAGATAGCCGCCTGCGGCAGCAGCAACTACCGCATATCCAAGCATACCGAAGGTGACATGACCTTCACTACGGTGGATTATCTGAGCCATGAGGAGAAGATTTCCGAGATTGCCAGACTGCTGGGAGGAGAAAACATCACCGAAACCACAATGGCTTCAGCGGGAGAGCTTGTTGCATCCTCGGAAGCCCGGTGACAATACATTATCAGAAACAAAAAATCCGCTGCCGGATCAGTTCCGGCAGCGGTATTTTTATTATTGTCTTATTCTTCTGTTGCTTCTTCAGCTTCTGCTTCAGCCTCCGGTGCAGCCTGCTCTTCTGCTGCAGGGTCCAGAGTTTCTCTGATGCTCAAGCTGATTCTCTTTCTGTCCTTATCGATCTCGAGAATCTTAGCCTTGACAACCTGTCCCACTGAAAGCTCATCAGCGATGTTGCCGACTCTCTTGTGAGCAACCTCTGAGATGTGAACCAGTCCGTCAAGTCCCGGCTCCAGCTCAACGAAAGCACCGTACTCCTTGATCTGGAGAATTCTGCCCTCGATAACCTGTCCAACCTCATACTTCTCATCGATGATGCTCCAAGGCTCAGGTGTAGTCTGCTTCAGACCCAGTGAAATCTTGCCCTTCTCCGCATTCATGGAGAGAACCTTAACATTGATCTTGTCGCCAATGCTGAGGACTTCCTGAGGGTGCTTGAGCTTGCCCCATGAAATCTCTGAGATATGAAGGAGTCCGTCGATTCCGCCGATATCTACGAATGCGCCGTAGTCAGTGAATCTCATTACAGTACCTTCAACAATGTCGCCTACGTTCAGCTTCTCCCAGATCTCTGCGATAAGCTTTTCTCTCTCCTCGTTGAGGAACATCTTGTGTGAGAATACTGCTCTGTTTCTTCTCTGGTCAACTCTGGAAACTCTTACTTCCATAGTCTGTCCAACGAATTCTTCTGCGTTCTCAACATAGTGATCCGAAAGCTGTGAGAGTGGAATAAATCCGTAAACTTCCTTGTACTCAGCAATAACTCCGCCGTTTACTGTTCTCGTAACCTTAACTTCCAGAACAGTTTTATCTTCAAGTGCCTTGACGATTTCTCCCCAGTTGGCACTGATTTCTAACTTCTTCTTGGAAAGTAAGATTCCTCCATCAACATCATCGGTCTTGATAACCTTCGCCTGTACTTCGTCGTCAACTTTAAATACGTCAGCTAAAGTCTGGCCTTCTTCAAGACTTACTTCATTGATTGGAAGAATTCCGTCTTTCTTGCATCCTAAATTGACAATTACTTCTCCGTCGTTGACCTGATGTACTTTACCGGTAACAACCTCTCCGTTTCTCGGTAATCTGAGGGACTTATCAATATCCTCCATCAGATCATCCATAGTTAATTCTTTTTCAAGTGTAACTTCACTCATGCTGGCAATAACCTCCTTAATTGTGCATTCTGGTGTCGATGCACCAGCCGCCACGCCTATTTTATTATATTTTTCCAAGTGGTGCAACGGTAAATCTTCAATATTTGAAACAAAAACAGAATGAGGGCAGTATTTTTGAGCAATTTCATATAATTTGCGGCTGTTTGAGCTGTTTTTTCCCCCTATAACAACCATGGCGTCGCATTCTCCCGCCAGCTCGGCGCAAGCTTTCTGGCGTTCCTCTGTAGCATGACATATGGTGTTGTGGAGAACATAATCCATCCCTGCCAGCTCCCTCTCGACCTCTTCAACTGTCTCATTTTTAAGAGTTGTCTGTGTTACCGCCAGCAGCCCCTCGCGAAAATATTCAGCTCCCATTTCATCCAGCAAAGCCTTCATCTCATTGCCTCCCGATACTATGAGAGCCTCCCTGCGGCACCAGCCTGCAATACCCCTTACCTCCGGATGATTTCTGTCGCCTATTATGAGCACCCGCCTTCTCTCCTCACAGGCAACCAGGCGGTGAATTTTATCGACAAAGGGACAGGTGGCATCTGTAATATTAATACCCAGAGATTCGCATCTCTCGTAAACACTTCTTCCTTCGCCGTGAGATCGTATTATAAGTCTCACCTTCTCCTCCCCGCCTGCTTCCAGAGCCTCATCGGGCGAAGATACGGCCGTGACACCCTTCCTTTTAAGGTCCTCCGTCACCGTCTCGTTGTGAATCAGCGGTCCCAGGGTGAAGACTCTCTCCTCTCCCCCGGCAGCATTCTCGGCAACCTCCACTGCTCTTCTTACCCCGAAGCAAAAGCCGGAGTTCTCGGCTCTGATTATTTCCTTACAGTTCTCCTTCATCTATCTTTTTCAGCTCCTCCAGATACTTTTTAAATGAAGCCTCGCTTCCGTTCGCCGTAGGTTCGTAATAGACAGTCCCTTCCCTGTAGAGATTGTCCGGCAGGTACTGCTGAGTCACATATCCGCCGTAGGCGTGAGGATACTTGTAGCCTTTGCCCCTTCCCAGCTTCTCCGCACCGCCGTAGTGCGCATCCTTCAGATGATCCGGAACGTCGTCTATCTTACGCGAGTGCAAATCCTTTATCGCCGCCTTGATGGCCTCGTTGGCCGAATTGGATTTAGGACACGAAGCCATGAGCACCGTGGCATGGGCCAGAGGTATCTGAGCCTCCGGGAAGCCTATCATCTGAGCCGCCTGAACGCAGGATGTGACTATGCTTATTGCATTGGGATAAGCCATTCCCACGTCCTCGCTGGCCATTACCATGAGGCGCCGGCCTATCATCATTTCGTCGGCTCCTCCCTCGATAAGCCGTGCCAGATAGTGCACAGCAGCCTGAGGGTCCGAGCCTCTCACGGATTTCTGCAGAGCACTGAGGAGGTTGTACTTGTCCTCCTCCTTGTCGTAGAAGGTGGTCTGCTTCTGCATTGCTTCCGCTACCATGTCCATGTCAATGTGCCCTTCTCCGCCTGACATATCAGTGTTGTCCACTATAAATCCCAGGGCATCGAGAGCCACCCTGCAGTCGCCGCCGGACATGGAAGCCAGCGTCCTGAGAGCATTCTCCTCGCATACTATGTTCAGTCCTCCGAAGCCCTTCTCTCTGTCACGCAAAGTCCTCTCGAGTATCGTCAAGATTTCATCCGTCTCAAGGCGCCTGAATTCATATATGTTTCTCACCCTGCTCAGAACCGCTTTGTTAATTGAGAAATAGGGGTTTTCCGTCGTGCTTCCTATAAATTTGATTACGCCCTCTTCTATTGTCTTGAGGAGGGAATCCTGCTGCAGCTTGTTCCACCGGTGAACCTCGTCAACATAGAGAAACGTGGTCTCCTTAAGAAGTCCGTAGAACCTGTCCGATGCGTTGGACAGTATCTCCTTGAGCTCCTTGGTTCCCGTAACCGATGCGTTTATCTCCACGAAGTTGCTGTCCATCTCCCGCGCTATTATTCTGGCCAGCGTCGTCTTCCCCGTTCCGCTCGGACCGAAGAACACGGCCGATTCGAAGGTTCCCTTCCTGATGGAATTATAAAACAGAGAGCCTTCATACATGAAGTGCTTCTGTCCCACGAAGTCCTCAAGCCTGTCGGGTCTCATTCTCGTCGAAAGTGGTATCATCCTATCTCCTTCCCTTCGCTTCTATTCTGAAACACAGCTTGTCAGTGAAGCTGTGTGTGTTCGTTTCCGCAGATTCCATTATAACAGAGGATCCGCAGGCAGCACCCATCAGTTCACAGATTTCTGCCGAAACAATACTGTAAAACGATCTTCTGCCCTGCTCCACCAGACTGACATTATCCCTCCTGCGCATCAGCGTATGCTCCAGCGGAGTGAATGCATCGTATACAACGGCGTCGACGGAATCCCCGTGCAGGAATACAGCTATATCTCTGGGGCCTTTGCCCGCATACTTCTTGATAACGGAAGACAGGTCCTTCTTTATTCCTGACTCCAGCTGCCTTCTCTCTTCCGGAGGCAGGTCGGTATTTTCAGGTCTCATCTGCCTGATTTCACCGGCACACTTGAGAAGACACTCTTCAAGCTCACTGAGCACTATCGGCTTGATAATATATTTGACTATGCCGATTTCCACTGTGTCCAGTATCGTCTGCATCTCATTGACCGTGGAGGTTATTATGATCTTGGCCATAGGATGCCCTTTTCTTATCTGCTGAATCATCTCCAGCCCGTCCATGCGCGGCATTATCAGGTCTGCTATTATTATATCCGGATTTATATCGTCAACCATATCCATTGCCTCAGCTCCGTCAGATGCAGTGAACACTCTGGCCCTTCTTGACAGGAACTTTCTCAGCTCGTTTCGTGTTTCCTCCTCATCTTCAACGTAAAGTACCGTCAGACCCTGCAGATATGTTCTGTCGTCAGTCATTGATATCATCTCCTCCTTCAGGAATTATTATGGTGCACAGCACCCCGTTCTGCTCATTGGTGAGGGCTATAGATCCCCTCATGGTCTTTTCAAGAATCGACCTTGAAATAGGCAGTCCCAGCCCCGTCCCTTCTTCTCCCTTGGTCGTGAAGTATGGTTCGAACACTTCATTCATGATATCATCCGGGACAGGATTGCCGCTGTTGAATATGAAGATCTTCAGTTGCTCCTCATCTTCTGATATGTCAATTCTTATACTTCTCCTGTCTGCAGGAACATCCTTCAGAGCATCGACAGCATTGGTCAGCACATTTATCAGAGCATGATAGAGAGCACTGGGATATCCGGTGAATTCAATATCACCGGCAGGGCTGAATTCGAAGCTGACCTTATTCTTCTTAAAGGAATCCGTCATGAGAGCTGCTGCAGATTTTATGAGCGAGCATACCTCAAAATCGGCAGCTTCGCTTTCCGGTTTCATATACCTGTTGAAATTGTCAATTGTTTCGGACATGAATCTTGTCAGCTGTTCCGTCTTTTCTGTGGCTTCTCTCAGCGATTCCTGCGTCATCTCTCCGTGAAGATAATCATCCAGTATATTTCCCTGAATTATGTTTATACTGTTCAGAGGCTGCTTCCACTGATGAGCGATTGCCGCCATCATCTCTCCCGACTGTGCCAGTCTTGACTGGTGAGCCATCATTATGTCTCTGTTCCGCTGAATTTCAACCAGTTTTTTTGCCAGCGCCTCAATGTCCTCCTCGTTCTCTATTTCGCTTCGCGCCTTTTCGGACAGTTCTCCCTCAAATCCCATGACCTTGAGAATTCCCATGGCTTCCTCAACGGGCGTGTTGTATTTCTTGAGCACATACCTGATTATTATAATCAGCAGTACTATTACCACCAGTGCCAGGAATGCGATGGTTATCCTGACCAGCGTAACGGGCGAGAATATCACACTGTTTTCATTGGCTATTGTCAGCAGCCAGTCGTTGCTCAGACGTGCATATGTAATTGTCATATCATCGCCGTCGACTTTTCTCTGCATGTGGCCATTGGATTTCTTCATGGCGGGAGAGTCCGGATTGTCAAACAGTCCTTCCATGGATTTTCTAAGCTTATCGTCATCCTCTTCGAAGGAATCCACTATCACCTGTCCTTTCTGATTGAACAGGGCTATTTCACCTTTGCTGTCCGGTTCCACAGCCAATATAAGATCTGTCGTGTTCTTCGTATTTATATCAGTTCCCACGACACCTATCAGAGTGTCATCGACGAATACAGCCTTTGCATAGGAGAGGATGTTCTGATCTATATCCGGGTCGTATATCGGCCCCACCCACACACCTTCTCCCTGCGCTTCAATGGCCTTGAAGTAGTACTGCATGTACTCGGCATCATAGTCTGAGAAAGCCTCAAGATACACCCCGTTTTCCGCCGCATCGAGGAAGTATATGTTCCCTTCATCATCGTAAACATACCATATTTCATACCCTTCATCACTCACCAGCTCCACGTTAACAGTGAAGAAAAGGCCTACCGTGTTGCTTAGATTCCCCAGAGAATTCCTGATTATGGGATTCAGCTCATCCAGATAGCTGTCCATATAATCCGGATCATTCCTGTAGCCGTCAAGGTCAAAGGTGCTGTAGACAGTGGCCGCCAGAGCGTCAACCGTTCCTTCTGATTTTTCAAGAACGTTGCTCATCTGATTCGCACTCCTGACCGTTTCGTTCGTGCAGTTCTCTATGATGGAATCCTTGAGTGCACGGCAGGCATAATTCATGCTCAGCAGGGAAAACGCAGACAGAATTATGCCTATGCAGCTCGTAATTATTACCGTTGTCACGAATAGTCGTCTGTTCATAGGCATATTATAGCAAAAGTTTAAAGAAATTAAAAAACATTGACAGGGAATAACTCATCAGTTAGAATTAGGTGAAAATTCCGATTGTAACAAGGCGGAGTTTTATGGTAACTGACTTTTGAGGAAGTTGAGAAAATTAGGAGAAACAGGCTCTTAAAGGATCAACGCGTTTTGCGTTGGTCTTTTTTATTTATTTATCATAAGGAGGAGGTTATGAAAAAACAAAAAGCAATTATTTCGGTCGCTGTTTCGGTGACCATGGTCCTCGCCCTGCTGGGTCTCAGCGGATGCGGCGGACAGACAAGCGAGCTGTCCATGGCTGATGAAGTCAGCGCCTATGTGGATAACATCGACATGGAGTATGCCTATGATACAACCTACAATCTGGCATACAACGACGATCTTCATTCATCGGAGCTCGGATTCAGAACGGCAGGTAGCGATGCAGAACATAAAGCTGCAGACTATCTGGCCGGAGAAATGAAGAAACTGGGTCTCGAGGATATCGAGAAAGTGCCGGTTTCTGTGGACAAATGGCAGTTCAACGGAGCAAGCCTCAAGGTTGACGGCATCGACACTATCACCCCTGCTTCCTATGCTTCCGTCGGAACAGGCGATGACGGAATCACTGCCGAACTCGTTGACATCGGAGACGGAACCGCGTCAAACTATGAAGGCAAGGATGTCGCCGGAAAAATCCTCATCGCATCTGTCGATCAGTGGAATGAATACTGGATCAACCTGCCTCTGGAGGAAGCGAATTTCCACGGTGCAGCAGCCCTGATTACTTATGCTTCCGGTGGATATGCGCAGGTGTCCGGTGATGCGGTCAACATGCAGGACATCTGTACGAATCCGTCAATCCCATGTGTAAGTGTAAGCAAAAACCAGGGCAAGCAGCTCATCAAGGCTGCCAAAGCAGGCAAAAGCGCAACTCTGACGGTTGACAATGAGGTCGCCGATGACGAGGGCACTTCCTACAACGTGGTCGGCAAGATTAAGGGCAAGAGCAGCGATCAGCAGATTATCATGTCAGCCCACTATGACGTTTACTTTGATGGTTTTCAGGATGACTGTGCTGCCGTAAGCATGATTCTTTCCGTAGCCAAAGGCATGATTGAATCGGATTACCGGCCGGAAAACGATATTCTCTTCGTCTGCCACGGCGCTGAGGAATGGGGCGCCTGCGGCTCGGAATTTGACTGGGCTACAGGATCCTATCAGATGATTAACGAAGCCGTTCCGGAGTGGGCCGAGAACACTATAGCTGTCTTCAATTTCGAGCTTCCGTCATACGACGATCAGGCGGAACAGTCTCAGATAAGATGCGTTCCTGAATTCAGAGATTTCGTCAGGGAATATGTTGTAGACAGCGGCCTTTGCTTCGAAGCTGAGGGTGATATCTACCCTGAAGGTACCAATGAAGAATCCAAGGACACGGGAACATACGACGACAATATTTCATACAGATTCGCGGGAATCCCTACCTTCACCAACCTGCACAACTATGGCAACGGCTGGTATCTGGACAACTATCATACTGCATGGGACAATGAGAAAACCTATAACGAGGATGTTATGAAATACAACATCGGCACCTACGGTACTCTTGCTATCATGATTGATCAGATGCCCGCACTTCCACTTAATTTCCGGCAGACCTGCAACGACCTGAGAGAAGGTTTCAATGCCGATATCGCAAAGGCTGCAGGAGCAGACGTCGAAGCCTTCAACACAGCTGTTGACAGTCTTGAGAAGGCGGCCGCCGAGCACGATGCCAAGGTTCAGGATATAAACGATCGCTACGAAGCGGCAGCAGCTGAAGAGAATACTGAAGAGATGGCTTCCATCAGAGAAGAAGGCAAAGCCCTCAACGAAGCATCAAAGGAAGTATTCGGTGAAATACAGGACGAGCTGGTATGGGTTGTTCTCTCAGCTGACGTATATCCTAAACACGGTATGACTCAGGACAATATCGACACGATTAACACCATAGTGGCATCCCTGGAGAAGGGTGAGCTTTCAAACGACGATGAGACGGGTGCTCTTGATGTGGCGTGGAATATCAACGGCGGTCTGGAATACGGGTTCTACAGCTTCAGCGAAGAAATCTGCCTTGACGAGATGGACACATATACTGAAAGTCAGAATCCGGGCAACTTCTTCTGGGGAAGCGGCAAGGTAGCACCTCTGGCAGAGACCTACGAAGCCACAATCTCACTTCTCGGCAAATCCGACGGAGATGACTTCACAGATGAAATAGCCCTCTACAAGGAGGAACTCACTAAGCAGCAGGAGATTTACAAGGCATATATCGATGAAGAGACAGATGCCATAAACGAAATCGCCGGAATGCTCTAATCACACAGACCATGTATTGTGCACCACCCTTCCTTCCCGGTGCACGGTATGGTATACAGGAAAGAGGCCGCCGCTTAAACGACAGCCTCTTTCCCGTTTTATTGAATAGAAGAAATTTGTCAGTCAAAGAATGTTTCCGTCTTCTCTTCGCTGAGATACTTGTCCAGGACTTCGTCAACGTCCATCTTTCTTTCAGGAAGCGGTGCGTCCTTCTTCCTGCCTACAAGCCAGAGCACAATTCCTAGAACTATGCATATGATTCCTCCGATTGCCAGCCAGTTCTGCACCTGAGGAATTACATTGCAGAATACGTCGTAATCGTCAGGACCCCATTCGCCCCATTCGATTTCATACCATCTCAGCCAGAACTGTCCCAGGAATGCCATGGCACCGGCGCATACAGCGAATACGCCGATTCTAACCGTATCACCTACGGCCAGTCCGAACCCGTTGGTAGGATTTCCTTCAGGATCCGTTACGCTCAGTCCTCCGAAGGCCTTCTTGAATATTATGTAGGCAACAGGACCCGAGCAGAGTGCTATAAGTCCCGTGGTCAGATAATCCGTTCCGTTTATGAGCAGAGCGATTATCGAAATTACAATCGGGAATCCGCAGCAGTATATGAGTCCCGCCTTGGAGCCTTTGATCCAGTAGAGATTTCTCTTGGCTCTGTCCTCTATCGGCAGCTTCTTTCTCAGCTTGATAACAGCCAGCGGAAGAATTATATACAGCGCGAGGATGAACACAACCTCCATGGAAACCAGAGTCGTGAAGTCTGACTGTGCCAGTATCCATGTCACTATTGCCAGTGAGAGAATTCCCACATACGGAACCTTTCTCTTCTTGCTTATCTTAACCAGGAACTGAGGGCAGAGATGATCGTCCGCCAGAACGAAGAATCCGCGAGATCCCGATGCCAGATAAGTGTTGAATATAGCACACTGTGAAATAATTGCAACTACCAGGAAGAAGTATCCTCCTGCAGTTCCGAGCGTTGACGTGAGCACTGTGGCATATCCCACATTTTCTCCGCCGAATCCGCCCTCTGTGGACCAGAACTGCCAGCTTCCCTCAGGAAGTGAGCAGAGACCGCCCAGAGTAGGGAGTATGTAAGTGAGTGCTATAAGAGGCATTGCAATCTTCAGTCCTCTAGGTATAACCTGAGGGTTCTTAACCTCTCCGGCCATATTGGATATGCATTCGTATCCGCAGTACATCCAGATGCAGATGCAGATTCCTCCGCCCAGACCGTCGATTACAGTGTAGTCTTCAGGCATGAACGGCTCAACCGGATTTGTCTGCCAGTTAATAAGACCTACAACCGCCACCAGTGCAAAGGCCGCGATAATCAGAACCGACAGAATGGTACTTACCGTTCCCACTTCTCTGAGACCCAGCAGATTGATAATGGTGAATATGAGAATCATTCCCACCTTGAGGGCTTCACTCGCCAGAGGTGAAAGTCCTCCCACCATCTGACTGACGTATCCGGCAACGAGAGCAACATACACACCATTGGTTATGTATGTGGAAACCGTTGCCCACCAGCCTGCCTGAAATCCCCAGAATTCTCCGAAGGCTTCCTTGATCCAGACGTATATACCGCCCTCCGACGGCATAACCGAGGAACATTCAGCGACAAGGCTGCTTATAGGATACGCCCAGATAAAGGGGAACACAGCAAGCAAAAGAACTGTCATGCCCGGTCCGGCTTCCGGAATCATCTCCTCGATTCCGAAGGCACCTGCCGCTACCAGACAATAGAGCATGAATACAATTCCCGAAGTTTTAATGTCGTGCTTTTTTAATCCGGCAACGCCGTGCACGTGTGTCGTCTGTTCACTCATAATAAAACCTCTCAATAAATAAATAAATAAGATATGATTACTCTTTAATCATAACCACTGCCCCTTAAATTAACAGTAGCCAATTTTTATTAAAGAACGCCCGTATTTACTAAAATTCGACTAGAATTATTTACATTTTTTGTAATTTCCTCTTGCAAAGGCTTTTGCGGTATGGTATTATCTCTCTTGAAAGGAAGATTTTGTAAATAATGGCACATTATTCTACAGAAGACATCGCATCCTATATCAGCGAAACGAGACTGCGCCTTTCGGAGCAGGGAGAACAGCTTACCGACAGTCGTGCACTGGAGAGAATTGAGGATTTTGTATTCTCACTTGATAAATCTCAGCTCTGCAGCCACGAGGAGAACAGCCGCCTCATAGAGAGACTGTTTCTCGCTCTGAGGAGTGAGATGGACATACTGCAGCCGCTTGTCGACGATAAGGATATATCTGAAATAATGGTCAACGGCAAGGACAATATTTTCATCGAACGGGCCGGGCGCATGGAGAAACTGCCCCTCGCCTTCGACACCACGGAGAACCTTGAAGAGCTTATCCGCCGCATTGCCGGCAAGGTGCACAGAGAGATAAACGAGCTCAATCCCATTGTGGATGCCCGCCTCAGTGACGGGTCCAGAGTAAACGCCGTATTCAGAAACGTGGCGGTTAACGGCCCTATTCTCACCATAAGGAAATTCCCCGGTGAGGTTATGACCATGGCGGATCTCATACGGAACGGCACTCTGTCTCTCGATGCAGCCCGGCTGCTTGAGCTGCTGGTGCAGTCCGGATACAACTGCTTCGTTTCCGGCGGCACCTCCAGCGGCAAGACGACGCTTCTGAATGTGCTGGCTCAGCTTATCCCGCCACACGAGCGGGTCGTGGTAATCGAAGACTCTATCGAGCTTCAGATAAAACAGGTCGAGAACATAGTGAGAATGGAATGCCGAAGCGGCAATTCCCACGGCAAGGGTGCGGTAGATATGGCAATGCTGGTCAAGACCAGCCTGCGTATGAGACCGGACAGGATAATAATCGGAGAAGTTCGCGGCGGGGAAGTCTTCCACATGATAAATGCCATGAATACGGGGCACTCGGGAAGTCTGAGCACCGGTCACGCCAACAGTATCTCCGGAATGCTCAAAAGGCTCGAGGCCATGTTCATGCAGGCTGTGGACTACCCGGTACAGGCTATAAGAAGTCAGATTTCCGAAGGAATAGATGTAATCATACACATGACCAGACAGAGCGACGGACAGAGAAAAGTTGTGGAAATCGCCGAGCTTGACAGTGTCGTGGACAACGTGATTGTTACAAATACGCTCTATCGCTGTGACACAGGACTTACAGGCAGCAGAATAATACACCGGGAAAAACTTCCCGATGAATACCGTAATCCGGAGAAGGGAGACAATGATGATAAGAGATTACTCGAAATATGAGCTTTCGGGAAGGGAAAAGCTTACCTTTTATCTCGGCGGCTACGCTGCCATATTCACCTTGTCCTTCATATTTTACAGGATCCTACTCCTCTCGCTGGCTCTGGGGTTCCTGGTGATTAGGCTGCGTCCCTTTTACGAAGAGTACCTGGCGGAGAAGCGGCTCATTCGTCTTCAGGAGGAATTCAAGGACATGCTTTATTCCCTTTCCTCCTCTATTTCGTCGGGGCGCCATATGTCTGAAGCAATCATGGAAGCACGGGAGAACCTGTCACTCAGTATCTCTGACAATTCCCAGATACTTGCCGAGCTTGCCCACATGGACAAAGCTCTGAAGGAAAACAATGAGAGCGACAAGGTGCTCCTTGCTGATTTTGCGGAGAGAAGTCACTGCGAGGACATAAGAAACTTCGTTCAGGTGTATACCACATGCAGGAGCATGGGAGGAGATCTGGAGAGAGTGATAGCCCGCAGCTGTGACATAATAACCGACAAGATGAATATAAGGAGGGAGATCAGAGCGATTACAGCTCAGAAAAAACTGGAAGGCAGGCTTATTGCACTGATGCCTCCGGTTATGCTGGCACTGCTCAATCTTCTCTCACCTTCATATATAGAGCCTTTGTACACCACCGCAGGAGGCAGAATAGTAATGACCGGGGCCCTGGCTGCCATGTTTTTCGGAGTCCGGCTCATGGAAAGGATTTCGAATGTTGAAATCTAGGAAGTCCCCGCCGGAGAGTGAAATCACCTCCCGCTACTGCCTCCTAAAACTGAAAAGGCAGATAATTATACTTATACTTGCAGGCTTCCTGGTTCTGGCTCTCGATATGATTACTTCTTCCATGTCCGGAGGAATCACCTTCATCAGCAAGAAAGGTGAGATATACATGATGAGGCCGGACAGCGGAAGTGCATCTGACAGCTCCGGCGTCACTGCCACAGTTGAGCTTGAAGACGGAACTCTGGAGAAGAAATTCAATTTCCGTCTGGAACCTCAGGGGAGCAATGATGAAAAAAAGTCGGCTTCTGGAGAACCCTCCGAAGAGACCGACCCCCGCGAAGAAGCTGTTAAGGAGCTCACAGATATAGTCTCCTCAATTAATGAAGACGTATCGCATAAATATGTTGCCCTCCCCTCTCATCTTTCAACAGGTGAGATTATAAACTGGAAGGTTGAGAAGACCGGTAACAGCATTGTTATAATTGCCGGCATGATTCTGATTCTCTTTCTTCTGATAAAAAACAGATATGCCCCTCTGCAGAAGCTTCAGAAGGAGCATCAGGAATCAATAGCACGACAGCTTCCGGAATTTGTAAACAGGCTGGTACTGCTTCTCAACGCAGGGCTTATCCTCAACACAGCCTTCCTGCGCTCTGTTGAGGAAAGCCTCCGGTACAGCGAAAACGACAGCGATTATTTCTGTCGGAACATGAAGAGAATTTACGTGACCATAGGCAGCACCAACGGCTCCTTCAGCCGGGAGTTCAGGGAGTTCGCCAGAAGCTCCGGCTCCGGAGAGGTCATGAGAATAAGCAATATCATCAGCGACAATATCAGCAAGGGTGTGGAGCTTACGGATAAGCTGTGCAGTGAGAGCGAGCTTCTGTGGCTCAACAGGAAGAAGTACTGTGAGGAAAAGGGCCGCATTGCGGAAACCAAACTCACCCTCCCGCTAACGATTTTTCTTCTTGTGCTGGTCATCATTACCGTGAGTCCCGCCCTGCTTGAATTGTAATAAATGAGAAGGAGGTATTGAATGAACAAGAAAGGAATGGAACTCGTGCAGGTGGCTATCCTGGTGGCTATAGCCGTCGCTCTGGGCCTTATTTTCAGAACACAGATTACAGATTTCGTCAACAGGACTTTCGAAAGTCTGAATCAGTTCAACTGATGAAACAGATTCTGAGATTACCCGGGAACAGACGCGGCAGCGCCATTGCGGAAGCAGCCATTGTCCTGCCGGTTACAATCATGGTCACGGTTACGGTCCTTCTGATAATTGTTTTCTTTTCCAATTTATCCATGGAACAGAGCCGTATGCACATGGCCATAAGGGAAATCGCCGGAACCGGCGAGGGTCACACAGTGACAGTAAGCAGTCAGCCTGCTTTTTCGGGAAGAATCTCTACGGATGATGAATATGTGCGCGGGGAAAGCCGACTTACGCTTCCGGATCTTTTCTCAATGCTCAATTCGGACAGTTCATCTGTTGAAGCAAGAGGTCGGAAATGGAATGGAGTTAAAAATGCCGGGAACAGCACATGGCTCAGTAAAGCCGGAAACAACAGCCTCAAATAAAAAAGGCAGTATAACCGTTTTCATATGCATAACTCTGCCCGTACTGATTGCAATGACACTCGCCCTCATCTATGCGGGGCGCGAGATGTCTGCGGTCAGCCGTGCGGACAGCATTATGAATCTGGCGGGTTATTCACTTCTGTCGGAATACGATTCCTACGTGCAGGATGAATACGGGCTGTTTCTGGTGAATGTTTCCGATGAGCTTCTTACCCGCAAGCTTAAGAGCTATGTAGGTTTCTCAACCGCTTCTATGGAGGATATGAATCTTAACAGCTGCCGTGTGTCATCCCGGGGCTACGCAGTCGTGGAGCCTGCCATGATAGAAAACCAGATTATGGAATTTATGAAACATCCTTCGGCAGTATCCGCAGCAATAACGGATAAACGGGAGAAAAACACTATGACAGAACATACTCTGAGGCATGGTCCCACGAAGGTGTCTCTGCCTTCACGGGAGCTTCCCGACAGCAATTTCATAGATAAGGTATCCTCCTTCGGTAACAGTATCAGCAGCGGAGACAACCTGCTGAAGGAAGGAACGGATGAATAACTCATGGGGAGCTACATACTGACGATTTTTAACAGCGAAACCACCCTGAGAAACAGTGAGCATTTTTTCAGAAACGAAGTGGAATACATTATGTCGGGAAAATACTCCGACGAGGAAAATCTGAAAGCTGCCGGCAGAGCGATAAGAGCTCTACGCACAGGTCCCAACCTGGCACACATATATTCCGATCCGACTAAACTTGCATCAGTAACGGCCGCTGCGGAAGCAGTCACGCCGGGGCCTCTGGGAACACTGACAGCACTGGGGATAGCCACTGCCTGGGCAGCTGTTGAATCGGCAAACGATTTTAATCTGCTTAAATCAGGACACCGCGTTCCTCTGGTCAAGGACAACCTTTCATGGGCCACAGACCTTGACGGCGTTATTTCCGGAGTCCTCAGTGAAGACAGCACAGAGGCAATTGTTCCTCAGAAGGAATCAGGTCTGAGATACGATGAGTACATGAGAATACTGCTTACAATCAAGGATGATAATCTGGTGACAGCCCGCATACTGGATCTGGTACAGATTAATATGAGGAAAAGCCATGACAACGATTTTCTCATAGGCGACTGTGCCGCCGGTCTCTCAATAAAAGCCACAATAAACGACAGAGACTTCAGCTATGATAAAAAATACTAAAAAAGGGTCACATACAATAGAGGCTGCTCTTCTGCTCCCTCTGCTCGTGCTGTCGCTTCTGTCACTGGGCTATATAATACGCTGTGATTCATTATGGGAGAATGCTGTCTACTGCAGTGTCGACGAGTGTATCGCTTTTTCCGAAAAAACCGTTCCCGTCTCCCCTTCTGTGCTTAGTGACAGAGTGGAGAAACGGCTGATGTCGGAGAGAAATCACCCGGATACCGTGGAGGTGACCAATGTTATCTCCGGATATCGTGACGGTCTGAGCAGCAGGCTGACCTCCTTCGCCATAAACGAAGAAGTGCACATGAGTCTTCCCGTCGGATTTGAGAAGGATGTCTCATTCCGGGGCAAACTCAAGTACAGAAGCTTTTGCGGTCATACCTACAGAAGTTCCGGCATGGGAAGCGAAGGTCTGGAAACCTATGAAGGTGAAAATCCGGTATGGATATTTCCGAGACAGGGAGAAAAGTATCACAGCGAAAGCTGCACCTACGTTAAAGCCACCGTCAGAAGTGCTGTTCTGACTTCATCACTTAAGCGGGATTATTCACCCTGCGGCCTCTGCGGTTCAGGGGATATTCGTGAAGGAAGCATCGTATTCATTTTTCGAAGCGAAAATTCGGCATACCACCGCAGCACCTGCAGCTCTATCAACAGACATACAACTGTCATCGACAGATCTGAAGCTGTGGAGCGGGGTTACACTCCCTGCTCCAAATGCGGCGGCGGGGCTGACTAAAAGGGGATTTATATATAAGAGAGGAAATTGAAATGTGGAGAAACAATGAATACAAGTTATCCCTGCGGGAGGACTCCATACATGAATACGAGAAAATAATGCTGACCTCGGGAGACTGCGGGTATCTTCTTCCTATGGTTTTCATGGGAGTTAACGATCAGGAGATTGCCTTCTACCAGTGCGGCGGATTCTGCCCTCTCAGCGAGTTCCGCCTTGAGAAGACAGAGGATGTCATCTACGTGCTTGAGAAGGTGCTCCTCATCCTGAGCAGGGTTCCCGACTATCTTATAACACCTTCGAGACTTACGGTCACAGAGGACACCGTATTCTACAACGAGACAAGCGGGGAAATCAAACTGGCCTATGTTCCCCTTCCGGATGAGGATGTGAATATGCGAAAACACCTTGTCGCCTTCGTAACCCTGCTGGGCAGAGAAATAAGTGACGGGCTGGAGGCCTATCTTGAGGAAGCGGCCGCTCTGGTCGGCAACGCCTCTTTTGAAATCAGAGACATTGTCAATCAGCTGGGTCTTCTCAGAAGAAAGCTGTATTCAGCCACCGTTCAATAGGCCGACATAGCGGGAAAGGCTGCCGCATAACACGCGGCAGCCTTTCTCCTTATCTTCTTCCCATATAAGACAGTATTTACAGTTCAACCTTTGTTACCGTAGGGCCGTCCCACCAAGGCTTGAATTCCTTAACAGGATCCTGCTCCTTGAAGTACGGATCGTCGTATACGAATCTTCTCTCTACGGTTATCTCCAGCTCCTTAGCCCATTCCAGATACTGATCGTTCTCTTCTTCGGTAAGCATATCCGATGAGATGAATCCTGTCTGGCTCATCTTATCGTTCACGAAGAGCTTGGTGAAGAGGAATCCGCCCTGTCCTGTCAGGTACTGTTCGCCGGATACTCCGAACTTCTCGTAGGACTCTGCGAATCCCGGTGCGAAGAGGTGAGATTCAACTCTCACGTCCTTGCCGTCCTTCTTGCCGATAGCTTCAACTACGAAAGCTCCGTTATCCGTTACAAGACCTTCGTCCAGGATTTCCTTGATTTCGTGGTCGAAACGCGGCGGTTTAGGCAGAGCATTCAGGATTACGTTGTGAGTGTTAACCATCTGTCCGTCAATCTCAACCGGTGTTCTCTTGAGGAGTCCTGCTCTGGCCAGAGGCTCTGCGAATTCAACTCCGACGCCGCCGTACTTGAAGAAAATGTTGTGAGCTCCCTTGAAGAGTGTCTTGCTGTTTCTTCCCATGTAGAACGGTTCATCGTGAGCGTGTTCAACGAATCTTACCGGATATCCCACATAATCATAATTTCTGACTATAGGGAATGCGAACGGCTTCGTGTTGACAATCTCGTCATTGATATAAGCAACCGGCAGGTCGTCCATATCATTGAGGGCAACCTGAGGTGACCACCAGTAAGGCTGGAATCTCTTGGCCTCAACGCCTTCATAAACATTCATGTATATAGTGTCGCATTCATCAATGTCCTTCATTGTGTCTCTGGCGAGAACGCACATAGTTCCCGGAGCCGAGCCCGTTCCCATTATTGCCAGCTTGTCGATTTCCTTGAACTTCTTGTCATACTCTGTCAGCAGTATGTCCATGCACTTTTCCCATGTTTCTGCGAAACCTTCAGGTGCCGCGAAATCCTGATAGTTACACTTGGCCTCAAGAGCTGCTTCTATTACATTGATTCCGAACTCCAGAGGAAGAGCATTTACAACCAGGTCGCAGCCTTCAATGAGAGGAATGATGTTCTCCTTCTTGCCTGCGTCAACAAAGCATCCCTCTGCCTTGGTAATGGCTGCTGCCAGTTCCTTGGCAGCTGCTTCGTCATAGTCGGCACATATAACCTTGTCAACATTCGGCTCTCTGTCAAGTCTCTTAACAACAGTAGTTCCCTGTGCGCCTGTTCCCAGTACTAATACTTTCTTTCCCATGGATCACATCTCCTTTGTTTCATGAGCAACTTAATTTTTTATCCTAAAAAAATTATCCACCAGGTTCGGCGCTTGTTCTATAGCTGTTTTTTATTACTTAAATTCATTTTTATCTAAAATTTGACTATAAGACCGGAATATTGTATGATTATGACATGAAACTTGACAATTACAATCTGACATTTAAGAAGAATCTGCCCTTCCATGCGGAGCTTCTTCATATCACCAAACTCCTCCCCCACAGGCATGAAAAAGAGCTTGAACTGATCTTCTGCCTTGAGGGTTCCGTTAACATGGAGGCGGCCGATCAGAAGTACACTCTGACCGCCGGACAGATTCATTCAATAGATTATGACGACGTGCATCGCATCTGGTCTGACTGTGAGAACACCATTCTCATATTCCACATGGATCTTTCCGCCTTCGATGACTGGGACAAGACGTGCAACATGCTCTTTTCCTGTGAGAGCAATCACCTCTTCCCCTATCAGGAAAAACCTATGGCGGACGTGAAGGACATAATCCTGTCTCTTTCCTATGAATTCTTCACGGACTGTCCTTCGCCGGAGCTGTACTATAAGCCTTTGCGCCGGCTTCTGGATATAATCATTCAGTATTTCAACTGGTTCAACTACGAGAACCAGGACAACTACATGAATCCGGAACTCTACGAAAGATTTCACCGGGTTCTGGAATACTGCCTGGACAACTACAGGAACAAAATCTCCATATCCAACATTGCCAGAGAGGAGAACATAAACAGAAACTACTTCTCACAGTTTATAGGCAAGACCGTATTTTCAAGCTTCAGCAAGATGATAAGCTACATA
Organism: Clostridiales bacterium; assembly: GCA_022773945.1. Taxonomy (GTDB): domain Bacteria; phylum Bacillota; class Clostridia; order Peptostreptococcales; family Anaerovoracaceae; genus Lentihominibacter. Next base: position 23,174 of record JALFNS010000016.1, read on the forward strand.
AGATGCTACTACGCCGAGAGGCTGCTGCTTGAAACCAGTATGCCAAATTCGGAGATTTCCTTTGAATGCGGATTTTCGGATCCCAAATATTTCTATGCATCTTTTAAGGATATGTGGGGCCGCACACCTACAGAGCACAGAAAGATTTATCTGGACTACTACAGGGAATGCCTCAAAATAAAAGGCGGCACCACCGCCGAACTCTTTTCGGACAGTGACGCCGCGTCATATATCAAGGATTATATCGGCAGATGGCATCAGGAAAAAATCCTCACTATGCTGTAATTCACCTTATTTGGTTCCCTCGATCATATCATTCTTGAGCTTCCATAAATCGTAGGAAAGGTCAACATAATACGTCTGCGGATTCTCGAATCTCTTCATCTCATCCCACATGAGATCAAGCTGCTCTGCACAGTAGGACTTGATTTCGTCTATCGAAGGAGATTCGTATACGCACTCGCCGTTTCTGAAGATTTCCTTTCTCAGGTTCTTGACATAGTAGTTGCTGATTTTCTTTCTCTTCCACACGGCATTAGGATCGAAAATCTCGTACTCCTCAACTTCCGGGATTTCCTCTCCGTCGAGAGCGATAATGTCGCAGAGAGCCCTGTTTGTATCCTTGTCAAAGAGTCTGTAGAGAGTCTTGAATCCCGGCGTGGTAATCTTCTCAACGTTCTCGCTCACCTTAATCTTAGGTATGAGTTTACCGTCAACCTCTACTGCCGCCAGCTTGTAGACTCCTCCGAATACAGGCTCCGACTTGGCCGTTATCATTCTCTCACCCACACCGAAGGAATCTATGCATGCTCCCTCCTGAATTACATCTCTGATAATATACTCGTCGAGAGAGTTGGATATTACGATTTTGCAGTCCTCAAGTCCCGCATCGTCCAGCATCTTTCTGGCCTTCTTCGTCAGGTATGCTATGTCTCCGCTGTCAATTCTTATTCCCTTGTTAGGCGGATCCAGCTCCTTGAACACCTTGATTGCGGCAGGCACACCCGATTTCAGAACATTGTATGTGTCCACCAGCAGAGTGGCATTGGTCGGATACTGCTCCACATATGTTTTGAAAGCCTCATACTCATTGTCAAACATCTGAACCCAGCTGTGAGCCATGGTTCCCAGTGCCGGCGTTCCGAACTCTCTGTCGGCAATGGTGCAGGCTGTTCCCGCACATCCGCCTATATATGAAGCTCTGGCTCCGTATACAGCAGCGGTGGTGCTGTGCGCTCTGCGGGTACCGAATTCCATTACCGGTCTTCCCTCGGCAGCTCTGACTATGCGGCTTGCCTTGGTGGCTATAAGGCTCTGGTGATTAACCAGAAGCAGTATCATCGTCTCCACGAACTGCGCCTGCATAACAGGACCTCTGACCGTGATTATAGGTTCATAGGGGAATATAGGTGTTCCCTCCGGAACAGCCCATACATCACATGTGAATTTGAAGTTCTTAAGGTATTCCAGGAACTTGTCGCTGAATATACCCTTGCTTCTCAGGTATTCAATATCTTCATCGTCAAATTCAAGACCCTTCAGATATTCAATTACCTGTTCCAGCCCTGCCATGATGGCGTATCCGCCCTCGTCCGGAATTCTTCTGAAAAACATGTCGAAGTATGCTATCTCGTCGCTCATTCCCGCTTCGAAATAACCGTTCGCCATAGTAATCTCATAAAAGTCCGTCAGCATGGTCAGGTTAATTTTCTCAATCATTTTTCTCTCCTTACCCTTTCGGGCATAAGCCTCCGAAATACGTATTGTTCCTATTGTACACCAGAAGCGGCTTTAATTCAAGAAAGAGACGGGTTCTCCGCCTCTCTTCTCACTATTGTTACAAAATCTTCCTGAGAAATTCTCCCGTATAGGAATTCTCACAGCGAGCGACTTCCTCCGGCGTCCCCTGTGCTACTATCGTTCCTCCTCTGAATCCTCCGTCAGGGCCCAGATCGATAATATGGTCCGCCCTCTTGATAACATCAAGATTGTGCTCTATTACCACTACGGTGTTTCCCGCATCCGTCAGCTTCTCCAGCATGCTCACGAGCTTCTCCACATCTGCGAAGTGCAGTCCCGTTGTAGGCTCGTCGAGAATGTATAGTGTTCTGCCGGTGCTCTTCCGTGCCAGCTCCGTGGCAAGCTTGATTCTCTGGGCCTCGCCTCCCGACAGCTGTGTGCTCGGCTGTCCCAGCTTCACATATCCCAGACCCACATCCTCCAGCGTCTGCAGCTGTCTGGATATGGCCGGATGATTCTCGAAAAATTCAAGTGCTTCACTGATGTTCATATCCAGCACGTCGAATATGCCCTTGCCTTTGTACTTGACCTCCAGAGTCTCCCTGTTGTACCTTTTGCCTTTGCAGACTTCACACGGAACATAGACATCCGGCAGGAAGAGCATCTCAATCTTGACGATACCGTCACCCTTACATGCCTCACATCTGCCGCCTTTAACGTTGAAGCTGAACCGGCCTTTGCCGTAACCTCTAACCTTGGCCTCCGGCAGACTGGCAAACAGGTCTCGTATATGGGTGAACACTCCCGTATACGTCGCAGGATTTGAGCGCGGCGTCTTGCCTATAGGCTTCTGGTCGATATCAATCACCTTGTCTATATGTTCAAGACCTCTGACCTCTCTGAACTTTCCCGGCTTGTCCTTGGCACGGTGAAGTCTGGCGGCCGCAGTCTTGTAGAGTATCTCATTTATGAGTGAGCTCTTGCCCGAGCCGGACACGCCCGTAACACATACGAACTTGCCCAGAGGTATGCTCACATCTATATCCTTAAGGTTGTTTTCTCCGGCACCGATTATTTCAATAAATTCTCCATTGCCTTCTCTGCGCGTCTCAGGCACGGCAATGGACCTCACGCCGCTGAGGTACTGTCCGGTTATCGATTCGGGACAGGCTTTGATATCCTCCACTGTACCCTGGGCCACAAGCTCTCCGCCGTGAATTCCTGCTCCCGGTCCGATATCTATAATATGGTCCGCCGCATACATGGTGTCCTCGTCATGTTCCACGACTATGAGCGTGTTTCCTATATCGGTAAGACGTCTCAGAGATTTGAGAAGCTTCTCGTTGTCCTTCTGATGCAGGCCTATGCTCGGCTCATCCAGGATGTATGTGACGCCCACAAGCCCCGAGCCTATCTGTGTCGCCAGCCTGATACGCTGAGATTCTCCTCCCGACAGGGTGGATGCGCCCCTGCTCAATGTCAGATAATCGAGCCCCACATTGGCAAGAAAACGCAGCCTTCCTCTTATTTCCCTTATTATTTCACCGGCTATTTTCAGGCTGTTTTCGTCAAGCTCATCATCGAGTCTTTCCAGAAACTCCAGAGCCTCAGCCACAGACATGTGACAGAATTCCATTATGTTCTTGTCGCCCACAGTGACAGCCAGAAGCTCCGGCCTCAGTCTCTCACCTCCGCAGGCATCACAGACTGAAGAGTTCATATACTGCTCAATCTTGCTCTTAATCCACTCCGAATTCGACTCCACATATCTTCTCTCCAGATTAGGTATGAGTCCCTCGAATGTATGCCTCCTGTGCTGAACCATTCCCGATCTGTTTGTGTAATCGTAGACAAGCTCCTCGTCTCCGCTTCCGTAGAGAAGCACCTCCTTGAACTTGTCATTCAGCTCTTCGAATGGAACATCCAGATCCGCATCATATTTCTCTGCCAGAGCGTTTATCACCTGCCAGTAGTAGCTGGTGTGCTCCATCGTCGCAAAGGCATTTCCCAGTGCCTTATCGGCAATGCTTTTGCTCGGGTCCGGTATGAGCAGCTCCGGATCCACCTTCTGTATGAATCCCAGACCTTTGCACTGAGGGCATGCGCCGAGAGGATTATTGAATGAGAACATTCTCGGTTCCAGTTCCTCTATGCTGACGCCGTGATCGGGACATGCCAGACTGGTGCTGAAGGTCTTCTCTTTCTCTTCTCCATCCTTGCCTATTATCACCTGAACCAGACCTTCTCCGTGGGATATGGCCAGCTCACATGCTTCAGCAAGTCTGGATGATATTCCGTCTCTAACCTTGATTCTGTCTACCACTATCTCTATAGTATGTTTGAAGTTCTTCTCAAGGCTGATTTCATCTTCGTCCAGCAGCTTCGTCTCTCCGTCCACTCTGACTCTGGTGAATCCCTCTCTGCGTATACGATCCAGCAGCTTCTCGTGCATTCCCTTCCTGCCGCGCACCACAGGTGCCAACACCGTAAGCCTGGTTCCTTCACCTTCATTCAGCAGAGACTCCACAATCTGGTCCACCGTCTGGCTGCTTATCTCCCTGCCGCAGACAGGACAGTGAGGCACTCCTATGCGGGCGTACATAAGTCTCAGGTAATCGTAAATCTCCGTAACCGTTCCAACCGTGGATCGAGGGTTGTGATTTGTCGTCTTCTGATCTATACTTATGGCCGGCGACAGACCTTCTATACTCTCAACATTCGGCTTCTCCATCTGTCCCAGAAACTGTCTGGCATATGAAGAAAGGCTCTCCATATACTTTCTCTGTCCCTCCGCATATATGGTGTCGAAGGCCAGCGAGCTCTTGCCGCTGCCCGACAGTCCCGTCAGAACCACCATCTTATCCCTGGGAATGGTAACGTCTATCCCCTTGAGATTGTTCTCCTTTGCCCCTTTTATAACTATCTCTTTTGTCATGCTCCAAGTATCTCCTATAACTTCGCCTTGTATTCAAACACCAGGTCTCTCAGCATCGCGGCCTGCTCGAACTGCAGGTCGGCAGCTGCCTGTTTCATCTCCTTCTCCAGTCTGCCCACATAATCCTTAAGCTCTTTCTTGGTCAGCTCCTCAGGCTTGCGTCCCGCCAGGAATGAGCTGTACTCCTCACTGTCCTCGGCAACCTTGGTGGCTTCTATTACAGCACGTACGTCCTTCCTGACACTCTTCGGTACGATTCCGTGCTCTCTGTTGTATTCCTCCTGTATGGTTCTTCTTCTGGAGGTCTCGTCCATGGCCGCTCTCATGGCATCGCTGATTCTGTCGCAGTACATGATAACCCTGCTGTGATCGTTTCTCGCCGCACGACCTATGGTCTGTATCAGAGATGTTTCCGTTCTAAGGAAGCCCTCCTTGTCCGCATCCAGTATTGCCACCAGAGAAACCTCCGGAATATCAAGACCCTCTCGCAGAAGGTTAATTCCCACAAGGACATCGAACTCTCCCAGTCTCAGATCCCGTATTATCTCAAGCCTCTCCAGAGTATCGATCTCCGAATGGAGATATCTGACTCTTATTCCTGCCTTCTTCAGATAATCCGTCAGGCTCTCGGCCATTTTCTTCGTAAGCGTGGTGATGAGAACTCTGTCACCTTTAGCCGTGACTGAGTTAATTTCTCCGATAAGGTGATCTATCTGCCCCTCTGTCGGATGCGTCTCAATCACAGGATCCAGAAGTCCCGTAGGCCTGATTATCTGCTCAGCCGATATTCCTCCGCTCTCTTCCCTCTCATAGGAGGCAGGCGTGGCGCTCACATACACTATCTGGTTCACAAGACTGTTGAACTCATCGAACTTGAGCGGTCTGTTATCCAGAGCCGACGGCAGCCTGAAGCCGTACTCCACCAGAGAGCTTTTGCGCGCTCTGTCCCCGTTGTACATTGCCCTCAGCTGAGGGAGCATAACGTGTGACTCGTCTATTATAATCAGGAAATCATCCGGAAAATAGTCTATCAGCGTATAAGGTCTGCTTCCCGGAGGCAATCCCACCAGATGACGCGAATAGTTCTCTATGCCTTTGCATGTTCCTATCTCCCGGAGCATCTCCAGATCGTATCTGGTTCGCTGTTCGATTCGCTGGGCCTCAATAAGCTTGCCTCTGTCCCGGAACCAGGTTATCCGCTCCTCCAGTTCCTCGCTTATCGATTTCGCAGCCGCTTCAATCTTTTCCGGACTCGTCACGTAATGCGATGCCGGATAGATTGCCACGTGGTTCCTCAGTCCCAGAATCTCTCCGGTCACCGGATTCATCTCCTTGATGCTCTCGATTTCATCTCCGAAGAGCTCAATTCTCACAGCGCTCTCCGCACCCGCCGGGTAAATGTCTATAACATCACCACGCACCCGGAAGTTTCCTCTCTCGAAGGCTATATCATTCCGCGTGTACTGGATATCCACCAGTTTTCGCAAAATCTCCTGCCGGTCCTTTTCCATACCCGGTCTCAGTGAAATCACCTGATTTTCATAGTCCACAGGACTTCCCAGACCGTATATGCATGAAACGCTGGCAACGATGATAACGTCCCTCCGCTCCGACAGTGCCGCCGTCGCCGAGTGCCTCAGCTTCTCTATCTCCGCATTTATGTCGGAGTCCTTCTCTATATATGTATCCGTGGATGCCACATAGGCTTCCGGCTGGTAATAGTCATAGTAGGAGACGAAGTATTCAACCGCATTCTCCGGGAAGAATTCCTTGAATTCCCCGTGGAGCTGTGCCGCCAATGTCTTGTTGTGGCTTATCACCAGCGTCGGCTTCTGCACCCGCTCAATAATATTGGCCATAGTGAAGGTCTTGCCCGAGCCTGTAACACCCATAAGCGTCTGGGCGCGCTTGCCCGACTGAATGCCCTCAACCAGCCTGTCTACAGCCTGAGGCTGATCACCCATCAGTTTGTAATCCGAATGTATTCTGAATTCCGGCATATTCCGGTTCTCCTTTCCGGGTAGGATTCCTACGACAGTATACCATATCGGAAACGGATTTGCAAACAAACGTTCGATGATACTGGATGGCCATGTATTCCTTCAACCCCGTTTTTGCCTCTTTAGGAATACATGCGCACTTGATACCCGGGGGTATGTGCACTCAAATCTTCACTTTTTGCCTGTCAGACATGTGTTAGAAAGCTCCTGAGGAGATCCATCCACACTAAAATGCTGTGTTTTTAAGCGGCGGCTCTGCAATTGCAGCCATATTTCGAGATGCATGTATTCCTATGACCTTGTTTTTGGGGTTATAGGAATACATAGAAGATTTAAATACCCCACCCGGGTATATGACAGCTAATCAAGGCATCTATATGCGACACGAACAGCAATTATGTGACGCAACAGAAGAGAACAATGCGGCGTTTCCGCAGTGACAGCAGCAACCATATGCGAAACGAGACAGGAAAACAGTAAAATCCCGGTCATGTCTGAGAGACGAAGTCTCGAGTTGTGACCGGGATTCTGTTTTCGTCGAGTGAGCATCTATGGTTGCGGCGATTTTATTATTTCTGTTTCAGTTCCTCATATCTCTTAACCTTGCCCGTGGTGGTCTTTATCATCTCCTTGTCTGTGGTGATGATTCTGAGCATTTTCTTGTACACAGGCAGGGTCTCATTGATGGCATCAATATCCTTTCTGATGAATTCGTCAATATCATCGTGCTCCGTAATACCCTCATGTTCCTTCATATACTCCGTACTGTAGACAATCTTGGCGCATACCGCCAGATCCTTGTCATCTCCGTCATCGTGACGCGGTTCTCCGTAAACCATGCACTCCTCCACATAAGGCAGGTTGTTAATGAGAACCTCCAGCTCTTCAGGATAAACGTTCTTGCCGTTCTTGAGAACTATAACGTTCTTCTTCCTGCCGCAGATGAACACGAAGCCGTCTTCATCCGTATACGCCAGATCGCCCGTGTGGAGCCATCCGTCCTCAAGAGCCTTTGCAGTCTCCTCCTCGTTCTCATAGTATCCGGACATTATGCTCGGTCCGCGGGCGATGAGCTCGCCTACTCCCTTTTCATCCGGATCCAGTATCCTCACCTCAAGTCCCGGAAGCGGCCGGCCAATTGACCCGTTCTTCTGCTCGTATCTGTTTTCAACACATATAACAGGCGAGGATTCCGTCATCCCGTATCCCTGAAGTGCCGTTATTCCGAAGCTCTTGAAGCCTTCCATGGCAACGGGATCTATAGCTGAAGCTCCGCTCACCACCAGACGTATGTTTCCGCCCAGCTTGTCCAGAACTTCCTTGAAGAGTTTTCTTCGCACCTTGATTCCGAATTTCTCGGCAATATTCGCCAGCTTCATTCCCATGGCCAGCTTTTTCTCCTTGCCTTCCTTTTTCACCGTGGCCATTACCTTCTTGTATATGGATTCGATGAGCAGAGGCACACAGAAGAAAACCGACACCTTGTATTCAACAAGATTTTTCTGGAGGTATTTAAGACCGTCGCAGTATGTTGTCGTGGCGCCCCGGGATATCATGACAAACTGTCCGATTGCCCCGAAGGTGTGATGGTAAGGCAGGAAAGCCATGCTCACATCCTCCGGCGTTACATATATTATCTTTTCTATTGCTTCCAGATTCGCCATTATGTTTCTCTGAGAGAGCATTACGGCCTTTGCCTTAGACGTGGTTCCCGAAGTGAAAAGCAGCAGATCTACCTTCTCCGGGTTCACCTCCAGTTTCTCGTAGGCGCCCTTTCCCGATGCCGCAAAGGCTTCACCTTCTCTTATGTAGTCTCCGACAGACGGGAAACCCTCAACCGGGTCCATCGAAATGAAAGTATGCACTTCCGTCGTATCCTTATCGATGAGGCGTCTTATCAGTTCCTCATGGTCACTGTCGAATATTAGAATATCGCTTCCGCTTCTTATGAGAGATGATTCCAGCTCTTCATAGGGAAGGCCTTTATCAAGTGGAACGCATATGCCCAGCCCGCCCAGAATCGTGAAGTAGCTGAGAAGCCATTCATACCTGTTTTTGCCTATGATAGCGATTCTCTTGCCACTGCCGTGCTTAGCCAGAATCCCGTTTCCGAAAGCCCTCACTTCCCTTCTGAACCTGTCGTATGATATGTGCTCGTACTCGGGATTTTTGCGGGATTTGCCCTTCTTGACTATGAAGGCATCATACTCTCCGTACCTGTCGGCGCTCTTGTTCAGCATATCTCTGAAATCCGTGTACACATAGCCGTCAAAGGCAGGTGTAAGCTGTTTTATATTTTCCATATTGTCTCCTTATTTACGTAGTTATGGAAACTATGTTATCTAATTACAATAACTTTGTCAACAGGTTGACACCTATTTATACACGTGATATCTTTATGTGTAGTTATAGCATTCAATAGATTCTGAGGTGATATTTATGGCTGAAAACAAAGGACTGAACCTTTTCAGACTGCCAAGATGGAACCAGCTGCCGTCGGTAGATCAGTATCTGGAACAGGTTCTTCAACTAATTGATGAATGGCTGGGGGATTTCATACCCCACACCGGGAAACGGGTTATAACGCGCACCATGATAAACAACTATGTCAAGCAGCGCTTCATCAACCCTCCCGAAAACAAAAAATACAACAGGCTCTCTATAGCCTGTCTTTTCGTGATTACAGTACTCAAACCCGTATACACGATAGATGAGATTTCCAGACTCATCCGCCTGGGAATCGATTTCAAGGATGCGGAGTTTTCCTACAATCAGTTCTGCGATATGGTGGAGGAAGCGGTTCGCCACGCCTTCGAGGGAACACCTGTCCCTAAGAACCCGCAGCGCAAAGACCCCAACGACCTCTTCTGGCACGTAGCCAATTCCTTCGCCTCACAGCTCTACGTGCGGCATACATATCTTCTGTAAACCCGACTTGATGGGACGAGTGAAAAATAGTGTAATTTTGGTGGAAACCCCTGTACCCTTTAAGAAACATGTCTAAACCGGGCTATGTGAGAGAAATACAAGCGCGGTAGCCTGTCACCGTGCCTTCTTTCGACGATTTCTGACAAAATCATTGCCCTCACAAGTATTTTGTCAGACTCTGCGCCTAAGTTTAGGGATTTCTGACAAGAACCGAGGAATCGCAATATGCTTTGTCAGAAAATCCGACCTGCGAAGGTCTTGAAAGATGGATTTCGGGAGAGTCAGGAGGAATCTACTCTGTTTTCCTCCGCTGTTCTGACAATGCGTCCTCTTATCCGCTGAATCTTGTCAGAATTCAACGAAACCTAGACCGGAGTTCTGACAAGAAGAGGGTCAATTTTATTGTTATTGTCAGAAAAAATAATCCCGGACTTGTCCGAGAGATGAAATCTCCGGTTCAGTCCGGGATTATTTTTTCTGCGAGTGAGCATCAATAGATGTGCAATCAGTCTTAGAACGGTGATATCGTTCCCGTAGCCAGCAGAACTATAGCAACAACAAACATTATTACCAGCACTGCGGCAACAACCTTGTCGTATACCTTAGGGAATATAGGACCGTCATTTTCCTCTTTTCTTCTGATGATGTAGAGAATCATACCAGGAGCATAGAGGAGTGCGCATACGAGCACGTATGTGATACTGGAAGCATAGAGCATCCATACTCCATAGATGGATCCGATAATCGCGAAGATCCATGTCCATGCCTTACCGCCGCCGCTGAGTCCCTGAAGGGATTCGCCGTTGAAGCAGCACTTGAGTGCGTAGAATGCGGACAGCATGTACGGAATCATAATAGCGATTGTTGAGAGATAGTAGCAGCTCTGGAATGCAGCATCACTGAGCATTGCGATGATAAGGAATATCTCAACGATAATCGCACTGAATATGATTGAATATGTAGGCGCATTGTGCTTGTTTCTCTTTTTGAATATGCTTGGGAAGCATCCCTGGTCGGCAGGACCGAAGGCACTGTCTGTACAGAGTATTACGTAGGTGAACATTGCTCCGCCGATTGAAATGAATACGGCAACGTTAACCAGAACTCCGCCCCAGGTACCAACGATAGCAGTCATAACACCAGCCATTGAAGGCCATCCCAGTGAAGCCAGCTCATCGTGAGGCAGAACGCCCATGGAGAGTGCTGAAATTATGAAGTAGAGCAGGAAGAGAGCTACGAAGGAAATAACCGTGGCACGTCCTGCCAGCTTCATAGTCTTGGCTCTCTCTGAAATTACAACGGCTCCCTCGATACCGATGAAGATCCATACTGTTGTGAAGATGGTTGCCTTCACCTGTTCGAAGAGTGACATATCCGAACCTGCACCTGTGAAGTTGTCCACGAAGATGCTCCAGTGGAATGATTTAGCGAATATAGCTGCAATTACCATGAATACGATAGGTATCACCTTGGCAACAACAACGAAAGCATTGATTATCGTAGCCTGGCTTACGCCTCTCATGAGGAGGAGAACCAGCAGCCAGAGGATAACCGATGAGCAGATAACGGCCAGCGGCGTTGAGCCCGAACCGAATCCCGGTATGTATGAGCCCAGATTTCCGAAGAATGCCACGAAGAATGATACGAGAGCCAGCACGGCACTCATCCAGTATCCCCATGCGGAGTTGAATCCTATGTATGAACCGAATCCCTCTCTCGCATAGCTGTATATGCCTGATGTGAGCTCAGGCTTGGCAATAGCCAGTCTGTAGTAGCACATAGTGAGAGCTATCATTCCGATAAATGTCACTCCCCAGCCTATGATTGTCGCCAGTGTATATGCGCCTGCAGCCGCAAAGTCTCCTGAGAGCGTGAACACTCCGCTTGCCAGCATGCAACCTATAGCGAAGAACACCAGCGGAAATAAACCTAATTTCTTTTCCTGTCCTTCCATTTTATTTCATCTTCTCCTTTCAGGTTTATCAGGTTATGCCCAGAATCTCAGTGACAGGCAGCTGAGTCCGCCGTCAATCTTTCTGAATTCCGATGTGTCAACTAACAGGGTCTTGTAGCCTGCATCCTGTACAGCCTTGAGAACTGCAGGATATCCTTCAGGTACGATTACAGTATCGTTAACCCAGATGCAGTTGGCAGCGTAAGCCTCCTCCTCAGGAATAACAATCTTGTTGTACTTCTGGAATTCAGGCTTCTCAATGAATTCTCCGGAAACGAGCATGTTGTTGTTTTCGAGGTAGTTTACGCCTGTCTTCAGGTGAAGGACTTTCTCGAGAGGAACCTGTACACACTCAAGACCATACTTGTTGAGAATCTCTGTGAGCTGTCTGATACCTTCAGCATTTGTTCTGGCGGAGAGACCTACATAGAATGTATCTCCTACCATCATAACGTCTCCGCCTTCCAGTGTTCCCGGATCCTTGATGTATTCAATCTTATCTTCAGGGAAGAACTTCTTGACTGCCCCGATGATCTCATTCTTCTCTCCGTTTCTTGATTCGGCACCCGGATTGGTGATGATAGCGCACTTGCGTGTGATCAGAGCCGGATCCTCTACGAAGCATGAGTCAGGGTATCTCTCGTCTGCCTCGAGAACAGTAACTTCAACTCCGCACTTCTTCAGTGCTTCGATATACTTGTCATGCTGTTCAAGAGCCTTCTCATATATAGGCTGACCCAGTTCAGGAGCTGATGTGATTCCGTCACAGATAGCCTTGCACGGTCTTCTTACTATAACGTTGTTAAATTTTGTCATGATAAACCTCCCGTAGCTTGTTTAATACATTATACAATATACAATATGACACCATTATGCTCTCAAAACAGAGCCCTTGTCAATAGACAAAGGCTCTGTTCAAATATTAACAAAATTCTTAAATTACATCCACAGCCGACACGGCCTTGAGGAAAAGAGTTCCGTGGTCGAGAATCTCGTCCGTGATTATATCCTCGTACTTTTCCTCCTCTGCCAGATAATCCTCTCCGTAGACCTTGGCCAGCACCTCAGCCTTCCTGCTCTTCTCGAAGCCAACACCCATCTGCTTGCCGCCGATAATTTCCGGCTGCAAAAGTCCGCCGTCCCCGTAGATACCCTCTTCATCCTCCATTATGAGAACCGGGAAGGAGTAGAGAAGCACGGAATCATTTTCGGAATTCTCGCCCTCGGCAAGTATCGCCTCCTCCTCGGAAGTGAGCTCCTCACACACGGCCTTGAGCTCGCTGACGCTGTTCATGAAGAATTCCGTGTTCATTCCCACATGCTCAACCACAAGTCCCGCATAGAGATGTGCCAGACGTCCGTATTCCTCTCCGAACTCGGGATATCCCTCCACGGCGATTTCCTTGACGGTTACGCCTATTTCGATTTCCTTGCTGTGAGTCAGGAGGACATCAAATCTGAATATTTCTTCCTTCATGGCAGCACAACCTTTCTGTTTTCCTTTTCTTCAGCCTGTCTGTAGAGAACGAATCTCCTGCCGATAGCCTGAACAAATTCCGCCCCCAATATCCCGGCGGCTTCGTTGGCGGCCTCCTTGGCATTAAGACTGCAGCCTTCCTGGAGTTTTACCTTAATCAGCTCTCTGGTCTTGAGAAGGTTGTCCATTTCCCTTATAACGTTCTCGCTCATGGAGCCTTTGCCTATGTACACCACCGGCTCAAGCTCCTGTCCCAGCTTTCTCAGGTAGCTTCTCTGTTTTCCTGTAATCATTCAACTGTTTCTCCCTTTTTCAGTCTGTCTTTGAGATATCTCTTGTGATACTTCAGTCTGGCGTAATTCATTATCTTCTTGTAGTACACCGGGTTGGCCATACCGCCGACCGCCCCTACAACGGGCAGTCCCTGAATAAACTTGAGCACCAGCATGTCCACAGCCAGAGCGTCCGCCGTCCTGCCCACCTGATTTCTGATCTCCTCATCCCCCGGCAGAGGCATGGCTTCAATCATGTCATCCACCCGCTCGTTGGACTCAATCCACTTTTCCTTTTTCTGCACTGAAGCCTCCATGAGCTTCAGGAGAAACAGCCTCTCCTCCGGTCTGTCGTAATCGTAGCCGTAACGCAAGGAAGTCTCATATATGGCCTTCAGCAGATACCCGATAAATATCACTATGTCCGGAAGCCCTATGCCCAGAATTCCCAGACCCACTCCCTCGAGAGTGGTGAATGCCAGACGGAACTTGTCGGATCTGGCGATTTCGTTTCTCAGCCTCTTGATTTCGAAGCGGTTCTTCTTCATCTGAATCACGCTGTCATCCTCAGCGAACCTCCGCTTCAGCTCCTCCTTGTCATAGGTCTTCTCTATAATCCCTATGCCCTCTTCAAATATGAGATTGAAGGCCGTCGCAAAGGCCGCGCGGAGATTGACATAGGCCTTCTCGGGAATGCTTCCCGTGATTATCTGTTTCCAGGCGGCCTCCTCCGTCATCGCCTTTCTCTGCATCTCCGATTCCTGCGAGCTTATGTATTTCAGCTCCTTCTCTATTTCTCTGTTCAGCTTGTCACTCATATTCTACCTTCTCGTCAGCTTCACATCCAGATGAGGGAAAGGAATCTCTATTCCCTGTTCCTCAAATGCCTTCTTCACTGTCTCCATAAGATAGTACTTGACATGGAAATAATCATCCACCATGCAGTATGCCAGAACCTCTATGACGATGCCGCTGTCTCCGTGCTCAACAACACCCATATCAACCGCCGGATCCCGAAGAATCTCAGGACATGATTCACATACGGCAGCCAGAACATCCTTGGCCTTATCCAGATCCGTATCGTATGAAACGGTGAATCTGCAGTCGACACGTCTCACATCTCTGTCCGACTCATTGTACACAACGGAAGTGTTTATTATTCCGTTGGGAATGGTTATGGTCTTCCTGTCAAGAGTCTGGAGAGTAGTCAGGAAGAGATCTATCTTCTCAACCCTGCCCCTGTTGCCGTTGATGGAAACAAGATCCCCCTTGCCGAAAGGATGTGTGGCTATTATCATGATTCCGCCGGCAATGTTGGCCAGAGAATCCTTAAGAGCCAGGGCGATGGCGGCGCCTGCCGCACCGAGCACTGCCACTATTGTTGAAATCCCCACTCCCAGCATCTGCAGTACCATGCCTATGAGTATGACATAGCATATACCCCTCACACCATTTAGAATAAATGTGTGTATCGAAGAGTCCACCTGCTCCATCCTCTTAAGCAATTTTTTGACAACAATCGTGATTATCTTAATGGCAGCGAGTCCCAGCACTATCATCAGCACGATGTTCAGCACGAAAACCCAGCCTTCTCCCAGATCCGCCACATATTTAATCTTTCCCATTTTTTCTATCCCTCGTTTCTCGTTTTCCTGGCGCTTCTTCTCCTGTCCAGCTCGCTGAGAATCTTCTTTCTCAGCCTTATATCATCAGGCACTATCTCAACCAGCTCGTCATCGTCGATGAATTCAAGCGCCTCCTCGAGAGTGAATACACGTGCAGGCGAGAGCTTGATGTTCTCGTCACTGCCTGCGGCTCTCATGTTTGTCGCCTTCTTTGTCTTGCACGGGTTGACAACCATGTCCTCGCTTCTGGAGTTCATGCCCACTATCATTCCCTCGTACACCTTGGTCTGAGGCTCCACGAACATCTGCACACGCTCGGCTATGCTGAATATGGCATAAGGAGTGGTTACACCCGCCTCCTGAGCTATGGCAACACCGTTTGTTCTCTGAGGAATCTCTCCCGTATAGAGGTCGAACCTGTCAAATCTTCTGACCATGGTTCCCTCACCGTGTGTATCATTTATGAACTCGCTTCTGTATCCGAGAAGTCCTCTTGTCGGCACCAGATACTCAAGCCGGGTGAAACCATTCTCGCTCTGCATCTCCTGCATGATGCCTTTGCGTATATTGAGCTTGCTGATAACCGAACCGTTATAGATGTCCGGCACGCTGAGAACCACCTCTTCGATAGGCTCCAGCAGGCGGTTCTGCTCATCTCTTCTCATTATGACCTCAGGCTTGGAAACAGCCAGCTCATAGCCTTCGCGGCGCATATTCTCAATCAGGATTGAGAGATGCAGTTCTCCCCTGCCGCTGACTTTGAAGCTGTCCGTGGATTCCGTCTCCTCGACTCTCAGTCCCACGTTGACCTCCAGCTCCTTGTTCAGCCTCTCTCTTAGATGACGCGAAGTCACATACTTGCCCACCTTGCCGGCGAAAGGAGATTTATTTACCATGAAGTACATGGAGAGTGTAGGCTCCTCGATTTCAATCATAGGCAGAGGATCCGCAGCTCCCTGAGCGCAGACCGTCTCACCGATGCTTATATCGGATATACCCGATATTACAACTATGTCTCCGGCCACCGCTTCAGCCACAGGCACTCTCTTGAGTCCTCTGTAGACGAACACCTGATTCAGCTTGCTCTGCCTGATGCTGCCGCCTTCTCCCGTGACATCCACCGTCTCGGCCTCATGTATGCATCCTCTCGTTATACGGCCGATTCCCAGTCTGCCGATATAATCGTCGTAGGCAAGAGCCGATATCTGCAGCTGCAGAGGCTCACTGCACAGCTCCTGCGGATAAGGGTCGCAGTGTTCTATGATAGTCTCAAACAGCGGCGTAATATCGAAGCCCTTCATGCCCTTGGCGCTCTTCTTCAGCTTGGTGCCGGTCGTCTCGGCAATAAGGTCCTTAACCTCATCCGGATCTCTGACAACGATGCCCTGACGCGCGATTCCGTAGAGTATAGGGAAATCAAGCTGCTCGTCATTGGCGTTAAGATCCATGAAGAGTTCATACACCTCATCCACAACCTCGTCTATACGTGCATCCTTCTTGTCTATCTTGTTTATGAGAAGAATAGGGTTGATTCCCTGCTCCAGAGATTTCTTGAGAACGAAACGGGTCTGAGGCATAGGTCCCTCGCTGGAATCCACGAGGAGTATGACCGTATCCACAGTCTTGATTATTCTCTCGACCTCCGAACTGAAATCCGCATGTCCCGGCGTATCCACTATGTTAATCTTGGTATCTCCGTGCATGACGGAACAGTTTTTGGAATAAATCGTTATGCCTCTTTCTCTTTCCAGATCGTCGCTGTCCATAACCTGAGAGGCAACCTGCTGGTTTTCCCTGAAGACACCGCTCTGGCTGAGAAATGCGTCCACCAGTGTGGATTTACCCGCATCAACATGAGCTATTACCGCAATATTTATTATCTTCTGTTCCGTTTCCATTTACCGTCCTGCTTTCCTGTTTATATTCTGTTACTTAACCCTTTTATTTTAAATGAAAGTAAGTCTCATGTCTACCCGTTGAAGCAATTGTTTTTGTTTGACACCCGCCCTGACACCATTCATAATAGTAGCATGGATATTTTGAATCAGCTGTTTGCATCCGTCATGACTCTTTCCCCTGGGAGAAGCCTTGTGAAAATGGTGTTCTCCGACAGGAGAAGGAAGTCCACGGAATACAGGAAAATAACTCTCCGCCCCGTCTCCATAAAGGGAGAATACATGTATCAGGCGGAATACCACTATGACAAGAAGGTAACCCACAGGAACATACCTTACTATGAGGGTGTGGATTTCGCACTGGAGACTGTGCGAGACACCTTCAAACAGGTGAACATTTTCACCGAGGATGAGGACATACAGGTTCTGGCATCAAAAGCGGACCGGCCGGCCGTGAGGAGGAAGCCGGCATCCCGCCCCGAGGCGGACCTGTCCCATGACAGGAAGAAGAGATATCTTCTCCGCGACGGGCAGCCCTGCGACTTTCTCATCGAACTGGGTGTCATGTCCCCCGAAGGCAGGATATACAAAAGCCACTATGCCAAGTTCCGCTAGATCAACAGATTCCTGGAGATAGCCGACAACGCCTTTTCCGACCTTCCTTCGGAAGGAAGAATACGTGTCGTGGATTTCGGCTGCGGCAAAAGCTACCTCTCCTTCGCCCTCTATCACTACCTGAAGATTATACGGGGCCGTGACGTTGAGATAGTCGGACTGGACCTTAAGAAGGATGTCATAGATTTCTGCAATTCCACCGCACGCAGGCTGGGCTATGACAGGCTTAAATTCATAACAGGCGACATAGCCGATTATGAAAGTGACGGAGCCGACATGGTGGTCACCCTCCATGCCTGTGACACAGCCACTGACTATGCCCTGATAAATGCCGTCAGGTGGCACAGCCGGGTCATCCTCAGCGTACCCTGCTGCCAGCACGAGCTTTTCAGACAGATAGAGGAGCCTGTAAACGATTCCTGGCTCAAACACGGGATACTCAAGGACAAGTTCACGGAGCTTCTTACCGACGCGCTCAGAGGGCTCAGGCTTGAGTCCGCCGGCTACAAGGTGGACATGATCGAGTTCACATCTCTCGAGCACACCTCGAAGAACATAATGATCCGCGCCACAGCGGACCCTTCCGCGGACAGAAAAAAGGCCTCCGATGAATATGAGGCCCTTAAAGCGATGTATAACGTTAAACCGACAATCGATCTGCTTCAGATATGATTTCAAATGCCCATGATGAGCGGAACTCCGACTGACGTCACAAGACACATGAACAGCCCTGTGGCGAAGGAGTAGACTATGGTGTCCTCCCTGCAGGACCGCCCTACAATAGGCACGCACACATCCATAGCGGCAACACCCGGGATACCTGTAGACTCCAGGTATCCTATTTTTCTGGCCGCGAGGGGAATGAAGACTATCCCGGCGGTTTCTCTGATAACATTGTGCACGAAAGATACAGCACCCGCTATGGCATACTGCTGTCCGGCGCCTGAAATCACCGCCGGCGCGTAGGTGTACCATCCGAAGCCCGCACTTATGGCCAGACCTTCACGCAGGGAGAAGCCCATGAACATACAGGCAAAGGATCCTAATACCAGGGAGCCTGCCACTGCCGCAGGCGGGAAGCATATGACTCTCCAGCCCGCTTTCCTGATGTTCTGTATCACCGTTCCCGAAAACCCCAGATCCATACCTACAAATCCCATAAGGATACACAGGCATATCACGAGAAGATCACTGCTCACACTGTCGAAGGTTTCTATATTGCCCTGTTCCATTGATGCTATGCCGAATGCGCCGATGAGCATTCCGGCTACCACCGTTGCGACAATAATCAGAGTAATCTTCAGATCCGAGCCGGACTTGCCGCCCTCTTCCCGGCGGATCGGAAGCTCCTCTTCCTTAGTTTTTCCCTTCAGATTGCCGTATCTGTCCATATGAAGAATTTTCCGTACGACAAAAATTGACAGCATGCTTCCGGCGATACAGAAAACGGTTGCCACAAGAGCCTTGACACCTATAGTCCCCAGATTACCTGTCACCTGGGGGTCTGCGCCCATTCTCAGACCCATAATGAGACACAGCACATATATGGCCAGAGTCATGAGCTCAGGCACTGCAGCCGCTGAGACTTCCCGCTTTCGCATTCTCCATCCGGCCACATAGCCTATGAGCAGCATGCTCCAGTAAAGAACCAGCAGTTTCATAAAATACTCCAGTTTATCGGTTCCCTGCCATTCGAGATCAGGAACTCGTTTGTTCTCGAGAAATAATTGCCTCCGAAAAATCCCCTGTGTGCAGACAGCGGACTCGGATGCGCGCCTGTTATTATGCAGTGCGCCGGATTTGTTATAAGCTCCTTCTTGGCTCCCGCCTTAGCGCCCCAGAGAATGAACACTATGGGATCGCTCATATCATTGAGAATGCTTATTATTCTGTCGGTGAAAACCTCCCAGCCTTTGCCTTTGTGAGAATTCGCCTCGTGGGCACGCACCGTCAGCGATGCGTTAAGCAGCAGCACGCCCTGACGCGCCCAGCCCTCCAGATTGCCGTGAGGCGGCGGCTCGATTCCCAGATCCGACTTCAGCTCCTTTCTTATGTTGACCAGCGACGGAGGTGCCGGAACTCCCTCCGGTACGGAGAAGCAGAGTCCGTGCGCCTGTCCCGGCTCATGATACGGATCCTGCCCCAGAATAACCGCCTTAACCTCCTCGGGAGGCGTCAGCCTGAGGGCGTTAAAAACATGATGCATATCAGGATAAACTGTCTCTGCATCATATTCCTTCCTGAGAAACTCTCTCAGCTCGAGATAATAATCTTTTTTGAATTCTTCCGCCAGGAGCTCGTCCCAGCCGTTACCTATACTAACCATGCCTCAAGTGTATCACATCAGACGTATAACGTCCATTTACTAATTCCCGATTTCGTGTTATACCTATATGTATGAAGCAGACATATTTATCGAGACTGGCCGGAAGGCCGCTTACAGAATTCCTTCATAAGCAAGGTTACAACGTCAACTACGTTACGGAAATCGGACTCATATCCGGCGAGACAACCCACCCCGAGAGGCTACTGGCACTGCGGGGCAATGTAGATTACAAGGTGGACCCCCGAATCGCCACACATGCGGATGTATACATGTGTCAGCTGGGGCTGTGGGACGAAGCCGGAATTTTCATGGGCGACAGGGACAAACTGGGACCCGTGTACCCTGCGGATATAATATACAACGCAGTCTGCACCAGAGACTATTTCATTCATTTCATACAGCATACCGACGAGGAGCTTGTTGATGCTGTCATGACCTGGAGACGCGATCTGGCTCTTCACGACATTATCAGGGCCACCTCCGGCAAGGAATCCGGACACCATCTCCCCGACGAGGAAGAAATGAAAATCGTGGGAGTGAGTCAGGGCTACAGCAGGTGTTCCTGCCTGCCCGTGGACAACACCTCCTTCATCACAGCCGACAGAGGTCTGGCAGGCATACTCGAAAACCAGGGAGCCTCAGTGCTTCTCATAGAAACGGGACACATCCTCCTCCCCGGCTACAACTGCGGCTTCATCGGAGGCTGCGGCGGCAGCATATATCTTGAGGACGGAACCAGAGCCATCGTTTTCAACGGCAACCTGGGAGAACATCCGGACTGCGACAGGATAGAGGAATTCATCAAATGCAGAAACATAATCCCCGTATGGTTTGACGACTACCCTCTCGAGGATATAGGAAGCATATTCGCCACGGAGTAAAAGCTATGAAGAAACACGCCATAATACCGATTTTCATCCCTCACATGGGCTGTCCCAATGATTGCGTATTCTGCAATCAGAAGGCGATAACGGCCAGAACCGACGAGGTCAGCCCTGAGGATGTGAGAAACACAATAGAAACCTACCTGCCCACACTGCAGTGTCGCGGCCTGGAAACAATTGAGGTCGCTTTTTTCGGTGGAAGTTTCACGGGAATTCCCATGGAGGACCAGTCGGCATTTCTCGCAGTGGCACAGGAATACAAACAGGCGGGCATTATAGATAAGATTCACCTCTCGACCAGACCGGACTATATCAGCGAGGAGATTCTTGATAATCTGAAGAGTTTCGATACTGACACCATTGAACTGGGAATCCAGTCCTTCGACGATGAGGTTCTTCTGGCCTCAAACAGAGGCCACACCTCCGAGGATTCGCGTCGCGCCTGCTCAATGATTAAGGAATACGGTTTCGAGCTGGGAATCCAGCTGATGATAGGGCTGCCGGAAGACAGCATGGAGAAGTGTATCTACTCCGCCCGTGAGGCTGTCAGAATGCAGCCTTCGATAGCCCGTCTCTATCCCACAATAGTGCTCAGTGACACCGAGCTTCTTCGCATGTACAGAGAAGGCAGCTACCATGCCCTCACTACTGAAGAGGCTGTGGATATAACCTCCGCCATGTACAGAATAATCGCGGGAGCCGGTATCAACATCATACGAGTGGGACTGAAGAGCACGGACCTTATTACCGAAGGCGGCGAGATTCAGGGTCACACCTACCACCCGGCCTTTCGCCAGCTTGTTCAGGGCCGCATAGCCCGGGAGGATCTGGAGGCTCAGCTTCCGCCAATACTCGAACAGACCGACTCCGTGGACTTCTTTTCATCAGGCAAGTTCTTCTCCGACATGATAGGAAACAGCCGGCGCAACAAGGAATATTTCGAAAACAAATACCCCCACGTAACCTTCCGCTTCAGGCGGGATGATTCCCTGGGGGATATGGTTTTCGTCGCCGCACCTTCGCCGCGCAAAGGCAGGAGACTATAAAAGTCGTTTTTTTATGTTTTCCTCGGCCTCTTCAAGCTTCTGTTTCTGGTGTTCAACAGATCGCTCTATAAACTTCTCAAGGTGTTCTCTGATAGGCGTCTCTGAGTGAAATGCCAGCAGAAACCTGTGCTTCTCCTCCAGTTCTTCTCTTCGCTCCCTGATAAAGTCCTTGAGTTCCTCATATCTGATAACAAGCTCCTTCTCTTCGGCGAAGCTTCGTATCTTTGACGAGAGATTCAGTGAATAACCCAAGTCTGTAGCGAACACTCCGAAGAACATTCCTATGAAGAAGGAAAAAGCCAGATGATTTGACAGCCACATCACCCAGTCGATAACGTGTGTATTGACCGTGAAGTAATAAACTGTTCCCAGCGCTCCCCATATAACCGTGAATTTAGGACATATTATGCCTTTGACATTAAGCTTTTCTCTGCTGTAATCCCACAGTTTGACCTTCATACCCTTCACGAATACGAGTCCTGCAATATACTCTATTACAGTCATTGTCACCGCCATTATTACGAACACCATCGCAATGTTGACAAATATATTACTCGTCTCGAAGCTCATAATGAAGCAGGACATGACGAACATTCCCCAGAGGCCGAAACCGTACAGCGGCAGATAGGGTCCCACGAGAAACCCGGGATTTATCCATTTTCTCTGAGGATTGTTTGACGATACAAATCTTCTGAAAAGCAGCTCGGCACACCAGCCAAGACAGCTTCCTATAAAAAACAGAAACGCGAATATTAAAAGAAAATTCACCCTTTACCCCTTTCCTGATTCATTTACAGTATGCAGATTCCCGCACCCATCCTCATGTATGTTCCTCCCTCGCGTCTGTAGGAGCAGAACATTTCAGGCTCGCAGTAGGTGCAGTGACCGTCATCGCTTATGTTTACGGACGGCACGCCGGCATCTTCAAGCTGGCGCCTGATTATGGCCTTCAGATCCATCATGTTGTTCTCCGTGAAGGAATAGCCCCATTCCAGGTTAAAGGCTCTTATAACCTCATCCCCCACTTCGAAGCAGCACCTGCTTATGGACGGCCCTATGTGAACCCTGAGATTCTCCGGAGATATTCCGTAGAGTGAAACCATTCGCCTTACCGTCTGAGGACATATTCCCGCCAGAGTTCCTCTCCACCCGGAGTGAACCATGCCCACCGCATCACCTTTATTGTGAGCGAAGTAAACGGGCGGACAGTCAGCGTGCACCGTGGTTAGAAGCACGTTTTTCTCCCGTGTCACCGTCCCGTCCGTTGATGGAAGGCTGATGCTGTCTCCGCGAATCATATCACCGGTGATGTCACATACGGTCGCTTCGTGCACCTGCTGAGGAAACACCCTGAAGGCCTTCTCCAGACCCAGCTCGCTAAAAAGCTCCTCATTATTGTAAGGCGAACCTTCAACGGCTCCCTCCTTAGTTGAGAAGAAAGCCTTTATTCCCGGTATATCTTCGAAAATCTCCAGATACTTCATAGTCTATTCTCCCAGAATCTTGTAGTTGTACTTCCTGCTGTATTTTCTCAGGAGCAGGAATGAAAGTCCAAGTGTAAGTATATCGCCGAAAGGCAGTGCCAGCCATGCGCCGTCCATTCCCATAAGCTCCGGCAGTATCAGCAGACCTGCCAATAGGAACACCAGCCCTCTGGCGATGGCTATAACAGTGGACACAAGTCCGTTGCCGTAAGCGGTGAACATGTTCGATGCGAAAACGTTGATGCCTATTACCAGCAAAGACAGAGAAACTATGCGCAGGCCGTTCGAACTCATTTCGAAGAGCTCGCTTCCCGGTCTCTCATATATCATAGTGAGAGGCTCCGCCAGAATGAAACACAAGGCTGCTATGGCCACCGATGCCACAAGCATATACTTCTTCGTGTATTTCATCACCTTGTTGATTCTGTCTGTCATACCCGCACCGTACCAGTAGCTTATGAGCGGCGTGACTCCCACGCTGTATCCCATGTGTACGGACATGAAGAAGTAATGAATATTCAGCACTATGGCCGCTGCAGCCACTCCTGTCTCTCCCGCCAGTCTGACTACAATCATATTATAGCAGAAGACCATAATTCCGGCAGCGCTTTCGTTGACTAATTCAGGGGAACCGTTAACGAAGCTGTGACCTATATATCTGAAGTCAGGGTGGAACCTGCTGAATGAAAGACGTGTCTTGGCGAAGAGGAAGTACCCCAGTCCTGTCAGCGCCGTCATCCAGAGTCCGCCCACATTGGCCACTGCAGCACCTGCAAGTCCCATATGAAGAGGTCCCATGAGAATGATGTCCAGTCCTAGGTGAGTCACACCTCCTCCGATGTATAGAAATATGGTGAATGCCGGCTTGCCGTCAACCCTTATGAAAAACTCGAAGAGTACTCCGAGAAATGCCGCCGGACAGCCCCATACGAATATCTTGAGGAAGAGAGCGCAGTCCTTGGCCAGCAGCTCCGTGGCTCCCAGCACGTCCACGACAGGATCCATGAAAATGAACATCAAAAGGGTGGCTCCGCATCCCAGAGCCAGCCCGAATACACATATGAAAGTGAATTTGCTGTCAGCCTCCCTCATGTTGCCTTTGCCCATCTCTATGGCAACGAGGGCGCTGGATCCGGCGGCCAACATTACTGCCACGCCCCACATAAGTCCCTGCACGGGATATGCTATGTTAATGGCCGCCAGTCCTTCTTCTCCCACATAATTAGCTACGAAAATGGAATCAATCGTGTAGTAGAGAGCCATCACCACCATCATCAGAACCGATGGCCATACGAAGCCTGCGAATTTCTTAGCCGTAAGCTCTCCATTATAAATATCTTCCGAATGCATAAATTCCTTTCTAGATTTCTTTTATCTCCGTGCCCAGGGTTATTCCCAGTTTCTCAGCATACTCGAAATACCTGTCCACCTGCTTCTGGTTTATCATATCCGAGGAGATAACTCCCGACATTCCGTCGAAGGATCCGTCCAGGAAGAGCTTGGAGAAGAGATATCCTCCCTGTCCCGTCAGATACATCTCACCTGTCATTCCCGCTCTCTCGAAGGATTCCACGAATCCCGGCGCATTGACGTGAGTCTCCACGAGAATGTCCTTGCCATCCTTCTTGCCGTATGCTTCTATAACCATGCATCCCGAATCGAGAGCCAGTCCTTCATCTATTATCTCCTGTATTTCCTCTCTGTACTTCGGAGCCGGAGGAATATGACTGAGAACGAAATCAAACGGCACAATCTTCATGCCATTGAAATCCTCCTCCTCGTGGCTGAGAAGTCCTGCTTCGTAGAGAGGCTTGGCGAAATCCATTCCGGCGCCCGCATACTTGAAGTAGGCGTTCTTCACACCCTTGAAGTGTGTGTCCTTGTTAAAAGAGTACTGAAGCGGCTCGTCGTGACAGTGTTCCCTGAACACTATAGGTTCATCGTTTTCCACAAACTTTCTCACCACATCATCACCGAAGGAGTGAGTATTGACCAGCTTACCGTCCTTGAGAGCTATAGCTACCTCGCTCATATCCGTCAGAGCCGTTATCGGCGACCACCAGAACGGCTGGAAACGCTTCGCATATGCGCCCTCCCAGACGAAGTTGTATATTGTCTCACAGGAATCCAGATATCTCATGGATTTCTTCGTAGCCGCACAGATAAGTCCCGGCGCCGAGCCTGTGCCGAAGAGGCATAGTTTGCCTATCTCTTCAAACTTAGGACCGTATACATAGTACATCGCGCAAAGGCTTCTGTACCAGTTGAGAGTGGATTCGTCATCAACATCAGGTTCTTCAGGATGAGCCTTTCTTTCTTCGCTGTTGAGCCATTTGTTATATAGAGAGATTGTCCCTGCGTAATCCTGATAGTGTGCCTTCACTGCCAGAGCCGCATCGAGAACATTCTCAGTGCACTCCAGAGGAAGACCGTTTATTATAAGGTCGACACCTTCTGCCGCCGCGATAATACTGTCCAGATCATGTGCATCCACCTGAGCGCCTCTGCCCTTCTTAAGCTTAGCCACCAGGCTTTCAACTGCTTTAACGTCATAATCCGCGCAAACGATTTCTTTAACTTCAGGTTCTTCGTCCAATCTCCTGGCTGCTGCACTTCCCTGTGCGCCAACGCCTAAAACGAGTACCTTCATCATAATTTCACCTCAAATCTTGTTTTCAGAATTATCGTTCACATATATTATCACCCCGAGCAATTTCCTAAACAGTAGCCGTTTTTTATGCAAATCCCATAGAGAAATCTGAAATTTGACTAGTTTTTGTCTATATAGTATTATCTGATTATGAATAAATATTTTGCCACAGACGAACACATACCATATCCTGAAGGACTCACAACTCACGTGGAACTCTGTTCCCTGAGAAATTCACTTCCCCACTTTCACAAAACCTCTCTCGAGCTTGTATACTGCCTGCGGGGGCAGGTTTATCTTGTCACGGGAGAGCAGAAGGTCCTTCTCAAGGAAGGATATATCTTCTCCGTTGATGCCAATGAGATTCACTATATGAGCAATCCTGCGGATGAGGACAACCTTCTGCTTATATTCCATATGGATCTTACTGCACATGAAGGCTGTTTCTTTGACGGCGAAACTGTAATGTTCACCTGCGAGAGCACCCACATATACCCCTATCAGTATGAGGCTATGAACCATGTTAAGGATATCATACTGGCACTGGCCGCCGCAAGCTTCGGAGGCTATCTGGATTACGAATGCCGCACCGCAGAGGATAATCTGGCGGATACGCTCTGCAGGTATTTCGACTGGTACAATTACAACAACCAGGATGAATACATCAATCCCGATCTCCATGACAGATTCTACAGCTCCTTCAGCTACTGCATGAGACATTACCGGAACAAGATCACAGCATCGGAACTGGCGTCGAGAGAACATGTCAACCCCAACTACTTCTCACAGTTCCTCACAACCACCGTGTTCAAAAGCTTCAGCTCCATGGTAAAGTACGTCAGGTGCTTCCGAGCTCACCATCTCCTTCTGGAGACGGATCTCCCCAACTATGAGATAGCATATTCAGTCGGCTTCTCGGATCCCAAGTATTTCTACGCCGCATACGGCGAATGGTGGGGATGCTCACCCAAGAAAACCAGAAGCGCCGCCGATGCTCACGTACGCAACTGTCTTGCCGACAAAAAGAGCATTGACGTCATAGATGACACCAATGCTCTTAAAACAATCGAAAGCTATATTTCCCAGTGGCACATGAGAAAAATTCTGTTTCCCTGACTAAATATACGCGTTGTCGAAATTCACAACCGTGTTGAATGTCGGGTCCGCGGCCTTTGCGGCTGAATCCATGGCGGCGGAAATCGCCTCCTTGTCTATTCTCGCGCCCGGCTGTATTACCAGATCGAAGATAATGTTGGTATGGGTCTTCCCCGGGACCACTCTCAGATCGTGGAAGCTCTCCACCTGAGGAAACTTCTTTATCGCCTCACCGATAACCTCCTGCATCTGCAGTCTTATGGGGTTGTCAACTTCCACCGGGTCCATATGGCATGTTGCCTTGATGCCCAGCTTCTCCATTATCTCCTGCTCAACATCATCAATCAGGTCGTGAATCTCCATCATATCCTCTCTGGAATCCACCTCCGCATGGAAGGATGAAAACTCCCTTCCCGGACCGTAGCTGTATATTACAATGTCATGAACGCCTATTATCTGCGGATGCTCGCTGATAATCCCGCACATTGCCTCCACTCTCTCCCTGTCGGGAGGCATGCCTATAATCGGTCCCACCGTCTCCCTGATGAGCTGGAAGCCCGTATACAGGAAGAGGAGTGATACCACGCATCCCAGATATCCGTCAAGATTGACGCCCGTGTAGTGGTACACGAGCAGTCCTGCCACGATTATAATACTGGAAACCACATCGTTCCTGTTCTCCTTGCCGGCACCGATCACCGGCAGAGAATCTATGTGCTTTCCTGTGGCTATAGTGAAGAGAGACTGAAGTCCCTTTAACACTATCGCCGCCAGTATGGCACCTATCACCGGCCACGAAAACTCCAGAGGCGCCGGGTGCAGGCATCTGTCTATGGATGTGACCATGAGCTGATAGCCTACAATCAGCACTATTGCCGAAACCACCAGACTCACCAGATATTCCACCCGCGCATGTCCGTAGGGATGCTTGCTGTCCGCCGGCTTTCCGGCAATCTTAGCTCCCACCAGAGTTATACACGAGGTGAGGGAATCCGCCAGATCGTTGACACCGTCCACGATGACGGCCACGCTGTTGAGAACCGATCCCACCACAACCTTGATTGCGCAGAGAATGCAGTTCGTAATAATTCCCATGACTCCCGTCAGTCTCGTATAACGCGCCCTGACAACAGGGTCTCTGTAATTCTCATAATCCTTAACGAATAGTTTCCATATAAATTTTTTCATCAGTCCCCTTAATAGGCAGTGTTGAATCTTACCTCAAACTCCTTAGCGAGCTCTTCTCTCACGCTCGGATGTGCAATTTCAATCAGTGCCCTTGCTCTCTCCTTGAGAGTCTTGCCCTTCATTCTGGCGATACCGTACTCGGTAACGATGTAGTCTACATCATACCTGTTTGTGGTTACCGCTGCGCCCTCGTCGATGTAAGGCGTAATCTTTGATATTACAGTGCCGTCCTTCTTGGTTGTGATGGAAGGCATAGCGATGATTGACACGCCCTTGCCGTCTTCCGCCATGGCAGCTCCTCTGACGAAGTCAACCTGTCCGCCTACTCCCGAGAACTGCTTCTTGCCTATTGTGCAGGCTACAACCTGTCCCATGAAGTCAACCTGAAGAGCCGAGTTGATTGAAACCATCTTGTTGTTCTTTGCTATAACTGCAGGGTTGTTTACATAGTCTACCGGCTTCAGTTCAAGCATAGGGTTCTTGTGGGCGAAATCGTAGAGACGCTTGGTACCCATAAGAAATGTTACTATCATCTTGCCGTTATGTAAAGTCTTTTCGGAGCAGTCAATAACGCCTGCTTCAACCAGGTCGATTACTCCGTCGGCTATCATCTCCGAGTGTATTCCCAGATGCTTTCTGTCCTTCAGCTCGGCCAGAACCGCATCAGGAATTGCTCCGATTCCCAGCTGGAGAGTGCTTCCGTCCTCGATCAGGCTCGCACAGTACTTGCCTATAGCCTTCTCAACCTCTCCGATCTTAGGCGGAGCCTGCTCGAAGAGAGGCATGTTCATTTCAACGATCTTGTCCAGCTCGCTCACGTGAACGAAGGTGTCGCCGTATGCAACAGGCACGTTCTCGTTAATCTGAGCGATAACCGTTTTCGCTGACTTGATAGCCTGATATGTATATCCGGATTCAACACCCAGGTTGCAGTATCCTCTCTCATCCGGAGGTGAAAGCATAACCATGCACACGTCGAAATTGAGAAGACCGTTTCTCATCCATACAGGAACGTCGGAGAAGTATACAGGGATGAAGTCGCCGTGACCGTCTGCCACGCACTTTCTCGTTCCCGCTCCGCAGAATATTCCTTTGAATGTGAAGTTGTCCTTGTACTCCGGCTTCGTGTACTCACCCTTGCCCAGAGATACCATATGAGATATGGCTACATTTCTGTAGGCATCGGCATTTGCCACCATGGCATCGATAAGTCCCGTAGGCTCGCTGATGCAGTGACCGAAGATTACACTGTCTCCCGACTTGATACTCTGAACCGCTTCTTCAGCAGTGCAAAGTCTGCTCGCATAGATTTCTTTCCAGTTTTTCCAGTCCATATTTTCACTCCTGTAGATATGTTATTAATAATACTTACTTTCTCATTATATTACAGCAGTGGCGATAATCAGTTCATTTTTACAACGTCCGGCCTTATTTTAATGCAAAAAGAAGGGAATTTAATGCGATTCCGCATTAAATTCCCTTCCATTCGTATCACGCTGCCGTCCTTACCTCTTCCTTCCCTTTTTAGGAACAGCATTGGCTGCAGCTTCGCGCTCCTCGCGCTTTTTTTTGCCTTTGTACCTGGCCACATTCCAGACAATGTATATGAGGGCCGCAGCAATCAGAACCATGATTGCAGTCTTCGTATCCTCCATAACTCCCCCGATCTTGCCGAAGATGATAACACCTATCATGAAAATCCAGAAGTATATTATTTTACCGATTATACCATTGCCCATAATGCACCTCGTTTCCTCATGTTATTTAAGCTTGGCTATAAGCTCTCCCGACTTGACCTGAGAACCTTCGCTCACATAAATCTTATCAACGACGCCCTTCTGGGTTGCCAGAATGTTCGTCTCCATCTTCATGGCCTCGATAACAGCTATCGGCTGCTTCTCCTCAACTTCCTCGCCTTCCTCCACGAGAACCTTGATAATCGTTCCCGGAATGTTGGCTCCGATTTCAGTAGGATCGTCAGCATCCGCATAGACAATCTGCGATGCCGATGAAGCGATATTGGCGTTCTTGTCCTTGATTCTGACAACGCTTCTGTTGCCGTTAACCTCGAAGAT
>JALFNS010000023.1 GCA_022773945.1 Clostridiales bacterium
ATAGCAAGGAGGGCACACCTGTTCCCATACCGAACACAGAAGTTAAGCTCCTTAGCGCTGATGATACTTGGTGGGAGACCGCCCGGGAAAGTATGACGTTGCCGCTTATTTTTTTATTTTAAATCCATTTTGACGGCCCGCAGGCCTGCCGATCTGACAAAACCTCATCTCTCAGAAATAATTTGTCAGAAATTGAAGCTGAATTATCTGGATTTCTGACAAGAATTCCTGATTAGCGGCAGGCTTTGTCAGATATCCTTAATCCGGCACGGTCATGTATGAGCATACTCATGGAAATCCTGTCCTCACAAAGTCTAGCCTCTGACAAACACATCAGTTTCAAACCCTTTCTTGTCAGAATTCTGTGGATCCGAAGTCAAGTTTCTGACAATACTTAATCCGATTTATAAATTTTGTCAGAAATTACTGCATGCAGCAGTCACAGCTTGACTTAACAACTGTGTTTTTACACGTCGCTATCTGAATTCTTCCAAATAAATAAATAGCGAATAAATTCTGTATATTATGTTGACATACCCCCGCTACAGGGGGTATGATTTAGACACTCGCTAACACCAAATTTTTACATTTTAATTCAAAGCTGTACAGGTGTTAGTGTTGTTGCCTGTACACCAGGCTTGTTCGTAATTATATGGAAGGGAAAATGTATGAGGAGGAAGAAGTATGGAAGGTAAGAGAAGGCTAAAACACTATTTTGCCTGGCTGCTCGTGCTGTCACTGGCATTTACCATGTCCTTCAGTAATCTGGCCTTTGCGACAGAAGGAGATCCCGTTGACAGCGAGACTCCGGCTGTAACGGAGACCACTGGAACTGAAGTGCAGCTGGATGTGACCACTGACGGTTCATCAGGCGGTTCAGATGAAACACCAGCCGAACAGACAACTGTTGAGGGCAAGGATGAAGGCGGCGGCACCACTTATCCTGTAATAATAGGGAGCGGTGGATATGCTACTTTAGCAGATGCAGTTCAATCTGCAGGAGCAGGTGCAGTAATTGAAGTAAATGAAGATATTGAACTCACTTCAACTGTGGAAATCAATAAGAGTATGACGATTGACATAGGAGTTAATAATATCACAGCTAAGGATTGTAGGGCTTTCCATGTTAAGAATGGTACACTGACAATTATGGGTGAAGGAACTGTTTCATCTGAACATGTCACTTCTGATGATTTCCCGGTTTCAAGTTCTGTAATCCGCGTAGGCGATAACGATGTGGAAGCAGGATCGAAAGCCGGACTCATTATTGACGAGGGTGTCCTTGTTACTTCAAATTACTGCTACGGTGTAACTGTTTTTGGTTCTAAGACTAAGGAAGTCGTTACAATTGATGGCGGAGTACGTACAACGGGTGACGCTCCGGCATTATCAGGTAACGGCTCCGTCGGTTATGGAGATACTGATATAACAGTTAATGGTTCTGTAAGTTCATCGAAGTCATATGCGATTTATCATCCGCAGTCCGGAACGCTTAAGATTAACAACACTGTTGAAGGCGGCATAGAAGCAAAAGCAGGTACTGTCATACTCGATGAGGAAGCCTGGATTACACCGATTGATGGTGTGGAGCCTACTCATGTGGCAAACAGTGACGGTTGCTCAACTTCAGGTTATGCTGTTGCCCTTGTTGAGCACAGTTCATATGCCGGAAGCCCGTCGCTTGTAGTCAAAGATGGAGTTGTTGATGGGGAGATTGCAATAATTGCTGACAATGAAGTTGATGAGAGTAAGAAGGCTTCAATCACCATTACCGGCGGAACATTCGCACAAGATGTGTCTGAATACATCGATGCGGAATCCTATAAGTGCATTGAGGACGAAGCCGGCTGGTATGTGGAACCTCTGGAAGTTGCCTGCATAGAAGATACTATCTATCCGACCATTCAGAAGGCGGTAAATGCAGCTGAGGAGGGTGACACGATAACGGTTCTGGATGATGTTGAACTGACCGGTCCTGTAACAATTGATAAGAGTGTTACCATTGATCTGACAACTGTTGGTATCAAAGCTGTGGATTGTCGTGCTTTCCATATTAAGAAAGGAACGGTAGAGTTTACAGGGGACGGTACCATATCCGCAGATCGTTCCGGTGACGATAGTGCTTTTGAATCGGCAAATTCTGTGATTCGTCTAGGTGATAACAGTGTGGAGGCCGACAGTACAGCCAAGTTAATAATCGGTGAGGATATTGAGGTAACTTCAAATCACTGCTACGGAATTTCCGTATTCGGCAAGAATACTAAAGAGACTGTTGTAATTGACGGTACAGTTGCTGTAACAGGAGAAGCTCCGGCAGTATCCGGCAATGGATCTAATGGATATGACGGTACAGTGATTACTGTCAACGGAACAGTTTCCGCCCAGAACGACAATGCTATCTATCAGCCGCAGGACGGTGAACTTACAATCAACGGAACTGTTGACGGCGGAATAGAAGCTAAGGCGGGAACCATTACAATCGATAATGAGAATGCTGCAGTTATAAACAATAAGGCTGAGAAATCCCACAACAAGAACGGCAACGGCTGCTCCACTCTGGGATATGCAGTTGCTCTTGTTGAGCACAGTTCATATGCAGGAAGCCCTGAGCTTATAATCAGCAATGGTGAAGTTACAGGAACTGTCGCTGTCCTCGAGGATAACGAAGTTGCTGCAGACAAGAAGGCATCAATTACTATCACGGGCGGAATATTCTCTGAAAGTGTAGAGAAACTCATCGATACTGTAGAATACAGATGCACAAAGCTCAGCGACGACAGATACCAGGTAACTGCAAAGGCTGTTGCTAAGGTGAATGGTGAGACGTACAGAACACTTCAGGCTGCAGTAGATGCTGCTGACGAAGGTGATACGGTAAAAATCAATGAAGATATTGAGATTACAGCCCCTGTTGCAGTTGATAAGACTCTGACAATTGATATGGGCGGAAAGAGCATAGAGGCAGTAGACAACCGTGCTTTCCATATCAAGAAGGGCGACGTTACATTCACAGGTAAAGGAACTGTTGCATCAAACATTTCCGGACCGGACAGTGCATTTGAATCAGCATATTCTGTAATACGTGTAGGTGATAATGACGCAGAGGCAAAAAGTAAGGCAGGCCTTACAATCGGTAAAGATGTGGAGGTTGCTTCAAACCACTGCTACGGAATTTCCGTATTCGGCAAGAGTACTACAGGGACTGTTGTGATTGACGGTACAGTGGCCGTAACGGGAGAAGAACCTGCAATCTCGGGTAACGGTTCAAGTGTTTACAAAGATACAACCATAGCGGTTAACGGAACAGTTTCCGCTAAAAACGACAATGCTATTTATCATCCGCAGGCAGGAAAGCTTACAATCAACGGAACTGTCGAAGGTGGTATAGAAGCTAAGGCGGGAACGATAACTATTAACGACACTGCTGTTGTAAAGAAAAATTCGGCTGAAGCCGTGCATAATGTAAATGGCGACGGTTGCTCAACTCTGGGATATGCAGTTGCTCTCGTAGAGCATAAGTCATATGCAGGAGAGGCTGCTCTCTATATCAATGGCGGTAAGATTACAGGCGAGGTAGAAATCCTGAAAGACAATGATGTCGAAGAAGGAAAGGAAGCCACAATTGAGATCTCAGGCGGATACTTCACAGAACCTGTAGATTATCTTATTTCAAGCAAGACTCTTATAGAGAGTGATATTGATGACTATGTATACATGGTTGCCGAGAAGAAGCAGAATGTGGATATAATTCCGCAGAAAGCCGAAATATCAGTTGATACCGGTGACTATGATGTTCCTGAGGAACTCTCAGAAGGAATCAGAGTGGAGGAAGATGTACTGGATGCCGCAATCAGAACCGCAGCCAACAGTATTGATATTCCTGAAGAGGCTAAGAAAGCTTCAAGGATTCTTATCACACCATACCTCAATATAGAGGTTGTTGATTACGATGCTGAGAAGGCTGTGTGTGTTCTCGACATCAAACCTGTTTACCGGCTCACAGCCGTAATAAACGGAATTGAGGTTGAGGTAGGCAGTGTTGAGGAATTTGAAGTTAACAAGCCAATAACCATCACCATGCCTGCTCCGTTCGACATCGGAGACAAAGAGCAGATTACAGTTAAGCACACCAAGGATAACGGTGATCTGTATTACTACCCTGCAGCTGTAACTAAGCAGACAGAGGGCACCATGATTTCCTTCGTTGTAACCAATGGGTTCAGTGAATTCACATTCATGGTTAACAGTGACGATGCTCGCATCAGCGAAATCGATCTGGGCGAAGGCATTGAAGTTACGAAGTCTGAAAGCAGCAACTTCGTATACGAAGCCAATGTGGAACCTGATGTGGAAAGCGTAAGCTTGAGCGTAAAGGGAACTGACACGAAGGCTGATGTTAGAGTTCTCGTAGGAGGAAGCGAGTTCAAGGATAATGAGCTGAAGCTCGAGACAGGACTGAACGAAGCGTTCATTCTGGTAATTGCGGAGAACGACACATGTAATCTTTACACGCTGAAGATAAACAAGAGAGCCAAGTCGGACAATGCGAATTTGGCAGGAATCGCGCTCAGCGAAGGAAGCCTTTCACCTGCATTCGCCGCTGACAAGACTGACTACACTGTATCCGTTGCCAATGGAATTGACAAGATTACGGTAACTCCGGAGGTGGCTGAGAGCCATGCCAAGGCAGAAGTGAACGGTGAGGCGGACAAGGCTGAAGCAGCGCTGAAGGAAGGCAGAAATGCTGTTGAAATCAAGGTGACTGCAGAGAACGGAGCTGAGAAGACTTATAAGCTGACGGTACTGCGCCTGGCCAAGGTTGGCGGAATCTACAAGTACGGATCGCTCAACTATAAGGTTAAGACTGCAGCCGGCGGAACGGGAACCGTAGAGGTTACCGGATACTCCGGCAATGGTCTGACAAGCGTCAAGGTGCCTGATACAATCAAGATCAGTGACATAAGCTACAAGGTTACTGCAGTAGGATACAGAGCATTCTACGGCAAGACCAAGCTCAAGTATGTGACGGTTGGCAACAACGTATCCACGATTGGAATTTCAGCCTTTGCGAAATGTACGGCACTGAAGACGGCAACTCTGGGAACGGGAATTACAAGCATAGGCAGCTACGCATTCAGCAAAGACACCAAGCTGACCACACTCATCGTCAAGAGCGGCAAGCTGAAGACAGTAGGCAAGGGTGCCCTCAACAAGGTGAAGAAGGTTAAGATTAAGGTTCCTAAGGCCAAGGTTAAGACATACAAGAAGCTTTTCAAAGGCAAGAAAGCCAAGAAATACACGGTTGTTAAACTGTAAGCAATTAAGTTAATAATTCAATGCGAGGAGTCCGCAAACCCGGGCTCCTCCTTTCTTGTTTTACGATGGCGAAGGGCATATAATAGCAGAAGGAACATCTGTCAGGAGGTAAGAATATGAGCTACAGTGAACTTCAGAAGGAGCTTAAGCTTCAGAACAAGGTTATCGGTATTACCAGGGTGAAGAGGTCGGAGGAGACGCCGGAGCACACCTTCGGATGCATATACAAGGTGCTCCACAGGGTGCTGGCAGGGGAGACGATCGTGTCGGCCATAGGATTTTGCGGGTGCAAAGGCTTCGAGAACAACAGCGGACTCAAGGATGAGATGCCGCGGATTCCGGGAGGCTTCGGGCTGTTTCTGAGCAAAGGCTCCAATCAGCAGTGGACGC
This sequence comes from Clostridiales bacterium, assembly GCA_022773945.1. Lineage (GTDB taxonomy): Bacteria > Bacillota > Clostridia > Peptostreptococcales > Anaerovoracaceae > Lentihominibacter. The sequence continues at coordinate 5,707 of JALFNS010000023.1, forward strand.
CGCCGGGAGAACGCTTCAAATGCGATCCCGAGATGGCCTGTGCCATGTTCGACTGCCTGCCGAAGGATGTAATGGGAGGATATGACGCGCTGAAATTCGAGCCGTACAGAGAAGGGCTTGAGTGCGATGTTGTCGTGACCTTCTGCAATGCGGACCAGCTTTCCGCAATGATAGTGCTTCACGGATATGACAAGGCGGAGTACGACAGAGTGATAGCAACCACGGTTTCCGGGTGCGCATCCATGATAAGAATACCTCTGAACGAGCTTAAGAGCGACAGGCCGAGAGCCGTTATAACGGGAACGGATCTGGCCCAGAGAAAGTTCATGGATGAGGACCTGCTGGCGATAAGCATAACGGGACCGGAGTTCAAGAAGATGCTTTCATATACGGATGAGTGCTTCTTTCACTCGCCTGTGTGGAAACCGGTGAGAAACCGGATCAGGAAGGATGAGAATCTGGAGGAAGTCTGCTTTACACCGATAGGAACCAGATAGGAGGAACAGAATTTGAGACTGATATCGTGGAACGTTAACGGAATAAGAGCTGCCATGGGGAAGGGATTTCTGGAATTTGCGGCTGAACAGGATGCGGATATAATCTGCATTCAGGAGACTAAGATGCAGGAGGGACAGGCTGAGGTGCCGCTGGAGGGGTATCATCAGTACTGGTGCTCTGCAGAGAAGAAGGGGTACTCGGGAACGGCAGTGTTCACCCGTGAGGAACCCGTATCCGTGTCCTACGGACTGGGTATGGAAGAGCACGACAAGGAAGGGCGTGTTATAACCGCAGAGTATGAGAAATTCTATCTGGTAAATGTGTACGTGCCGAATTCTCAGAACGAGCTGAAGAGGCTGGACTACCGCATGGAGTGGGAGGATGCGTTCAGAAGCTACCTCAAGGAGCTGGAAAAGAACAAGCCGGTAATCACCTGCGGCGATTTCAACGTGGCATTTAAGGAGATAGATCTGAAGAACCCTAAGACAAACAGGAAGAATGCGGGCTTTACAGATGAAGAGAGAGCCAAAATGGGAGAGCTTCAGGATGCGGGCTTCACAGACACCTTCAGATACTTTTACCCGGATCTTGAGGGAGTGTACTCCTGGTGGAGCTACAGGTTCAACGCGAGGAAGAACAACGCAGGATGGCGTATAGACTATTTCCTTGTTTCGGAGAGCCTCAATGATAATCTGAGAGGTGCGGAGATTCTGACCGATGTCTACGGCAGCGACCACTGCCCGGTAACTCTGGATATCGATATCTGATTAATGACGGCAATACAAAAGGGTTCTCCCTAATGGCGAGAACCCTGCAGTGAGAAAGTCGTCAAAGTTTTGGGGAATGAGAAGAAGAAGTTTTGTGCGCGACTTTCTCCGAACTTATTGTAGCATAAAAATTTGGCAATGTGTATATCGGTTTATAAAAATTCACAAATTTTTTTGAAACGGGTTTCATTTTAAAGGCAAATGATGATGAAAAATTCTGAAAGAATCCTCATCATCATCTCTTCTTACTCTCTACTCAATCTCCTCTTCCTTCTGTGCAAGCACTTTCTCATATTCAAGGAAAATCGCATCACGTATACGGCTTCTCGTTTCTGATGTCAAAGGATGTGCGATGTCACGGAAGTCACCTTCACCTATCTTCCGGCTCGGCATCGCGATAAAAAGCCCATGCTGTCCTTCGATGATCTTAATGTCATGCACTACAAACTCATCGTCAAAGGTGATGGAGACGATTGCCTTCATCTTACCTTCATCGCTGACTTTGCGGATTCTTACATCTGTAATGTTCATGTACTAAACCGCCTTTCACCACTTGCTGCAACAATTGTTTTAATATTATACAACAATAGGACTCTTCAAACAAGCTGAATATCCAAATTAATCAGATAATTGTAATTTCGCCTTTCGTCTGCCAATATGACCCGTATTGTGGTATACTTCTATTAGCAAAATCAGGAGGAAATCAAATGATAAATTTGTCTGAATACAATAAGATTCACTGCGTGGGAATCGGCGGAATCGGACTGTCAGGGGTAGCGGAGATTTTTCTGTCCAGAGGGTATAAGGTATCCGGATCCGACATGAGAGAAAGCGATATAACCGATGCTCTCATGGCGGAGGGTGCGGAGATTTATCTCGGACACAGAGGTAAGAATGTTGAGGGTGCCGACCTGGTGGTATACACTGTGGCGGTAGGTGACGACAACCCTGAACTGATGAGGGCCAGAGAGCTGGGAATCCCTACAATTACACGCGCGCAGGCTCTGGGCGCACTCATGGAGGAGTACAGCAACAGCATAGCCATATCGGGAACTCACGGCAAGACCACCACAACATCCATGGTGTCTCTCGTGCTTAAAAATGCAGGCAAAGAGCCGACAATTCTCGTGGGAGGCAATCTGGATGAGATAGGCGGAAACTCCTATATAGGAGGTCACGAGTATTTCGTAACGGAGGCCTGCGAATACAGGGACAGCTTCCTGGAGCTGAGACCGAGCATAGAGATTATTCTCAACATAGATTCAGATCATCTGGATTACTTCAAGGATATAAATCACATAGCTGATTCGTTCGATAAATTCGCCCGCATGGTGCCGGAGGATGGCACGGTAATCGCTTATGACGGCAATGCCTTCGTTAAATCGGTAATAGAGGGACTGCCTAATGCCATTACCTTCGGACTCAACGAGAGCAGCGACTACTACGCATCTGATATAAGCTTCAGCAATGAGGGAATGCCTGCCTTCGATGTGAACAAGGCGGGGGAGAAGCTTTGCAGAGTTCAGCTGGCGGTGCCGGGAGAGCACAATATACTCAATGCTCTGGCGGCCTTTGCATGCTGTCACATACTGGGTGTGGAGCCGGAGGTGATAGTGGAGACTCTCGGCAGATTCAAGGGAACGCACAGACGCTTCGACGTGCTCGGCAAGACTTCCGGAGATATAAGAATTATCGACGACTACGCTCACCATCCGACGGAGATCAAGGCGACGCTGGCGGCTGTCAGGAATATGAAGCACAACAAATTGTGGTGCATTTTCCAGCCTCACACCTATACGAGAACCATGGCACTGATGGATGAGTTCGCAGAGGCATTCGACGATGCCGACAAGGTGGTGCTGGCTGAAATATATGCGGCCAGAGAGAAAAACATATACAAGATCAGCTCGAAGAATCTTATGAGCAGGATAAAAGAGCGGGGTACGGATACGGAGGTTTATTACTTCAGGGAGTTCGAGGACATTGCTCAGTTTGTGTACAACAACGCGGAGCCGGGAGATCTGGTGCTGACAATGGGTGCCGGAGACGTGTACAAGGTGGGCGAGATGATTCTCGAAATGGACAGTCTGTAATTAAAGTTAACATATTATACACACGAGGAGAAATCAAAAATGATGAAAAACAGCCTGTTTGGCAACTACAAGGTTTTCGCGGCGAATTCACACCCGGGACTGGCTGAAGAGATTGCTTCCATTATGGGAAAACCTCTCGGACAGCTGGAAGTGAAGAAGTTCAGCGATGGTGAGACTTGCGTTAATCTGGGAGAGACGGTAAGAGGAGTGGACTGTTTTGTTATTCAGTCTACCTGCGATCCGGTAAACGACAATCTCATGGAACTCCTTATCACCATTGACGCCATGAAGAGAGCTTCGGCGGGAAGAATCAGCGCGGTTGTCCCTTACTACGGATATGCACGACAGGACAGAAAGGCCAAGGCCAGAGACCCGATTACGGCCAAGCTGGTGGCAGACATGCTCGTGGCGGCCGGAGCTGACAGAATCATAACGATGGATCTTCACGCAGCTCAGATCCAGGGATACTTCACCATACCTGTAGACCATCTCATCGGACTGCCTATACTCAGAGAGTATTACTCCAGACAGAATCTGGACGATATCGTAATCGTTTCACCTGACCACGGCAGCGTGCCGAGAGCCAGAAACATGGCCGAGCCTCTCAATGCGCCGATAGCCATAGTGGACAAGAGAAGACCTAAGCCTAATGTGAGCGAGATAATGAACATCATAGGCGATATCGAGGACAAGAACTGTATCCTCATCGATGACATGATCGATACAGCCGGAACTATAACAAACGCTGCCAACGCACTTAAGGACATGGGAGCCAGAAGCGTCAGAGCATGTGCAACTCATCCGGTACTTTCAGGTCCGGCTATAGAGAGAATAGAGAATTCGGCTATAGAGGAGCTGGTTCTGCTCAACACGATGCCGATTCCTGAGGAGAAGCTCACTGACAAGATGAAGGTTCTCTCAGTCGGTCCTGTATTCGCAGAGGCACTCACGAGAATACACAACAACGAATCAATAAGCAAAATCTACGACGAAGCTGTCAGGTTCTGACAGAAGGAGCGGTTATGTACGTTATAGCAGGCCTGGGAAACCCGGGAAAGGAATACGAGAAGACAAGACACAATATGGGCTTTCAGGTGGTGGACAGGCTTTCGCAGAAGTGCGGAATCCCGGTGAACCGGCTCAAGCACAAGGCTCTCACGGGAGAAGGACGCATAGGCGGCGAGAAGGTCATGCTGGTGAAGCCCCAGACCTATATGAATCTCAGCGGAGATTCTCTGGCTGAGATTGTCAGCTACTATAACGTGGACATAGATAAGCTCATCGTAATATACGACGATTTCGATCTTGAAGCAGGCGCCCTGCGCATCCGTAAGAAGGGAAGCGCAGGGAGCCATAACGGTATGAAATCCGTGATATATCGCCTGGGCTCCGATGAGTTCCCGAGGATGAGAATCGGCATCGGCTCAAGCGGCGGATCGGGCTGGAAGGATTTCGTAATCGGCAGGATGTCCTCCGATGAGGAAAAGGCTCTGGAGGAGACTCTGGACAAGGCTGCGGAGGCGGCGATAACCATTGTGGAGGACGGTATCGATCTTGCCATGAACCGTTTTAACACGGGTAAGAAAAAGAAGAATGAACAGAGGGATGATTAACATAGCCGGTGCGGCGGACGGCCGCATCGCACCTATTATAGGGGAAATAGCAGGAAGCACCGAAGGTCAGAAGCTTATCGTGGTGTCCACTTACAACAGGGCGAAGCGACTGCAGACAGACCTTTCTTTTTTTAGTGACGAAAACATACTGATTCTTCCGCCGGAGGAGGATCCGGTTCTGCGATACGACACCAGGAGCAACGACACTCTCTACGAGAGGATAGGTGTCATGAGCAGGCTTGTCTCCGGGGAGGAGTGCACCGTCATAGCTCCGGTTACAGGCGTGCTCAGGAAGCTGCCACCCGTGGATGTATTCAGGGACAACTTCCTGAAAATCACTCAGGGGGAGGACATGGACCCGGAGGAGATACGGGAAAAGCTCCGGGAAATGGGATATGAGAGAGAGCCGGTTACGGAGGCTCCCGGCGAGTACAGCATGCGGGGAGGAATCATGGATATATTCCCTCCGGACAGCGAATATCCGGTGAGAATCGAGTTCTTCGACAGTGAGGTTGATTCCATAAGAACATACGACAGGGAAACGCAGAGATCTCTGGAGCCGCTCTCTCATGTGGAGATATGTCCGTGCTGCATGGTGCCCCGCAAGGAGGAACTCTTCAGCCGGGCGGGAGAGGCCATCGAGAAGGCCTACACACGGCAGATAAGAAGAGTTAAGGATGAGGAGATATCGGCGAAGCTGGAGGAGAGAAAAGGCCGGATTACCGAGTGGGCCGCTAACATGATGAATCTCCGGTATCTGGAAACTCTGACCGGATATTTCTATGACGATGCGGTTTTTATATGGGACTACATGCAGGAGCCCACAATATTCATAGACGATCCGGGGCGGATTCTGGAGACGCTGGAAGTCTTCGAGAGCGAGCGTGCGGACGATGTGGCAGTCATCCTGGAGGAAGGCATGGGAGTCAGGGAGGACTTCGCTCACATACCCGAGAAGAAGGATTACTTCAAACTATACGAGCTCCCGGAGAATATTAATAGAAATGGATATATATTCACGCCTTTCACCTCCACCATCAAGAATGCGCCCTTCCTTCATGAGCTGAGACAGATTGACACGCGCCAGATGCCGTCATATAACGGCAGGCTGGACGTTATGAAGGCTGATATAGAAGGGTATACCGCCAGAAATTTCACGGTGACAATCGTCTGCGCCACGGAAGAGAGACAGACCAATATCAGGGAGTTCATCGAAAGTGCAGGCTTCATGCACAGAGACAGAATTCAGCTGCGGCAGGGCGTCATAACCGGCAGTATGGAGCTGACTGACAGGAAGGAATGCTTCATCTGGGAAGGCGACATTTTCGGTGACAGTCGCGGCTCCACGGGCAGAAGACGTCGCAGACAGAAGAGCGATTCCCGCAAAGTCATCAAATCCTTCGCCGACATTAAAGAAGGCGACTATGTTGTCCATGAGCATCACGGAATAGGTCGATTCGAGGGCGTTGAGACGCTGGTTGTTCAGGGCGTGAAGCAGGATTATCTCAAGGTTAAGTACGCCGGTACAGATTCCCTGTACATCCCTGTTGACCAGCTGAACATGCTTCAGAAGTATATCGGCGGCGGAGAAAAGGCACCTAAGCTTAACAGGCTTTCTGGAAGCGAGTGGAAGGCCACCAAGGCGAAGGCTCAGGCCGCCGTTGACGATATGGCCGAGGAGCTCCTGGAGCTGTCCGCTGCCAGAATGCATGAGAAGGGCTACGCCTTCGGAGAGGACACACCGTGGCAGAAGGATTTCGAAGACAGCTTCCCCTACAGCGAAACCGACGATCAGCTCAGATGCATCGACGAGATCAAGGGAGACATGGAGAGGGATGTTCCCATGGACAGGCTTCTCTGCGGAGACGTGGGCTTCGGCAAGACGGAGGTGGCAGCCAGAGCGCTCTTCAAGTGCGTATCAGAGGGAAAGCAGGCGGCCGTGCTGGTTCCCACAACACTGCTGGCCAATCAGCATTACTACACACTGAAGGACAGGTTCGAGAAATTTCCCTTCAAGGTGGAGATGCTTTCGCGTTTCAGAACGAAGGCACAGCAGGATGAGATACTGGAGAAGCTTAAGGGAGGTCAGATAGATCTTATTATAGGCACACACAGACTCCTCTCATCCGATGTGGAGTTCAAGGATCTGGGGCTTCTCGTCGTGGACGAGGAGCAGCGCTTCGGAGTCCGGCACAAGGAGAGAATCAAAAGCCTGAAGAATAATGTGGACGTGCTGACACTTTCGGCAACGCCGATACCGAGGACTTTGCACATGTCCCTGTCGGGGATAAGAGATATAAGTACCATTGAGGAGCCGCCGGAAGGGCGGTACCCGGTTCAGACCTATGTTATGGAGGAGGACGATTTCCTCATCAGAGAGGCCGTGGAGCGGGAAATGGCACGCGGCGGCCAGGTGTTCCTGCTTCACAACAGGGTGGCCTCAATCAGCAGAGTTGCCGCCCGTGTGGAGGAGCTTGTGCCTTCGGCCAGGGTTGCCGTGGGGCACGGCAAGATGTCCGAGGAGCGCCTTGAGGATATCATGATGGATTTCTCCGCGGGCGAGTACGACGTGCTGGTATCCACAACGATAATCGAGTCGGGCATGGATATTCCGAATGCGAACACCATGATAATTCTCGATGCGGACAGGTTCGGTCTGGCTCAGCTCTATCAGCTGCGCGGACGTGTGGGCAGATCGGGACGGCTGGCCTACGCCTATCTCATGTACAGGAGAGGCAAGGAACTGAGTGAGATTGCGGAGAAGAGGCTGAGCGCCATAAGATATTTCACAGAGTTCGGGTCGGGCTTCAGGATAGCCATGAAGGATCTGGAGCTGAGAGGCGCGGGAAACCTTCTCGGAACGGAGCAGTCGGGCCACATGATGAACATAGGCTATGAGCTCTACTGCAAGCTTCTGGAGGATTCGGTCAGAAGGCTCAGCAGAGATGAGAGCGATGAACCGGAGACCACGGGAGCTCAGAGAGAGGAGGAGACTTCGGTCAATCTGCCGATTACAGCTGTTATACCGGCTTCATACATACACGATGAGACTTTGCGTCTGCAGATGTACAAGAAGATAGCAATGATAGAGACGGAGGAGGACGAGGGCGATGTAACCGACGAGCTTATAGACAGGTTCGGAGACATTCCTGAGGACACGATGAATCTCATCAGAATCTCCAGGATAAGGAAGATGGCCGGACGGGCCGGAATCACGGAGATTTCCCAGGAGGGCTACAAGCTGAAGATGACCGTCAATCCCGAGGCCGTGTTCCCCGAGGGACTGGTGGAACGCCTTCTGGAGGCCTACGGGCAGAAGATCAAGTTCTACGGCGGCGCCGCTCCGTACATAAGGCTGACGGTGGGAACTGCGCCTCCTGAGTCCGTTAAGGGCAGGAGGAAGTACGTGAACGCCATCATCAAGGAAATGGACATATTCTTCAAAATGTGGTAAAGTAGCTCTGTATGGGAGAGTGAAATAATGAACAGGATTAAAGATTTTTTTTACAACAGAAATGATGTTATAGTCGTGCTGCTGATTCTGGCACTGGCTGCTCTCATTATCTATCACAGGATAGGGATAATAATGGACTACCCGCAGACTCAGGGTGCTCAGGCGCAGGTTCAGACTGTGGAGGAGCAGGTGGACACGACGGAAACCGATGAATGATAAAGGAGGAGAACATGGCATTAGTAACAACGAGAGAAATGTTCGACAAGGCGCTTAAGAGCGACTACGCTGTAGGAGCCTTCAATGTGAACAATATGGAGATAATACAGGGAATCGTGGAGGCCGCCTGTGAAGAGAACGCGCCTCTGATTCTTCAGGTTTCGGCAGGTGCCAGGAAGTACGCCAAGCCTGCATATCTTCTCAAGCTTGTTGAAGCGGCCATTATAGATACAGGCGTTGATATCTGTCTGCACCTGGATCACGGCGAGGATTTCGATATCTGCCGCAAGTGCGTTGATGACGGCTTCACATCCGTAATGATTGACGGATCCAAGCATCCTTTTGAAGAGAACATACGCATGACCAAGGAAGTCGTTGAATACGCTCACGCTCACGGTGCCGTTGTTGAGGCTGAGCTGGGCAAGCTGGCCGGTATCGAGGATGCCGTAAGTGTGGATGCCAGAGACGCCACCTTCACCGTTCCCGAGGAGGCTGCAGAGTTCGTGGAGAAGACAGGAGTTGACTCCCTGGCCGTTGCCATAGGAACAAGCCACGGCGCGTACAAGTTCAAGGGCAAGCCGGAGCTGGATTTCGAAAGACTGAAGGAGATTCACAAGCTGATTCCTGATACGCCGCTGGTTCTTCACGGTGCGTCGACGGTGCTTCCTGAATTCGTGGAGCTCTGCAACGAGTACGGCGGAAACATTCCGGGAGCTCAGGGTGTTCCCGAGGATATGATCAGAGAGGCTGCCAGATACGGAGTCTGCAAAGTCAACATCGATACGGATCTGAGACTGGCAATGACGGCTCAGGTAAGAAAGTATCTGGCCGAGAATCCGGGCGAGTTCGATCCGAGAAAGTATCTGGGACCGGGAAGAGATGCCATCCGTGACATGGTTGTTCACAAGATAAGAGACGTCCTGGGAGCATCAGGCAGGAGATAATATTTAGAAAAAACATAGGGTGACGAAGCAGCCAGGCTGTCCGTCACCCTTTTTTAATACCTATATTACGTCTTCCATAGTGTAGATTCTGCCCGGAGCGGCTCCTGCGAGGAATTTTATGCCGTCGCAGGCTCCCAGCGCGTAGCAGCGCCAGTCGTAAGCATCGTGGGAAATCTCCAGCTTCTCGCCCATGCATCCGAATATGACGCGGTGGGAACTCGGCGTGTTGCCGGCTCTTACCGAGTGGAACGTGATGTCATCATATGTCTTGTCCGGTGCCGCAGCTGCCATGGCCCGGCCCATTTCGATGGCGGTACCGCTCGGTGCGTCCTTCTTGTCCTGGTGGTGCATTTCTATGACTTCGATTCTGCATCTGGATCCGATTTTCTCAGCGGCTTCAGCCAGGAGCTGTTTCATAACCGTAACCACGTAGGAAGTGTTGGCTGTCTTCATGATAGGAATCTGCCCGGCGGCACTTTCGAAGGCCGCATTCTGCTCTTCGGTGAAGCCGGTTGTTCCGCAGAGGAGGGCTTTGCCGTGCCTGAGGCAGGCGTCGAGAACCTCCATGGAGAGCTCCGGTGTGGAGTAGTCAACAACTACACTGCAGTCGTCTATCACCTTCTCTATGCTGTCTGTAACGGGAACGCCGATTTCCGTGCCCAGACCGCAGACAAGTCCCGCGTCTCTGCCGATATAGTCTCTGCCGGGTGTGCCGATGCATCCGGTCACCTGCAGGTCTTCATCCTTGTATGCCTCGCATACTATGAGGCTGTCCATAGCGCCTCGGGGAGCTGTAATTGCAACTTTTATCTGTTCTGTCATCTGATTCACCTCCACATAAAGTATAACACAATTATTGCCACTTAAGTTGGATGGTTGTATAATTGAGAGTATGATTAAGCTCAGTATAAATGAAAACGATGCGGGGCAGAGGCTGGACAGATTTCTGAAAAAATACCTGAAACGTGCGCCTCTCAGCGCCATCTACAGAATAGTCCGCAAAGACCTCAAAATCAACGGCAAGCGCGGCAAGGAGGACACTGTTCTCCGGGAAGGCGATGAACTGACCCTGTATATCAGTCAGGAACGGCTCGACGAGTTCACCGGGCCGGTTAAGAAAAAGACCGCTCTGAGACAGTTCAAGATAATATATGAAGATGATGACCTTATGGTGGTTGACAAGCCGCGAGGACTTCTGACTCACGGGGATTCCCGGGAAAAGAAGAACACACTGATGAATCAGGTTTGCGGATATCTTCAGGGGAAGGGAGAGTACGATCCTTCGACGGAGAAGACCTTCGTTCCGTCTCCCGTGAACAGACTTGACAGGAATACCACAGGCCTGGTAATATTCGGCAAGAATGCCGGCAGTCTCAGACTTCTCACTAAACTGATCAGGGAGAGGGAATCGATTTCGAAATACTATCTGACAATCCTCTGCGGGGATTTCAGAGAGAAGATGCTTCTCGAGGACACACTTGTCAAGGACGAGGCATCCAATACAGTTGCCGTATCGGATGAGGGCGGTGAAGGCAAGAGATCTGTTACGATCGTGAGACCTCTGTACAGTAACGGTAAGTTCTCTCTGGTCGAGGTGGAGCTGCTTACGGGCAGAACCCATCAGATAAGAGCTCAGCTCTCCGCGGCAGGCTATCCTCTGGCGGGAGATGCCAAATACGGAGACGAGAAGGTGAACAGGCGCATGAAGAAACTGGGTCTGACCAATCAGCTGCTCCATGCATACAGGCTGACCTTCGAGAATATGCCGGAGGAACTTTCGCAGATGGAGGGAGTGGAGCTGAAGGCGCCGCTTCCGGGGGTATTTGAAAAAATCGGAAGAGAACTTTTGGGGAAAGGAATAAGAAATCTTTTATGAGCGAATTCGTTAAATCTCTTATTAAGGATATACTGATAGCAGTCGTTATCGTTGTTGCCATATCATTTGTAATCAAGCCGACCATAGTGAAGGAGCATTCCATGGAGCCGACTCTCTACGGGAATGATTATCTTATCGTGAACAAGCTGGCCTACATCAGCAAGGAGCATCCGGCCAGAGGCGATATAATAGTCTTCGAGTCGGATCTGCCCAGAACTGACGGAGTTCAGGGAACCAAGCTGCTGATCAAGAGAGTCATAGCGACCGAAGGCGATGTGGTAACCTTGAGTGAGGGATACGTTTATGTGAACGGCAAGCGCCTGGATGAACCGTATGTCAACGATCAGGGAAGCACCTGGCCCGACGGGGAGGACATAGTCAACATGACGGTTCCTCAGGATAAGCTCTTCTGCCTGGGCGACAACAGAATGGTCAGCAGGGACAGCAGAGATCCGGAGGTGGGACTCGTTGACGAGGATAGGGTTATGGGCAAGGCCTTCGTACGCCTCTTCCCGTTTAATGAGATAAGATTGCTCTAGTGAAACAGATTGTGAAAGGAACAGGATGAAACTCGTAGCCAATAACAAGAAAGCCAGACACGATTACTTTATCGAGGACACATATGAAGCGGGTATTGTGCTCACGGGCACCGAAATCAAATCTGTGAGACAGGGCAAGGTCAGCATCAAGGAGAGCTACGCCCGCATCAGAAACGGCGAAATAATGATATACGGAATGAATATCGCGCCCTATGAGCAGGGGAATATTTTTAATGTGGATCCTCTGCGTGAGAGGAAGCTTCTCCTCCACAGGCGCGAGATCAACAAGCTTGAGGAGCTGGTGACCCGGCAGGGACTGACGCTGGTGCCTTTGCGGATGTACATCGATGACAGAGGCAGGGCGAAGGTTGAGATAGCCGTTGCCAGGGGCAAGAAGGCCTATGACAAGCGTCATGATATAGCTAAGAGAGATGCTGACAGAAGAATGCAGCAGGCAATGAGAAAATAGACAGGAGGAATTAAAATGGGTGATTTTTTAAGTAAACTGGGAAAGTCGGCGGTTGAGGCTGCCAACAAAGCAGGCAACAAGGCGGGAGAACTCGTTGAGGTAGGTAAGCTGAAGGGCAAGGTTGCTTCGCTGAAGTCCGATAAATCCAATGCGATAAAGGAGCTGGGCGACCGCTGCTACGATCTCTTCAGGGATGATGATGCTGCTGACGGCACTGTCAGAAGCCTTTGCGAGAAGATTACTTCCCTCACAGCGGAAATCGAGACGCTGGAAGACGAAATCGAAAATGTCCGCGATGAGTACAAGGAAAAGAGAGATTCCGAGTACGACGGAGAAACACTCTAGGAATCAGGTGAGTGTTGATTTATTGTCTCATATCTGATACAATTATGTCGTATCGAGGGGATGCACTGGTTTCGACGGGGGTGTGGAAACCGGGTAAGCGAGCCGCAGTTTGTCCGGTCTGCGTTAAAAAGGACACGTTAAATATAAACGCTAAAAAGAACAATAATTTCGCACCTATGGCTATAGCTGCGTAAGCAGTTATAAGCTGTGCATGCCGGCTTCCGTTCACCTGCAGACGGGAAATCCGGCATCGACCATGCAGGAAAACTTCATGTGAATTCCCGGCAGCATGAGGGAACAACGGGATAGCCGACGATGAAGCCTGCTTCCGGGCGTCATCGGAAGCGAAACACTAAAACAGAAGCTGCGCTCGGAGAAAACCCAGCGAAAATGCTTTCGGACATGGGTTCGATTCCCATCATCTCCACCAAAGGTATGGCCTTGGCTAGAAATAGCCAGGGCTCTTTTATTGCAACGGTTTTGAGCGATAAATCCAGTAGTAGCAAGGCTTCAGCGCCTTTTCAAATATCATTTCAGACCCATCTCCGGTCATTTCAGACTCAGAAAACTGGGGATGAAACAGGAGGTTTTTTGACCGAATTGGGGATGAAATAGGAGGACTTCGGCAACTTTGAAACTAACCGTTGTCGGCACATTTGACTTTTCTTTCGCTTTTGTTAATCTGAAACCGGGAGGTGAATAACATGAGAAAACCTAAATTTGTACTTACCTTGGACAGTGACAGCTACGACCTTATCATCTACAGCCTGATCGAGATGAAGAACAGACTCACAAGAGAAGGAAGATATACAGACGCTGTGGACGATGCTCTAATCGAGCTTCTGAGCGTCAAGCCAAAAAGAAAATAATCAATACTTAATGTTACATGCTGCATCAATAACGGTGCAGCTTTTTTATTACCAAAATTCAAGGAGGTACAAGAGATGATTTTATTCAAGAAGAGAGAAAAGAACGTTAACGCAGAGATTGGAAAGGAGGAAAAGATGACGGAAACGGAAAGAAAGATGGCTGAGCTTGGAGCAGCGGCATACTTTGAGTATCTCGAGATGTGCTTCGAGGATGAAGAGGGGGCTGGAATTCTGACAGGATATATCTACACTCTGAAAGCAATCAGAAACATGAGTGATGATGATGCATTTCTGTTTGTAAGAAATCTGTTAAGAGACAAGGGAGTAACTGAGTTCTCGCCAATCCTTACAGAGCTGTGCGGGGAAAGAGAGGATCTGCTTAAGGTCTTCCTGGACAGGTTTGAGGAGCTTGGAATCAGGCATATTGTAAACCTCTTGTTCGAGGATGAGGAAGAGGAAGACGAAGTTGATTGCTGTGAGTGCGGAAGCAGCTGTGAAGGCTGTGATGAATGCGGCAATGAGTATGAAGCCTTTGATGAGGACGATGAGGAATGTGAGGGAGAACTTTGCGGGATTGCATTCAACTTCGATATCGGCAATGTGAACATCAACGGAACAATCACAACGATTGAGGACGACGAGGACAACGAGGAGGCTGAGGCTGGTGAGTAAGGTAATAGCAATATGTAACCAGAAAGGTGGAGTCGGCAAGACCACAACAGCAGCCAATCTTGGTGCAGCCTTAGCACTTGAGGGCAAAAGAGTCCTTGCAATAGACATGGACCCGCAGGCAGACCTTTCAACATGCCTTGGCTTTAACAGAACCGATACGCTTGATGTGACAGTGGCCGAGATGATGACAAGGGCCATAAACGAAGAGAAGTTCGACTGGAGAGACGGACTTCTCGAAAGTAAGGATGGGATATATCTTCTACCGTCCAATCTGGATCTTTCTGCGATGGAGATGAACCTTGTGGGGACCATGAACAGAGAAAGAGTTCTTAAAGGCTATGTGGACAAGGTAAAGAACAACTTCGACTTTGTCATCATAGACTGCATGCCGTCGCTTGGAATGATTACAATAAATGCTCTTTCTGCTGCAGATTCGGTCATCATTCCGGTTCAGGCGCACTATCTTCCGGCAAAAGGAATGGATCAGCTCTTGAGGACCGTATCCAAGGTTCAGAAATTCGTTAATCCGGACCTTAAGGTTGATGGCGTTCTCATGACACTTGTGGATGCCAGGACAACCTTCGCTTCAGAAGTGCCTGAAATGATTCACCAGATGTATCCGAAGATGAGGATATTCGAGAATCAGATTCCAATGAGAATCAAGGCTGCGGAGACTCCTGCTGTCGGGGTAAGCATATTCGGATATGAGCCGAGAAGCGATGTTGCAGCTGCATACAGAGGACTTGCAAAGGAGGTGATCAGAGATGCCGCAAGAGAAAAAGCCAAGGTTCACTCTTGGGAGTGCAGATGATTTATTCACAACTCAGGAGATGAGAGACGATGCAAAGCTTGCAAGAATCCACGAGATTCCGCTTGATGAGATTGATGAGTTCCCGAACCACCCGTACAAGGTAAAGGACGATGAGGACATGATGAACCTTGTGGAAAGCATCAGGGAAAACGGTGTGCTAACTCCCGCAACTGTAAGGAAAAAGGAGGACGGCAGATATGAGATGCTTTCGGGCCACAGGCGATGGAGAGCATGTCAGCTTCTGGGGCTTGAAACCCTACGGTGTGAGATTGTAGAGCTTGACAGGGATGCAGCGACAATATTCATGTGCGACAGCAATCTTCAGAGAACAGTGATACTGCCAAGTGAGAAGGCGTTTGCGTACAAAATGAGGTATGAGGCAATGAAAAGAATGCCTGGACGACCAACCAAAGAAAATTCAGCAACACTGTTGCAGAATTCTGAAGGAAGAACTTCCAGAGAATTATTAGCTAGGGAAGTTGGAGAAAGTCATGAACAGGTGAGGAAATATATCCGTCTCACCGAGCTCATCCCTGAGATTCTCGAGCTGGTAGATGAAGGTCAGATTGCCATGAGGCCTGCAGTTGAGATTTCATACCTCCCAAAGGAATTACAGGAGGAGTTACTGGAGAACATGGAGATTGAGGCATGCACTCCGTCTCACGACCAGGCAATGCGCATGAAGGGTCTCTTTAAGCAGGGCAAGCTGACACCTGAGGTGATATCAGCAATCATGCAGGAGGAGAAACCTAACCAGAGGGAGAAGGTAATCCTTCGTGATGAAAGAACAATAAAACTTCTTCCGAGAGACCTTCCGGTTAGCGAGAGGGAGGAATATATCCTTAAGGCCCTTGAGCACTACGGAAGATATCTTAGAAAACAGAGAGATCTTGAGAGATGACAACAGCCTATGAAGACTGATGACATACGGAGCATATAACCTTCGGAAGAGGAGAGGATATATAAGACAATACTCTTTCTCTTCCGTAGGTATTATCCTTCCGTAGGTTATCGCTCTTCCGTAGGTAGTAAAGCAAAGTATTTCATAAGCGGCTTTTGCACGGGGAATTATCAGCCCCTGCGAGAGTCGCCTTTTGCATGGAAAGGAGGAACAAATTTCATGACAAAAGACAAAGTAACAGCAAACGGTAGAAGGAAGGCCGTCGCGATTCTGATGCTTGTCGCCATGATGTTTTCGGTGTTTGGCGCGGCGCTTCCCGAGAGGGCTTTTGCGGCAGACGGAACCATCACGCTTAAGGTGGGAAGGGTGATAGATTATTCATCTCATTTCACCCACTACTTCTACGCAGGCGATAAGGACAATCCGGTGTTCTGCGCGCAGCCTCAGCTTGCTGCACCTTCCGCAGGAACCTATTCGTACAACTTCATCGACTTTGATTCGATGCTTGCCAAGTGCCTCTACTACGGCCTTGGAGGACCGGGCTTTGCAGAGTACACGGACAAGAAGCTTAGCGGTCAGTGGGATGGTGAGGATGATGCGTATGCGCTGACTCACATTATTATCTCGATTGCCTATGACAAGACAACAAGTGCAGAGTCAGATCCGTTCAAGGGGCTGAGTGATTCCTGGAAGAACAAGGCAAAGAGCCTCTATGAATATATCAAGACTCTACCTGATCCACCTGCAAACTACAGGGCATTTAGAATCAGGAATGACGGCAGGCAGGATATCCTTGGCTCCTTTAATGATGTGGGAACAATTAAGCTTAAGAAGGCATCTTCTAACAAGGAGATGTCAGATGCAAACAGCTGCTATTCACTTCAGGGCGCAAGGTACGGAGTGTACTGCAAAGGCAAGCTCTGCTACACGATGACAACAGATGCTAACGGAGCCTGCACACTTGACAATGTGCTTGTAGCTGACTATGTGATTAAGGAGCTTGATGCATCAAAGGGCTTTGCTGTTGATACTGAGAGCCATAATTGCACGGTAAAGAATGAACAGATTACAAATGTCAGCGTATCTGAGGTGCCAAAGAACAATCCTGTAAGCCTCATGCTTCAGAAGGGTGATGCCGAGACAGGTAAAGCTGAGCCTCAGGGCGGAGCAAAGCTTTCCGGTGCAGTATATGAGATTAAGTACTACAAGCACAAGGACGGCGGCAAGACTTTAGACAGAACCTGGAGAGTGATTACAGATTCAGAGGGAAAGGCAGAGCTTACGGATGCTTATCTTGACATGAGCTTTGAGAATTCGGCATTTTACCTGGACAGCAAGGGCAGCATATGCTTTCCGCTCGGAACAGTAACCATTCAGGAGGTTAAGGCACCTGAGGGATACCTTCTTAACAGCAAGGTATATACAGCTGAAATCAAAGAGGGAAGCGAAACAGTAGATACGGTAAACACCTTTAATGCTCCTGTAATCGGAAAGGACCCTGAGGTTGCTGAGCAGATAAAGCGTGGAGATATCCAGCTTGTAAAGGTAAAGGACGGAACCATGACAAGACTTCCCGGGGTGCAGTTTAAGATAACCTCAAAGACAACAGGTGAAAGCCACATTATCTGCACAGACGAAAACGGAATGATCGACACGTCATCAGGCTTCAATTCCCACAAGGAGGATACTAACGTAGGAACAGCCGAAAGCGGACTCTGGTTTGGCGAGATTGATGCAATAGATGACGAGAAGGGAGCACTCCTCTACGACTACTACAATCTTGATGAGATAAGAGGAGAGGGTAACAAGGGTCTTAAGCTTGCAGAAAACGTCGAGTTTAGAATCTATAGAGACAATATGACAGTAAACCTTGGAACAGTGACAGATGATGTAATAAGCATCGGTACTACCGCAAAGGACAGCGATACAGGTAATCACATCTCCCTTGCAGATAACAGGGTTACAATCATCGATACTGTAAAGTACAGA
>JALFNS010000024.1 GCA_022773945.1 Clostridiales bacterium
ATAGCAAGGAGGGCACACCTGTTCCCATACCGAACACAGAAGTTAAGCTCCTTAGCGCTGATGATACTTGGTGGGAGACCGCCCGGGAAAGTATGACGTTGCCGCTTATTTTTTTATTTTAAATCCATTTTGACGGCCCGCTTTTGTGGTATACTTGTATAAGTTATGCAATAAGGGGAAACAGGTAATGTCTTTTGTCAAATTCATATTCGTACTCCTGATTCTGGTGCCTGTGGCACTGATTATGAAGGCTATCGTGAGCAGCTTGATCGGCGAGTGCAATTCACTGATAAAAAAGAAGAAATCTAAGAAATGAGTAAGGGATTCTTTATTACATTTGAGGGTATGGACGGCTCCGGCAAGTCTACCCAGATAGAAATACTGAAGAAACGCCTGGAGAGTAATGGTGAGGATGTTATATTCCTCAGAGAACCGGGCGGTACGCCTATAAGCGAGAAAATCAGAGAGATAATTCTCGACAAAGGTAACAGCGAGATGACTGATGTGACGGAGATGCTTCTCTATGCCGCTGCACGTGCACAGCTTGTCGAGGAGGTGATTGCACCTGCTCTCAGGGCAGGACGTACCGTAATATGCGACAGGTTCATAGATTCAAGCATAGCCTACCAGGCTTACGGCAGAGAACTCGGAGACTGTGTCAGTGCTGTTAACAGCTACGCACTGGGAGGGATAATGCCTGACCTGACAATTCTTCTCAGGTCTGATGCCAATCTCGGCGAGACTCGCATCAGAGATAGGGAGAAGGACAGGATTGAGATGGCTCCGGACTCATTCAAAGACAGGGTCTGCCGCGGCTATGAGCTTATCGAGAAAGCTGATCCCGATCGTGTAGTCGGCATTGACGCGCGTGATACAGTGGAGAACATCTCCAGCAGGATCTGGGATGAGGTTGAATCCCGCAGGGGGGAAGCATGAATTTTCACATTGAGGGAAATGAAGGTATAATATCCAGGCTGGAGGACCGTGTGGCTAACGGCAGGCTTTCTCATGCCTATATTTTCGAGGCGCCTGCAGCCTTTGACAAAACGGGATTCGCAAAATCCTTCATAAAGGGTATTCTGTGTCCCGACGGCAGAGGAGAAAACTGCGGCAGATGCAGCAGCTGTATTAAGGTGGATCATGACGGGCATGAGGATATAATATACATCGATATCCCGGAGGACAGGCAGCATATTGTCGCAGATCAGATTAAGGAACTGCAGCTGAGGCTGTCGGTCAAGCCCTTCGGAAGCAGAAACATTGTCGTTATACGTAATGCCGATTATATGGTGGATGCTGCGGCGAACAAGCTTCTCAAAACGCTTGAGGAACCCCCGGGAGATACGATTATAATACTTCTCTCCGAGAACATGGAGGAACTGCTTCCGACAATAAGATCCAGGTGTGTCAAGTTCAGTCTTGATATGAGTCTGAACAACGAGGTTAAGGGCAAGGATGCGGAGAAGGCGGAGAAGATAGCAGAGCTGTCCCTGAGAGGCGGAAGCTTCTGTGATATGTGCTGTATCATCGGCAGGAGCGGCACGACGAGCAGAGAGAACGCCATAAATATTCTGGACAGAATCCAGCAGATTTACCGTGATATGGTGGTATGCGGGGGCACGGGAGTATCACTTCTCAAGGACGAGGACGGATATAAATTCATACACGCCGCAGAAACAGCCAAGAGGCGGCTTCAGAAGGGAAGAAGCATAGATAACTGCATCAGGAGATTCTTCCTGGATATATGCAGATAAAGGGAAATAACAACGGAGGATTGATTATGATAAAAGTTGTGGGAGTTAAATTCAAGGACGCGGGCAAGATGTACTATTTCGGACCCGGAGACAGTGAGGTCAAGCTGGGCGATGACGTAATAGTCGAAACGGCCAGAGGAATAGAGTACGGCAATGTTACCATGGGGGAAACCGAAATAGACGAATCCTCTCTGGTTGCTCCCCTGAAGAATATAGTGAGAAAGGCGACCGAGGAGGATACACAGCATCACAAGGAGAATCTGGCCAAGAAGGAAAAGGCAATGAAGATCTGCCACGGGAAGATAATTGCTCACGGGCTGGAGATGAAACTTATAGATGCTGAGTATACCTTCGACAACAGCAAGGTTGTATTCTACTTCACCGCGGACGGCAGAGTGGATTTCAGAGAGCTGGTCAAGGACCTTGCCTCGGTATTCAGAATGAGAATAGAACTGCGCCAGATCGGAGTCAGAGACGAGGCTAAGATGATCGGCGGCGTGGGAAACTGCGGAAGAGGCCTTTGCTGTAACACCTGGCTGTCGGACTTTGAACCGGTGTCCATCAAGATGGCAAAGCTCCAGAACCTTTCACTGAATCCGACGAAAATTTCCGGAATCTGCGGCAGGCTCATGTGCTGCCTGAAGTACGAGAACGATCTCTATGTGGAGATGAAGAAGGGCATGCCGAATGTGGGAGAGAGAGTCAGAACCCCTGATGGTCCGGGCATTGTAACGGATGTGAACATTCTCGAGAACCTGATTAAATGCAGACTTGTCGTAGAGGATAAGGATGGAGATGAGGACGGAGAAGAGAAGCTGAGCACGGATTTTTACTCCTACGGCAAGGAGGATATCCGCAGAATGAACAGGAAGAATAACGGGAAGAAGAAATAGATAATGAACAGCACCGATAATACAGGCTTCGGAAACCTGAAGCTGGTTCAGAGCGATGAAGGCTTCAGATACGGAATCGATGCGGTTCTGCTTGCAGACTTTGCAGATTCACTGTGCGGAGGAAGCAGGGCTTTCGCGGATCTGGGCACGGGAAACGGCATAATCCCGCTGATACTCAGTTATCTGGACGAAAACCGCAGCATTACCGGCATCGAGCTTCAGCGTGAGGCCGTGGAGCTTGCCGTGCAAAGTCTGCAGCTCAATGGTCTGGAGGACAGAATAAGCTTTATAAATGAAGATATATGCCGGCTGAAGGATGATTATCCTCAGATGGGAGGAGCCTTCGATGCGGTTGTTACCAATCCGCCCTATGTGCCGAGAGGAGCCGGTATAGAGAACGGAAACAGGGCCAGATTTCTGGCACGGCAGGAGACAAGTGCAGACCTCGAAACCTTCATAAGAACAGGTGCATGGATGCTGAGAGACAAGGGTCATTTATTCATGGTCCACAGACCGTCAAGGCTTGTCGATATTCTTTGCCTTTGCAGGAAATACAGGCTGGAACCGAAGGACATGAGACTGGTGGTGCCCCGCGAGGGAGAAAAGCCTAACATTCTCCTTCTTCACTGCGTTCTGGGAGGAGGCAGGGAACTGAAGGTGCACCCTCAGCTGGCTGTATATTCAGGGAATGGAACATATTCCCCGCAAGTAGAAAAAATTTACCGTCGGG